>JAKISP010000028.1 GCA_021648525.1 Gammaproteobacteria bacterium
TCCAAGGTAAACCAGTGCCTTTTCACCCGATCCGACTGATTGACAATCAACCACCCATTTTTTAGGGTACTTTGCCGGAAGCGTTAGTCCCTCATCAACGATGGCACTAAGCAGTTTGGCTCGAAAGACACTAGCCAGTGCTATGTGGTTAAACAAGTAGTCGGCCTTGTTTTTGGATTTGGTTCGCCACAAGCGTTGCCTGGCATCAATCGCTGCCGCAGGCATCACCAGGTGTACGTGCGGATGAAAGTCGAGGCGGCGGGAATGGGTATGCAATACCGCAATTGCCCCGGCACGCCCTTGAAGTTTTTTGTCATTTTCCGTGAACGTTTGCACCGTTTGCCATACGGCCTGAATCATCATCGAATATAGTTGGCGTTGATGGTGCCATGCCAATGAGCGGAGTTCGGCAGGTAGCGTGAAGGTTAATAAGAAATAGGTCGCGGGCACCTGTTTTTGAAGCTGGCGCTCCAGCCACTGCTGGCTCTCATGCGCCTGACAATGCGGGCAGTTACGATGGCCGCAGGAGTGCGGTACAAACATGGCATGATCGCACTGAGAGCAGCCCACTTTCATTCTGAGGCTCTGATGAGATCGACAGCCCTTCATATCCCGCAACGCCTTTTGATGAGACGGTAACACTTGCCCTGAATACTGAGCCAGAAATGTGGGTTCAAATTGCTTGATGATGGATGAGAGACGTCTCATTTGACACCCTCCCATTGAATGGAAAAGCCATCCATTAAACCATTGATCAACTGCTTTGCGTTGCGATCGGTATGCGATGTTAGGTGGGTGTAACGGGTGGTGGTTAATATGCTCCGGTGGCCAAGAATTTTCTGCACCTCCAGCAGATCAACCCCAGCTTCAATCAGATGGGTCGCATAACTGTGGCGCAAGCTATGTAGCGTGATCTTTTTTTTATCCCACAGGCCTTTACGACCTTGCTCATCGTGGTTTGAACACCGCCTCGGTCAAGCGGCGTGATGGCGGCATTACTCCCCTTTAACCCGCCTTTACGATTCGGGAATAGCAACACCGGGTTGCGATGAACCGCCCAGAAACGCCGCAACACCCTCAGCGTCATCTCAGGCAAGGGCACAAAACGATCCTTATTGCCTTTGGCATCCCGAATGTGTACCCGCAGACGATGCGCATCAATATCACCTACTTCCAGATGCAACCCTTCACTGAGCCTTAAACCAAGGCTATAAACAGTAAAGTAAAAAACACGATAACTCAGTTTATGAGTTGCCATAAAGAGTTTTTCCGCTTCCTCTTTGGTGAGAATATCAGGTAATCGTTTCGCCGTGGGTGGTTTGATCAGATCGACATTCACCCACTGCTTATTCAACACATACTGATAAAAGAACTTCAGCCCGTACAAATCAAGCTTCACCGCACTCCATGAGTGCGTCGTCAGCAGATCAGAAAAATAAGCCAGCAACTGCGGATCAGAAAGATCATGCAATTGATGATTGAAATAGCCCCCAATACGGCGAATGGCACGAGAATAAGCCTCGATGGTTTTAGGCTGAAGCCCCTTCAGCCGAAGGTGTTGCAGATGTGTTTGATAATCAGACTTGAATATTGAATCGATTGATGGTGTCATGGTGATGTAACCTCTTGTTCGTGGGGAACCACCCCTCGAAATGAGGGGTGAGGTTACATATTAAACAATAAAACAGGCTGAGTGGCTTTTCTCCGCGATAGCGGCTTCGTCCAAAATGCTCCAGCGGACATGCTAAAGCGTCACGTCTTTTGCAAAAAGCCGCAAAAGTTGCGCCCCTTTAGCACGCCGCTGAGCATGGCGTTATATTTTAATGTTCTTACATCGGGGGAGAGGGATAATGAGGTGTTTTTTAAAAACAATTTTAATTTTTTCATGTTTCGGAGTGTTAACTGTTTCAACTGCATACGCTGAATCTGAAAGGGAGTTTGCTGGAATTAAGTTTGGTGTTGGACTGTCCTTAACTGTTGATACTGGTGAAAATAGTCGCGTGACAAGTGCAGAGCTTGATGAGAATGGAATTGTAAGGGTTTCAGAAGAGAAAAATAATGTTGCTAGAATAATGCTTGAATCACATTACTTTTTTACGCCAAAGAATAACGGAAAGAGTTTCTTGGGGCTTACTCCGGCTGGCAGTTGGGGGCATGGCCCATTCGTTGCTATTCAACCTGGAACAGACGAAATTATTGAGGCTATTGGTTTGGGCTGGATGGTCGGATTTCGACGATCAAAAGGTAGTGCAGATAGCTGGAATCTTGGTGTTGGCTATGTAACCGATCCATCATCAAAAGTTCTTGCTGATGGTGTAACTGAAAACCAAGCACTACCAGCGGGTGAAACGCAAATTAGATTCAAAGAAACTAATCAAACAGGTGTATTTATATTGGTTTCCTTTGGGTTCTAAAGAAAATATAACAGAAAAGGGGTCAGGTGCAATATTGCACTATGTTTTATGATCTGATAATCTTAACCGATGCCAAGACCAATACGGATAGAATACGAAAACGCATATTACCACGTGATGAATCGTGGGAGAGGCAGGCAAAAAATATTTCACGGTCAAGAATACTATGAAGAATTTCTATGCACACTAGAAGAAGCCCATAAACGATTTGGAGTAGAAATTCAGTGCTATTGCCTGATGTCAAACCACTATCACCTGTTGATAAAAACACCAGAAGGCAATTTAGGGCGAGCGATGCGGCACATCAGTGGCGTCTATACTCAGCGGCATAATCGCCTGCGAAAAACAGATGGCCCTTTGTTTCGTGGACGTTATAAAGCTATCCTGATCGAAGAAGATAGCTATCAATTGCAGCTTTCTCGGTATATCCACCGCAATCCGCTCGAAGCTAAAATTGTCAGCAACCTAAAGGACTACCCCTGGTCTAGTTATCAATATTATGCAATGAAAAGAGCTTACCCAGCCTGGTTATACCCGCAAGAGGTTCTGGATCAATTGCAAGTAAAAGCGAAAGTGCATGCCCGATATAGAGCTTTTATTGAGCTGGGAATAGATGAAGAAATAAAGCAATTTTACAATAAAGGCAATATGGCTCCCTATCTTGGAAGTGAAGTATTTCGGTCATGGGCCTACGATCAGCGAGAGAAAGAAGGCGGTGAAGTGACAGAAAAAGAGAAATATCATTTTAAGCCCGATATGGATAAACTAATCAAACAAGTGTCTGTTGTTTTTGAAGTGACGGTAAAATCTATTTTGACAGGAAAAAGAGGCAGTACGAACCATCCAAGATGGATAGCAATGTACGTGTGCCAAGAGCAAGGTGATCATCGATTGATTGATATAGCCAGGAAATTTGGGTTAAAGCGATCCGGTAGCGTTGCTAGCATTATTACAAAGCTGAAGAAAATGCTTCAAGCTGATAAAAAGCTGGCGGCCAGGATAAATAAGTCAATATGATACTTGACCCCTTTTCCTTTCTCTTTTTCTCAGGTCGTCATTTTTGGGCGAGAGGGTATTGCGTTAGTACAGTTGGATTGAATGAGCAGATGATTAGAGAGTACATCAAAAATCAAGAGCGAGAAGAGAAGCGCCAAGAGCAGATGAGATTGGCCGGGCTGTGACATAGCCCCCTCTGGGGGCTTTCATCATACCACCCGCTCTGCGGGTGGTTATTGATTAAACGCATGTTGGCATGGCCAACAAATGGAGGCGTTATGAAAGAAAATGTTAAACATTTAGATGTTAAATGGGATGAATGGTATCAATTTAGACACATGTTAAAGGATAAAATATTTCATTTATCGATTTTTAAATCGCTTGCTGTTCCTATGATAAAAATGACATATATACCATTAATATTGTTGGCATTGATTTGGTTGTCACCTGCTCATGCATCTTGTGATTATGAAGATCTACCTAGTTTGGTTGATACTATAGAGATAGTACCTTTTCCTGGCCCTCCCGATTTTTTTAGTATGACAGAAAAGGATAAGAAAGAGCTTAAGGCAAGACAAAAAGAAGCTGTGGAAAATAGTAATCACCGAACTATAGTAAGAAGGAGCTTTATAATATGGATGCATGTTGATTGCGCCAGGCAATTGGATCCCCTTTACGATAAAAAAGCTGCACTGGATGGTCTGAAGTTATTCCCACCGTTCGAGTCAAATAAAGTGGAAGCAATATATGGAAAGGTTGTTGATATGACTTTTGAAGGTAGTGCTTCGATGCAGGTTCAAAAAATGGCACAAAAAGCTTTTTGGGATTTGCTAGATAGAGAAAATCGAGGCGAAAGAATTCGCTGGCATTAGTTGGTATTTTTTACGAACAACCTTTGAAAGGTTGGTTAATATCTAATTCTATAAGAGTTATGCATGTTTAAAAACAAATTTAAGTTATCGTTAATCGTGCCGGTGTTTAAAGTCAAAGGTGGATTGCTATGCTTGGAGGGTTTTTAGGAAGGGCGGGTGATGGAGACCCAGGAATAACAACATTGTGGCGAGGCTGGAAACGACTAAATGATATTTCGCGAGGCTGGATTCTCGCACAGAGTACATAACTTATGGGTAATAGAAAGGTGTTGTGGAAGCTGGGGGAGAGAAACCCCCGGCTATCCGATTAGGTGAGACTTAAACCGCCCCCCCCAAAAAAGCGTCCGGTACATTCATCCTCTGCATTCGCCTGTCGTGGAATCCCTTCATTGACGCGATGCGTTGAAATTCTACGTGATAACTTATAGCTGGATTATTATGTTTTCAAGCTTTATCATGGGTGTTTCCTTAGCTTTGTCATGTGCTGGATCGTGGCTGTTAACCATAGAATAAGGATCTACCAGTGAATGTCTACGCTGACAAAATGCATAAAAATAGAAGTCAATCGGTTGCAAATGCCGTTTTAGAAAGCTGAACGGTGGTGAGTCTACTTTTCAGTTCGTTGATAATCGACCTGAAGCAATGGCACAAAGAAAGTTACAGGAGATGATGAACAGCAGTCCACAAGCGATTCAAATACAGGCAATGGTTGATAATTATACTGCAAAGCAATCTGTTAAATTGAAAGAAGTAAGTGTTATACAACGAAAAAAGGCAAACGAAAAGGAATCAGCTGTCTAAGGCAATGAAAAATGAGTTATAACAAACATAGAGATCGACATATTTTGTCACTGCATTCTAAAATATTAGGCTCATACTAAACGTTATGTTTTCAAGGGGGTTTTATGATCTATTCAACCACTGAGTCAATTCCAGGTAAAGAAATAGAAGAAATAGTAGGTGTGGTTACAGGTAACGTCGTTCAAGCAAAGCATATAGGGCGTGATATAATGGCCGGTTTGAAAAACATCATTGGTGGTGAAATACGAGGCTATACGGAAATGTTAACCGATGCCAGGGATATCGCTGTTCAACGCTTAATTGCAAACGCTCATGAAAAGGGAGCTGATGCTATTGTAGGTATTCGTTTTACTACAAGCGCGATCATGGATGGTTCATCTGAAATCATGGTTTTTGGAACAGCGGTTAAATTAAAAACATAACGAACAAGAATAGATCGTGTGAGGGACGAACCGTTATCCAGGAGGCTGTAAATAAATCTGTTCCCTTTTATCCGATAAACCTGCGCTTATTCTACATGCTAAACATTTGAATCCGTAGTATCACCGTCACCCTCAGCCTTCTTTCCGCTAGCCAGGCCGGACGCCCCCCTGGTGTTCGAATCAAATAAATGATCAGCCACTTCCGCGGCCGCATCGGCATAAGGCATCAACACACGGCTGGCACCGGCCTGCTTTAATTGCTCCGCATCAAGGAAGGTGTGTGCCGTGACCGCCACTCGCCCTTGATAGCCATCATTAGACAGGCCATGCAACAGTGCGAGATTAACAGGTTTTTCACGCACACTGCTCAAGACCCACGGAATTTTCTCCAACGGCAAGGTGGCCAGAAACTCCGGATCTTCGGCATCACCGTAACGCATCTCATAGCCATTATTTTCCTGACGACGCACCAGGTCAGGATCAAAATCAACCCCCAGCACCCGATAGCCACGCTGCCTCAATTCTCGGGCAATGCCGGCCCCAAACCGCCCTAAACCGAACAACACAACATCATAACTTTGCTCATCCCTGGCCTGATCCAGGGCCTCTTCCCGATAGGCCCGCTTACGTTCAAACACGCCTAACCAGGGGGCCATCTTTTCGTAAAGGGGATGAGAGTACAAAATCATGTAAGTGGAGGCGCTGATGGTGATCAAGCCTACCAGGGTGATTAGGCCCATGGTATCGACATCAATATGGCCTAAGCTAAGCCCCAGGGCACCTAAAATCAAGGAAAACTCGCTGATCTGAGCCACTGTTAAACCGGCCAGAAAACCCGTGCGCTTGCGATACCCCATCAAGCCCAGGATGGTCATCACAATCAAGGGATTGCCAATCAGCACAAACAGAGAAAGAATAATAGCTGGTTGCACCTGTGCACCCAGGGTTGTCATATCCAGCCCTGCGCCTAAATCGATAAAAAAGAACAACAGCAAAAAGTCGCGCAAACTCACCAGGCGTGCGCCTATGGCCTCGCGGTAGGGGGTGGAGGCCAGCGACACACCCGCAAGAAATGCACCCACCTCCTTGCTAAATCCCAGGTGGACACCTGCCGCACCCAGGGCCACGGCCCAGGCAATGGCGAACAGCACCAACAGTTCCGGTGAACGGGCTAGCTGATGTAATAAGGGTGTTAATACATAGCGCATCAACAGACCAATCGTGGCAATAAACAGCCCACCCTTAAGCAACACGGCCATCGCTTCCTGGCCCAGACCAGCCGTGTTATTAACCTCACCCAGGGCCGTCAAACCGATCATCACCAGCACGACGACGATGTCCTGCACGATGAGAAAACCAATCGCAATACGCCCGTGCAGCGAATCGACCTCACGTTTGTCTGACAACAGTTTGACGATAATGATGGTACTAGAGAAGGTCAGCGCCACCGACACATACACGGCGGTCACCGTGTCCATTCCCAGGGCGATGGCGATAAAGTAGCCAACGACAGAGGTGAAGATGACCTGCCCCAGCCCGGTGGCCAGCGCCACCGGACCCATGGTGCGGATGATCTGCAGATCCAGCTTGAGCCCCACCACGAACAACAGCAAGGCAATGCCCAGTTTGGCCAACAAATCGACTTGATCATTGGCCGACACCCAGCCAAGCACAGACGGCCCTACCAAAATACCCACCGCAATGAAGGCAACGATTAATGGCTGTCGTAGCCGCACACCGATGGCGCCGATGACGGCGGCCACCATCAATAGCACCGCCATTTCGGTAAAGACGTCGCTAAATACGGGAGTCATGATTCAGTTTTCCTCTCTAGATTCGTTCCTCAAAGCTAACCGGCGTCTCAAATCCCGACGGTTTAACCGCAATCACTGAACAGTCGATCTGGTTGAGAATGGTTTCTGCCGTGTTACCCATAAAAAATCCGGGGATACCCGTGCGAGCGACTGTGCCCATGACGATGATATCCGCTTTAATTTCTCCGGCAAGTTGCGGGATGTTTTTGCGCGGATAGCCTTTAAGTAGATGCGTTTGAGGTTTAATATATTCTAGTGTGTTCTGGTCTAATTTATTGACCGTCTCATTCATCAATGCATTCAAATTATGTCTGTTTTGTTGCCTTTCAGCCTCAATATGAAGTGCAATTTTTTCTTCCGACAAATCCACGAATGCATGTCGCATAACGCCCTCATCAATCGCCTTCCACGCATGAACCACATGCAGCTCGGCGCATTCAGACAGCGCCAATGAACTCGCTATTTCAAGGATTTTGAGATTAAGTCGATGCCGTGTGTTTAACTCTTCCGGCGGGTAAAAATCATCGGCATCGACTGCTGCGAGAATACGGCGGTATGCCCTGGGTGATTTTGGCTTGACCAACCATACCGGGCATGGGCACTTGCGTAACAAGTGCATATCTTCACTACCAAACACCCGGTCCAGCAGTCCGCTACTTTCAGCTTCTTTAATTACCAGGTCACGCCCGTTACGAAGAACTTCGTAGATAATTTCCAGAAATGGTATACCGATAAGTACCTTGATCTGTATTTCGATATTGTTGTTCCAGGGAGCACCCCGTTCTTCCAGCACCTGTTGATGCTTCATCACTCGCTTTGCCTGGAACTCCTCGGGAGACGGGGCACCATCAGGTAGCTTTATGTTAGGCGGTATTTTATCGATTACCTCGACAACCGTAAGACGAGCCTGGTTGTTGTTTGCCAGAGTGATGGCGCGTTCCAGTGCAACTTCACTATCAGAGTCAGGTGTAGCAATGAAAAGAATGTTTTTGAATCTCTGCATGTGGTTATCCTCCTCTATCTAATATAACTTGGATTCAACAAATAAGTGCATAATTTGAACAGATAGAAAAGGCGGTCAGTCATCGGTAAGCTGATCGTTTTTTCTCCGGCAAGAGATGTGACGATGAAGCCCTGCAAACAACTGACTTATGAACAACGATGCCAGAGAGGGCCATGTTCGCAACTGACAGTGAGGCTATTGCGCTGACACAGTGGTGGCACCTCTTCTTCCCGGTTTTCATTGACAACAGCCGCCGCCTCGCCCACTTCATGCGGCCCCAGCGAAGCAGGCCTGGCGGTTATCGCCTCGACCGGTGCATGATCAGTCGCCTGTCCGGCATCTGGGGAAGGGGTCTTAAGCAGGCTCAACGGTGTACGCGCCACCAGCACCTGATCACTGATGATCGCTTGCGCAAGGGCTGCGCTGGCTGTGGCTAGCCCCAACGATTTGAGCACGTTTTCAAGCTGCGCATCCGTTAAGTTAAGCTGTTTGATAAAGTCACTCGCTTGCTGTGGGTCTCGCACATCGCCCGCCAGTTGTGCAGACACGGGTATAAAACGGTACTGCTCACCTTACAGGTGTGAAAAAAATCGTGCAAAGGACTCAGTTTAATATGGTATGCCATATTTACACAGCCTTGCCTTCCAGCGGGGAATGATAAACCATACCTGAAAAAGCAAACAGGACATATTCGGAGCGTCCATTATATGTCCTGTTTTCTTCACTTCGTGGCCAGTTTTATGACTTCCCTGTCAAAAATCGGTTCATTTACGTGACACAGCTAATTGGGTTACCTGTATAGAGGATATGTTCGATTTACTGTACCGTAACCTCCACCACTGCCACTGGTGGCATACCAAAACCAGAACCGGTACTGATACATTGCAATGCAAATGATACGCTCCCTGGTGATGAAGAGGCGACCAGTGTTGTACTACCATGATTTGATGAAGTCACCTGTCTGGCCAGGCCAAAATTGCCTGAAGACCAGATTCGGTTAAAGCCATTAGTGACAAAAGGCTGGCATTGAAAATAACCGCCGTTGTGCGACCAGCTAATTTTGGTGAGGGCATTCACGCCGACAACACTGGGGCCTGCTGCCATTACCAGTGGCTGAGTCTGGTTAACAGAGATCACCAGTCGTGCAGATGTGCCTGAGAGAATGCCGCTACAGGCGGCGCTAAACGAGGCATCGGTACCGTTTGATGATGCAATAAAACTACTCTTTATATTCGCAGTTGAAGTCACGCCGCATCCCAGTGTTGTTACATCAGTCGCGGTCGCGCCATCGATACTGTATATACGGTATGCAGTGATATCCTGAGGCTGCGCATTAGACAGCGTCACCGGAAACTCGACATTGGATATTCCATTTGTTATTGAGAATTCTGCGTCATAAGTGAAGTCCACAGCGATGGCCTGAGCCGAAAAAAGAGTGGCAATGCCAGCCAGTGAGCTGGTTAAAATAGATTTGATACGTTGATTCATACTGTTCCTTCCTTTTTACATTTTGTTGTCTCAAAATGACATCATGTCGATATCCTGGCGAGAGACTTCCCAGATTAGATGAAGAATAGACGATGCTTTTTGGTAAAATCAAGCGTCTCTCAGAAGCGACACTTTTCCCGTCAGACGGTCTATCTTTACTTCGGTATGCGCGCCGAACGGTTGATTGCCATTACCCGCAACGCCGTGAGTGGGGTTGAATAATTCGATGCCTTTATTGAAGCGTGGGGCAATTACATCTCAGAAACTTAGAGTTGTCCGCGAGTGATATTGAGCGTTATATTATGCCTGTATGAAATTCTTAACATGGAGTGAAGGAGGCAATTCGTGAAGATGGATCTAGCAAATAATTTTTTTGTGTCAGTGACGGTTTCTCGTTTATTGAGCATTGATCTGGTGTGCCATGGGGGCTTTAGTTGACCTTACTGGAACGCCGAATTTCAGTGCGAAAACTCATAGATGTTAATGTTTATATTTCACTGCCAGGTTGTTCTACAATTTGTTGCCAGGCAAGTGATATTAGTAAAACGGGTATTTTTTTGAAAGCTGATTCCTTCTCTATACCCAGACTAAGACAATTGGAGCTGGTGTTCGCACTCAGCATTAAATCCTCTAATGTGATACGTATGCGTCATGTCTCGGCGGTGGTGGCACGCTCTGTGCCTGAAGGTATGGGGATGGCATTTTGTATCATCGATAATAATTGATGGTGAAGCCTTGCTGATTATTTTTTTCTTACATGAAAAAACAATGGGTTTAAATGATGGCTTAGTTATATACTATCGTACGTTAGTTGATGACAGGGAGTGGCCTCAATGACACAGAAAAAACCTGCGGGAAAGAAAAAAACGATTATCAGAAAACCGGTGATGCAGTTTGTGGTAACGCATCATGAGGAGCTGTGCTTCGATTCGGCCGAACGACAACGCAAGATTGAAGAGGTCGCCTACCTCATCGCGGAGCAGCGTGGCTTTCAGGGCGACCATGCATTTGATGACTGGTTACAGGCCGAGGTATTGGTTGATGCTGGTATCGATGCGCCAGGTATTGATGCGATGCGATAGGATAGCCTGGTTTCATCTGCGCAATGACACGGTGGTGGTCTTTAACGTGATCGCGCTTAAATAGAAATCTTTGATGTCATCGTGTGTGACTTTTCACTGCGGAATAATGAACGGGTTCTGCTGTTATTCCAGTAATTTCCATCACCCTTAAATCATAATGGGTGCTTGATTGTGCAGATTGTTCACCTGATTACTGGCTGTGATGGTAATGAACATTAAAAATGTCTGGGCTGAATTATCTGATTAATGCCCATTGCAGCTTTGCTGGCCGTGCGCCACAATGCGGGCAAGTTATTTTAATTGGAGTGGGGCATGAGTCATTCGATTGTTGCAGATAATCGGCCTAAAAAGGTCGTGCTGGTGAAGGGGCAGGAATATTATTACTGCACCTGTGGTCGTTCAAAGAAACAGCCTTTTTGTGATGGTTCTCATGCGGGCACAGATTTTAAGCCGAAGTCATTTCTCGCTGAAAAAGAGGGTGAGGCCTATCTTTGTGCATGTAAGCAGACAGCCAGGGCCCCTTTTTGTGATGGTTCGCATAAGCAGTTGTCGGATGATCAGATAGGGAAAGAAGGGCCTTCTTTACAGAAAAAGAAAGCGGGTATGCCAGAGGCTGTGGCTACCGTGGAAGAGCCCACGGTTACTTTGATTCATCAGCTTGCGAAAGAGGGCTTATCAACAGTTGGGCATCACGGCCCAATGACCTCAATGGGGGTGCCGCGGAATCAACTGCCGCACTGGGATGATCTGCAGGTGATGACGGCGCAGATGGCGACCAAACCGTTAATGGAAGATCATGTGGTTGGTACTGAACTGGTGATTGGGCCAGCCGCTAAAAAACCATTGGTACTGAAGATTCCACTATTCGTTTCTGATATGAGCTTTGGTGCGTTATCACAGGAGGCAAAGATATCGCTGGCAAGAGGTGCTGAGTTGGCGGGAACAGGTATCTGTTCAGGTGAGGGCGGCATGTTGCCTGAAGAGCAGCAGGAAAATTCGCGTTATTTCTATGAACTAGCGAGCGCTGAGTTTGGTTATGATGAAAGTCTGCTGAATCAGGCGCAGGCATTTCATTTTAAGGGTGGGCAGGGTGCTAAGACCGGTACTGGTGGCCATCTGCCCGGGAATAAAAATATTGGCAAAATTGCCGAGGTAAGGGGGATTCCCGTCGGTATGCCAGCAGTCTCACCACCGACCTTTAAAGATCTCTCATCTGTGACTGATTTCAGGCGCTTTGCCGACCGTGTGCGAGAGGTCACTGGTGGGATACCCATTGGCTTTAAACTGAGTGCTAATCACATCGAAAGAGATATGCAATTTGCACTCGATGCCAGTGCAGATTACATCATCCTCGATGGTCGTGGCGGTGGTACTGGTGCGGCACCTGAGATGTTTCGTGATCATATTAGTGTGCCGACCATTCCTGCGCTGGCCCGTGCGCGCCGTTTTCTTGATCAGCAGGGGGCGAGTGGTCGTGTGACATTGATCATAACCGGTGGTTTGCGAGTGCCGATCGATTTTGTGAAAGCGCTGGCGTTGGGCGCCGATGGTGTGGCACTCGCTAATAGTGCAATGCAGGCGATCGGCTGTGTGGCGGCAAGGATGTGCAATACCAATAACTGCCCGACAGGTATTGCGACGCAGGATGAAGCATTAAGGGTATTGCTGGATATTGAAAAGGCATCCATTCAGTTGGCGAGCTTTTTTAATGCCTCTACTGAGTTGATGCAAGTAATGGCACGCGCCTGCGGACATGACCACCTGAATAAATTTGAGAAGGGTGACCTCGCGACCTGGCATCGAGAGATGGCGCTGTTATCCGGGGTGGATTACGCTGGTTTTGGCGATTCTGTTCGGTAATCAATAAGGACTTACGATGAAGATAATAGTAGCAAAAACCGAGCAGGCGATTGCGGCCTGTTTTCCAGTGATGTTTGAGTTACGACCGCATCTGATTCAAGAGACGTTTGTTGAGCGTGTGCGACAGCAGCAATCTCAGGGTTATCGGTTGGCTTATCTAGATGCGACTGAGGGTGAGGTGAGTGGTCAGCCAGTGGCGTTAGCAGGCTTTCGCATTAGCAATAATCTTGCGTGGGGAAAGTTCCTGTACGTGGACGATCTGGTGACATCGGCAAAGCAGCGCTCACATGGCTATGGCAAGGCGTTGCTGAGCTGGCTTCATGAATATGCGATTAAAGAGGATTGCTCTCAGCTACATCTGGACTCAGGAATGCAGCGCAAAGAGGCACATCGCTTTTATGAGCGAGAGCAGATAATAGTAACCGGCTTTCATTTTGCTCGAAATCTCAAGTAGCCTGTAAGGATGCAGTTGAATCATTATGGCGTTACTTGAACATCTGAAGGTGATGGCTGACTATCATCAGTGGGCACATGTGCGTCTGTTGAATTATGTTGAGCCGCTGAGTAACGAGGAGTATCACCAGCCCTGTGGGCTTTATTTTACCTCTGTGCATGGTACGTATAATCATATGTTGGTGGGTGATTGCCTGTGGTATGGACGATTTGTGAACGAGCAGGTGGATATTCCGGGGCTTGATCATGAGTTATGCTCATCCAGAGAGTCACTGATGGCAGCACTCACTGTACAGGCGAACAAGTGGGTCGACTATATGGAGCAGCTTACTGAAGAGCGGCTTGAGGGTAAATTAACCTATCGTAGTACAGTGGGTGGACAATACGCACTACCGACAGGGCAGTTATTGGCGCATGTCTTTAATCACGGCACACATCATCGCGGGCAGGTATCAAGTGTCGTGACACAGTTGGGTTATCCATGCCCGGAGATAGACCTGGTCTATTTTATGCTGCGTAAGTAGGGAGGGCGTAAGTTATTTTATCTCGATGTTGCCTGGTTTTTGTATATGTATATTATGCAAGGCAAATGGTTGTTTACCATTAAAAAAAGAGTGGCTATACTCTCAAAAATATCAGTGACCGATAGCAAAACATAAAGCACACTGAGATTATAAAAAAAGATAACAGAGCTGTTAGTGTGCACAGTATTTTGTGCGCGATTAAAAACAGCCTGAAAAGGCGAGTAAGAGGGAAGCTTGTGTCGCAGTGTTCTGGTTCCGCGTGGCTTAGCTAGTTAAATAATAATCTTTCTTACTGGTCATTTGACGAATGGTTAAGGGACGGGATTGCGTATCATATGATTGATGCTGCTATAGGCCACATTGCCAGTGAACTGAACCAACATATCAGGCGAACCTATTCGCTGAGTGAAGATATGGTGGTGGTCTCCAATTTGCTTGAGCAGGATGGCTCAGTGTCAGTGCACGTCAATAACAAGTTGGTCATCTTCCTGGTGAATATCGAAAAAGATACCGTGCCGCAGCAGCCTGCCCATATGGCGCGGCCTGATGGTGGGCGTTCCGTTGTCTCTAGTGCACCGCTCTATTTAAACCTCTATGTGATGGTCGCCGGAAATTTTAGCGGAAGTAATTACACAGAAGGGCTTAAATTTATTTCGACTGCGATCAGTTTCTTTCAACGCCAGCCCATGCTGGATCAGCAGAATACACCGGCATTAGACAAACGCATTGAGCGCTTGATGCTTGATATCGAAAATCAGGGGATGCATAACCTGAGTGGCCTGTGGGGGATGTTAAGTGGGAAATACCTGCCGTCGGTGCTGTATAAAATGCGCATGGTGACGTTTGATGCGGACGACGTGCAGCAGCAAGATAGTGCGATGACAGCGTCAGAATTTACATTGGGTAACTGATGAGTCAGTACGCGCCATTATTTACCTTTATCGTTGAACATGGCTTTTATGAAAGCGGCCTGGCGCGAGGTCTATCATTTAAGCCCTGTGAGCGCAGTGCCAGTGTGATGTTGAATGCGGGATTGATGGTAAAGCCGGTTGCCGCTGGTATTACGGTGCTGTTCGATGAGAAGCTGAGTGAGTCGTTGCAGCTTTATGTTGAGGATGATGAACCGCTTGAGCTGATTTTTAAGATTTACCCTGAAGAGGCCTCCTTTAAGAGCCATACCCGGGTTTCAATTGATAATGATGATGAAATGGTTCTGTACGTGAGTAATCATCTTTTTCGTGCAGAGGTGGATGGGCGCATCAAGCTGCATAGCGAATCGTTCATCTCGATTGGCGATGCCATCAGGATGGACTCAGATTTGCTGGTGGATGTGTTAGGTCGTAAAGAAAGGCTCATGCCACCCTTTTTTATAGTGAGCGTCCGTATTGATAAAGCCAACCTGAAAGGGATGGGTTCGCCGAGTGGTGTGGTACCCAAAAATTACTATATAAGCGTAGAAGAACGACAGGTGTTCTGGAAGTACTATTTTCTGGGATCGCTTGTCAGGGAAAACATATACCTTTCTGATGTTGATGGTGTCGCTGAATTTGTGCCGATGGGCAAAGAGCAGCTAGCAGATCATCGTGAAGCGATGATCTTTCGGTCGAAAAAGAAGCTGCCCTTAAAGGCGAATTTTGATTATCGATTTCAATTGAAAGAGAAAGATAGCAATGGAGGGAAAGTGATTATTAAGCGATTGCCGATGGCAGAAGTCACGCGCTTTGGGCGTGAGGTTATCGATGGCAGTAGTGAGGTTGTGTCGGAAATTTATATTAACTGTTAACAGTATCATAAGGGAGATATTATGGGACAGATGAAAACACCGGGCGTCTATATTGTTGAGAAAAATGCCTTTCCTAATTCTGTTGTTGAAGTAGCAACAGCCGTGCCCGCTTTTATCGGTTATACCGAACGGGCTGATAATAAAGGCAAGACGTTATCGAATAAACCGTGGCGTATTACCTCAATGTCTGAGTTTCATAACTATTTTGGCTTTGCACCGAGTGCAGATTTTGGTGTCGAAGAGAAACCTGCAGACTCATTTGAAGAGGCGGCCTTTATGCTGGCAGGTAAAGAGTATCTGTTAAATCAAAAGGCCGGAAAATACCTGCTTTATTATAGTCTGTTGCTGTTTTTTCAGAATGGTGGTGGCCCCTGTTATATCGTCTCCGTGGGTAGTTATGGCGATGATGTTGAGGCGGGTAAACTGTCTAAAGGCATTGGCCTGCTGGTGAAAGAGCAGGAGCCAACCATGGTGGTGATGCCTGAAACGGTTTTGTTGGCTGAAGCCGATAGCATCAGTGTGCAGCAGGCAGCACTTGCCCATTGTGGTGGTAAGATGCGTAATCGTGTCGCTGTACTCGATGTGTGGGGCGGTGAAAAAGATCGTCAGGATCCTGCTGGGGATTGTATCGATAACTTTCGTTCAGCGCTGGGGATTAATTACCTGGATTTTTCGATGGCCTATTACCCGTGGGTCAATACCACTATTGTGCAGGAGAGTAAACTGGGATTTGAAAATATTGCTAATCCTGATGTTTTGCAGGGGTTACTGCGTACCGAGCTAGGGCTAGGTGAAGCGGCTGATGAAAATAGCACGCCGAAACAGACGCAGCAGATTGAGATGATCAATAACATCACTAGCACCTGGGATGATAAGTCCCCTGAGGAAGTGATCGCTGACAAGATGCTGTTGAATAAGAGCCTGCGCGCTTCAAGCCCAATGTACGGTAATCTGATTAAAGAGATGCGTGAACAGTTAAATCTGCTGCCCCCTGCCGCTGCGATGGCGGGTATCTTTACCATGGTTGATAATACGCGTGGTGTATGGAAGGCACCTGCTAACGTCAGTCTGAGTGCGGTGGTGTCACCTGCGGTCAATATCACCCATGATGAGCAAGAAGACCTGAATGTAACGACACAGGGTAAATCGATTAATGCGATTCGCTCTTTTATCGGAGAAGGAACGCTAGTGTGGGGTGCACGCACACTCGATGGCAATAGTCTTGACTGGCGCTACATTAACGTACGCCGCACCATGATTATGCTTGAAGAGTCTATTCGTTTAGCATCCAAGGCGTATGTCTTTGAGCCTAATACCGCTAATACCTGGGTCACGATCAAAAGTATGATTCGTAATTTTCTTACCGGCATCTGGAAACGTGGTGGATTAGCAGGTGCTAGCCCTGATGATGCCTTTAGTGTCAACGTGGGTCTTGGTGAGACGATGACACCTGAGGATATTCTTGAGGGTGTTTTAAGAGTGACTGTGCTGGTTGCTATTTCACGTCCGGCTGAGTTTATTGAAATTACCTTTCAGCAGCAGATGCAGAAATCGTAGTTTGAAGTTTAATATTGTTACTTAAATAATAATTTTCGAAGTTAATTATAGATAGGGAGGTGTGTTATGGCTGATGATGGATCTGCACAATCGACAACGGTATGGCCGTTACCAAAATTTTACTTTGAGGTAAAATGGGATAGCGAAGTACTCTCATTTCAGGAAGTGTCTGGGCTTGATATTGAAGCGCAGCCGATTGAGTATCGCCATGGTGATAGTCCTGAATTTTCTACCATTAAAATGCCGGGGCTCAAGAAGTCTAGCAACGTGACCATGAAAAAAGGTGTTTTCAAGTCTGATAATAAATTCTGGGACTGGTTTAATCAGATTAAAATGAACACCGTGAAGCGTGTGCCCGTGACGATTAGTCTGCTAGATGAAGCGAAGGCACCGACCATGGTGTGGACGCTGACAAACGCCTGGCCAACCAAGATCACAGGGACTGATCTTAAGGCGGATGGTAATGAAGCCGCGATTGAGACGATTGAGATTGTGCATGAAGGGATAACGATCGCAAACGCGTAACACTAGCTCGTTTCAAAATGTGATGACAGCCGGTGTGGTTTTGCCGCATCGGCTGTTAACTATTGCTATTACAGAGTGAATGATTGAATGGCTCCTGAATCATCTTCGGTGGATGACTACCCGCTACCGGCCTTTTATTTCAAGGTCGTTTTCGCTGCGACATCAGATAGTGAAGATACTTCATTTCAGGAGGTCTCCGGGATTGGCTCCGAGATGGAGACAGAAGATTTAGCGGAAGGTGGCGAAAACCGTTTTTCTCATCGTCTTCCTAAATCGCTTAAGCACCCTAAACTGGTCTTAAAGCGGGGTATCGCAGTGATGGATTCTCCGTTGGTGGCATGGTGTCAGGATATATTAGACGGGGAGTTTATTAAGCCCATTGAGTCAATGGAGGTTGAGGTCTCGCTGATGAATGAAGAGGGCGAGCCGACACGTGTGTGGTCGTTTATCAATGCCTTTCCGGTCAATTGGGACGTTGAGGGTTTTAATTCAACCAAGAATGAAATTGCAATCGAGAAGATTGAATTAAGCTACAGTTATTTTGACAGGGTGGTGTGAAAACGATGACGATTGAAGTGAGACAACTGGTGATCAGATCAAGTGTTCAGTCAGAAACGGCAGTGGTTACCAATGAGCAGCAGCTGATGGAGACCATTGCGGCACTGCGAGATGAGTTGATGTCTGAATGTCGTGAAATGGTGAGTGAATGTGTACGTGACAGTGCTGAGCGTTAGGGTTTAACGATGGCTGATGGTGAAAAAAAGCGCCTGGCGATATCCCCCTGTACTGATAATGATGGCAAGTTGTCCGTTGATGAGGGCACCGTATTTGAGGTGATGATTAACCCCGCTAGTTACAGTCATGCCCATTCGATTAGTTACAATAAAAAAGAGGCGATTGGTCAGGCGGGTGCCGAGACCAAATTTGGCAGCATTGATGCTGAAAAGGTCAATTTCGATATTGTACTGGATGGAACCGGGGTGGTGAATGTTGCGGGTGTCGCGGATGTAAAAACGCAGGTGAAATCACTGAGTGACATTATTTATCAATACGATGGTAACAAGCACGAAACGAATATTGTGCGCCTGTTGTGGGGAAGCCTGATTTTTTATGGCCGTCTCGATACGATGTCGATTGAATACACGCTGTTTAAACCGAGTGGTGAACCACTGCGAGCGAAAATTAAACTCGCATTTTCCAGTTTTCTCAGCAAAGAAGAAGAGGCGCTAATGGCGAATCGTTCTTCACCAGACCTGAGCCACTATGTTGAGGTTCAGGCGGGCGATACGTTGCCGTTGCTGTGTTACCGGATCTATAAGGATAGTGCCTACTATCTTGAAGTGGCGCGGGTGAACAACCTGAGTCGCTTCCGCCATCTTGAGCCGGGTACCCGCTTGCACTTTCCTCCATTACGGTGATGTATGGCTGATTCTCCAAATTTAAATGGTGGTGGGGTGATTAAGTTGAGCGTGTTCTCCGATGGAACCGCGATCGATGAAGATGTACAGGTGGTGTCGGTTAGTGTGATTAAGTCGGTTAATAAAGTGCCATTCGCTAAGCTGGTACTGCTGGATGGTGATATGCCTGAGCGGGATTTCCCGCTGAGTAATTCTGACCAGTTTAAACCAGGGAAAGCGATTAAAATTAATGCGGGCTACGATGATGATGAAGAGACCATTTTTGAAGGGATCGTGATTCGTCACGGAATTAAAATGGGTGCTGATAATTTTAGCCGACTGGTGATCGAATGCCGTGATAAGGCAGTGGCAATGACGGTCGGACGGAAAAATGCCAACTATATCGACTCGAAAGATAGCGATGTCATCACCACATTGATTGGAAATTCGAGCGGTTTGACTGCCGCTGTTGAGGCCAGCACCACCCAGCATAAAGAGTTGGTGCAGTATTATAGTACCGACTGGGATTTTATGCTCTCGCGTGCTGAGGTTAATGGCATGGTGGTCTGTGTCGAGGCAGGTAAAGTCACGGTTGGCCCACCACTTGGCAGTGAAGCGGCTACGTTGGTGGTGACGTATGGTGAAGATATGATGGAGTTTAGCGCCGATCTGGATGCGCGAAGTCAACTAACCTCTGTTGAAAGTGTTGCCTGGGACCCCGCGACACAGGCGCTGGCGAGTGAAACGGCGAGCAAAACCACCGTGGGTGAAAGCGGTAACATTACCTCTGATGAGTTAGCAGAGGTGCTTGGGTTAGATAAGTTCTGTCTGCAGTCACCTGTACCGCAGGAGAGCGAAGCGCTAAGCGGCTGGGCGAAGGGACAGCAGCTTAAAGCGGCGTTGGCCCGTATCCGTGGGCGGACGAAATTTCAGGGAAGCGCGCTGGCCAAAGTGGGTGGTGTGATTGAGCTGGCAGGCGTCGGCGAACGATTTAACGGCACGGTGTATGTGAGTGGTGTTGAGCATGAGATCGTCAACGGCCAGTGGAGTACACGAGCTGAATTTGGCATGTCTGATAACTGGTTCGCTGAACAGCGAGACCTGGTGGCGCCACCTGCTGCGGGTCTGCTACCGGGTGTCGAAGGGTTACAGATAGGCGTGGTGATGAAGCTGGATGCGGACCCTGCTGGTGAGTCCAGGATTCAGGTGAAATTACCCATCATGCAGGCGGAGACGGAGGGTGTCTGGGCGAGGCTGGCCAACCTTCACGCCTCGCAGGGGTTTGGTGCATTTTTTATTCCTGAGATTGATGATGAAGTGATTGTTGGTTATCTCAATAATGACCCTAACCACCCGATCATACTGGGCAGCCTCTATAGCAGTAAACATGCGACGCCTTATGAATTGACGGCGGACAATTTTATCAAGGGTCTGGTGACAAAAGAGACGCTCAAAATTGAGCTGGATGATGAAAAGAAAATTATTACCATTGTCACGCCAGGTGAAAATACGGTGGTGTTGAGTGACGATGGCAAGTCAATTTTGTTGCAGGATCAAAGCGGGAATAAGGTTGAGTTGAACGATGGTGGTATCACGATTGATAGCCCTAAAGATATTACCATTAGTGCTAAAGGAAAAATCTCGATGGAGGCAGTTGGCAATGTTGAAGTGACCTCTTCGGGCGGGGATGTCACGGTCGATGGTTTAAATATTACCCATACCGCTAATATTGGATTTACTGCGACGGGGAATGCCTCGGCTGAGCTATCTGCATCGGGGCAGACGACAGTAAAAGGTGCCATGGTGATGATTAACTAGTTTGCT
Organism: Gammaproteobacteria bacterium; assembly: GCA_021648525.1. Taxonomy (GTDB): domain Bacteria; phylum Pseudomonadota; class Gammaproteobacteria; order SZUA-140; family SZUA-140; genus SZUA-76. The sequence continues at coordinate 20,816 of JAKISP010000028.1, forward strand.
AGACAATGATTGTTTTGATGAGTCGTTCGTTCAATATTTTATGAGGGGAGTATGATGCCACCAGCAGCAAGAATTACGGATATGCATACCTGTCCAATGGTGACCGGAGTTGTGCCGCATGTTGGCGGGCCGGTGATTGGGCCGGGTGTGCCAACGGTGATGATTGGTAAAATGCCTGCGGCAGTGGTTGGTGATAGCTGTGTCTGTGTTGGGCCGCCAGATACGATCGCCAAAGGCTCGGCAACAGTGATGATTGGCGGTAAACCCGCGGCCAGGCTGGGTGACACAACGGGCCATGGTGGCAGTGTGGTACTGGGTTGTTTCACTGTGATGATTGGTGGTTAGTGGCGATGGCAAAAACCGCTTCAGATAAGCAGTTCTTAGGCACGGGATGGGGTTTCCCACCGACGTTTAATAAAAGTGCGAATGGCATGAGTGTCGAGATGGTGTCGAATCATCAGGACATTAATGAGAGCCTGCGTATTTTGCTCGATACTGCGCCAGGTGAGCGGGTGATGTTCCCTACTTACGGTTGCGGCATCAAACGCATGGTATTCGAAAAGATTGATGAAAGCATGATGACAGCGCTCAAGGATACGATTGCTCGTTCAGTTTTATTTTTTGAGCCACGTATTACCCTGAACAGCATTGATGTAGACCTGACGGATCAGTTTAATGGCTGTGTCAGATTTCGTCTTAATTACACCGTGCGCACGACCAATAATAGAAGCAATATCGTTTACCCATACTATATTAACGAAGGTAGCAATGTGCGTCTTTGATGCAAAAGGTGATAGCGCGTAGTCATGAAGGATCGCAGCGCAAATAGCAGAATTATCGATGGCACTGATCAGTGGCAGCGTGAGCCATTGCCATTTCAACCCTGTTATTTCAATGCCGATGAGATGAGTTTTGAGATGCTGCTGTCGATGGCATCTGAGTATGCTGAGAACTTTAATTACTACAATGTGGTCAATCAGAAAGATGGCAGTTGGGGTTCGCTTTTTAATGCCAATGAAGTCGTGATTATGGTACTCATCGCGACCCACGATCTGCCACGACTCACATTAGAATTCTCTCGTCTGGAGTCATCCAGTATAGTGGCACATGCTGAATATGTGGTGCAAGTGGCATCAATGCTTGATTACTGGCTGCAGCGCCTTGCTTCTGCATCGACTGAATCGGCGGTTGTCGTGCGCCGTCATATTCATGATATGGCCAGTATGAATCTGCTGGATGGCTTACATACTGCCGCTGATATTATTTATCGCAGTGAGGATGGTCTTGAACGATTAGAGGCGGTCAATATTTCGGGATTGAGTCCCGTGTGGAATATTCATCGGGATGGTGATCTTTTTTCTTTTTCACAGGCACGCGAACTAGATCTAAATGATTATCTGGCAGTGAAGGCGCAGCTTGAGTCTACGCTACTTAAGATGGTTGAGGCGGTACGCTACCTGAAAACAGTGGTCGTTGGCGCATTAGAACAGTCGTTAAAAGGCCAGGCGCATGAACCTGCGATTGGCCTTTATATGGTGTTCCTGCATTTATATCAGGCCGCACAAAAGCGACTTAACCATTTTACCGCGCGCCACCTTGATTTTTATTATCGCGACTGTCTGCAGACAGCACCACGCAAGCGAAAAACAGAGAGCCTGTTTTTAAAGTTTGAGCCAGCAGCAGGCGCCAAACCATTTATTGTCGATAGTGAACTTGCCTTTACATCAGAAAAAAATAGCAGAGCGACTAATCTACTGTATCACCTTAAAGAGCCGTTACTCGTGCGGCGCGCCCACGTGTGTTCATTAAAGACGTTGTATCTACAGCGGAATCGGCTGATGTCACCGGAATGTGAGATGGGCCATGTTACCCGAATGAAATTTTATGAGCGGACGTTATCGCAGGAGAAAGAGGTGGAGATTGCGGTGATGCCATTCTTTGGCGATGTAAAAAGCGGCGTGCAGTTAGCCGGTATGACTGATGCGATAACCGGGTTTAGTATTGCCTCGCCGATTATGGCATTGAAAGAGGGGCGGAGAGAGATTGAACTGACGATCGACTTTATGGTGCCAGATACTATAACCATCGATCATGAGTTTAGTGACAAACGTATCGTTGATTCGGTCGACAGTTTCAGATCATGGTTTGGAAAAATATTTAGTTACTATCTGCTGATGGGAACGGCCTTTCTTAATGAGGCACGTCGCACCCGAATGGTTGAACTGATTACTCAATATGATGAAGATGGCGCTTGTGAAAAATTATTAGAAAGCGATTGGGAGGAACTGTTCTACCGCCTGTTAAAGCGACCTTTTGCGATTTCATTGAGCGCAGAAGATGGTTGGTTAACGGTTAACGACTATCTCATTTCCCCCGCAATAGAAGATGATAACGGTAGTAATAGTGGCCTTAAAGTGACCTTGTCGCTGGACCATAGTGTCGCCGCGGTGATTCCATACAATAGTGAAATACATGGGGGGAACCGTGTCTGTGAGCTGCCAATGATTAATGTGCTGATTGATCCTGAGGCCAGCTTTTTCTCCTATTCGCTGTTGAACTCGCTTGCGGTTAGCAGTGTGGAGATTGATGTTGCCGTAACGGGTGTGAAAGACGTTGTTATTTCAAATCACCTCGGGCGACTTGATCCCACCAAACCTTTTTCACCTTTTGGTCCGCTGCCGACACGTCATTCCTATCTGGTGGTGGGCAGCCGGGAAGCGGCAGGAAAGCAGGTGACCCGTATGGAACTAGCACTGGAATGGGGTGACCTGCCGATGGATATCGGTGGTTTCCCGACGTATTACCAAGGGTATGACTTTGCACCATTGAGCTCAAATTTTGAAGCTGAAATAACAGTGCTGCAAAATGGTAACTGGATGCCGAATAAGGCAGAAACACAGTACCGGGCAGGCCTGTTTGAGAGTGGCAAAGGCGGTGTAGTGCGCGATAAAAAAACGGTTTTTGTCGGCGCTGCTGGCTATTTTAAACCGCTGGATAGTGCTGAAATAGATCAACGTTTTGAATATCGGTCTGGCGCGCGTAATGGCTTTGTTCGCCTGCAAATGTCTTCGCCTGACAGTGCCTTTGGGCATGCGGAATACCCGCAGCTATTAACGCGTATATTGACAGAAAACAGTCGCAGGAAAAAGCCGATAGCCGTGCCTAACCCACCTTATACGCCGTTAATAAAGCAGATATTACTCAGCTATAAAGCGCATAGCGTTATTAAAATGGGGGTTGATTTCCCACTCAACCAACCATCAATGGATGAACGTTTTTTTCATGTACACCCCTTTGGTGTCAAACAGGAATATCCGACTGCGAAAAAACACAGAGTACAACTTTTCCCTCATTATGAAGATGATGGCAATCTGTTTATTGGAATTGAAGCCGCTGAATTGAATGGCACGCTTAATCTCTATTTTGATCTGGATGAAGAGACGACAAGCCCCTCTCTCTCTTCCCGTTCACTGATGCGCTGGTACTGCTTAACGAAAAATGGATGGCGCTTGCTTGAACCTAACAGACTCTTATCTGATTCGACAGAAGGTTTTCTGATGTCAGGTGTGGTGACCGTTGATTTACCTGTGGGCATGATTAGCGATAGTCTGGTGATGCCGACGGGGCAATACTGGCTTAAAGTGGCGACGAGTGGCGCGCTTGAGAGCTTTGCTGGACTCAGTGCGATTGTTACTAATGTGGCCCAGCTGGAATGCGCCGTTAAAACAGTCGAAAGCAACGAAAGGATGAAGGCATTTGATCGCGATACGGTGTGGCGGAGTGTCGCCAAAGTGGCTGGTCTTGCTGAGCTGAGTACTGTTGGACACCCCTCTGGTGGGCGTGCCGCAGAAGATGAACGGCATTACAGAAAGCGCGTGAGTGAACGGCTGCGACATAAAGGGCGAGCATCGACCAGCTGGGATTACGAGCGCCTTGTTTTAGAGCGTTTTCCGGCGATCTATAAGGTAAAGTGTTTTCCGAACACGGTCTGTTATGACGATGCACCACACCCTGGCAATATTCTGGTGGTGGTTGTGCCGGAGATAAAGCTAAAGCAAGCGGCTGATCGTACTTGCGAGCGTGGCATGGTCAATAGCGCAGAACTGGTTCGCGTTCGAACATTTATTCAAAAACTGGTCTCACCCTTTGTGACGGTCGAGGTGAGGAATCCCGCGTACGAACGCATTCAGGTGAGATGTACAGTGAAGTTTGCTGGCGATATTAATGCGGGGGGGCTTTACATTAATCAATTAAACCAGGCGCTGTCAGATTATATCTGCCCCTGGTGTGATACCGGTTATCAGGCGAAATTTGGTTGGGTTATCCGTGCAGATGATATTGAATCATATATCCGTGAATTAGACTATGTGGATTTTGTGACTAACTTTTCAATGCTTCATATCACAGATGAGGCGAATGAAAAACATACCCTGAAAGATACCGCCAAACAGGATAACCGGCATGATGCCATGATTGAACCACGATATCCGTGGAGTCTTGCGGTGCCGATGCGCCGCCACTTTATTGAGACAGCAACGAGTGTTGAACCTGTTGAGGCAAAACCAACCGGGGTCAATGAACTTGAAATTGGTCGCACTTTTATTATTGGTAGAAACTGAGTCATGGCAAAAAATGATAGAAGCACATTAAAAAAATTCTTTAGTGAAGGTGAGCTGCCCACTGAAGAGAAATTTTCTGACTTGATTGATTCATCCCTTAATGTGGTGGATGAAGGGTTTGATAAAAGTGCTGAACACGGTTTTGAAATATCCACCACCGGCAGTAGCGAGAGAATGCTGAGTTTTTTTCGTACGATCGCCTCAAAATACCCCGCCTGGTCAATTAGCTACGAGAAGGATCAGGATAAACTGGTATTTAATAAAGTCACCCAGGATAACAACGTGAAGCCAGTGGTTACCTTGAGCCCGGAAGGACGCGTTGGGATCGATAATGAGAAACCAGAATGGACGCTCGATGTCGGTGGATTTGTTAGTGCGTATGGCAGAATTGGCACCAATAATGAGGAACAGAAAACGATCCCGGCAAATGGTGAGTGGTACGATATTACGGAAGTGCTGACCGGCTGCCATGGTATCGAAGTGATGGCAGGTGTAGGCAGCCCGCGCACTGGAAAATATGCGTTGATGAAGGCGACAGCGCTTAATACGTTTAACCCGAGCGGCTGGTTGTTTAACTTTCTTAATTTAAAGAAACGAATCCATTATCAGCAGGCTTATTATCTGTTTTTTACCCATAAAATAAAATTACGCTGGCAATCCGTGGAAGGAAAAAATAAGGGTGAGGAGCGCCAGTACACCTTGCAAATGCGTACCAATAGTAATTATGGTGGCGGGGTTCGTGTGCGCTTTTATTTGACCCGGTTATGGTTTGATGATGGTATGCATGAATCATGGCTCACCCCATCAGATCCTGCTGTTGAGCGTCGTGCTGATAACAGTGGTGTGGATAGTCAGTAATATGCCCGAGATGATCTCATCTGCTTGCTTAGTCTTCCAGCATGATCGAGGACGTTGTCATGCTTGAGTCAGTGACTATCTCAAGACGGCGGGTTAAGAACAATGAAGATCGTTTCAGTGCGCTTAAACAGCGCGGCATCCTGCTAGCGCAGGCGATCTCCGGTGATCGCTGGAGTGACTATAACGCGCATGACCCTGGCGTTACTATTCTGGAACAGCTCTGTTATGCCGTCACTGAGCTTGCATTTCATGCCGATGCCGATGTCGCCGATCTACTGCTTAATGATGATGGGCGGCTTGATTATCCAGCGCAATCACTGCACCGACCAGAAGATGTTTTTCCGTGCCACCCGACGACATTAACGGATCTATGTCAATCGCTGCTGGATGAAGTGACAGAAATTGATAATATCTGGCTCTCTATTGTCGATGATAGTATCGCAGAAGATGATAGCCGCGTTCAGGTACAGGGGCTCTATTATGCTGAGGTAAAGCGAAACCAGGATGATACGCTGACGGATGATGAGCTTAGCGATAAAATATTTGATGCCTATCACCGGCAGCGGAATATGGCTGAAGACCTTGCCAGGGTTAAGTTTTTAAAGACGCGCCCATGCATATTGAATGCCAGAATTGAAGTTGATAACAGTCAGGTCGCTGAAGCGCTACTGGCAGAAGTCTATTTTCTGTGTGGTGAATATATATCCGGTAACATCCCTCTGACCCCTTATTTTAAAGCGCAGGCGCAAGGTTATTCGCTGGAACAGTTATTTGATGGCCCCTTAACTGAACATGGGTTGTTTGATCGTCAGTATGAGGCGGATGATTCGGGTGATGTCCTGATACCTGCATTATTTACGATCATCAATGAGATGGTGGGCGTTGAGCATATCAAGACGTTAAGTTTGGGCGCGGAAGGCAAAACATTTTATGAGGCACTTCCACAGCGCAATAACAATGGCGTACTGGGGTTAGATTTAAGTGAAAGCCTTAAGCTAATGACGGTTAAGTTGATTCGTAATGGTGGTGAGATCCCTGTTTCAATTGAAACTGTGAATAAGCGTTATCAGGAACTCTGTTATCGACGCGATTCACAGCGCCAGATTAAGCAGGATTTCAGTGCGCTCTATTCGTTGCCAGAAGGTGATGTTAAGGCGGTTGGGCAGTACACCTCGATACAGGAGCACTTTCCTGTGATCTATGGTATCAACCGCTATGGTGCGAGTGGCGAGTCGCCTGAACGGATGGCGCAAACGCGGCAGTTAAAATCATATTTGCTGCTGTTTGATCAGGTCATGGCCAATTTTAGTGCAAGCTGCACACAGCTGAATAAGCTCTATTCAACGGATAATACAGAGCGTCGCTCGTATGGTTATCAGGTGGTTGATGAGAGTACGGTGGCAGATATTGCGCTCATTTATCCTGAAGAGCCTGGTGTTGTGATTGCGAATATATTGGCGAAGTATGATCACTACTATGAAAGAAAAGGCCGCGTGCTTGACTACCTGCTGGCGATCTATGGGCAGAAGTTTACACAGAATACCTTGCGTTACTTTAACTATTATTACCAGGATGATGAGTTAGAGAAAGTGCTTGTGAGCAATAAAATTGCGTTTCTTGAATCCATTATATCATTTGATCGCGATCGCGCCGCAGGCTTTAACCGTTCACAGGTTTCATGGAATAGCGCTAATGTGGCGGGCCTGCAAAGACGGTTGTCGATTCTACTGGGATTCAGGCATGTCGAATGTCGCTCTCTCACGTTACCGCTGGTGAAGCTGGGTTTGAAGGTTATTTCTCATGATGAGTATTGCTCATTATCGGGTGGTAGTGATGCATTGAGAATGATAGACCCCAGTGATATCAGTGACTACGTGGTAGAGAAATTTTATCCGGTCTCTTTTGAAAGCTGTGATGAAGCGCGAGCGGTGATTGATGTTGGCGATAATATTGACGATTTTATTCCGATCAAAAACAACGTCATTAGTGAGTTGTTGTTGCAGGAAGGGGTTTCGTTAGCCCGCTATAGTGTTGGTAGTCTGGCACCTGATATTGATTTTCAGATGGTATTCAAGTCTGATAGGGAGAAAGACTGGTGGTATATCGGCCGTAAAGAGACGCGTAAAAAGGCTGAAAATAGTCTTCGCCAACTACATCGATTTTTATTACACCTTAATATTGAAAGTGAAGGCCTTCACCTGATTGAGCATTTATTACTGCGGCCACAGAGCGGCTTTTCTCATCGTGAGCTGCCCGATGTTAATCAACCTGAGTTTTACTCATCAAGAATATCAGTGGTATTTCCGGCATGGACGGCACGCTGTCACGACCCACGCTTTAGGAACCTGGTCGATGATAGTGTGCGCATTAATTGTCCGGCTCATCTCTATGCGGATATCTACTGGCTTAATTTTGAAGCAATGTATCAATTTGAAGGGCTCTACAAGGTCTGGCTTGATGCGAGTCATTCAGCACCAGCCGTTGTCGATAAAGCAGCGGTGGCATTGATCCGGTTTTTTCATGAACTGGCGTGTGATGTTGATGAATAACCCGCATGCGATCGAAGAGGTGATCTTTGATATTTCGTTTTCGGCGGAAGACCAGGCCTTTTCAGAGCAGGCTGGGTTGGGTGATTTTGTTTCAAAATCATTATTAGGTGAGGTGGAAAATGTTTTTGATGAATATGCCAATGAGCATGAAATATTAAGAATAGAGCGGCTGGAAATTGATCTGGGCGTGTTCTCGTCGCAGGGTTACCCAGATGAAATGGTTGAACGGCTGGGTGTGCAGCTTAGAGATCGTCTGCGCAAGCTACTGGCAGACTACCGAAGCGATATCAGGGTAAGTGCATCCGGCGGTGTTGGCTCAGTCACGAGACACGAGGTGACGCTGGAAATTTTTGAATACTTCATGCGGCATGGTGCTTTCCCCTGGCACTACAGGGCTATCTCGCTTGAAGAGACCCAGAAAATATTTTCAGATCTAATCAGAACGCAGACCGACGCGGTTATTCGATTACTTTATCAGATGGATTCAGCGGCGGATGTGTCGATTCGCTTGATGGCGATTCTTTCTTTTGATGACGTAATGATGTTGATAAAATATTGTTTGCATAAACGGTTTACTTCAATTTCACAGTTGATCGGGATCATGGTTGATGCCCATCTTGATCATGGGTGGCTGCTAAGTGGCCGTCACAAAGGGCGTGATGCCTGTATTCAGGCTTTATGGCAAATACTGCTGGCGGTGTTGCTGCACCCCGCTAATCGAGAGAGTACGCTGAATACACTGAGTGCGGCGCTGATTAAAAAAGTGGTGCGAAATGAAAATATCAGCATGGCTGCATTCGGACTTTATTTTGCTGACAAAATAGATCACTTATCAGGTCAACTGGTTGAGCGTAACCAATTGCGAGCAATGCTACTCTCGCTGGAAGAGCAGAACGAGTTGGCAAATCAGCGCGTCCCCGTCGTGGCTGATTTTTTACTGTTACTGATGCGCTGTAATCGTGAAGAATTACAGAAATGGTGGCATAACATGCTAGCTCATTGCCATTATGATGTTGAACTGATGGTTACGTTAAAAAATCTCTTTCTCTATACCAGCGGCAGGGAACGGCTGATTGAGACTTGCAGTGAAACGATGTTGTATGACTGGTGTGAATATTTAGCGCCTGCCCAGATCCATTTCATCAAGTTGTGTGGCGCTGTGTACGTAAAAGCGGCGGAGACCATGGGCCAGACGAAGCAGCAGGCTATATACGATTTCTGGAGCCAGACGCTGCTCTATTACGGTAGCCATGAGGCAGAAAGATTTAGTCAAAAGGGTTTTTTGAGTCATTTATGCAGAGGCGGCGGGCATGTATTGAGTCTTAGGTTGCTGAATGCGCTTGAGACCACAATACAGCAACAGGCTGACCCTCATGGTTTCCGCTCCATGATTAAGGGAATGAAGGAAGGATATCAGCGACTAGATATTGCTGCTGTCGCTGATAGTGAGATGGTGGTAGAGGCAGTGCACCTTTCGGAATGGATAGCGGGTTGTGATGCAGTGGGTTTGAGCATTATGAATACGCAGTGGGATGAGCTATTGCAGCGGCACGCAGCCTTGCTGAAACGCCTGGTGGCGATTCACGCGCCGAGGTGCCTGGTGAGAAGGGCGCTTGTGAATGAATTTTCCTTCGAGCAGTTAAGAGATATGATTGGTTTGATCGATCCAGCGGCGAAGGCATTTGTTGATGATGTTATACGGCTGATATGCCGTGCGCTCGTTGCCTCAAATCTGGTTGATGTGAGCAAGCTACCTTTGCAGGGGCGGATGCTAAGGCTAAGTGATGAGCATACGTTATGGGGGTTTACGTTTGATTTTGTACTGGTTGAGCGGGGCAGTCGCTTTAATAAAAAGGCGTATTGTAGTGCCTTGTTGCGTGAAATGTCCGCGCACAACAACTGTTCATACCGAGTGCTACTGGATGTGATGCAGCAGTGGTTCTCCAGGCTTTCAGCTGAAAACAGTTATGCGCGGGATGTGCTTTCAATTCTCAATGACCTTTGTGAAAGTCAGGCTATTGAGCCCTTATGTATTGCTACTGAAGCGATCGCGCATCCGGCTTCCCCAGTTGTTAAAGGCGATTTAGACAGGGCGTTTCTCCTGAAAATACTCAGCCAGGAGCCGCCATTAACAGATGATGATGCGGTATATCTTCAAGCGATGATCGCTGGCTTTATAAAAAAATCAGGGGTGCAGGATAGCGCATACCTGGGGGGCTTGTTAGTTGACGAGGTAAAGGTGCGCCGCCTGATTAGCTATGTCTCTCATACCCAGTTCAAACATCTTCTCTCAGTGAGTGGTGGTGAACGGTATCGTTCCCTGTATCCACATGCTGAACTACTGTTTGATGGCATTGCTGATGACATGGATAGTGACGCTAGCGCCAAACTCCGGGTGGAGTGGTGGGTGTTTTGTTGTCGGTATATCTACTCTGGCCCGCTAGTGTCACCGGCGGTATTCATAAAACGGCTGGCCGACTATTTATTGAGCCGCTCATCGCGAGATGTTGAACTTGCCGTGCCCCAATTGGCGCTATTTATTGAGAAAAAAAAGAGTGATGTGCTGAGTCATGTGGTACTGGACTCAGTAAAACAGCTATTTTTTAAAGAGGAATTACTAGCGAAATCGAATGTTAGCGCGGATGCTGTCGAGGGTGGTTCTGACAGCAGGGCGAGCCGCAACAGGCATGAATTAGCTAAAAAACCAGCGGTCATCGGCGATGCGGTCTATATTCGCAATGCGGGCCTTGTATTGCTTGCACCCTATCTGTCTACACTGTTTGAACGCCTTAAGCTGCTGCAGCATAATCAATTTATTTCTGCTCATGCCAGTGCCCATGCGGTTCACATCATGCAATATATGGCGGATGAGGTAGGCGAAGCCCCCGAATATATGATGGTGCTGAATAAATTGATGTGTGGCATTGCCACCGCAAAGCCAGTTGTGAAAGACGCGCTTATCTCTGATGGTGAAAAAGAGATGATTAACGGTTTATTAAGTGCCGTTATTGGCAACTGGAAAGGGATTGGTAATACCACCGTCGGTGGGCTACGTGAATCTTTCCTGGCACGCGAGGGACGCTTAACGTTTAAACATGATCAATGGCAGCTGCTAGTTGAATCACGTAGTTATGACATGTTATTAGACAGCCTTCCGTGGAGCTATGCCATGATTAAATATTCATGGATGCCACATGTGATCAATGTGGAGTGGCGATGAGTGATTCGATAGTGGCTTCAAATAATGGGCGTGCACTTGAGCTAGAAATTGAGTGGCTGGTGCGGGTGATGGAGACACGTATCCGGCTCTATTTTGAGCAGGCGTGTGACTACGACTCAATCTACCAACATGAACCACCACTGCTTAATTCTGAATCTCAGTATGGCGCGCTGGTGAGTGAATATGCCTTTGAGTTTGATGAACGTCTGGTCTTAATGACTGCGATGGCCCCCCACCTGCGGCCCCAGGCGCTGGATATGTTGCTAATCAATAATGGCACAACAGGACGAGGCTATGCTGAGTTTGGTGGCTGGAAAGGGAAGGTGCATGGTGGTTTTCTCCCGACCTGTGAAACAGCTGCATTTTTGATTGCGGGAGATGACTTAATCAAACGTGCCGAAATAATGTGCTTTTTTGAGGACAGCCACCCGTTTATTAGCCACGCACTATTGGCCATTGGGGATGAGGGTGCTAATGAAGCGCAGTTTAGTCGCTCACTGGGCGTCAGTATTGAGACGGTTAACCGCTGTACGACCGGGGTTCGACACAAACCGGATTTTAGCAATGGTTTTCCTGCGAAACGAATCGAAAGTCGCTTGAGCTGGCATGATCTTGTGTTAGCGCCAGAGGTGATGGATGAAGTGGCTAATATTAGTGAATGGATTAAACACCAGAATACAATCATGGATAGCTGGGGGCTTTCTCGCATTATTAAGCCCGGTTATCGCGCGCTGTTTTATGGGCCACCGGGGACAGGAAAGAGCATGACGGCGGTACTGCTGGGTGCTGAAACGGGCCTGGATGTTTATCGTATTGATCTTTCGCAGGTTGTTTCAAAGTATATTGGTGAAACTGAAAAGAATTTAGCCAATGTATTTAATCAGGCAGAAAGAAAAAACTGGATTCTGTTTTTTGATGAGGCTGATGCCCTGTTTGGTAAGCGTACGCAAACCTCCAGCTCGAATGATCGTTATGCGAACCAGGAGGTGGCCTACCTGTTACAGCGAATTGAGGACTTTTCAGGAGTTGTGATTCTCGCTACCAATCTTAAGGCGAATATCGATGATGCCTTTGCGCGTCGTTTTCAGTCGTTGGTACATTTTTCAATGCCCGATGTGGATGAACGTGGGCGTTTATGGCGTGCCGCATTAAACGGGAAATGCAAAACGAATGAAGATGTCTGTTTTCAGCAGTTGGCAGAAGAGTATGAGTTATCGGGTGGTGCGATTATTAATGTCATCAGGTATGGCGCGCTCAGTGCGCTGCGCAGAGAGAGCGATACGATTAGCAGTAGTGATCTGCTTGCAGGTGTCACCAAAGAGCTAAGGAAAGAAGGAAAGACACTTTAGGAATGGACATGATCAGCGCAATAAAAAATTTATTAACCGTTGGCCAACAGTGGCGATTGATTACAATGCTGGTTGTTTCTCAGTGTTTGATGGTATCGGGGGCGGCTGCGCAGCAAGCCCAGGGCGGTATTCATTGTGAACCGGCGCTCGACTGGGCAACCTACAGTGACTATTTAATATCGGTTGATGATGCACGTGTCAAACGAACGCAGCAAGCATTGAACAGGTTGGTTGCATCTGGCCTGGTGAAAAGCGAGGTGCCAGTTGATGGTTTTTTGTGGGGGAAAACACAACAGGCACTTTATCAATATTGCCAGGGTTTAAGCACACTGCCATCCGATGACTTTGTGGTGGGCCTGATCAAAAAGCTAGATCAACAGGTCGCGCTGATGGCTGCGGTAGAAAATACGATTAATGATAGTGCCCCACCAGATGAGTCTGATCCCGGTGTTAAAGCAGAGCCTGTTGTAAAAAAAGATACCGTTATAAAAACAGAGCTGATAACCGCTGAACAACCATCAATCTGGTATCAGTTAAGCGAGAAGGGACTCGCTAGTGCAAAAGAAAAAGCTAAAAGTGCCCCATTTAAATTGCCGGATGCTGAGTTGTTAAATAACCTTGCGCAGGTTTTTGATGTGCCTTATCTCAATCAAGGCGCTTTTTTAGAGGCGGTGTTTGCAAAGGCGAGTATCAGCATTGATCAGTACCCGGAATTTACTAAGGAATTAGTCTCTGCCGCGAGGATGAAAGCATCCTCTCAGCTGAGGGATATTGTGCTTGATGATGACGATTGTGGGTGCGCACAGGAATTTTCAGACACTGTGTATGGTTTTTATCCATACTGGCTCTCCGCCGAGATAGAACAAGTGGCCGCTGATAGTGGTAAGCAGACGGCTGACAGTGCAGCAGCGACAGAGGAAAAGCCAGTAGAACAACTGCCAGTAGCAGTGCCTACTATCAACTACAGTGTTATCAACCGAATTGCCTACTATGCGCTGACGGTTGATCATAATGGCGAGATTCAAAAGCCATTGCACTGGCATAGCGAAGGACAACTTGGGAATTTTATTCACAAAGCACATCGCCATAAAACGGAAGTAGACCTGGTGATTTATTCAAATCAGTGGATGAGCTGGTCTGATGCGGATCAAGGGCGGGCGGTAAGATCAATCGATCGACAGTTATCACTCAAAGCCGAGTATAAACAGGACGGTGTGATGGCGTATATGCCTTTGCTCAATAGCACCACCGCTTCGCCGGATGGCGTAACGCTCTACTTTGATCATTATGCCGATAGTTCTGTCGATGAAAGAAAGAGCATGGTCAGGTTTGTAAGGCAGCTTCATACTCAGTTAGCTAAACAGGATAGGCCACTTAAGGTCAATGTATTACTCGATATAGAGACTGCTGTGCTTGAATCTAGCGACGATCTTTTTGTGGATCTAAAGGGACTGTTAGTCAAGGAGAAGGATGATAGTCCCGTTTATATCGATTCATTGATTGTCTTTTTGAATGAGCCGACGACCGATACGAAAAAATCATTACGGAGTAAAATTGAACGTGAATTCAGTGGCAAAGAGCGGATGCTGGTGCTGCGCAAGGTTATTCCCGTTATCACGCCAAATGGTCATGAAAAGGATCCTAAGGGGGTGTATAAACAGTTTAAAGATGACCTGATCTATTTTAATAATAATTTTGCGGGTATTGGTTTATGGCCAGTACCACTAAAATTAGATGCCGATTCGGATGCTGATGCGATTGCAACGGCTATTGATGCTCAATTTTCTATCAAGAACGGTAACGGTGTACTACATGCAATATCAGAAGAATACCCGATACTATGCCGGTACACCTGTCCGAACAGAAAGGTACTACGGCTTGTGTTTGATGGGCTATTAATTTTGATCGTCGGGTATGGGGTGTTAGCGATATTTTCACGCCGATTGCGTCGCGTCTATAACCGACATTCAATTTATTTTAAGTTGTATCTGTTTGCGATGGTCATGGTGTTCATGACATCACTGGTGTGTGATCCATTCTGGAGAGAAAGGCGTGATTCTGTTTTTGTAGGGGCCTTACTCAGCGTAGCGGCACTTTTTATCATTCGTAAATACACGCGTGCTAAGCAAGGGGCGCTTCCTTAGTGTCATGTTGGTATTCACTGTTTTCAATAACGAGAAAGGAATGAAAAGTGGCTAGCGCAGATATGGATATGACACGTACGCCTACTGAAATGCTGGTGCATTACCAGGAGATGCTTGAGCGGGTTGAAAAAGGTCGCGCTAAGGTAGAAAAGAAAGATGTTCTGTCATTACTGCTGGCACGTGATGAGGTTGAAGCCGCTTTTAATGTTAAACCGGATGAAAAAAACAGTGAACTGCAATGCCTTTTTGAGGTTGACGAAAAACTTTCTGGATTAGATCACCGCCTGAGAAAACTGGGGGCTGTGATTGCCAATACCATTAGCCTTGATAAGTGGCGCACCCGACTTCACCGTGAAGAAGCTGGCTGGTGGTGGCAATTTAAACCGGTACGCAAGGTCGATGCGTGGGACCGGGTTGACTGGCTATGGGATGCATTAACGCTGGGCACCTTAGCACTGGGCGCCAGCTTTATGGTGAGTATTATTTCGGCACTTTCTGTGGGCAGCCTTACCGTGGCAGCGACGCTCTCCACGATCGCACAGATTGGTGGTCTGGCAATTGTTAGTCAGGGTGCATTAACTAAGCGCGGCCAGGAGAAGGTGCGTGATTTTATGATGCGCTTTAAAATAGCGGCGCGCTTTCAAAGTGAAGTGATGCTGATGATGGCTGCGCTATTACTATTAACGGTGTATGTCACCCATAATTCTTTAACAACGGTCTACCTGGAACAGGGGCGTGATGCCTATAGTCAGGGTGCGTTGAATGATGCGGAGTTAACCTTTCTTCGTGGCCTTGAAATAGACCCGAGCAACTCAACCTTTAATGCAGAGCTGGGTCGCATTTATGAATCGTTGGGGGTGCTTAATAAAGCGATTGATCAATATTATCTGAATGTGCAGGCGGGTGGTATTAAGGGGATTAATGACCTCGGGCGTGCCTATATTAACTGGGTTAACCCGGTAACGAGGAAGAATGATCCGGCACTGGCAGAGGCCTACCTGCAGATGGGCTTGCAGCGTGCGAATGCACAGCAACTACCTGATCAGGATTTACGTTATCAACTGAATCGTAATCTTGGCTGGGCACTGCTTAAGCAAGATAAATTTGTGGCGGCGGAGATGCATCTGAAAACAGCAATATCGATTGATGAACGTATTCCAGGCAACCAGATTGGTGGCGGTATGGCCTATTGCTTCCTTGCCTATGTCTATGAAAAAGAAGGTAACACAAATGCAGCTAAGGTCCAGTGGGGGAACTGTGTTGTAAAGGCACGTCCAGAAACGATACATGAATATCGCTGGTTTTCAGAGGTCAGGCGTGGTGATGTCGCGGCGTGTGTTAATACTAGCAAGATTGTATCTGGCCTTGACGATAGTGTTTTTGATGCGATTCAGGCATCACGCTGTGCCTCAATCATTAACAAAAGCCATTTTAATACGGCTGAGCAGGTCACGAGAATAGAAGAATGAAAGCGTGAATATCCATTTTATTGAATGCGCTGGAAACAGCTGGTTTTAAGTGAAATAAGTATGCATAAATGGATGAGCCGTTTTGCTGTTCTGGTGGCTGTGCTGAGTTTTTCTGGTGCATTGTGGCTGTCATACCAGCATGTGGTACATAAAGATGAGATCAATGCGACGGCAAAGAATGATCTGATGGCGATCACTTCTGTTGCGGTGTCTCAGATTGATGTTCTGCTGATGAAGGTGGTGCGTTCTGCCGAGGTATTAGCGAGCGAATTGAGTAAAGGGCGGCTGCCTGAGGAAGAGATGCATCAGTTGTTGCGTGATGTGCTGGCGAGTAATGTCCACTATTTTGGCGGTACGATCACCTTCCGCCCTTATGGCTATGATGAGTCAAGAAAGCTCTATTCTGCTTATTATACAAGGGATAAAGATAATGAATTGATCTACCAGCGCCTTGATGAGGTGTATGACTACACCTCATCAGAGTATGACTGGTATGTACTGCCGATGAAAGAAGGTAGTCGCTGGGGAGAACCTTACTGGGATAAAGCCGCCAGGACCAGTATGGTGACATACTCTGCGGTGTTTTATCAGCCAGGTTCGAGTGAATCTCTGGGCGTTGTCACGATTGATATCTCAATGAACCAGGTGCAGACAATTATTGAATCACTTGACCTGGGGCCGAGTGGTTTTGGCGCGCTGACGACACGTGACGGTGGTTATCTTTACCATCCAAACCAGAGGTATGTGCAAAACAGGAAGAATATTCGTGATGTGGCAAAAGAGAAGGGCGATGCCAACCGCTTAATCATCGCAAAAGATATCCTGCAGGGAAAGGGTGGGGTGATTGACCATATCAGCACCACAACTGGT
The DNA here is from genome assembly GCA_021648525.1 of Gammaproteobacteria bacterium. Classification (GTDB taxonomy): domain Bacteria; phylum Pseudomonadota; class Gammaproteobacteria; order SZUA-140; family SZUA-140; genus SZUA-76. The sequence continues at coordinate 37,894 of JAKISP010000028.1, forward strand.
CAGGCATCATGGTTGATTTATGAGTCGATACCAGTTTCTGGCTGGTCGCTACAGAATACCTTTATCAAAGATGATCTGCCGATTGATGTTGATATCCTGAGAAAAGAGCAGATCAGGATTATTTTATTAGTGGTTATTTTTTTGATCGCATCAGCCTTTCTACTGTTTAGAGCGCACCATGGTGAGCACTTCAAGGTGTGGATATTCACCGTGATATGTTCGTTGATACTGGTGGTTGGCATTGGTGCAATATGGTATCTGGCATTGACCTACTATTCATCCAGTAATGTACCGGGCGTTAAGATTTCAGATAAAGAGACGCTTAAAGTGGTGGTTAATGGCTATACGATACGCAGCCAGGAACGCAAGCTTGAAGCGCCCTATTATGTGCCTACCGGTATTTATATCGATACCATTGAGTTTCAGAGCGCTAATAATTTATTGATTGCGGGTCGTGTGTGGCAGGCTTATGGTGCTGACTACCCGGATGAAATGAAAAAAGGGTTCTCAATTGGCCGTGCAAAAAACCTTAAAAAGACAGAGTTAAATCGCGCGGAACTCAATGGTGAAGAACGCATTCAATGGCGATTCCAGGCCGCACTCAGAGTCAATCTGGACTACTCTCGTTACCCGCTTGAGGTAGAGCACCTTAATCTTCAGCTATTACCGGCTGAAAGTGATCGCATGGTGGTGTTAGTGCCTGACCTCGATGCCTACAAACTAATGGCATCGTCACTGTTACCGGGTCTTGATAAGGAGATATTCCTGGCAGGCTGGGATTTTTCGGGCACTTTCTTTGAATTACGTGAAGAGCGTCATAATACAGATTTTGGTATTAAGCGGAATCTTGATCACGAGATACTGCCGACGCTCTATTACCATATAGGGATTCAACGGGTGTTTGTTGATGCCTTTATTTCCAATCTTACCCCACTGATTATCGTGGCGATTATACTTTTTGCACTCGCGCTGCTACCGAGGGAGATTGAAATTGGTCGTGTATTGAGTATCTGTGCCGCGGTATTTTTTATCGTGGTTTTTTCTCACCTGGATATCCGTAAAAGCATTCCATCAGGTGAGATTTTCTATCTGGAGTATTTTTTCTTTGTAATCTATTTCTGTATTTTGATGGTGCCACTTAATGCATTTCGTCTCGCGATGGGGCTGCCCTCACGATTATTTGAGTATAAAGATGGCCTGATTGTTCAGGCAGCCTATTGGCCAAGTGTGTTAGGGATATTTTTCATGGTCACGGCATGTAAATTTTATTAGCGCGGCTAACTGATTGGGTTTAAATGTATGGAACGTCACGATAAAAATAACAATTCAATTTTAATCTTATGGTTAATGCTGCTGATTTCTTTTTATATGACGGCTGGGTATTTGGCGAGTAGTGAGCTTTATGTGGATAAAATTGAGTCTAAAGAGCGACACATGGAGCGCATAGACCCAGATAAAACGGAAAAAGGCAAGACAGCACCCGACTATCGGCACTTCAATGGCGAGCACTACAAAAGCCAGAAAGTAGAAGTGGGCCTGTATGTTGATCGTATCGAAACGATCTCGACTAAAGAGACGTTATGGACAGTTGATTTCTACCTCTGGTTTAAGTGGGCAGGCGATGAGATTAATCCTGGCGAATCATTTCATGTGGTGGATGGTGAAATACTCTCAAAGCCACTGGTGAGGTCTTCTAGTGAAGGTGAAAACCATTATGCGCTTTACAAGGTTGCAGCACGTATCACCAAGATGTTCGATATCACACGTTATCCACTTGATAATCATCAGCTAACCATTCGTGTGGAAGAGAGTGACCATCAGTGGAAAGTGCTGCAATATGTGCCAGATTTTAAAGAGACAACCTATAGCTCGCGTGTCAATGTGCCGGGTTACATGATTCATAGTAGTGACCTGGTGAACAAACCTCATGCCTATAAAAGTAGCCGTGGTGACCCATTGGTACCTGAAGCAGAGAAGGCAGTCTATACGCAGCTGATCTATGCCTTAGGTATTCAGCGCCCTGACTGGGGGCTCTATTTTAAGATGTTTCAGGGGCTGTTTGCTTCGGTTTGTATCGCTTTTCTCGCTTTTCTATTAGCACCCGCAGCGGGTGATCGAATTGGCCTTGGTATCGGTGCCTTTTTTGCGGCGATGGCGAATGCTTATATCAATCTTGCCGAGTTACCGGGGGTTGGGCGTGTCACGCTGACAGATATGGTGAATGGTATTGGTATGGTGACTATTCTATTAACTATTTTTGCGACGATAATCTCGACACATATCGCTGAGTCTAAAGGTGATGTGAAACGTGCCCGTGCTTTTGATCGTATCTCTTTAGTAGTCTTTATTATCGGATTTATTGGGGTGAATGTGGCGATTGTGGTTGCAGCAGTGGTCTAACCCTGTCTATTACCTGTTATAGGAATTTCAATATGGAACTGATTGAAAAAGCGACCATTATTCACTATCACCGCCACCGAATTAAGGCGTTTAATGCTGGAACGGTAGAGTCACTCGGCTGGAAAGGGGATGAAAGCCAGCAAAAAAGATTTGAAGTAATTTCTGAGGTGGCCGACTTGAATGGTGCCTCGATACTGGACCTGGGTTGTGGTCAGGGAGACCTGAAAAAATTTCTCGATAATCGATACTCTGATTTTTCTTATATTGGAATCGACCAGATGCCGGAGTTTATTAGCGAGGCGGAACTGCGATATGGTCACCTGTCTGATACACACTTTTATCAGAGCGATTTTAGTACCGTGGTGCTACCACAGGTTGAATATGTGATCGCCTGCGGTGCGCTCGGTTACCGCTGCGCTAAACCGAACTGGTTTAATGAGATGATTGCGAAGATGTATGCATCCGCGAGTCGTGCACTTGTTTTTAATATGCTCGATATTGCTACTTTTCCAGATCATCCGCTGCTGGTTGGTCATGAGGTGGAAGAGGTTGCTGCCTTTTGCAAAACACTGTCACCGAGGGTTGAGGTGAAAAGCAGATACCTGGACGACGATTTTACCATCTATATGTATAGAGATACCTTTGCTGGATCCCGGCCAGAAGCACACCAGGATGACGAGTAAAATTACAGATGTTCATTAACATCGCCCTAAGGGTCTGGCTTCAGTCATCTGGCATAGAAAAGATAGTTTTATAGAAAAGGAAGTGGGTCAATGAAACAAACATACTGGTGGTTTTCATCTGCTGCAGTCTCAATACTGTTGATCTTTGTACTGGTCAGTCTGTGGGTTCAAATGAATGAGTATGATGTTAAGCCTCCCCAATTGGTCAATGAAGTGGCAACGAATGAGTACCTGAAAAAACACTGGGAAACCCCGCTTCGTCTTTCTTCTCCTGATGCTAACCCCACCATCAAGATTAAAACGGGGATTTTTATTCAGTCACTGCAGTTTTTTAATTCTAGTGAAGTACATCTGACCGGTTATATCTGGCAGCGTTATACCGATGGTATTCACGATGCTGTTAAGCCTGAAAAGAATGAAGTTGGTTTTATTCTACCGGAACAGGTTAATTCGGGCAGTGATATTAAGCCGCGCGAAGCCTATCGAGTAAGAGACGATGATGAGGAGGTGATTGGCTGGTATTTTGAGGCGACACTCAAACAGCCTTTTGATTATACCCTGTATCCATTTGACCATAAGACCGTGTGGGTGCGAATGTGGCCGAAAGAATTTTCACAGAATATTGTTCTGGTACCCGATTTTAAATCGTATAAGGCGACAGGTGAGCACGATATATTTGGTATTGAAGAAAATATTGTGCTGGGCACGTGGGTGCGAAAAAATACTTACTTCGACTATAAGCTCTCCAGTTATGATACCGACTTCGGGATAGCCGATTATATTGGTCAGGTGGGATTTCCTGAACTCCATTATAATTTTGTAGTGAAACGAAAGTTTGAAAATGCATTTATTGTTTATCTGTTACCTCTATTCCTGGTGGCGGCACTACTATTTGCAGCATTGTTAACCGTGAGTGCTAAAGAGGAACTTTCGAGCGCACTTGGGTTTAGTACATCTGGTTTTATAGGTGCGAGCTCAGCACTTTTCTTTGTTGTTATGTTGGCACATATTCAGTTGAGAGAGCAGTTTGCGGGGGCAAGCATTGTCTATATCGAGTATTTTTATGTCCTGATGTATGGATTGCTGGTCACCGCAACGGCTAATACCTATCTGTTCTCGATTAATGCGACGCGTTGGAGTAAAGTTATTTCACATAATGACAATATTATTCCCAAGGTGGCCTACTGGCCAGTGGTGCTGGGGAGTTTGATATTGATTACCTGGGGCGTGTGGGGCTATGAGTATTATCTTGGTTCACAATAAAGGGGTTGGTAATGAAATCGTTTATTGACAGATCGGCGAGTGCTTCAGAAAGAATCCGTACCAATAATGCAATGGATGAACGAGATGTTAGTTCATCAATCCCAACGATGATTGATAATCGGGGAGCCGTGATTGCTCAACGTCAGTTGATGGTATCGATTGATAGAGCAGCAGCTCCTGCACAGATGGTGGCAGAGGAGGAGGTGGTACAGGGTCAGTTTGATTCTGTACAGCGTGCTGAAGAGGAGGAGATCATGCAGGGCCAGTTTGCCTCCATTCAGCGAGTTGAAGAAGAGGAGGTGATTCAGGGGGAATTTGAGCCACTGCAAAAGCAGGACAATCAAACGGGGCTACCTGATGATCTGAAATCAGGCATGGAGGGGTTATCTGGTCGCTCTCTGGATCATGTAAAGGTTCACTATAACTCATCTAAACCGGCCAGTGTGCAGGCGCATGCTTATGCCCAGGGGTCTGATATTCATCTGGGCAGTGGTCAGGAGAAGCATCTGGCTCACGAACTAGGGCATGTGGTACAGCAAATGGAAGGGCGAGTTCAGCCAACCACCCAGGTGGCAGGCATTGCTGTTAATGATAACCCCGGACTGGAAAATGAAGCGACGGCGATGGGTGAGCGTGCTTTGCGGTGAGGGGTATTTTAGTCAAGTTTAGTATTTGCCCTGTATTCTGACAAACCAGCCCTCAGTTGAATAATCATTGGCTGAAAACTCATTGTCACTAAAGTCGGTGAAGTTGTAACCCAGGCCAAGCCTCATATGGCGGTTGGCCTCCCAGGTAATCTCTGATAACCAGCCGGTGCGTCGATCATTCGCCTGCTTTTGCTGCAGTGTTCTATATTCCAGGCCAAGGCGGAAGTGCCACGGCAGGCCGTAGTTGAGACGGTGAATCGATAGATGTGTCTGTGTTTTAAGCGCTGAAAAACGCCCCACTTGCTCTGTTTTAATACGGATGGCCTGTTTTTCAGTCCATTCGAGTTTTTTATTGATCTGGTAGGACCACTCGATTGAAAACACATCCATCTGGGTGGTCACTGCCGTGACATTGTTAAGGCTAAGTGGTCGTAAATCACTCAGGCGTGTGTAACGTGTTAATGCATTGAATCGGTCGTGACTTGTCGGACGATACGCAAATCCAATGCTCTGCTCATCAAATCTGGCATCATCTATCTGCTTTGTCAGATTCCGGGTGATACTGTAACGATATTTTCCGAATAAGATATAGTCGGGATTAAGGTTGTATTCGATACTGCTCGAGGTGAGCAGCTGTCTTTTACGCTCGGTACCACGGTCATTCCTGGTTTCATGACGGGTGCTCGCCTTTAACCCCTTTTCCATATACGACAGGCCGACTACAAATGTATTGCGGCTGATGATGTCACTAAGGGTGTTGATATCTGAATATTCTGACCCCAGATTCAACTTCCAGCCATTCTCGATTTTCCATTGTTGTTCGGCACCAACCAGGGAGAGAGATTTATCCTGGTTGTCACTATTGCCCCACTGATATTCGCTATAGATTTTGCCACTATCCGCACCTGCAATCGTCGCAATTGAAGTCTCACCACCAATAATGGTGGAGGTTGTTTTTCCTGATTTATCATCATTAACTCGTTCCGTAAGATAGAGGGTTATCTTTTCGGTGCGATAACCGAGACGTGCCTCACCAGCATCCCCCTGATCACCGCTGGTCGCACTGCCTTCGAGGTGAAGATTCTGGGTGATATTATATTTAAGACCAATGGTATTTTGATCATTAGGCGTGCCATTCAGTGTTGTTTGATGGCGAATACTCGCCTCCAGTTTTCTGGTTATTGTGCTTGTTAGCCTGGCTGCAGCTAAACTTTCCCTGTTAAGTTGTGTACCGTTACGATCTTCTGATGACTGGTCCTGGAATTCACCTGCTAGTGACCACTGCTCTTGCTGGTATATCCACTGAGCGCTATTATGCAGTGATGCATCAACACTACCGGCCTGAGCCTGATCAGTGCCCTGAGCCAGGTCATACTTTAGCCTGACGGTATTTTTATCGGTCACGCGTATCATCAGGTTGGCACCCGTTTTCTGTTGCCCCTGGTCACTACTATTGCCGCTTGCCTGAAAGCCAGAATCAAGTTTTTTGATATAGACACCCGCTTTTATACGGTCAGGTTTACCGCTGAACTCACCAATATCAATCTCAGCCGCAATCTTGATTGCCTGGCCACTCTGTTGATTGTTGCTGATGGGGGCAAAAGAAAGGCCGCCATCGTTGCTGTTAAAGACCTCGCCTTCACTGCCACGGCTCTTTGCAATTTCTGCAATGATTCGGCTATTGTTGAGAATTCTGATCTCACCATCGAGCCCCTGAAGTTCATAGCGTCCCGATGATAGCTCATCATTCACATGGGTCGCACCGATGGCGATCTGGTCTGTTAATTGATGGCGTAGATGGGCGCCGGCGGCTTTTTTCTCAAAGGCGGCAACGCGGTATTCATAATCGACTTCAATATAAACAGGATTGCCAGCGAGCAGCGCACTGTTGATGACATTGTTATCCTGTTGCTTACTTGAAACAGGGCGGTTGAAGAGTAGTCGACCCGCGAGGTACTTAATCGAATAATCGATGTTCTGTCGTTGTGGTTGTCGGCTTAATGTCAGGCCTGTGTTTTTGTCTTTAACCACTAACGTGACCTGCTCACTGCCTTCAATGATTTCGCGCTGGCTTAAATAGTAGAGTGACCCACCTGTTGCGCGCATTTCATCACGAACGTGACTCTGGCGGGTTTGCGCACCAAAAAGTCTGATAAGTGTATCTGGTTTGTCATTCCTGTTACTGCTAAGGCTTTTATATTCAAAGAATGCGCCATAGAGCGTGCGCCGGTAAGCGGCCAGTTCATTGTCAGAAAGGTTCAGTTTGTAATTACCCACGACACTATGGATGGTATCGCTATCGACCGCTAAATAGAATTTTCCCTGACTCTGGGTATCGTAAACAATGGTGCTATTGTCACCGTACACGGGATAATAGCGATCGGGGTCAAGGTTAGAGAGTAGTGTTCTGGCTCCATCATCATCGAGGTCATTGAAGAGTGAGCTGACTTTTCCCTGACCGGTATCGAGTGCTGCGGTGATCAGGTATTTCCCCTGGACCATGCCTTTGAGATAAAAGGCGAGTCGCCCTTCGCTATAGAATTCTCGGCTGCTCTTTTGTCCGTTTCCCTGAATAAAGCCTTTGGTATTGAGTGAGCTGAACTTTCCATCAGCAAATGCCATGAAAAACAGTTTGGGTTTGCCAGCTCCAATCATGTGCTCAACTGTACTGATGTAGCCACGAGGGTCAATTATTTTGACATGAAGTGGGTTCTCGCCCTTTTTTAATGTGAGTGTGTGGCTAAACTCACCAGCGGCATTTATGTCGATCACATTGTTGTTAATCAGAACGGCATTGTCAGGTGATGTAGTACCGCTAAAGGTGTAGTCTCCTTCTCTAAGAACAAACCCGCTGGGCGGCAGATTGAGCTGTAATTCGGGTATGGGTTGTTGGAGGTATATCTGCCGGTTCTGTTGGTGAGATTGAACATTCATGGTCAGTATTTTGACATAGGGAAAGCCCTGCGGGTCCTGAATCTCGATCTGGAGTGACTGTGTGCCGTACGCTAACGTCATTGGATATGAAAACGTTCCATCCTCGGCTGCCTGTATTGTCTGTTTGCCAATTTTTATGATGCTTTTTGCTGCTGCATGGCCTGTTAGCTCGAAGTGTCCTGCTGGATCTGTTTTAGCGGTAGTGGTCTCTTTTTTACTATCTTCAGTACCACTTTTTTCGGAAAAATAGGGGATTAATATTTCACCTGCAGGATGGGTGATTGAAAATTTAGGCACGATTAATCGGGTGCTGGTAGCACGGCCATTTTTAGTGATGAGTTCAAGCAGCAGGTCGTGTTCTTTTGTGCGCAGTGCAAAGCGGCCCTGGTTATCTAGCTTTAGAGGCTTTCCATTTAGTGTGGCACTGGCCACCGCGCTGGCGCCAGTATTTTTTTTATTAATGACTATTCTAGTTAATAAATAGTGTTTATCCGAGGCTATATTATTAGTAACAGCGCCTTCGGTTTTCCAGTGAAGACTTAGACGGAAGGGTGATATCCCTTCAACGCCCACTAAATAGGCGTGTGCTGTTTCAGCCCGTTTTTTTGCCAGGTGAGGTAGCTGGTTCTCACTAGAATCACTGTTCCAGCCTGTAACGATAATTCTTTCGCGCGGATATTGACGTAATATAACGGCAGCATCCTTTAATGTTTTTTTTGTGTTGTCATTGAGTGTAAAGCTACCGATGCCAAATGTTTCATCGCTAATGTTCAGTTTAAAATTTGATCTCTGCTCTATGCCAATGATGCGCCGCGCACTCGCGGCGTGTGTACCATTACGATAGTTCACGGTTAACTGGTAGTGATATTGTGTATTGCCAATAGACTGATTCTGGATATGGTCGCTACCATTCCATTTGATGGTATCAGGCGGGGTACTGCCGCCGCTAAAGGTTTTAATATTGTTGCCATTGGCTGAGTTGATCTGGAGCTGCCATGCATCGATCTCATCTGGACGAGACACATTAATATGAAAATAGGCAGGATGCACAATTTTATCATCGTTGAATTCAAGTATCTCAGATGGGGTATTGTTGGTATGCATGCGTACTTCTGCCTGAAGCATAGGCAAGTAGCTGCCATTCACATTGATGCTCAGTTTTTCTGCATTACCAATTAGTGTGATATTTCGTGCCTGAGTATTGGCGGAAAGTTTTAGCCCTTTGATGCCGGGTCGCCCCAGTTTTTCAACAATTATATTTTGTACAACACCAAAGTTCGCCTTTGCAAGCAGCCCCGGCGAGACAGAAATAATTTGTGTCTCATTAAAGCCTGGCATGGTGCCCACCGGCAGGCTTGCAATATTGATTTTCAGTAAACGCTCTCCAGGCGTAACCGCGGGAAAGTGATAGCGCCCGTGATTATCGGTAATGGCATAAGTCCCTTCATCGAGTACCACCATTGCATCGGCAATGCCAGGTTCATCTGGGTCTTGCCAGTGATTACTGTTTTTATCATTGAATACTTTACCGATGATGGTGCCGAGATCGAACAGTGGATCTGTTGTTACATTAACATCCGCTGTTGCCTGGTTTGAAACAGAGCAAGTGCTACAGCTGTCTTTTGCAATGGCGCTACTGCGGTAACTACCGGGTGTAACGCCAGAACCGACTATGAGCTGGTAATCAATGCGGGTATAGCCAGTTTCACCAGGGTCTGCTTCACCATTGTTATTGGTATCAATCAATGCCGGCAGTGTACCGAGATCAAGCGATAGTGTTTTGTTACTGATTAAACTGGAGGCAGGCGCGCCATTAAGTAAGGTATTGTCGAGTGACTTAAAATTATCAGGAATGATGTTATCAATGCTGACCTGCTCCACTGCCTGAGATGTATTGTTTTTTACCTCTACGGTATAAGTGATTATATCGCCCACCATGACGTCATTTTTATTAGCCGTTTTGGTCAGAGATAATATATTTCCCTGTGTGAAGGTGACTTGAGGTGGGGGCGAGATCAGAATACGATCAGTTGTATTGAGCACTGTTAAGGTTGCGATGCCCACCAGCGAAGAGCTGATGAACCCTTGTGTTATTCCGTTGTTATCAGTAACGGTTGCTGGCTGGATGATAGTGTCGCTGCCACCACGACTAGAAGCAATCTGAATTTGCTTGCCAATGAGTGGCTGTTTATCTTTATTTAAAAGCTGAATGGTGATTAGCGCGGTGCTGTTACCATCTGCGATGATAATACTGGGTGAGATAGTCACGGTAGAGAGTGGTTGGGTATTATTTACCAGGCTGATATTCAGGCCATTACTATTGGTGTCATTGCCATCCGCATTGCCTGCATCTCCGGGCTGAGGGGGAAGAAAGCGAGTGATGGTATCGTCGACCGAGTAACTCAGTGTTGCCGTGCCAGTCTGGCCCGGTGTATCACTGGTGAAATCAACCCTTATCTCACTTAGACTGGTTGTGATAAGGGTGCCAAAATCGAGGGTGATTGTTTCGCCAGTTACAGCGGCGCAATACTCGTCTGCATTAATGGCAGGGCATGCGGTCCCAGAGGTAAGCGCAATATTATCAACCAGCACATCAGTGACATTGATGTTGGTGTAGCCTGAGGGTAACAGAATGGTGGTTTGATTAAGGCCTTTATTACCCGTGTTGATGGTTGGGCGAAGATAGAAGCTAAAAGGGAGGGATGTGCGGTTTCTCAGCACTTCACTCGGGGTAATTTCAGCGACTACTGAGGTAACGGCATTGCCCGGCATCAGCAGGTTCACATCAAGGCTATCATTCGCGATGTTTGCATTGGCATTACCGGCTGTACCGAATTGCTGTGCGCGCTCGGTGGTGTTGTCGACTGAGAATGCAAACGTGGCATTGCCTAACAGGCCGGGAGTGTCTGTATTAAAATCGATTCGCATTGGGGTAAGTGTGTTTATGATGGTGCTGCCAAGATTGATATTGATGGTTTGCCCTGCGATTGATGCGCAGTACTCGTCCATTCCAACTGCTGGACAACTTATAGATGGCGCTAGCGTTGTCGTATCGACTATCACGTCTGAAATATTTGTATTGCTATAGCCAATGGGTGTGATGATAGTGATTTGATCGAGGCCTGTATCCCCAGCACTAGTGTTAATGGTGGGGAGCATATAAAAACTAAAGTGACGATTAACAGCGCTAATAAATTCGCTATTGGGGGTAATCTCCGCAATGACTGAAGTGACGGCATTGCGCGGCTCGATGAACCAGCCAATGGTGCCGCCATTGTTGATACTATTAGCTGGATCTATAGGGGTGTTGACAGTTGAACTCGATGCATCTGAGTCCTGGATATTTAGATAATTAAACGAGGTTGTGCCATTAAAGTTTAGATTTGCTCTAGCGCCAGGTATGGATGAACGTAACATTAGTGTGCCGGTGTCTGTTCCCTGAAAAGTGGCAAGGCCAGCAAAACTCTGGGTGCGACCAGCAGAAAAGGTAAGGGTATCTGATGTGGCTATTTTGTTGATGTTATGAAAATCGTTGCTGCCAGAGATAGTCTGATTGATGCCATTAAACTCGACAGTGCCATTGTTATGGAAAAACAGGCCGTCTGATTTTGTAAAGTTGCCGCTAATAGAGGTCGTTGCGCTGGTAGCAGTGAAACTACCGTTGCTGATGATTAAATCCCCGTTGATGTTGATCGGGGCACTGTTACCGGTAAATGTACCGGCATCCTGTGAAAATCCGTTGTTGCCAACTGTTATGGTGGCGCCATTTTGATTGATGACACCGCCATAGTCCGCTTGAATATCAATGCCTGCCACATCAAGATTCGCGGTTATCGTGACATCTTTGCTGCTGGTGCTATTGAAGGTAGCAATATCATCACTACCGGGGCATGAAGGCGTCCAGTTGATACATGTGTTCCAGTTTGTATCATCGCCATTACCATTCCAGGTAAAGATAGCGGCGTGAGAGGGCGTCATCAGCGTTAATAGCAACGGGCCAAGCAGAAACAGGCAGGCTTTTGAAAGACGTAGAGAACGGCTCACCCAGGTGAACCGGGTGGGGATGTGAAAAGGAAATTCAGAATTCGATCGGTAAGAAGAAAATACTGCTTTTCTGATATTGCTACTTAACTGCATGATAGGCGAACAGGATTTTAGTTATTGTTTAGAGACCTTTGCACGATTGTTTTTTGTTCTCTGGCGGTGTCGCCTAAAGGGCCTACTATTGCTAAAAGCGGTCTTAATCAGTCATTTAGAGGTATAAACTTCCTCATTCCGTGTGCTTTTGCCTCGCCTAAAGCGCTTACTGATGATGCCAGAGAACAAAACCCCTGCTCGTGCACAGGTCTCATTTAAAAAAAAGCGTTTGAATACCGGTGCTTTTCGGCAAGCGCAAACACGCAAGTAATGTTGCTGCGACTTCCGTGTGAAAAATAGGTGGAATTTGTTTCTTTTACAGGCTTAACTACGATTTTTTATATTATGGGTTATAACCAATTGAATTTCTAGCATTTAATCTTTTAAGTGGGTGTTAATTAAGGCTGATATTACGACAATCAGGAGAGGGAAGATGTTAACTGGCTGAAAAGCAGAACTATTTTTGCAATATTTTTAATGCAAAAAAATTAAAGAATTTTGGGTTATTGCCAATGAGCAGCTTTGCTTGAAGGAGGCGAGAGCACCACGCAGGTTTGAAGGGAGGGTAAGTTTTCATCCTGGCGGATGCTTAACATGTCGGTAATCGCTGAGATACCCGCGATAAGACGGCGGAGGGGTGAACGACAGCAATACTTAAACTAGATCTAGATTGTCAACAAAAACCGCATTGAAAAGGCAGGTACAGAGCTGCCTGGGGCTTCACCTGATTTAATGGCTAATAAATGCGTTTTTTGTATGTCTTAGCGTAAAAAGGTAAACTGAAAAAAACGTATGGCGAGGTCAAAAGGGAATGGCACGGGGTTAACGTGTCGGGTTTGGACAGGGCAAGTAAAAGCAATCCCCTATATGATAGACACTGAGACTGAGTGCGGTAATCGCCTTAGTCCTGGTGTGCCAAGGTAGAACAGTTTGAGAGAGCTGTTAAAGCTGTATGAAAGATGAAGGTAGGCCCTTCGAAATCGGCTTTCAGGAGCTGAGATCAAACCCCCTTAAGCTGCTGTGATAAAGAGTCATGGTAGTGAGCGTTAAGGAAAAGGCGTTAGATGTAAAAAGCGTCAGGTATGTTTTAAAGAGATGAACGAAAGTGAACCATTATTGAGGTGTCGAAAAAGCCGACCATTGTTGTCAAAACCGTGATACCTGGACGATTGCGGGATGAGTCAAGAGGAGACCTGATTACTGTCTTGATGGCAACCGGCATAGAGATGGGATCACTTTAAAACAGGCTTTTGTATGGAACCTGGGAACCTGTCGTACCGATGTTAAGGGAGCAAGCCAAGTAGAGGCCCTACAAGGCTCTGAGTACTGAAGCGGAACACAGGTGCGGATCAGTTCGTAGTAGTGAGGAAGTTTCTGTAATGGAGATGGAGCGAAGGGGCTGACATGTCCAGAAATAAGTCTTTGGTCAACCAGCGATGGGAGGAACTGAAGAGTGATGCAAACCTGGTAATTGCAAGGGACATGAAGAGCCGTGTGAGGCGAGAGTTTCAAACACGGTTCTGTGAGAGACTGAGGGGAAGCTCCCTCGGTCTACTCGATCAAGGTAATAAACGTAGACTTGCTGCCATGATTTTTCAATTATGTTTAAAGAACCTAACATAATTGAAAAACCACTCTGCAAGCTGGCTATCACAACATTAGATTTCCCTGAAAAATACTACATTTAATTTGAATACGAGAAGCCATTTATGAGTACTTCAAAAAAAGTTACTATTTTGTATTTTACTGATTTACTTTGTGTCTGGGCATATATAGCACAAATTAGAATTGAACAATTAAAAATTAAATTCGGTTCTAGCATAATTATTCAAGACCATTTTGTTTCAGTTTTTGGAGCAGTTGAACTAAAAATGGAAAAAAACTGGGCTAATAAAGGTGGAATTTCAGCTTATTCTAAGTTCGTTCATGAAAAAGCACTAAAATTTGATCACATTGAAGTTCATCCGGATATTTGGAAAAAAAACACACCAACTTCATCTAGTAGTTGTCACCTTATTTTAAAGGCTATTCAGATTCTAGAGTCACATAATGAAATACAAGCAAGCAGTAACTCCGACCATATAGATAAGAGTATTTTTGAGGTAGTCGCTGGGGAATTACGATTAGCATTTTTCAGAGACCTTAAAGATATTTCGAACTATAAGGTTCAAATGGAAATTATTGAAAAACTAGGACTTCCTCATCAAAAAATTGAAGAGATAATTCAACGTGGTTTCGCATTTGCTGCATTAGAGAATGATTTTCAACTTAAAGAGGAATTTGGGGTATCAGGTAGTCCTTCCCTGGTTTTAAATGAAGGTCGTCAGATTATTTATGGTAATGTTGGTTATCGTGTGATCGAAGCAAACATTCAAGAATTACTAAGTCAATCTGATAATCAAGCGAGCTGGTGCTAATTAAAACAGCTAAAGAAGACAGCCATAAGATAAAAATATAAAAATTGCATAGAGATCGACATGTTTTGTCATTAGAATTTCAATATATCAAGATCATGCTGAACGTTATATTACCAACCTGTCTGCAGAAACTAGATACATGAAATATTTTAGAAAAATGATCGAACAATTTATCACGATAAGTGATAGTGAATGGACTGATGCTTGCGCAAGGTTTGAGAAAGTCACAGTCTCTAAAGGCACTGTTATTCACCAGTCTGGTGAAATATTCAGTACAATCTGGTTTGTTAACAGTGGTTTAGCGCGCTCATATTTTACAGATATAAATGGTAGAGACTTTACATGGCAACTCTATTTTCGTGGGCGAAGTAAGCACGGGCTAAATCACTTTCTTGATGATAGCGTCAGTTTCTACGAAAAAACTGGCTCAATGTTAAATTTTGAAGTGCTTGAGGACGCTTCTTTTTATGTTATTTCTCTAGATGAACTGGATAAATTCATATCAACAGATAAGAAATGGGAACACCTTGCCCGTATCTGGTTGCATAACACGTACTTTGCTGCAACATATAAACGCGTCATTTCCCTCATGTCGGAAACAGCAAAAGAACGTTATGAACGCTTGCTTGATGAATATCCAGGGATATTCAATCAAGTAAAGTCCTATCACATTTCTTCGTATCTTGGGATTGCCCCGCAAACATTAAGCAAATTAAAAAATGAATCCAGGTGAAGGAGGCCATTCACCCCCACCCAAAAACGCCCGGTACATTCATCTTCTTCTGCATTCGTCTATCGTGCGATCGCTTCGTTTAGCACTCGGATGGTGCCAGAGAATAAAATTCCTGCTCGTGTAACGGTCGTAAGCGCTCAACAAACGTAAGCGCTCAACAAACCCCATCTAACATCCACACCAGCCTCTTGCTATCGTCTTGATTTCAACATCATCAAGGCGAATCATATGAAATCAGTACAGAAAAAAGAGTTCTGGCAGCAACACATT
>JAKISP010000072.1 GCA_021648525.1 Gammaproteobacteria bacterium
TGAATGTGTTGCTGCCAGAAGTCTTTTTTCTGTACTGATTTCATATGATTCGCCTTGATGATGTTGAAATCAAGACGATAGCAAGAGGTTGGTGTGGATGTTAGATGGGGTTTGTTGAGCGCTTACGATCAACGACCATATTTCTGGCTGCGTCATTCGCAGTAAAGTGGAACACGCACGCAAAAATTTTAAACGCCCCTGTCGTGATAAGTAGTGTGCTCACCTGTCGTACATTCGATGCTTACGCCCCAACACTACTCATTGCTCAACCTGAGAGAGCCTCTGTCGATTGAGTGCCAGTCACTTCTGTTTACGTGTCTCCATCCACTCGTAGATCACTGGCAACAGTACCAGCGTTAACAAAGTCGAGGTGATCAGCCCACCGACCACCACCGTTGCCAGGGGGCGCTGGGTTTCAGCACCGACACCACTGGAGAGCAGCATCGGCACCAGGCCAAGTATGGCAACGCTGGCGGTCATCATCACCGGGCGTAGCCGCATTTCTGCCCCTTTACGCACAGCATCGTAAACAGATAACCCTTTTTCCCGCAGTTTGTTAAGGAAGCTTATCAATACGATACCGTTAAGCATTGCCACCCCGAAAACGGCAATGAAGCCAATCGCCGAGGGCACCGACAGGTATTGGCCGCTGATAAACAACGAGACGATACCGCCAATGGTGGCAAAGGGGACGTTGGCGATAATCAGCGTTGCGTATTTGATCGAGTTAAACGCAGTATAAAGCAGCACGAAGATAAAGAAGATCGTCAACGGCACGATGATCGCCAGACGTGTCAAGGCGCGCTGCTGATTCTCAAACGCACCGCCCCATTCAATCCAGTAACCTGGCGGCATTTCGACCTGCGCTTCAATAGCCGCTTCGGCTGCCTGAACAAAGCTGCCCACGTCGCGACCACGCACATCCATCTGAATAACAGCGTAACGCTGTAGCTGCTCGCGACGGATGAAAGAGTAACCTTCCGTCACCGATACCTCTGCCACTTTGTGCAGTGGCACAATGGCACCGTTGCTGCTACGCAGGGGAATATTACGGATGGCATCCACCGACTGCTTTGCAGCATCGTTGAGGCGCACGGTGATGTCGAACCGTTTAACGCCATCGATCAGCGTCGAGACCGGTTCGTTACCGATGCCGGTACGTACCACCGTCAGCACATCATCGGCGTTCATACCGTAACGGGCCAGTTGCTCGCGGTTAACGCGAATTTGAATCTGCGGTTTGCCAAGATTGGCCTCCAGTGACAGATCCGCCACGCCGTCCACCTGGCTGATAGCATTTTTGACCTGCTGACTGAGTCGGTCCAGCTCTTTTAAGTCCTGGCCATAAAGTTTGGCCGCCAGGGTGGCGCGCACACCGGAGATCAACTCTTCGACCCGCATCTGAATCGGTTGAGTAAAACTGATGACCGCCGTGGGGATTGCTTCCTCCAGTTGCTCTCGCATCTCGTCCACCAGCTCGGGCATCTCCCTGTTAGGATCGGGCCAATCTTCATTGGGATGCAGTTCAGTGTAGATCTCCATGTAGTTCACATCAGCAATCTCGCCCTTCTCGGCACGGCCGATCATGGCAATAGTGGTTTTCACTTCGGGAAAGGCGGTGAGCACGGTGGAGACATTTTTAGAAATTTTGATGGACTGCTCCAGCGAGGTCGAAGGGATCGACACCACGCGCCACATGATGGAGCCTTCCTGCAACTGCGGCATGAACTCTTTACCCAGCAACGGGAAGAGCGCCAGTGCGCCAACCAATAGCGCCACAGCACCACTGACCACGGCCTTTTTGTGCGCCAGTGACCACGCCAGGGTTGGCAGGTATGCCCGCTTCAACCAGCGCACCAGCAAGGTATCTCGCTCTTCTTTGGGTTTAAGAATCAACACCGCCAGCACCGGAATAATCGTCAGCGTCAGTAATAGCGACCCGGCCATGGCGAAGCTGATATTGAAGGCCATAGGCTTAAACAGTTTGCCCTCCAGCCCTTCAAGACTGAAAAGCGGCAGGAAGACCACAATAATAATCAGAATGGCAAAGGCGATGGGATTGGCTACCTCTTTTGCTGCAGCCAATACGGCGTCATTGCGGTTGACCTTTTCACCTTTCTCGCGCCATTCTGACATGATGCGAAAGGCGTTTTCGGTCATCACAATCGCACCATCGACCATCATGCCGATACCGATGGCCAATCCGGCCAACGACATTAAATTAGCCGACAGCCCCATCTCACCCATGAAGATAAAGGCGATCAACATCGCCAGTGGCAAGGCCGAGATAACAACAATGGCGGAGCGAATCTCGCCCAGAAAAAGAAACAGAATAATCGCAACTAATATGGATCCTTCCACCAGCGCTCTCACAGCGGTGCCGATGGCTTTGTCCACCAGGTCGGTACGTTCGTAGACCGGTCGCAGTTCGACCCCCTCTGGCAGGGCGGACTCGACGATGTCGAATTTTTTCTTCACCGCTTCCACCACGTTTTTGGCATTCTCGCCAATGCGGGCCAGCGCCATGCCCAGTACGACTTCTTCACCGTCGCGAGTAACCGCACCAAAACGCAGTGCTGGTTGCTGCGCGATATCGGCCACATCACGCAGAAAGACCGGCGTGCCACCTTCGACCTTGACGACAATGTTACCGATGTCGGTCTCGTTCTCCACCAGACCCAGACCCAGACCACGTACCAGATATTGCTCCGCACCCTGGTTGATGTACTGGCCACCGACCTGGCCGTTGTTGCGCTCGATTACTTCAATCACTTCACGAAAGCTGAGATTGTATTCGATCAGTCGCAATGGGTCGATTATCACCTGAAATTGCCGCTCCTCACCGCCCCAGGACATCACATCATCCACGCTAGGCGCAGTGCGTAACACGAGGCGCACCTGCCAGTCTTGCAGACTGCGCAAATCCATATTGCTGACTTCTTCTTTCAATGCTTTGTCAGCCCGTTCCACGGTGTACCAGAAGACCTGGCCCAAACCCGAGGTATTCGGCCCCATCTCCGGTTTGCCGTAACCTTCAGGCAGACGATCACCCACTTCTTGCAGGCGTTCCATCACTAACCGTCGGGCAAAATAAATGTCGAGATCATCGGAGAAATAGACCGAGACATAGGAGAGACCAAATAAACTCACCGAGCGAATTTCCTGCACACCAGGCAAGCCCGCCATACCCGATTCCACCGGGAAGGTGAGCAACTCTTCCACATCTTCTGCCGCCAGACCAGCCGCCTCGGTGTAAATATTGACCTGTACCGGCGTGACATCGGGAAAGGCATCGATGGGCACCGTGACCACCGCCCGCCAGCCGAGAAAGGCCACCACCGCAAAACTGACAATCACCAGAAACTTATAGCGTAAGGATGCTTCAACCAGACTGTTTAACATGATCTCTGCCCCCTAGTCCGAATCGCCAATCATTGATTTCAACAGTAGCGACTTGAGCACATAAGCACCCTGAGTCACGACCTCGTCACCCAACGTCAGCCCGGCTTTGATCTCAGTCCAGTTACCGCGTGTGACACCGTGTTCTACCGGCGCAGGGTGAATTTCTTCACCCTCTGGTTTGAAAACAACGTAATCCCCCTGCAATAGCACCACTGCCTCACTGGGCACCGCCATGACGGGTTTTCCTGCGGTAGGGGCAATGGCACTTTTGACGAACTGGCCGGGC
Organism: Gammaproteobacteria bacterium; assembly: GCA_021648525.1. Classification (GTDB taxonomy): domain Bacteria; phylum Pseudomonadota; class Gammaproteobacteria; order SZUA-140; family SZUA-140; genus SZUA-76. The sequence continues at coordinate 3,689 of JAKISP010000072.1, forward strand.
CGCAGGCTGCTCTGATTAGAATCCAGCTCGATACGCACGGCCAGTGTGCGCGTGGTCTCATCCATGCGGCGATGAATCTGTACCACCTTGCCGCTGACCCACTCGCGTTCATCACTGCTGACGCGAGCGGAAGTTCCTGTTTCGATGCGGCCAGCCACTTCGGCAGCCAGCTTTGCCTCGACCCATAAACGGGACTCATCGCTAATCTCCATCAGCACCTGACCTGGCTGCACCACTCGACCAATCACAAAATCATCACTGAATACCGTACCCGCCTGAGGGCTGAGCAAATCAAACGTACCCGTTGCCCTGGAGACATCGCCCTGCTTTAACAAGGCTTTCACTTGCGCTTGTGTCATGCCAAAAGCAAGAACTTTGGCGTAAGCCTGTTGACGACTCACCTGGGCGGCAACATAGCGTTTTTCCGACACCACTTTACGCCCCAGCCTCTGCACCCGCTGCCACTCTTTGTCTGCAATCAGCAATTGTCCTTGCGCCTCGGCCATCTCAACGCTGGAGAGCGTAACCAGCTTCTGGCCTTTTTTCACCGTCTCTCCCATGCGAGCATGGCGCTGGATAATCTGAGCGCTGATGCGCGGTGTCACTTCCGCAGTGCGGTAGCGATTGACGGTGACTTCGGCGGGCGCGATGACTTCATCGACCAGTAATTGGCTAGAGACAGGCTGGGTCAGAATACCCATCGCCTGACGTTGCACCACGCTCATGGGCGGGATGCCGCCCTCTTCTTCATGCGCCTCTTCGGCAAAGGCCGGGACGCTGCCTAACAGGCAGAGAATAAAAAAGCGGCTAAATAGTCTATTCATGATCTGTTTTCCCCAATGAAATCTGGCAGACGAAGCATTAATTTTTTAACGTTCGCGCTGCTGCTTTAGCCGGTTTGAATGAAACAAAGTTGAGAACAATCTACCTTGATCTGAATCCGGCACTTAAGCTGTTAAATTCTTGCTAATAAATCGGTACAACAAACGAAGAGGAGCCGGTAGCCCCATGCAAGAATTCAGATTTGCGGAGGTCTAATGGGGGGCATTTTATCGAGGGAATGGTAAGAGATATCTACTCGCGCCACCTGCTGATGGCTGAACGGAAAATCATAACATTGAGTGTCAGCTGTTATGGCAACTAGATGAAGCCAGCCGACACAGGGAACGTCACAAATAGAGTCACTTTGATTGTTACTGGGCGAATCGCCTGGCTGCACCAGTCCAGAGGTTTCATTTGAATATGGCAAGGAACACTCATCCATCGCCCAGGCCACATTCGTGACCAGCACAGAGAGAATCAGTAATTGGGCGATGAATTGACGTATCACTATAACGCCTCTGCCTGCTGTTTTTTTTCACGGTTGGCATCGTTGACAATATGTAGGCCGCCTCGAATCACAATCGCGGCAATGATTAAGCCGATGATCAGATCCGGCCAGAATGAGCCGGTATAGGCCACCAACAACCCAGCGCTAATGACACCCAGGTTAGCAATCACATCGTTTTTTGAAAAAACCCAGTTTGCGCGCATATGCACCTCACCCTGGCGATGCCTGTAGATCAACACTAGGCAAATGGTGTTGGCGATCAACGCCACCATCCCCACCATAATCATCATCATCGATTCCGGCTCGCTGCCAACGACGGTACGACGAATGATCTCAAACAACACCCCAAGCCCCAACACAATCTGAAAGACACCGCTGATGTGAGCCGCCTTCACCTTGACCAGCAGACTTCGCCCCACGGCATAAAGACCAATCGCATAGACCGCAGCATCGGCCAGCATATCCAGCGAATCAGCAATCAGAGCCGTGGAGTCAGCGATAATGCCAGCGCTGATTTCAACGATAAACATAACGCCGTTAATGGCTAACAGCCAGATTAATACCTCTCGCTGCGCTTTATCCTTGATTTCAATATCGCAACCACAACCAGACACGGCTACCCTGCCTCACTCTTGAATTCCTCAGACTGAATACCGATCTGGCAACGTCCGCCTTCACGTAGACACAGGCGTTCACGGAAACGCTTTAAATCTCCGCTGTATGTCTCATTAGAATCGGGAAGTGCTCGCACAGTGGCGTATAACGACTCCAGGTAAGCAGGCTCCATCACCAGGCGATGATAAACCCAACGCCCCTCTTTTTGTGATGACAACAGCCCAGCCTGACGTATAATTTTCAGGTGGCGTGAAAGCTTGTAAGAGGGTTCCAATAAGCTATCAACCAGCTCACACAAGCAGGCTTCATCACCTGTCACCACCATCAGACGGATGATCCGCAGCCGGGTTTCATCCGCTAGCGCCTGAAAAACCGCCTCTGTCTGAACAACTATTGATTGCATACTTGCACTATAATGCAAGTATTATGAGATAACAAGAAAAATGGATTGCTAACGGGATGGTGTCATAGTCAACAATACGGCTTTTCACAGCGCTCGATGTCAAACTCCAGTGTCGAATGGGCAATGTTAAAACCCTGCCTCAATTCAATTTTCAATGCCGCTTTAATGGTTTCAGTATCACAGAAATCATCAATCACTACGTGGGTATCCAGCGAGTTGTTGTGTTCATCCATCTGCAGATATGATCTTCCCTCGATAAAACGGACACCACTTTATTTACCTTGAACATCCCTCATAATTAACCCACTCAAGCATTTCTTCCGGTGCCTCTGTTTGCAGCGTAATATTTTGAATCAATATGAACGTTGATTTCATTGAGTTGAAATTTTTACTGATTCCCAGCTCATGGCTTCGTTAATATGAAATAGTATTCCCCTGTCCCAAGCTTGTATTACTGCATCTCTCAAGCTGCCCCATGACGCTTAAAATGGTCGGCTGAAACCTTTTTTATGCATTGTCGCATTTCATACTTGATACTAGCCTTATTTTGATTTTATGGCTTGAGTTGCCTCAAGTTCTGATATTTTTCCAAATAAAATCTCTAACATATATTCAATTCGCTCAGCGCCATTGCCGAATTTATTCATATTTAAGCTATTAGGGGCATTGTAATTTACTTCACCCACTCTTTGCCCATTGTGGAACGCTTCTATTTTTGCAGCACTTAGATATATTGCTAAATCCCACTTCCAATAGCCTACATATTCAATTGTTACTTTATCTAATTCATGGCTTGAGTCGTTAGATTTAACTATATATTTATAATTGTTTTTTATAAGCCACTCTTTAATAGTATCCAGAAAACCTTTTTTTGTTGCCTCATCTTCAATAATAACTATTTCAGGTACGCTACCAATATCTTCAAACGAAATAGCTTTTCCCGCATATCGAGGGGCTGCACAAGCAGACATTAACACCAACATAAAGACCAGTATAGTCAGTTTGATTGTTCTCACTTTAGCACTCCTTCAAACGATTTATTGTACGCAACTTTAACGCCATGTTATGTGAAAAGTATAACCGTTACATCAACACTTCAGTTTGCATCTTACTTTACAAAATTGACAATACAGATTTACAATATAATACTTGAATGCACTGCAACCACTTGCCAGGTTTCGTTAGCACCTTTACTCCATACACGAGTAAAACGAAAATCACTTTCTGATTCTACACCTGCAAAACTTCCTAAAATATGAGCTTGCACTAAGACAACTGCTACGACACCATAAAATTTAATCTTTTGACCAGAAATTTTAATTTCAGTGATTTTTAACACACCCGATTCATGCGCTCTCATATCATCGTATTTAGTCATCAACTGACCGAGATGATTAGTAAAAACTAGTTCAGGTGAAAGTAATTCATCGAGCACAGAAATTTCGGATTGCAACATAGCCTGTTTCAATCGTTCTTCACAATCTTCTATTACATTCTCAATAGACTGATTCATATATTTTTTCTCCCGCATGGGAAGATAAATAGCTAAAGGAAACAGCCATGATAAAGCTTGTCAACATAATAATCCAGCTATACTTCATCACGTAGAATTCCAACGCATCACGTCAAGGAGTGACCAATGCCTAAACCCCGCTGTTCTCAGGTCTCGCTGGCGAGTACCCCGTATTATCATTGTATCTCGCGCTGTGTACCCAAAACACTTCGTGGGGCAGGCTCTTCGCCGTATCTTTATGTGTGGTGAGGATGCTGCCACTACTCGTAGCTTTGAACATCGTCGACAGTGGATTGAAGATAAGCTCTACTTCCTGTCTGGCATCTTTTCGATTGCGCTGTGTGGTTATGCGGTGATGTCGAATCATTACCATGTTGTTCTGCTTGTGGATCAGCCGCGTGCAACTGAGTGGTCAGTTGATGAAGTCATTCGTCGTTGGCACTAGCTTTTTTCTGGCAATCTGTTGTCTCAACGCTATCTACCTAGCGATTCAATGAGTCGTGCTGAATGGGCGGCACTGGATGATTACATTACGTTATGGCGTGGGCGACTCATTGATATCAATTGGTTTATGCGAGTGCTAAACGAAGGGATCGCGCGACAGGCGTTAACACTCGCGCCTGTTTTTCAATCTGATAGCGCTTCTGAATCAGCAGCAGGCCCTGATGTGCGTGGCCTTTTTTCTTTTTCTTACCCTGGGCTTTGATGGCGTCGCTGAACTTGCGTCGTGCATGCGCCATGCACCCGAGGTGAGTCAGTGCGCCGATGGCAACGGCAGCGTGATAACCCGCATATCCATCTGTTTGCAGATATCCGGCAAAGCCTGCAAGCAAGCGTCTGGGAACGTTGGCACTGCGTCCAGGGTCATACTCATAGAGTAACACCGGTTGGTCAGGTGGCCCGCCACGCTGTAGCCACAGGTATGATTTTGATTGTGCACTTTTACCAGACTCCTTGAGTACTTGCACCGGTGTTTCGTCCATCTGAATAATGTCATAGGCCAGGAGGCGATCACGTAACAGATTGATCACGGGTTGAATCAAGTGACCGGCCTTTAAGCCCATGATCTCTGGCATACGCGGCAATGCCTTTTCCTGAGGCTTCACAAGTCTGAAGGTGATTAAGCCAGTAACGTTGCCGTTTTGTGAGTTGAATGTCGGGTGAATGATCCATGCGTGCTCTCTGCTGTATTTAAAAAGCAGAGCCTGCATTAGCGGTTATCCGCTGGCTAGAGTGTCGTTTGTTTTTCGCTTACGGTGTAAAGAATGTTTGGCGTGGCTACCGTGCATTACAAAATTATGTTGACGCTCTTGCACTTGTCAAAGTTGAATTATGAGTTGTGGGTAATGGAGAGCCTTATTCGTTAGGTTTCTTCATGTTTTACAGATAAAACCACATTACCCTTTTTGTGTCCTGTATCAACATACCTGTGAGCCTCGGCGGTTTGTGCTAAAGAATAAGTTCTGTCGATGACCGCCTTAATATCTCCAGATTCAATACGCTCTCTAAGGAAATCAAGCCCCTCTTTACTCTCACCAGCCACACCACAAATCAGATTTTTTTTAATAACTGACAATAGGTTAGTTAGTAAACCCGTATTAATTAGAATTAATTTTCCTTGCTTCGTTAGTAATTTCTCGCATTGGGCCAACGATAGATTACCTACCGTATCCAGAATTACATCATAGACCTCATTATTTCTGGTGAAATCCTCTTTTGTGTAATCAATGGCTCTTATTGCCCCGAGAGATTCGACCAACTCAATGTTTGAAGTACTACAAACGCCTGTTACCTCTGCCCCAAGATATTTTGCCAGTTGTACCGAGGCAGTCCCTACAGCACCGGATGCTCCATTCACAAGAACCTTTTGACCTTTTTGAATATTTGCCTTGTCTTTAAGGAAGTGCAGTGCGGTCAACCCGCCAAAGATAATAGCCGTTGCTTGTTCATAGGTAATGTTATCCGGCTTTTTTACCAATGCCGAATTTTCATGTAAGCAGGTGTATTCGGCGTTGGCTCCTAGCTTCATTCCTGTCGTTCCGTATACCTTATCGCTTTTTCTAAATAGCTTTACATCTTTTCCTACCGACTCTATTTCACCTGATACGTCCATTCCAGGAATAGATGCTCGTGGCTTTAATAAACCAAATGCCAATCGTGTAGGCAGCCAGAAGCCCATAGGCACTTTAGAAGCACGAAGCCGACAATCACCAGCTGTTACAGTGGATGCATGTATCTTGATTAGGACTTCATCTTTTTTTGGGGTAGGTTTTTCAAATTCCCTAAGCTCAAGAACCTCAGGCTCTCCATATTTTGTCCATGCTATTGCTTTCATAAATATCCTTTCGCCTGTTGCTTCCCGTGGGCAGATCGGAAACCTCTCACGGTAGGAGCTCCTGTTGCCAAGAGCCCCCCGCACAGACCCTTTCTATTACCCATAAGTTATGTACTCTGTGCGAGAATCCAGCCTCGCGAAATATCATTTAGTCGTTTCCAGCCTCGCCACAATGTTGTTATTCCTGGGTCTCCATCACCCGCCCTTCCTAAAAA
>JAKISP010000002.1 GCA_021648525.1 Gammaproteobacteria bacterium
CGCGTTGGGCTTCCTCCAGCCAGCACCTCACGATGTTAACCTTGCCCTTTCGCTAACCTTCGGCTCTGCGAATACCTGGTATCAGAACTTTCATCTGACTAGTTAAGTGCCATGCCCGGCACACACGCCTTGCTCAGCGGCAGTTTAAAGTGGCACGTTTTTGCGTATGCAAAAAAAGTGACGCTTTAAACTGTCCGCTGGAGCTTTTTGTTAGGCTTTTTATGGCCATTTTTTCTTCCTCAAAACATATTGACGATCATCCCATATCCATTCAAGAAACTCTTGCATTTGAGGAAATGGTGGCTGTGCAACACCTAAACCATAAGCTAAATGACTAAGCGTGGAAATTAAATCACGAATTGGTGAAAGCATATTAATCAGATGTAGAACTGCGTATTTAACCGCTTGATCATGTAATCCTGGTAATGCCAATGCTTCCTCTGTTGTAAGAGGCTGCTTATTCAAGCCCTGCATTATAGTTATTGATATATCGCCAATAGCATTGGCAACCATTCTTGCTTGCCCGAGGATTTTGTCTCTTTGACGTTGGGTTACATCTTGCTTGAGAATTAATAGCATTATTTCACCCCAATGCTCTAAGGGGTCTTTTCCGGTTTGTTGAGCACTAAGAGCATCAAGATTATGGTATCTGGTAGTTTGTGCGAAATTACTAAGTAGCGTCAAAATCTCTTGGTTTATATTATTTAATGAACTTCTATCCGGCAAGGTAACACTGTTACTAACTGATATTTTTACACACTCATCATATAGCTCAATAATGTTGTGCCCATAATTTTTTAGTTGTTTTTTAGTGGGTACCGATAAATTATTATTTAGCATGTGCTGCATTATTATAATTGCCTTCATCAACCTCTCCATGCCAACTGAGAGATTTAGAAGGGAAGAATAAAATGAACCCTTATTATGAACATTTGCAGCCCGAAGTTCAGTAAGCCCTAAAGAAAGACATGAGCTAATTAAATTCCCTTCCTGTTGCAGCAACAGAAATGATGGTGGGAAATTGGCACTGTGATTCATTTTTTTAAGCCTAACGCCTAAAATCAGCGGCAGTTTATAACGCATTTCTTTTGCGTAAAATTGAGCAAAGCGAATACGCAAAAAAAATGCGTTATAAATTGTCCGCTGGATTTTTCTTGTTAGGCATACCTATCAACTAACTCAGCAACAAATGGCCATGAATATTTACACAAATCGACATCACGATCTCTTGATGGTGATTTTTGACCGTGCATTAAGTTGCATCGAACTTGATAGACAACCATTAAGATTGATTTTAATTTAGATAAAGCACAATCAGTAGAATTAAAACTATCAATATCTCTTTGAGTATTTCTGCCGTTACCACGCATGTCTATTACAGGACGAGCCATAAAATATGCTATTTCTGTTTGGTGGTTATTCAGTAATTCTTGAGCCACCTCGATATCTACATTTGTATCGATAAAACTCTTAATTGATTTTACTTCTGTTCCTGCACCAGAATTACTATAAAGATTATTGAATCCCATCCAGCAATTATTTAAGCAATCTATAGGATCATTTTGATTTAACCCTCGTTCTAACCACTCTACAGATTTCATCTGGCCTCCATGTATGCCTAACGCCGCAATCAGCCGCGCGTTTTTTGCGTCGGCTGGATTGCCTTGTTAGGTGATTGTTCGTTAAGACAACACATTAACTTTTGCCACTGGTTCTTTGCCATTGAAAAAGGGGGATGGATTATACTTTTTCTTAAACATTCCCTTTAACATAAAGCCCAATATTTTAGGCATGTATGAAATTGGGAACTTAGGGTGAGCATCCTTTGGCATTTCGCCAATTGAATATTTGCCAAAGGCCTTCATAGTTACAGGGCCCAGTGTTTCCATCTTTTTCTCCTCACTGACAAATTGCATTAGTTTTACTGACACTCCGACGAATGGAATCTTCGAAGAGCTCATTGTGTTAGCCAAGGGCATATTGCAACATGTGGTATGCCACCTGTATAAACCTTTCTCCCCTAACTGCACACAACCAATTTTATCTTGACCTTCAGAAATATCCATAAACGCAGGGTAGGTCTGGAAAAGTTCAGAGCCTCCATGCTTATCTAATATTTTTTCTCCATTATTTAAATGTGAGGCAAAACTTTGGCAGTCACAACAAAGGCAATGCACATGAAAGAATGATCCTGGAACCACATCAAGCTTACCTTTAACTGTTCCGCATAAACATTCTAATGCAACTATATTCGACATGTCATCTCCTCATGAAAACGCTTGTTGACGTGATATGGTCTCTCAACCTAACGTTTTAGTTTAGCAGCGGCGCGTTGAACTTGCAGGAAACAAGCTACGACAACGCCCGTCTGCTGCAACGATTTGTTAGCGCACGGCGTACTGTTTTCACCTAAATAACCCATTGTACTTACGGCCGACTGATGTTCGCTTTTGATCTTATTCATGCCCATGCTCTTTCACTCTTACGATTCATTTTCATGGCTAAAACGACTGCCTTCACTTGTGACCACCGATTTCTCTATTTCTGCTTCCCGTGTTTTCTGCACTGATATTTTTATGATTTCAGTTTTAAGACGCTAACAGTGTTAATAGGCAGAACAGCCATTCTGCATATTATTGACTATATCCACCCGCTAATTCTGCCTATTATGATATTGGAGGGGAAATGCAGAACAAACTGCGCAATTTAACAACAATATTCCCTTGCAACGCCTTCTGTAATTCGTGAAAATAGCATACCCATGCCTTTCTGCATATTACCAATATCCACTCAATAGGCAGAAAATAAAGAAGCAAGGCGGTTTCTATGTCTGGAGGAAAACGCCTTGCGCGAGGCGAATTTACGCCAAAATCATCTCGTCTGATGGATCAGGTTCGTGAGACACTGCGTTATCATCATTACGCACTGCGCACAGAGCAGAGTGATGTTAGCTGGATTTTTCGATTTATCCGCTTTAATGATAAACAACACCCCAGAGATATGGGTAAAGAAGAAGTGGCTGCATCAACTCAAAATCAGGCACTCAATGCCATAATGTTCCTCTATCAAGGATGTACTAGATAAACCCATCGAAAGGGTTTTACCCGTACGAGCCAGGAAAAGCCAACATGTGCCGACTGTGATGAGCATCAATGAGGTCGTCACGATTTATTAAGGCAATGAAAAGGACGAACAGGCTAATGGCTAAATTCATGTATGTGGGTGGTTTGCGGCTGATGGAGGTGGTGCGTGATGGTAAAGGCAGCAAAAGTCGCACGACTTGTTTTCCAAAACAGATTCACGATAATTTTCATCTGTATTTTGAACAAGTGAAATCATGGTACGAGAAAGACCTTTCACAAGGCCTTTGTAATACCTACTTACCACATGCTCTTGCGCGCAAATACCCTGGCACCCACGACATGGGGATGGCAATACGCCTTCCCCGCTAACAGTCTGCCTAAAGACCCGCAGCATGCGCATGCTGTAGGTTACAATGTTGAAATTAATTTTGTACGTCAAAGGAAATAAGTGATGCGAAGGACTATCATCGCTTATGGTAGTCCGCTGAAGCTGGCGTTATGCATTAAAAAATAAATTGGTACTTTGGAATGGCAAGAATATTTCGAGTTAAAGTTCATAAAAATTATGTAACTGAATTTGAAAAAGCATATAAAGAGTTTTCAATACCATTAGTTAAATCACAGGAAGGTTTTGTGTCGCTATCAACTGGAAAATTGGTAATAGAAAATAATTTAGAATATGTAATGATCAGTAATTGGAAAAACCTGGGTTCTTTACAACGCTTTGTCGGTGATGACTGGAAAAAGGCATTAATTCCAGATGGTATGGAAAAGTATATTGAAGATTGTTGGCTGCACCATTATATTACTGATTAAATCACATAAAAAATGTTCAAGCCGGGTTATTTTTTTGGGTCGGAGTTAAATGAAATCATTTGAGATAGTAAGAAGATGGATATCCGAAGATAAATTCAGGATTGAATGTTTGAGAAATGCTGAATCGACTGTGAGTTATGAGTGGTATTTATCAGCAGGATTTGTAAGAAATTTAGTATGGGATAAATTGCAGGGGCATATGGAGGTAACGCCACTCAATGATATTGATCTAATATATTTTGACTCTTCAAATACTTCACCTGGCCAGGATGTTGAAATAGAAAACGAGTTGATTAAGTCAATGCCAGCTAGTAATTGGTCTGTAAAAAACCAGGCAAGAATGTCATTAAAACATGGTCATGATCCATACAGTGGTTGTATCGAAGCCATGTCATATTGGCCAGAAATACAGACGGCAATAGCGGTTACAATTTCGAAAGGAGGCGTGGTGAGTGTTAAGTCACCATTCTCAGCCTGTGAAGTAATTAGGCTAGCGGCCACTAAAAATCCAAAATGTACATCAAACGTATTTAAAAGCAGGGTATCAAGTAAAAAATGGCTTGAATTATGGCCGGGATTAACCATCGAATCATAACAAGGCGCAAATCAACAGAACCCCATCATAAAGGCGGACAATATATCCGTTTAATTACAATTTTCACTGTAGGTGTTTTAAGCCGTTCATTGCGTTAAGAAGTGACCAATGCCCAAATCCCGATGCTTTTCAGGTATAGCTGTCGAGTATCCCTTTTATGGAATTTTCTGACCATTAAATCTTGCATCAAGTGCAATAAACCGACAAGTGCAATTATAGTCCTGACGGGGTGCGGGTTGATTTTATTTTTGCACATTCTGCGCCGAGAAAAACCAGATTTTCTAACAGGCAAGTTATCTTGTTGATAATTTTCGATATTTATAAAAAATACACTGATGTAAGCGAGAAGAAAGGGTGAACAAATAGCCTTGAAGCCGCACTAGATTTATTTTTAACGAAAATTAAAGGATAAAGTTATGCTGAAATTGACTAATAAAATGATTCTTCAGAAAATATTTTTGCTAATATTGCCCATGATTGTTGCATTTGGCGTCAATGCACACGAAAAACCACCGAAAGAATTTGTCCATGGTATAGAAATCAAGTTACACGGCCAGAGCTTTTATTTTGCAGGGCCTCCTGATGGTGTCAATGGCGCAACAGATGTTCCTGGGCACGAATGGCTACGTGTTGGAAAACACCGCCTGATAGGCAAGCACTATAATACAGGGCCTTTTGGCGCACCTAACTTTTGGTCTAGCGATGCAGGTGATGGCGCTTTACTCTACATTATGGATGCAGTGATCGATAGATGGACTGAGAAAAAAGCGCTGCAATATTACATGAAAGGGTTTGTTCACTACCATATGCTGATAAATACTAGAACTGGTGAGCCACACCGTAATAAAGTTGTGTGGTTTAAACATGTCGCAGTCAAAGATTTTACGTTTGATGGTGCTGGCCCGCTGGCTTTTGGAGGCATTGAGGCCTATTCAGTCACAGCAGGCGTTGACTATAAAATGACCCCGAACTGGGACACTCCCTACAATCCTAATCCGGCTCAATAAAATAGCTTATCTAAAAAACCGTTAGCTAGCGATAGAAAATAGCTGGCTCTGTAAAAAAGGTAGCGGGTAATATGCAATCGTTATCCGCTACCTTTTACAATCTAAATGTATTGAGGTGATATTTCCCGCCAATAAATACCTTACAACCGCCCACGCGCATCAAGCATTGAAAAACCTAGCAGTCCCGGCTCCACTTCTTTAGTCAGCGCGATCACCTTAAATAGCTCGCCCATCTCCTGCGGCATGGTGAGGGTCTTCACCGCCTGCGCCTGCATTACTTGCTGTTCGTGCGTTAATGCTTCTGCATTTTCGGCCAACACATCCATCAGACCGGCGCCTAATAAAAAATGTGCCTGTGAGGTATAACCAGCGACATTCATTCCTGCCTCGACTGCACTCTCGGCCAGTGAGGTAAAGTCCACATGTGCGGTGACATCCTGTAGCCCTGGCAAGATCAGTGGGTCACTATGCGCCTGGTGACGGTAATGACACATCACGGTGCCCTCTTTACGCTCAGGTATATAATATTCATGACGCGGGAAACCGTAATCAATTAACAACACCAGTCCTTGCTCCAGGATTGCCGCGACACTGCGTACCCAATCGGTTGCAGCGAGATTGATCTCTGACACATACTCATGATCAAATTCATCTGCGCCACACGCTTTGATAATATGTGCAGCAACATCGGAAAGACGTGATTCACTCAGCGGGCCATCACACCAGGTAAAGCGCTCGCCACTCCAACTGACATATCGCTCGGTAAGATTTTCAGGGTCAAAACGCACCAGATGCACTGGCATTGCATCGAGTAATTCATTAGCCAGCACCACCCCTTTAAAACCAGTTTCCGGCAGCACATCAAGCCATATAATGCGCGCCATCAAATGCGGCAATTCCTGCTGTAGATGGGTATGCTGACGCTCACGCAGGTCTGCGCTAAGATCCAGGATAAAATAATGTTCGGGCAGACAGTCCAGTTTTTCCAGTTCGCGCAGCACCTCACAGGCCATCGCCCCTGAACCCGCACCTACTTCAAGCACATCGCCACCACCGATTTCGTTTAACACCTGCTGACACTGTCGTGCGATGCATTGTGAAAAGAGCGGTGAAATCTCCGGTGCGGTAATAAAATCGCCAGCAGCACCAATCTTATGTGCTCCGGCACTGTAGTAGCCTAAACCGGGCGCATGTAGAATCAGTTCCATGTAGCGAATAAAAGGGATCTTGCCACCTTGCTGCTCAATTTCATTGATGATCCGTTCCGCAAGCTGCGCGCTATGGGCAATGGTCTGCTCATCTAGATCACCGAGTTTTAATTTTCCTGTCTCAGAATTTGGCCTGTTTCGATTCACTTTGCTTTATACTCATTAATGGTCGCGATGCTGGCAGATCAGATGAAGGATCAGCCCTCTGCGCACCATTTTAGCAGAGATATAAACAGGGGATGCTGTGAGCGATAATCAAGATCAACTTTCTGGAAAAGTAGCGCTAATTACCGGTGCCGCGCGTCGTGTTGGCGCGGCCATGGCACGCGCACTCCATCATGAAGGGATGAACCTGGCACTGCATTACCATACCTCCCATAAAGAGGCGCGTGCACTGCAAAGTGAACTCAATGAAGTGCGTGAGGAGTCGGTGGTATTGATTCAGGCGGATCTGTTGCAGACCACTAAACTAGCCGCCGTGGTTAAGGAGGCGACCGCTCGTTGGAAGCGACTCGATGTGGTAATCAACAACGCCTCAACCTTCTATCCCACGCCGATCGGTACCGTAACCGAAGATCAGTGGGATAACCTGATGGGGACCAATCTGAAGGCCCCTTTTTTTCTCTCTCAGGCCGCCGCGCGTCACCTCAGGCAGCAACACGGCTGTATCATCAATATTGTGGATATCCATGGTGAGCGCCCACTCAAGCAGCATCCAGTCTACTGCACTGCAAAAGCAGGATTGGTGATGTTATCGAAAGCACTGGCCCGTGAACTGGGGCCAGAGATACGGGTGAATGCAATTGCGCCGGGTGCGATCATGTGGCCAGAAAATGGCATTGATGATGTCACTAAAAAGCGCATCCTTTCGCGTACCACACTTAAACGGCAGGGTTCGCCGGAAGATATTGCGCGTGCGGCTCTATTTTTGATTCGCGATGCCGGTTATATCAGTGGACAGACCATCGCGGTAGATGGCGGGCGCTCGCTTAGCGACTAAAGCGTTACCACTCAAACTCAATGGCGGTTAATGGCTGCCGTGCCTGATCAAACTGTTGCCACATCGCACTTAGGCTTTCATTCCTTAGCGGATGGACTATTTCTCCCGACAGCTCCGCCAGAGGGCGCAGTACAAAGGCATTTTTCTCGATCTCATCGCGCGGCAGTTGCAGTTTACCCTGTTGCAATACCACGTCATCATATAACAGCAGATCAATATCAAGTGTACGCGGTCCAAAACTCGACAGGGTTCGATCACGATGGTGCGCATCTTCAATCTGGCGTAGCATCACAGCCAACGTCTCAATATCTAGCGCTGTTTCAAAACGGACGACGAGGTTATAAAAGGGATCGCCATCAAAACCGACCGCCGCACTTTCATAGACGGTCGACATCACCACATTTTTAAAGCGCTCACACAGCGCATTCACGCCACAACGAATATTATGTTCTCGCTCAACATTGCTACCCACACCCACATGAATCAGGTGCTTAAAACTGACCGAGGACATCTTAGCCCTTTTCTCCACGCTCAATGATCACACCAACACCACTGGCACCACGAATCGCACCCACTTTATCGAGCCTTACCCGTACCCAGCGCACATCAAATTCACCTAGAATAATCGCCGCCACCTGCTCTGCCAGCGTCTCGACCAACTGAAAACTACTCTCTTCCACAAAGGCGATAATACGCTTGGAAAGCGTCTTATAATCTAGCGTATCTTCGATTGCATCGCTAGCGGCAGCTTTGCGGATGTCAGTCGCCATATCGAGGTCAAAACTGATGGTCTGTTTGATTTCTCGCTCCCAGTCAAAGATACCGATAATAGTTTCGATCTTGAGGTCACGCAGGTAGATGATGTCCATAAAAAAGGCCAGTATTTATAGGTGAATTTAGTGAATCCGAGGTGCTATCATACGTGTTCTTTCAGCAATCAATTCAGTTTAGCAGTATATAAACTCGTGCCACAATGATCACAGCCATAATTACCATCATCATCGCCTACCTGATCGGTTCGCTTTCCACCGCTATCATCGCCTGCAAGCTCACCGGTCTGCCCGATCCGCGCAGTGAGGGCTCTGGAAACCCAGGCGCGACCAACGTGCTGCGCTTTGGCGGTAAAAAAATCGCCGTGGTTGTGCTGCTGGGCGACCTGATAAAAGGGTTGCTACCGGTACTCGTCGTGAGTCTGATGGAGGCATCGCCGCTAATAATCGCACTCACCGGCGCTGCCGCATTCCTGGGGCACCTCTATCCAGTTTTCTTTGGTTTTAAGGGCGGCAAAGGGGTCGCAACCGCACTCGGTGTGATCCTTGCCGTCTCATGGTTGGCGGGGCTAACGGTACTCGGTGTGTGGCTGTTAGTCGCATTAACACTGCGCTATTCATCACTCGCCGCACTCAGCGCCTCGGTAACGGCACCGCTGATCGTGTGGCTCTATCGCCCCAATATCGAGTTCCTGATTATGATGATCGGCATGAGCATTCTATTGGTCTATCGCCACCGATCCAATATTCAGAACCTGCGGCAAGGTAAAGAGAGCAAAATCGGCGGGAAGAAAAAAGCGCCAGCTGCTAATGCAACGGACAACGCCGCGCCAAAATAACGCTAGTCTCTATCAATCTCTGAGTGGTACGTGTACTGCTCGCACCGATTAATGATGGACTATAGCGCCGTCAGCGTATCAATTGACCAGCGCGCACGCGCTTCAAATCTCGGCGGCTCTAGCTCGCCCGCCTGCAGCCTCAGACAACCCGCAT
Source organism: Gammaproteobacteria bacterium (assembly GCA_021648525.1). Classification (GTDB taxonomy): domain Bacteria; phylum Pseudomonadota; class Gammaproteobacteria; order SZUA-140; family SZUA-140; genus SZUA-76. The sequence continues at coordinate 9,473 of JAKISP010000002.1, forward strand.
AGGCGATCATCGCGCCGTTATCAGTACAGAATTTCAACCGCGGATAAGAAACCCTGGTACGCTCCTTCACGGCCAGTGCATTCAATCGCTCACGCAGCGCACTATTCGCACTAACACCACCCGCCACTACTAGCTGCTTGAGGCCGGTCTCCCGGATTGCGCGTTGACACTTGATCGCCAGCGTTTCAACGGCAGCGGTCTGAAAGGCAAGTGCGATATCCGCTTTAGTCTGCTCATTCATCTCATTGGCATGCAGTGTGTTCATAGCAAAAGTCTTTAGGCCACTGAAACTAAAGTCCAGTCCGGGGCGATCGGTCATCGGGCGTGGAAATTTAAAGCGGGTTGGATCACCTTTTCTGGCAGTCTGCTCTAATACTGGCCCACCGGGGTACCCAAGGTCGAGCAGCTTGGCGGTCTTATCAAACGCTTCGCCGACCGCGTCATCGAGTGACTCACCAATTATTTTGTATTGCCCAACACCTTCCACTGTAATCAACAGGGTGTGGCCACCGGATACCAGCAGCGCAATAAATGGAAACTGCGGTGGATTCTCTTCCAGCATCGGCGCCAATAAGTGCCCTTCCAGATGATGCACACCAATCGAAGGCACCCCACAGCCCCAGGCAAGGCTACGCCCTACTGCGGCACCGACCAGCAGCGCACCGACTAGCCCAGGTCCGGCGGTGTAGGCGACTCCATCGATCTGCTCACGTGCGGTATCGGCTTGCTGCAACGCCTTACGAATCAGCGGCAATAGCCTGCGCACATGGTCACGCGAAGCCAGTTCTGGCACCACCCCGCCATATTCGGCATGCATCGCCACCTGACTATAGAGCACATCGGACAGCAGTCCGAGCCTGGCATCGTAGACCGCCACACCGGTTTCATCACAGGAGGTTTCAATCCCAAGGACTCGCATTAGATCACCACTCTTTTATTCACTATCAACATAGGCCATCATTATAACCAGGCAAATCTTCAGCCGCTTTATGATTTGCCGAAAAGAGAGATATACTACGCGTTCTACACAAATTCACTGACTAAATGGCTAATATAGATAACAATGACAAACCTTGCGATCCAGATTAAAGGTCTGACCAAGATCTACCCCCCCGATAACCGCGCCGTTGATACCCTTGATCTTGAAATTAAAGAGGGTGAGATCATGGCGCTGCTCGGCCCGAATGGTGCTGGTAAAAGCACCACTATCCGCGCCGCCTCAACCCTGTGCGGCTTCGATGAAGGCAGCGTTGTAGTTGCTGGCTTCGATGTCGACACCCACTCGCTTGAGGTACGCCAGGCGATCGGCGTGGTAGCACAACAGACCGGCATCGACTATTTCCTCACCGGACGCGAAAACATGGTGCTGCAGGGACATCTCTACCGGATGAAGAAGGCAGATATCAATGACCGTGTTGCAGAACTGGCCAGCTACTTCGAGCTTGACAACAGCATCGACAATCTGGTCAGCACCTATTCCGGTGGGATGCGCAGAAAACTCGACATCGCCTGTGCGCTGATCCATCGCCCTAAGGTTTTATTCCTTGATGAACCGACCCTTGGGCTAGATATTAAAAACCGTAAAATTCTATGGACGCATATCGACAAGCTGAATAAAGAGTTTGGCCTAACGATTCTGCTAACGACTCACTACCTGGAAGAAGCAGATAATCTTTCTCACCAGGTCGCGATCATCAACAACGGTAAGGTGCAGGTTGTTGATACACCCGATGCATTGAAGAACAGTATCCATGGCGATTCCATCACCGTAACCTTTGATGATGTTGGCAAAAACGAGCAGGCATTTTTTCACTTTGCACAGCAACAATCTTATATCAAAGGTTCAACCTGGGAAGATAACAAGCTGCATCTGTATGTTGAAGATGGCGGCGCCAACGTTGCCGCGTTAATGGCAGTCGCAGCAGACAATAAGGCACAGATCACTAACCTGTCACTATCACGCCCAACATTAGATGATGTCTTCCTCAAATACACTGGCTCCAGCATTTCAGACACCAGGGAAGAAGAAGGCGATGAATGGTGGAAACAGTGGGCTGGCAAAGGTGGTAACACAGGTAAATGGAAAAACCAGTGGGGTGCTAACGACAGTGACGCTGAAGAGGGTGGCGAAGACCAGGCATGGAAAAATAGTGACTGGGCAAAAAACAGTGACAACAACGAAAACCTCGGCACGCAAAAAAGAGAAGAAGCACAATCGCAGCAAGATGCATGGCCATCAGGACAGCAGCAGTGGCCAGACAAAGAAGAGAGTCATAATCCCTCTGGTGAGCAAGGTTCACAGCAGTGGGATCAATCACAACAAGGTGATTGGCAAAATAATGAATGGAACAAAAACAAAGACGGCGGAGAGAAATAATCCATGCTCGCAGATACATGGCACCTATTTAACAAATACATGCGCATCACCATGCGCATGCCGATGTGGACCCTGTTCACACTGATCCAGCCACTAATCTGGCTGCTGATTTTTGGACAACTATTTAAAGACTTTGTACAACTGGGTGATGAAGACTACATGGCATTTATGGTACCCGGTATATTGGTAATGACGGTACTGTTTGGCTCTTCATGGTCCGGCGTCAGTTTATTACGTGAGATCACTGCTGGCACCATCGACAAGATGCTGGTCTCACCTGTATCACGCATCGCCATAGTACTGAGCCGCGTGTTGCATTCATCTGCACAGGTGATTGCGCAGGCATTCATTATGTTGTTCGTTGCATGGATACTCGGCGCTTCACTCAATATGAATCCTGTCTATTTAATGCTGGCGATGTTAATTGTCTTTCTACTCGGTGTCGGTTTCGCTGCGCTCTCCAATGGCTTTGCGATTGCACTGCAACGCGAAGAGCCTCTGGTGATGATCGGCAATCTGATGACCTTGCCACTGATTTTCTTTTCGTCCGCCCTGGTACCAGAGCAATTTATGCCTGACTGGATTCAATTGATTTCAGCAATCAATCCAATCAGCTATGCAGTTGATGCCATCCGCGCCGTACTTAGCACCACACCCGATCTAGCAGTCTTTGGAAAAGGGTTACTGGTATTAACAGTATTTGCGGGTGCATCACTAACCTGGGCGGTTACCGCATTTAATGCATTAAGAGACTAAAATTCCTCATCACTCTATAACAATATATTAATACCTATTGTTATAGAGTTTCTTTCCGCACCCGCCAAAGAAGTACTCTGAGTTCGAAAACCTGCATTAAATGCTTCTTGCGTTAATGTTGTGCGGATTCCTAAATTTGAAATTGTCTTAACAAAAGAATAGTTCCCAAAAAACCTCATTTTTCTGCTTATCCAATAAGAAAAACCACTCGACAACGTATGGGCTGTTTGTCTTCTATAAGCCTGTAAGGCTGTAAATGTATCAAGGTTATTATAATTATTAAGCGAATAGGCATAACTCATGTTAACTGAAAAACCACCTCGATACTGACGATTGAATCTCAAATTAATCCTATGATTACGGTAAGCATAATCGCTGGCTATCGCTTCTATATTTTCATTAATCAGATAGCTATAACCCACATTAATAGTCGAACGATCATCAAAGCGCTGATTAATGTCAACCCCCAGGCGATAGGACTCTGAGCTGAAAATACTATTTGTAATCGAATCAAAGCGCGTCTGTGCAAATGAGTATGTAAATCCAGTCATGATTTTCTCTTCGGAAAAGAGATCATAAATTTTCCTGAATTTAGCTCTGGTCATCACTTCAGCAAAAACAAGGTCTGTCGTACTACTTCGCCTTTCTGTCATCAACCCTTGTGAGCTACGTTTAGTCACTCCACCAACAATAGTATACCGTCCTGGCGTAATCGTTGCTGACAGACTATTACTTATGTTCAGGAAATCAAATTGCCCCTCATGATAGGTCGAGTATGTAGGCGATGATGTAAAACGCAGCCGAAGACCGCTCTGAGTTTTGTACTGATAGGCTAAATTAAATGACATATCCGAACGAATTTCAGCACCTAAGCTTGTAATAGTATCATCAGCCACAGAATTGTCATCATAACCTATGGAGTACCCCATGCTGAACGTCATCCCTTTAATTTTTTTCTCTGTTGCGAACAGCCTCGCTTTAACATCATTTGCGAGCTCTTCACTCGGATTTTCCTGTAAAATTTTACGATATTCGCTAATCGCATCTTCCTCTTGATTTAATCGTTCAAGCGTCCCCGCGAGATTCAAACGTGCACCGAAATTTTCTGGTGAAATTCTGATTACACTTTCATATGTATCAACCGCCTTTAAAAAAGACTCTTCACGTGAATAAATAGAACCAAGGTAAAAATACGGCATCACATTATTGGGTTGATCTGCAATGATACTTTTAAATGCACGCTCCGAATCCCCTAGTTTACCATCGCTAAACAGCTTCTTTGCAATGACCATTCGAAGAGAAGCCCCTAGAGCTGCTGCTTTTACAGGGTCAACTTCAAGCATTATTGCTGTTGCATATGCAAACATGGAATCTTCATACTTATTAAGGTCATCAGCTAAAGCAGCCTTTATACTGAGAATTTTCAAGTTCCAGGGGCCATACTTGGCGGCATTTAACAAATATTTATATGCCTCTTTTTTACGGTTCTTTTGCATATAAAATTGCGCTAATCTAAAGTACGCCTCGACATCGGTAGGATGAGTGCTAATCCTGTCTAAAAGAAACTCTTTAATAACCTCTGTTTTTTCAGTAGTACTCATCGAATCAAATAAAGCGCCTCCATTATTCGTCTTACCACTAATATTGATTAATGCTTTATTAGCTTCAGCAGCATATTTTGTACCAGCGCCCTCAATAATAATTTCTTCTAATAAATCGATCGCATGCCCAATTTTTTTTGTCATTGAATAAAGCCCTGCAAGCTGAATTTTTGCCTCTAAATGCCCCGGTACAAGTGCCAATACCTTTTGATATTTTTCTTCGGCCAATTCAATTCTTCCCAACGATGAAAGTGATCTTGCCATCAACATAAGAGCAGGTATGTTCTGAGCATTTAAATCAATAACATCATCTAAAATTTCCAGAGCATCCTGATGATTACCGCTAGACGCGATAAGGTTTGCTTCAATCAGCCCTAAGCGCACTCGGGCCCTCTTTCCAATTTGACTTTCAGCATCAAGCACAATGATTTTCTCAAGGCTTTCAATTGCCATCGCTATCTCTCCTCGAATTTCATAAATACTAGCGAGATTCAGATAAGCATTGACATACCGAGGGTTCAACTCAATGACTTTTTCAAATTCGAGTTTAGCCTCATCCATTTTCTTCAAAAAGAAGTACCCAAGCCCAAGGCTATAGCGTATCAAAAAATCATTCGGATATTCTTGTGCCAAACGTGAAAATACAGGCAATGCGCTTTGAATCTTTCCGTTGCGTGCCAGCTTAGTAGCAGTCAAAAAATCCACCTTCTTGATTGCCTCCTTATAATCTGCTGAACCCGGAGTAGCCATCTCACTAATAAGCCTGTAATTCCTTATAGCATTGTCATATTCCATTCTAAACTCATACGAATAAGCCAGAGATTTTCGAAACTTAATATTTTCAGGTGATAATATAATAGCCTGCTTTAGATACTCAACCCCTTCATGAAAACGCCCCATACGTACTAGAATTACACCTGTTTTCGCATGACCTTCAGCATTGCTCTTATCTATTGATAAAACTCGAGCCAGTAAATCAAGCGCAGCAGAAAGATCGCCAGACTCAAATTCTCGCTGAACCTCATCCAGAATTTTAGACACTTCCACTGTATTTTTCTGCAACTGATTTTCATCATCAGCCGCATATGCTGTATCTAACGCAGATAAAAAGATCAGCAGTATTAGTGAAGGAGCAAGTAAAAGCATTACATAACCAACATCAATAATAGATATTGATTTTGAATAACGCACGCCAGCCACTCATATCAAGCTCCATCTTTTCATAACTTCCATCATCGGCTAGATAACCCAAATTTTGACTACCATCACTGGCAGCTCCTGTAGGGTACTGTATCGATACCGTATCCTGAGGCTGGAAATCATTATTAACTTGAGCGCTTCCTAGCTGAAATTTATTCAATCCAATGACATACCCCACATCAAAACCCACAGACAACCAATCACGCATGAAAATTTCACCACCTATCGCAGGTTGAAACATCAGATGCCCAGTCGCCTGAGTGTCAAGCTTAGTTATTCGTTTAAATGTTATATCGCTATCAGAGGGGTCTGTGAATTCAAATACAAAGCTTTCGCGAAAATCGATATCAAAAACTTCATTTAACATCAATCGACTATAAATTTTGTATTTTTTATGTTTCACAAACAGATCTCGACGCCAACCAATGTAATATTGTAAATATGACATGTTCGCGCGACGTTCATAGACGGTGTCGACAAGCCGCCCCTGAAAGGGCAGTGTTGTTTTCACCAGCGATGAACCACCGCCTTCCCACGAACTCAGGCCAATCACAAAATGATTTTTCTGATCGATCTCCATTTGAAACTCAAGCCCAGCTTCAGTCCCAAAACGTATTTGGGTAAGTGGGTTATCTACGCTATAACGAACCTGACGGGGGCCGTCACCATCTGAAAATAAAAGCTCACCTGTTATTGGTAGTTTTGCTCCTAGTACTTTGTCGTTAATAAGCCCAAGATCCGGCTTATGTATCCCTAAAATGGGTGACACGCTCCAACGAACTTCGGCAGCAACCAGGCTACCTGCTATTGCAAACACAATAAAGATAATTGCCAGTAAATTTTTGATGTCTAAACTCATCAAGCTAAACAGCCTTGCTTTGGCGCCCTGAATTAATTAGTGTAAGAAATAACGGTAATAACACTAATGCAGCAATACAGCTAACAACCATATACGAACTCACAAACGCGCCAAGCTTAACATGTGGCGGAAATTGAGAGGCTAGTAACACCATAAAGCCTGCTGTAACCACTGCCGCATTGAAAACAACAGTTTTACCAACACTTCTCATCGACTCGACAATTGCATCATCATGTTTTAGTAAGTTTTTACGCTCAAGCCTGTATTTAAATAAATAATGCACAGCATAATCTACACCAACACCAATCGCTACCCCAGCAGCCAGCGCAGTGGAAACGTCCAACGGAATACCCATGAATCCAATGCCCCCAGCAATCACCAAAGTGGTTACAGTAACCGGTAGAACTGTTAGCAATCCAAGAATCACAGAGCGGAAAAGTATGATAGCCATTATTAAAATTCCAACTTTCGATAGCAACACGGCCATCACCTGACTATCAATTAATAATTCAGCCCAGATATATGAGTTGTTTGCAGACCCCGCCAGATTAACCTTAACATCAAAGCCAGACATTTCACGGTCAACATAATCATTTACTTCAGCAATAATTTCTTTCAGGTACTGAGTCTCATCAGTTTTTATAAGAAATGAAACATTAGCCTGGCGGTAGTCATAATCAATCACTTCGTCTAATTCATCGGGACGACCAGACATAGATAACAGAAATAAAAACTCATTGATCTCAGCTTCTGTATCAGGCAATCGATCATACGCAATATCACCTGAATGAAGATTTTTATTAACGCTTTTAAGGTAATCAACAATTGAGATTGAATCGCCCACTAACAAATGTTTTTCTACCTGCTGCTGCATACCTTCAATTTTTCTCAGTAGCTCTGGAGACTTAAGTGCACCCGGTGATTTGCCTTCAACAACCACATTCAAAAAAATAGCACCATCCATTCGATCATTAATCAGGTCATTAGCAATAGATACATCGCTCTCTTTACTAAAGTCACTCATCCAGCTCGAATTAACATACATTTTACTAGCACCGAATGCCGATACAATTAAAAATAGTAACGTAACGGTCAAAATAATTTTACTATTTTTCGTCGAATACTGGCCCCAGGTTGTTAGCAATCGAGCAACACCACTATCTTCATCATGCACTCTTAAGGAACGTTTCTTCTTTAAATAATCACCGACCTTTGGCTTCATCATCGTCAGGATGGCAGGCACCAGCACCACCGATAACAACCAGCAATAGGCTATTCCCAGCACTGTAAATAAACCAAAAATTTTGAATGGTGGCATTTCTGAAAATAGCAATGCCAGGAAACCAATAATCGTCGTTATTGTTGTCGTTATCAGTGGTGGTGCAAGCTGAACCATTACACCCGTCACTATTTCACTTGACTGACCATAGGGGTTCTTAAGAACATGGTCGTAGTAACGACTCATGACATGCATTGAATCACCAATCCCTACTGCTACAAGTATCACCGGTAACATAGTTGAGATGGTGTACATTGGGACATTCAAAAATGCCATCGTACCCATAGTCCAAATGACAGCACAGCTAATTACCAACATCGGAATAAGCACGCCACGCCAGGTACGATAAAAAAAGAACAACATGACACCAAGCACAATAAATAGAAGCGGGATCATCATCTGAATATCTTTCAGTGCACTTAACCCTGAACTAACTTCGATCACCGGGCGGCCAGCCATATAAAGCATGTCGCCATTTTCATCTGCAGTGACTATTTTTTCCAGGTTATCGGGTTTCATTCCATTAGGCCACTCCCCCTTCTCGGTACTGGGCACTACTGGTTTGCTATCATCCCATTCCCCACCATTCCATTCTGATGAATCACTCCACCCCCCACCCCAATCACTATCAAGTCCACGCTCGCTGTCTAGCATCGTCTTAATTGCCCAATACGTACTATACCTGTTAGCAATACCTTCCTTTAACTTCGCTCTGATTATGGCTATTTTGCCATCTTCTGAAATAATATTGCCAACAAACAAATCAGCATTACGCTGAATCGTATTGCGTAGCTGATCAAAACCTTCTTTTGTCGATGGAACATCACGCATAATACGTTCCGAACCTAACGTATCATCATCACCAACAAATGCACTTGCAGTAGCAATCGACATCACATCAATCACCCTGTTGGCCGACACACCAGGAAGGTTAGCCACCTGCTCTGTAATACGGGCAATCCTGTTCAGCGTCTCTGCGTTATATACACCCTTTTTTTCATTTGCGACTGCAATCAATATAGAGTTTTTTACACCAAAAATATCCGCCACAATCTCATCATAAATGATAGCGTGATGACCTTTGGGTAAATAGACCCTGGCATCGGTTTCCCATTGCAGCTTATCTATCTGCATTGCACAAAATACGGTAAATAGCATTAAAGTACCCACGATCAATTTTGGGTAGCTAACTACATATCTATATAATCTATTCCACATAAAAAACCTTTCCTAAGCTGGCCTGGCTTCAGACCATTAGAATGTATATTTAAACTCCATAAAGAGTCTTGAGTTATTACGAAAATTGCCAAAAAACTGCGCACTTTGCACACTTGTATCAGCTTGATTACCAAAGACTCGCCCATTTTGAGCTTCAACACCTAACCTCGATGAGCGGCCATAAAATATATCCATCCCTGCACCAACCTGAAAATGGTCTGTTACATCAAAAATTATTTTAGGTTTTAGATAGCTTTCTCGCGCATTCAAGACATTAATGTATAACATCTGAAATACTGCTGATTTTTCTGGCATCGGTTTCCGTATAAAAAGAGCCAATGAGGTGTCAAATTTATCCTGAAAGAGAACTGAATTATAATCGAGGATTATCCATTGAGAAATTGCAGGTGAGATATCCATCCCCCACTTATTAAAATCCAGTCCCAATCCCCATCGAACATGCCTTTTTTGTAAAATTCCATCTGAATCTAAAAAATTATCGCCATCAACATCTGAATCATTTTTTAACCCAAAGTATTTATCTGGCACATACACGAACTCACCTTTAATAATATTTCCACCTAAAGGTGAAACAAATGTTGCGCCGTACATGGTTAATCGTGAGTACGTAGGGAAAAATGTTGGCTCTATCGTGCTACTAATTTTTGATGACCTGAAGACAACAGGAAAATCATCCCATGTATACAAATAACTCAAACCAACCTCCACCCCCAGAATTTCCTTTGTATATCTAATGCCAATTTCAGCATTTTTTAACTTACTTGCACTAGGTTTTGTAGTCGCAGGCACATTTTGTAATAATTCCCACTCAGAACCTGGAGGCGCTGGCTTATTGAACTGTAAATCAGGTATCCACAAAAACTGCCATGTATCTTCTTCACGGTAGTAATCTATTTTTGCAGTCCATAGCGGAATTCTATAATCTAAAAGATCAGGCAATATCATCTCACGAAAATCCATCGGATTAATTTCATCCGTTATTCGCATGCCTTCAAGTACCCCCCATACGACAAATTGTTTGCCCAGCCGCACATCCATGTTATCGGTAAATATATCTAGATAAAGCTCCCTTATTTCAGCCACAGGGGAGTCCTTCTCTTGCGCCAGGTTATCAACAAATACGAGCGGCTGATCTTCATCCCGCACATGTCGTGCGGATATTGTTTCATAGTCAAACAAATCATAAGCATGGTCATAATATGCCCAGGCTGATACGGTCAGTGATAAGTTTGAGCTTGCGGAGTATTGCCCGCCCAGCGACAGGATATTTCGTATTTTGGTTATCGACCTGGGTTCCTGGTAGCGATACGCAGTTTCATTTTTCATAAAACCATTAAATGTCCAGTCATCCCAAAACCCATCAAGCAAATTGCTTTCACCTTCTGCCCTGATATTATTCGGTGCGACAAGAGACATTGCAGCTAAAAAAACCACGAGTCGTATCAAATTTTGGCGCTTAATAATCAGCCAATTCCCTCTATTGTCTTGCATTTCTTGCATATAATGACGTGATTTTTTCCTGGAATAATTCCATACACAACCTCTGTGCCTTTATTTAACTTTTGGCTACAGTGCTCACATGACATTTCTTTATTTAAAGTCAAGCGATCCCATCCGATAACATCATCAAATCCCCCCTTGTTATCCACAACTGACTCACTGGTCACCTGTGATATATCGTCAACTGTTTGATTGTCTATATAATCCGTTAAAATATTTCTTATCAAAATAGAAACGGGAATTCGAAGTTCCTCTGCTTTTAGAATGATCTTTTCGCGGAGCTGCTTTGATACTCTTGCTCCAAGGTACTCTTGCTTTCTTTTAGCCGCTGTTGCTAATGCTTGCTGCCGCATCGAGCTCGCTCGCTCAGTCGCCATTGCCCGCATATCATCACGTCTATTTTCCATACCCGCCTCCTAGTCTATTAATTAATCGCAGTATAACATTGTATAACACATGTTATACAATGTCAATTAAGGGGGATTGCCCATAAAAAAAGCCATGTTATACATGGCCTTACAGAGGAGATTTCACTAAAGTGCTCTATCGAGATTTCAAATTAAAACCAGACTTCATTGCTCTTTTTGAAAATTGACGCTTACTCAGGCCAGTATCAACCCTAACATCCGACATCATAAAAACTGACTCATGTCGCTCCTGTACATCAGTCACGACAACCCGATCCCACATCCAGGCCCCTTTCACCCTCTGCCAATTAAGCAGCTGCTCTTTCAATAAAACACCCTTAACATCGTAATAAGCAATTTTCTTCACAAGGCAGTTATCCCAGCCATCATCTCCAACATCCTTCTCAATCCAGAATAATCGCTTTGAATATATCTCACCCTTTACCGTGCGGGGCGTGCTCTCTACCTTGTGCAAAGATACACCAGCAATAACCTCTTTTCCTATATAAAAATGCTCATCCTCATCAATTCCACGATAACTAACATCCTGGTATGTTAAATCCGAGTTTAAAAACCTGTCGCCAGGATCTCGAATCGTCACCCTACGAATTTTTCGGAGCACAGGCAAATATATCCATTGTTCAGCTACTTTTTCTGACTCAGGGATATACGTAGTCCGCATAAATGCCCCCCCTTTTGAATCAGGAGGAAACGTTGAAAATAACATCATTTTCTCCAGAACCTGCCCCTCACCGTCATAATCCTTCCAAAGTCGCAAATACACGCTTTTCTTTTCATTCCCGCCAGAGTCTTTCAGCACAACCGTGAATGTCGATACCTGATCTTTACCTGCATACTTATACCCGCACTGAGACATCAACGACTTACCCGTTAGCACATCAATCTCACTTTGAGTTTCTGCTCTAACACTCCCTGTCGGGATTAAAATAAGCAGGACCACAGCAATCCAGAAGAACCGCTTAACCACCTCGCGGCCTATCAAGGCATACGCATGGACACACAATCCAATTAGCTTCAGCCACCTCATTTATTTATCATCCTTTTTAACCAGCCCCCTTTAGTGCCCGGGGCCCCACTCGTAAAGTTCTCGCTGAAAAAAACTCATCCTTCAGGCCAATATCAACATCAACATCACCAATAACAAATATTGAAACATTCCCTGAAATCATATTTCGAACTAATACGCGATCCCAAACCCACGCCCCATTTACTTGCTGCCACTTATTAAACTGGACCTTAGAAAGCACTCCATCCTTTGTAAAATAGTCAATTCTCGCACTGACACAAGCATCCCAGCTCTCACCCTTTAAATACCATTGAATGCGCTTACTATAATTACTCGGGCCAACCGGCACACTTTCAACTCGCAGGAATTCCATACCCTGCACGGACTTCACACCAAGAAATTTATGACTATCCTCAGAAAGAGCCCGCTGCCCCACATCTGCGTATGTTAAATCTGAGTTCAGAAAGCTATCACCAGGGTCTCGAATAGTCACTCTTCGTATCTTTTTTAACAGCGGCAAATATATCCACTGATCAGCCGTTTTTTCAGCCTCTGCAACATATGCAACCCGCATGAAGGCCGAGCCAACCGCATCTGGTGGATACTCTGTAAAAAGTAGCATTTTATCAAACACACCGCCCAACCCAGCATAAGCCTTCCAATAACGACGGTAGACACTACGTTTCTCTGTTCCTTGCAGGCTATTTTGCAATATCACTGTCAATCGTGAACGCTGATCATCTCCAGCACTCTTGATCCCGCAGGAAGCGACAATACCTGCCCCTGTTAACGCCTCGTCAGCCGCCTGCACCCCGTTCACAAAACAAGGAACTATCAGCAACATAAAAGCTGTCACACGAGAAAACATTCTTTTTATAAACTTATTTCTCAACATGTCCTATCAATACACCCTCAAAAAATAAAAATAAAGCGGATCAATAAAATACTTAACTATAAAATAAAAAAGGGGCCAAAGGCCCCTTTTTTATCATTCCACACTCACTACTAATATAGACTAGCCTACAAAGCTGGCTCAACCCCAAAAGTAGTGCTATCCCATACAAATGGCGTACCCGCACCAAATGCTGCAGTACTAGTAGAAAAAGTGCTAATTGGTGCATCTGTATCAGATAGATTATCAACACTCTGAAAGCCAAAAACAGCACTTCCAGTGCCACCCAGATTAACGCGCTGCCCCAGCCAGGTAACCAGAACATCTTCTCCCGCAGACCAGTCCACAGAACCACCTGTTCCGGTACCTGCAGAAGGCGTTCCAAGCTCAAGTGAACCAGTACTAGTCAGAAGATCGCCACTACGCTGACGAATCACAAAACGCTGAAAATCATCACCGACGACAGTCGCACCAGGATCGCTCATACCAACATCCTGCAACATATCCATCCTTTTTCCTGTCTGCTCTCCAGAGGAATCAAGATTAACGTCCAACGTAAATTCATTCACAAAATCATCAGCAGTTTCTGTGGCGCCAGTAGCACCAATTGCAATACCGGTATTACTGTTATCTCTAAAGCTTTGAGTAATCTTCAAATTAGCATCATCACCGTGATCTGTTCCTTGCGCCCAGGTGCCAATTAACAGCTGAGTTGTCGACTCAAAGAGATTGCCACTTGTGTCGGCAGGGTTGAGAATCGTAGGATCATCTCTCAATCTTTGCATCGCCTTGATGCCATTATTAGCGCCCGACATCTGAATAAAGGTCATATCAGAAAAAGCAAGGCCTGACACATCTAAAGCAGTACTCGCATTTGAACTCAAAGGATCAACAATGATTGTTTGAATAAAAGTGTTGCCACCAATCGTAACTTCCTGCTGTAAAAAACCTTCGCCAGTGACCAGAGGTACACATACAGCTCCGGCAGCACAACCAGAAAGCGTACCTGTTGAACCTGCGTTGACTTGAATACCATCAAAACCCGGACCACCAGCCATAGCACTACCAATCGGCAACAGTGCTGCTGTCGCCCCTACCAATGCCAAACCTCTTACTATATTTCGAATCTTCATAAAACCCCCTGTTGTTTGGAAGCAATTGTCTTGTGTGAACACAGACCATTTCCTTAGGCCTCATTATTCACAGTTAAAACGGACAAAAGCTTCCTTCTACATCCGCACATTTAAAAACGTTTCTAAAGTTACGTAATTTATAGCAGCAGGCAAGTCATATGTCAAGCCTGGATCCTTCAACTGATTGGCCGCAAAATCCATAATCCCATTGATTCACAACGAGAATAAATTACACAAGGTCACTATACTATATTTAATACGCTGACTCTTCATACATCTATAGTATCGACCTTATCGTATGCAAACTTTAGGGGTTCTGCCATGCCCTGCTACCTTTAAATCACACCCTGTTCACATATATGATATTATCTTGACGCCCGCCATAATCAATAGCAGTGCGAGAGGTGTAGTCAATTCTAAGCTGGCGATATCCCGCCAACGGCATTTGCAAGGCGTCTGCCAGGGCCACTCGAATTGAGCCCACATGCGCAACCACCACAATCGTCTCGCCAACGCATGCCGACAAAATGGCGTCAAGTCCACCTTTCACTCTCGTTAATAAATCAGTAATGGTCTCTCCACCTTCAGGTGAAAAATTCAGGGGGTCGACTTTCCAGGCCACATAACCTTCAGGGTATTTCTTTTCTACCGCATCAAAATAAAGCCCATCCCACACACCAAATCGTCGCTCCAAAAAGGTATCACTGGTGACGATATCAAGTCCATGCTGATCAGCAATCGCTTTTGCAGTCATCTGAGTTCGCTGTGCAGGGCTGGCATAAATTGCATCAATGGCAATATCTGACAAAGAGAGTGCGACTGCCTCAGCTTGAGCCAGCCCAGCCTTATTCAAAGGCGGAGACTCAATAGCATCATCACAGTAGAGCCTATCGAGCGGAAAATCAGTCTCCCCATGCCGCACAAAAATTACCCGGGTACTTTTCTCTTTCTCTCTCATTATTGACGCTATTCACCCTCAATTCTTAAATAGTCACGTCATAGGATGGCTATGCAAATGCGGCACCCCATGACCATTATGCCCTTCCTCTGTGATATCAACAGGAATCATTCCAAGCTTACCATGCCGGACACCACGTTCAGCCATAATTGTGCTCGCAAACTCACGAACATCTTTCACTGCCCCCCGTAATACGGCGATTTCTAAGCAGTTATCGTGATCAAGGTGAATATGCGTATTAGTAACACTCAATTCATGACTATGATGATGAGCGCGCGTAATTCGGCTCGATAGCTCCCACTCGTGATGATTGTATACGTAGCTCAGCGTCGCCACACAGTGGCCATCTTCCCACTTTTTCAAACGCTCATTTTCAAGGCGCTCACGAATAAGATCCCGCATCGCTTCAGAGCGATTGGTATACCCATGACCATTGATGAATTCATCAAATTGCCCGGCAAGCCCGGACTCCAGAGACATTGTGATTCGTTCCATCGTTCAACCCTCCATGGTTGTTATGACACATTGAAAATATCGACACAGTACGTACGATCATTAACTTAAAATTATGACGCGCGCCATCCAGCATAAATATAAAATAAATACAATTTCACAATAAATCCTTATAAATCAAATAAAAAAGCCCAGATGATCATCTCATCCAGGCTTTTTTATTAAGAAGACTTAACTCCATTAATAGCAGATCATGCCAATTTTTCTCGACTTTCAGCAACACCAGGATCTTTTGAGTTATGCTCCACCCAGATTTTTTTGCCTTCAGTTGTCACTTCACACTTCCAAAAGGGGGCTCGTTCTTTTAAATAGTTAATCACATAACGACAGGCATCAAACGCGGATGCACGATGAGCTGACCACACCGCTACCAGCACAATAGGGTCCGACGGGTACATATCACCCACACGGTGAACCACCAGCACATCCATCACATCCCAGCCATCCATCGCTTCCTGACAAACAGCCTCGATATGCTTTTCAGTCATCCCAGGGTAGTGATCCAGATTCATTGCTGTGACGTCTTCACCATCATTAAAATCACGCATCGTACCCACAAAACTGACCACACCGCCATGCTTCCCTGACTCAAGTACCTTATCTTCGTGGTGTTTGATCTCTTTATATGGGTCAAGCACATCGTGCTGAACAACGACTTTCATCGCTTAGCCTCCAGTCACTGGTGGAAAAAAGGCCACTTCATCGCCATTCTTCAACGCCTGACTCAAATCGGTATATTCTTTATTTACTGCCACCAGAATATTACCAGGCATCGGCTCAGAAGAGACCTGACGCCATACATCAGAGACAGTCGCCTCGCCCTCTAACGTCACTTTATCGCTGGTTCGACCCATGCGCTCACGCAAACTAGCAAAAAATTTTACGTCGATTTCCATAACTGCCTCTTAAACAAATAGTCTATTCAAATCAAAAAACTGGATGCAATTTAACTACGACGCCACGAGCCTGACTTACCACCTGACTTCGAAAGCAAACCAACATCGGTAATCATCATGCCGCGATCTACCGCTTTACACATATCATAAATCGTCAAAAGTGCGACCTGTACTGCTGTCAAAGTTTCCATTTCAACACCGGTATTGCCTTTACAACGCACAACTGCTTTACAGTAAACAGAGTTATTATCTGGTTCTGCTGTCAACTCAACATCAACAGCGGTAATCATAATCGGATGACATAGTGGCACGAGATCCGGTGTTTTTTTCGCTCCCATAATGCCAGCAACACGCGCGATTCCTAGCACATCACCTTTTTTATGGTCGCCCGCCATAATTTTCTCAAGCGTTGCAGGCTCCATAAAGATACGCCCTTCAGCCACACCCTCACGCACCGTAATATCCTTTGCGCCCACATCCACCATATGCGCCTCACCGGCAGCATTAAAATGCGTTAGTACATCACCCATAATTATTCTCTCTGAAAATATTGATTAATATATCGAAAAAAGAGCGGCATCAAAGTATATTAGCCGCCAATCTGCGTCATACTGGTACGACCTTTGCCAATATCAGCGACATTGATCTTCTTCTCAGTAGATTTTTTCTTGGCCTCAAAACCGTCGCGATGCTTCTCATCAAACGCCTTACGAAAAACACCAACAACATCTTCTTCGGTGCAGCCATCCTTACGCAATAACGCCTTCAAATCAAATTCATCATCAGAATAGAGGCAATTACGAATTTGCCCATCAGAAGTCACGCGAATACGAGAACAGTTGCCACACAGGCTTCGTGTAAATGCCGGAATGACCGCGATCTTACCCTCATAGCCAGGGGCCTGAAAAATATGGTGCTCGGTACGGGTACCAGAGGCGGTTTTAATACCGGGATAGAACTTCTCAATCTGATCAACTAGATTTGCGGCGCTGGCAAAGTGCTCACCCGTCTCCCACATCTGATGCGCATCAAACGGCATAAATTCGATAAAACGCACGGTTACTCGCTGGTCCTTGGTCATCTCACAGAAATCATGCAGCTCATCTTCATTAAAACCGCGCATCAATACAACATTAACCTTCACGGTTTTAAAACCAACATCCAGCGCACACTGGATACTCTCCAGCACCTTATCCAATCCAGGGCGGCGCGTAATGCTCTCAAATTTTTCTTCGTCCAAAGAATCAAGACTAATATTAACTCCAGTCAAACCCGCCTTTAAGAGATCCTCTGCATATTTGGGGAATAGCAGTCCATTGGTGGTCAGGTGCACAGCCTTCACGCCCGGCGTATTCGCGGTATTAGTCACAATTTCGATAATATCTTTACGCACCAACGGCTCACCGCCAGTAAAACGAACCTTGCGAACGCCCATTTTAGCAAGCGTCTCAACCGTGCGCTGAATTTCCGGCCCGGTTAACACTGCATTTTGGTCGGGGAAATCGACACCTTCTTCCGGCATGCAATAAGTGCAGCGCAGATTACACTTCTCTGTTACCGCGATCCTGACATAGTCAAAAACACGCCCAAAACGGTCTTCTAAAGGAGGTAGCTCGGAAGTGACCGAAGCCGTTGAAACGGCACCCGACGAGGATTCGCTATGTGATTTTTTACGGTGTAACGATTTATCCAACACGTCAATATTCTCCCCAAATACTACAACTGCTGCCGAACCATACAGACCAATTAACCCGACCATTCTAGTCGGATATGCGCCAATTTACCACTATCCGTTAACTACTCTGCTCAATTCGATACTAAGCGTGATGTTTTTTCAGCACACCACAAATATACAAAGCGCGGCAACGTTTTTGAGAAAATCCATTTAGCTTTAATTAAAATGAAAAATAGTAGCCGAAACAAAGCTCAGCGGCCATTCAATTAGCAAGGGACAATACCAGACATCTCTGCACAGCCCAAAATACTAGCATGAAAAACACGCCAGATTCCAACACATATATCGTCCTGCCCTAAGCAAACCTTTAATTAGTATAGAGAAAAGGCCTGTTTAGGGGTCGCCAGCAACATTCTCGATTAACCATAATTATCAGCCATTTAGCACAGACATTGCTGTGTGCCCAGTCACATTATGAACTTAATTCTAACGTCGAGCACTGCAACTAAACTGTTTTCCATGCTATCTTCAGACAATAAAAGTCCCGATAAGCAACGGATAGATAACTCAAAAATTATGAACGACATTAAATACCATCAAGGAAAGTGGGCCAGCAAACCGGCCATGGAAATTGCCCGTTCGCACGGCCCAACGGCTGCCTATAATGGCAAAATTTACGTCTTTGGCGGTGGGGGGCCTGATTTTAAAAGCCTGAACTCCACCACCATTTATGATCCAACCCAGGACAGCTGGTCAGCGGGCAGCGAGATGCCAACCCTGCGCTCAGGTGCAATCGCGACCACCGTAGGTGACGCTATCTATATTATTGGTGGTGGCTTTAAAAAACCCGATGGCAACTTCCAGTTCCTGCGCACCACCGAGATCTACTATCCGAAAACCGATAGCTGGGAAGCTGGGTCGGACATGTACCAGCCACACGACTACCCCGCCGGTGCACTGTATGACAATCATATTTATATCCTGGGTGGCCACCACCCTGATGCAACACTCTCTGGCCCCAAGACCGATCCAGGCTTTGATTTCTGTGAGCGCCTCAACCTCGCAACCGGCAAATGGGAAGAGCTCAAGCCACTGCCAACTCCTCGTTTTGCGCTCGATGCAGTGGTGATGGATCAAAAAATCCTCACCATGGGCGGCGTCGCCTTCACCCCCGAGGGCTTCAACAACTTTGACCACATCGAAGCCTTTGACCCCGCCAGCGGCAAATGGAGCCTCGACAGCCTCAAACTGCCGTGGACGGCCGCTGGACTGGGTTCGATCATGATTGACGACACCCCATTTATCTTTGGTGGTTACAGCGGCGACGGCATCTGCGACCATGCAGCCTGCTATGATAAAACCAGCAAAACCTGGAATCTGCTGCCACCGATGCCCGCACCACTCGCAGCGATGGGCGTGGCACACATCGACCGCACCATTTACTTAGTCGGAGGCTGGGCGGACGATGGGCGCACCCCTCTCAACAATGTCGTTGCCTACACCTATTAACCACCATAATCATAGTATGGACGACCAGCAACTTGAACGCTACAGCCGCCATATTCTGCTGCCCGAGATCGACATTGCGGGACAGACGCGACTACTTCAATCAAAGGTTCTCCTGATCGGTGCGGGTGGGCTTGGCTCACCCGCCGCAATCTACCTTGCCAGCAGCGGCATCGGGCAGATCACTATCTGCGACGATGACGACGTTGACCTCAGCAACCTACAGCGCCAGATCGCCCATAACAGCGAGCGTATCGGACAAAACAAAGCCGACTCAGCACAAATAGCACTGTACGCAATCAACCCAGAAACTACCGTCACTCCCATAAAACAACGCTTAAAAGGCAATATGCTGCTGTCTGCCGTCAGCGATGCCGATATCGTACTTGATGCCAGTGACAATTTCCCCACCCGCTTTAAGCTCAACGATGCCTGCGTTAAAACGCACACCCCGCTAGTCTCTGGCGCTGCGATTCGATTCTCAGGGCAGATCTGTGTGTTTCGCAACGATGACAGCAACACCCCCTGCTACCGCTGCCTGTTTGATGAATCCACCATCGCAGACAAAGAGAATTGCGCCCAAAGCGGTGTTTTCGCCCCGCTCACCGGCATTATCGGCAGCATGATGGCCGCTGAGACACTCAAACTACTGGTGCCATTTGGCAAACCACTCGACAGCCGGCTGCTCACCCTGAACGCTGCAACCATGGAATGGCGCAGCCTAAAACTGCAAAAAGACCCCGCTTGTCCAGCCTGCGTGAACAGTGCCCAAAACGGCTAAAGATCCACCAATAGCACCCGAAAACCTAAAGCCAGGCCGCAGATCCGCATTCCCGTGCTTTACAAGCCCCCGGCCCAGAGGTTAGAATTCGCGGTTCGTTGTTTTAGGCTAAAACCATACCATTATAAAGAGGAAAGTAAATGCCTGCTGTTCGTTTGAGAGAAAATGAGCCTTTCGAAGTGGCTGTACGTCGCTTCAAGCGCATCTGTGAAAAAACCGGGATCATCTCTGAAGTTCGTCGTCGCGAATTCTACGAAAAGCCTACCGCTGTGCGTAAACGCAAAGCTGCTGCTGCCGTTAAGAGACAACAGAAGAAGACCTATAGCGAAAAAATGCGCACCGTTCGTGCACCTTACTAAATAGCACTTATACATAGAGTAAGAACCACCACGATGGATAGCACGCTAACACAGCGACTCACCGATGACATGAAGACCGCCATGCGCAGCAAAGACGCGCAGCGGCTGGGTGTCATTCGTTTGATCCGCGCTGCGATTAAGCAGCGTGAAATCGACGAGCGCATTGAGCTGGATGACAATCAGGTGCTCGCCATTCTCGACAAGATGAACAAACAACGTCGCGACTCCATCGAACAATACACCAGAGGCGACCGCCCAGATCTCGCCGAGATTGAACGCGCCGAGATCAAAGTCATCAAAGACTACTTGCCGCCTGCACTCAGTGAAACAGAGCTTGAAACAATGATCAGTGATGCCATTGCCAGTAGCGGTGCCAGCTCACCCAGGGATATGGGCAAAGTGATCGGCCTGTTAAAAGGTAAACTGCAGGGTCGTGCCGACATGGGTGCCGTCAGCGGACAGATCAAAGCCAAGCTTGGCGCATAAAGCCTCATCCATCCCCCTGACACACCGCCGACAAATGGCAGTGCTGACAAACACTTAGACAGATAATCACGCGATACCCAAGGGGGCACACCGTAGCTGGCAAAATTCCACAGCAATTCATCGATAAACTGCTTGCACGCGTCGATATCGTCGATCTGATCGACGCCTCCGTGCCGTTAAAAAAAACCGGCCGTAATCACAGTGCCTGCTGCCCATTCCACGACGAAAAGACCCCCTCCTTCACCGTCAGTCAGGACAAACAGTTCTACCACTGCTTCGGCTGTGGTGCGCACGGCACCGCGATCAGTTTTTTGATGGAATATGAGCGCCTCGATTTTCTCGACGCAGTACGCGACCTCGCCGCCCACGTCGGGATGGAAATCCCACAGGGCAGCTACTCTGCCAGCAGTGCACAAAGCAACAGTAAGCCACTCTACGAGCTGATGCAGCAGGTCTCCAGTTTCTACCGTCAACAGCTCAAAGAACACCCCAGGGGCAGCGAGGCGATCAACTACCTCAAGGCACGCAGTGTAAGTGGAGAAACAGCGGCGGAATTTGGCGTCGGCTACGCCCCGCCCGGCTGGGACACCCTGCAAAAGCACTTCGGTAACGATAATACCCAACCACTCGCCACCACCGGCATGCTAATCAAAAAAGAGAGCGGCGGTCACTACGACCGCTTTCGCGAACGCATCATGTTTCCAATCCGCGACTCACGTGGGCGCATCATCGGTTTTGGTGGCCGCGTTCTGGGCGACGATACCCCCAAATACCTCAACTCACCCGAAACCCCACTCTTCCACAAAGGCCAGGCACTTTACGGCCTGTTTGAGGCACGGCAAGCTAATCGTAATATCCAGCGCCTGCTGATCGTCGAGGGCTACATGGATGTAGTGATGCTGGCACAACACAACATCCGCTATGCCGTCGCCACCCTCGGCACCGCCACCACCATCGAACATTTAGAGCTGATGTTCCGCACCACCAGCGAGGTCATCTTCTGCTTCGATGGCGACCGCGCCGGACGAGAGGCCGCCAATCGCGCCCTGGAAAACACCCTGCCCGCGATGCAAGCAGGTCGACAAGCACGCTTCCTCTTCCTGCCCGACGGCGAAGACCCTGACTCACTGGTGCAAAAAGAGGGCAAAGTAGCGCTCGAAGCACGCATTGATGCGGCCGCACCACTCTCCACCTATCTCTACGAGCACCTCGCCAGGCAAGTCGACATGAGCAGCATCGACGGTCAGGCACGCCTGGTTGAGCTGGCACGACCCCACCTTAACAAACTACCAGCAGGCGTCTTCAAACACATGATGGTGACTCGCCTGGCGGAGATCACCCGCATGGAAGAGCGCAGCCTGAGTCGCTTGCTGGGCAACAACAAGCCCATTACCGCAAGCGCCCCGCCATCACACAACCAGAGACCGCTCGGCAATAAACAAGACAAGCAGCCATCACTGGTGCGCCAGGCAATCACACTACTACTTAACACCCCGTCACTAGGACAACTTGAAACAGAGCCACAGCGCTTCGCCTCACTCAATGCGCCCGGCATCACACTTTTAATCGAATTACTTGAAATGTTGAGAACTAGCCCACATCTCACTACTGGCGCGGTGCTGGAGCGCTGGCGCGAGCGAGAAGAAGGTCGCTATCTAGCCAAACTAGTACAACAGGAAAACCTGGTCGACAGCGATCAGGAAGAGATATTTAGCAGCTTGCTGCAACAGCTTTACCGGCGACACGTTATCCAGCGTAAAGACATCCTTTGCAATACACAGGAGCTGACTCAACCTGAAAAAGAAGAGCTACAGCAACTATATAAATATTTAAACGAAAACCCAGCTACACGCGGCGGGGTTAAGTAACCAAAAATAGCGCTAAAAGCAAGCTCACGGGGTTCTCAGACCCTACCAAAATAGTATAGAATAGCGGGCTATTTTTTGCTCACGCATATTGTTATGTAAGGAAGGCTCACGCCACATGAATCAAGCACAGCAGCAATCTCAGCTCAAGGTACTAATAGCAAAAGGCAAAGAACAGGGTTACCTCACCTACCGCGAAGTGAACGATCACCTGCCAAGCGACATCGTCGATCCAGATCAGATCGAAGATATCGTCAGCATGATCAATGATATGGGCATCACGGTACATGAAGTGGCTCCAGACACTGATAGCCTCGCAATCTCAGACTCTTCTGCCGCCAGCACCGACGATGACGCCGCCGAAGAGGCCGCCGCCGCACTCGCCAGTGTTGACAGTGAATTCGGTCGCACCACTGATCCTGTGCGCATGTACATGCGCGAAATGGGCACGGTTGAACTGCTAACCCGCGAAGGTGAAATCAAGATCGCTAAACGCATCGAAGCGGGTCAACGCCAGATGATGCTGGCACTTGCCACTTATCCGCAGACCATTGATAAGCTGCTTGGGGTACAAGCCAGAGTCGAAGCAGAAGAGACCCGCCTGAGCGACCTGCTGACCGGCTTTATCGACCCTAACGCTGAAGATGTGATTCCACCACCAGCGCCACCAAAAAGCAGCAATGATTCCGACGATGATGAAGAAGTTGTCGACACCGGCCCTGATCCAGAAGAAGTGCGCGAACGCTTCGCAGAGATCAGAAAACGCTACGACGCGGTAATCACTGCAATCGAAAAAGACAATAGCGACCTGGTCACCAACCAGAAGCTGCGTAGCGAAATGGCTGAACCCATTATAGAGCTTAAACTAACCCCTAAGCTTATTGACGTACTGATCAAAAACATGCGTGGGATGGTTCGCCGTATCCGCGAACAGGAAAAGGTCATTATGGACATCTGCGTGAGCAAGGCACACATGCCGCGCAAACAGTTCATCACCTCATTCCCGGATAACGAAACCGACCTGACCTGGCTACCAAAGCAGATCGATGGTGGCCACAGCTACTCACCTGTCCTCAGAGAATACGAAGAAGAGATTTTACGCGCACAGGGCAAGCTGGTTGCAATGCAGGCAGAGTCACACCTGTTTATTCACGAGATCAAAGACATCAACCGTAAAATTTCTATCGGCGAAGCGAAAGCACGCCGCGCCAAGAAAGAGATGGTTGAAGCCAATCTACGCCTGGTTATCTCGATTGCGAAGAAATATACCAACCGAGGCCTGCAGTTCCTTGATCTGATCCAGGAAGGCAACATCGGCCTGATGAAGGCGGTCGACAAATTTGAATACCGTCGTGGTTACAAGTTCTCGACCTATGCAACGTGGTGGATTCGCCAGGCGATCACCCGCTCAATTGCGGATCAGGCACGTACCATTCGTATTCCGGTACACATGATCGAAACCATCAACAAGCTCAACCGTATTTCGCGTCAGATGCTGCAGGAGATGGGGCGTGAAGCAACGCCAGAAGAGCTGTCGATTCGCATGGAGATGCCAGAAGACAAAGTTCGCAAGGTACTGAAGATTGCCAAAGAGCCTATCTCAATGGAAACTCCGATTGGTGATGATGAAGATTCGCACCTCGGTGATTTCATCGAAGATCCAAACGTGATGGCACCACCCGATGCCGCCACCGTTGAAGGACTGCGTGAAGCGACCAACTCAGTACTCGAAAGCCTCACCGCACGTGAAGCCAAAGTACTGCGGATGCGCTTTGGTATAGGCATGAACACCGATCACACCCTGGAAGAAGTGGGCAAACAGTTTGATGTCACGCGTGAGCGTATTCGTCAGATCGAAGCAAAGGCACTGCGCAAGCTACGCCACCCAAGCCGCTCTGACCCACTGCGCAGCTTCAGCGACTAACCACTAGCCGCAACAAAAACAGCAAGGCGAAGCTAACCACTTCGCCTTTTTTGCTTTTATAACAAGAGAATGACAAAAATCAGGTGACGTAGCTTTTAGCAAAACGTTATACTGCACACCGTAATAAGGGCCTGTAGCTCAGTTGGTTAGAGCAGGGGACTCATAATCCCTTGGTCGTAGGTTCGAGTCCTACCGGGCCCACCATACATATTCATTCCGCCGAAACACCCTTGTCATCATCACACTTTTCAAGCTCCTGTGACTCTTCCGAAACACGGCGCACTCCAAAGATCATCTTAGGCGGTATCCCCATCTCAAGATCAACCCCCGTGATGCGATAGTTCGAACCACGTTGCTTAAGAATCGCATTCACCTTCTCCTGCTTTTTCATCGACATAATAATGGTATCCGCGATCAGTTCATCGCTACTAAACTCCATCGTTTTATCCATTACTTTACCGGAAAGTTCTTTTGCTTTATTAAAAAGGGTCATGATTAACACTCCAGGCTAATGCGGGATGATTGTTGAATTCGGCAAGTATGAACTCAGGAACAACGACTGGCCAGCCTAAAAACAATAGCATCAGGGCTAAGCTTTGGGCTAAACCCAATGGATCCCAGCTAAACTAGCAACCAGGCAATAAATGGCTTTGAGGGTTAAACGACAAAACTAAGGGTGATTTGTTTACTAGGCGCAGGACATACCCCGGGAGCGAATGAAACGATGGACCTTTTCGCACCTCGGATCGCCTACGATCATCACTTCCCCGGGGTATAGGCACCCACTCTAAAACCTCCTCATAGAGACAAGCGCACCACATACTCTCTCGCGTCGAATAAAACAGAGCAAAAACAGACAATTTAGTGTATGATTTGTCGCCTTGCTGGAATCATCCTGCAAGTTCATGCGCCCCTTCGACCTTATATTGAGGTGCACGACCCTCGAACACTACAGGTATTTACGATGTCATCACCCTCTGAGAGCTTTGCGCAGCTGGCGCTTGCGGCCCCTATTCTTCGCGCACTGGACGATATTGGCTACGAATCACCCTCGCCGATTCAGGCGGAAAGTATTCCGCACCTGCTCGAAGGGCGCGACCTGCTGGGACAGGCGCAAACAGGAACAGGTAAGACCGCCGCATTCGCTCTGCCACTACTTAATAATATTGACCTTTCGCAGAAAAACCCGCAACTGCTGGTGTTGACACCGACTCGCGAGCTTGCGATTCAGGTAGCCGAGGCATTTCAGAGCTACGCACGCCACCTAAAGGGGTTTCATGTACTGCCAATCTACGGCGGCCAAAGCATGGACACCCAGCTACGCCAGTTAAAACGCGGTGCACATGTCATCGTTGGCACACCCGGCCGCGTGATGGATCATCTGCGTCGTAAAACAATGTCGCTCGCTGGCCTGAAGGCACTGGTACTAGATGAAGCCGATGAGATGCTGAAGATGGGTTTTATCGATGATGTTGAATGGATTCTGGAACAGACGCCAGACACGCGTCAAATCGCGCTCTTCTCGGCCACCATGCCAGACGTGATCCGCAAGGTTGCGAATCGTTATCTGAAAAACCCAAAGATGGTCAAGATTAAATCTGAATCGACCACCGTTGATACCATTGATCAAAAATACTGGCAGGTGAGCGGGCTGCATAAGCTCGATGCGCTAACCCGCATCCTGGAGGTCGAAGAGCTCGATGCGGCAATCATCTTTGTGCGCACCAAAAACTCGACCGCTGAACTGGCACAGAAACTCGAAGCACGCGGCTATTCCTGCGCGGCACTCAGTGGCGATATCACCCAAACACTGCGTGAACGCACCGTCAATCAACTGAAAAAAGGGGTCATTGATATCATCGTTGCGACCGACGTTGCGGCGCGCGGTCTCGACGTACCGCGCATTAGTCACGTGATCAACTATGACATCCCTTATGACACAGAAGCATACGTCCATCGTATCGGCCGTACCGGTCGCGCCGGGCGCAAGGGCACCGCAATTCTATTTGTCGCGCCACGTGAAACCCGCATGCTGCGCGCCATTGAACGCGCCACCAACAAAAAAATCGAGCGCATGCAACTGCCTTCAATTGAGGCGGTCAGCAGTAAACGTGTCACGGAGTTTAAACAGCAGATCCTCGATACCATTGAGTCTGAAGATTTAACATTTTTTAATGAAGTGCTGATGCAGATCGAAACAGAGCAGAACATCAGCCCGAATGACGTTGCTGCCGCACTAACCTACCTATTACAGAAAGAACGCCCATTGATGCCAAAAGCACAGGCAGCACCGCGAGAACGTAAAGAGCGTGATCGCGCTGCAAACAATGCAGATCGACCTCGCGAAAAGCGCGTCGCTCCTGGCTCACTCGGTAAGGCACGCCGGTTGAAAAAACACCCTGAAGTTGAAATGGCTCGCTATCGCATTGAAGTTGGCAAGCAGCATGAAGCCTCACCAGGCGACATCGTCGGCGCCATTGCAAATGAAGCAGAGATCGACAGCCAGTACATTGGTGATATCAAACTCTACGATGATTTCAGCACCGTCGACCTACCAGCTGACATGCCAGCCGATGTCTTTCAGCTGTTGAAGAAGGCGCGCGTACGCCAACAGGCACTCGCGATCTCGATCACCAAAGATGGCGCTTTTGGCAAAGGCGGACCAAGAAGTGGTAGCGACAAGAAACGAAAATTTGCCGATAAAAAAAACGGTGATCGCCCAAAGAAATCGGGCAAAGAAAAATTCGTCAATAAAAAGGCCGCCAGTCAGGCTAAAAAGCCAAAGGGCAAAGAGAAAATCTCGCTCTCTAAATAAAGTGGCAATTCACGCTTAGAATAAAGCCGCTGTTCCGGTATCCTAAAAACCGGGACAGCGATCGCTTTAACCAACCTACCCCCGCAACACCTTTTCTATCTCATCAATATCAGCCTGCGCCGTCTCCAGCACACGTAGCGTCATCTTTGGACCAAGCCTTCCGAGCGAAAACTTAGTGAATGCAGGGACCTCATCGATTGCAGGGTATCTCTCCATCTGCGGTGTATCGATAAAACTATAGAGCTGAGCCAATACCACCACATCACAATAATCGGGTTTAGGGCCTTCATCACGGTACCAGTCATGCGAATCACGCACCACGTCAATCACATCCAGATCGAAATCCCAACGCCTCAGCACTTGCACTCCCACTTCGCAACTTAACTTTTCAATCACCTGTCTCAACATTGTTTCATCTTCAACCAACTCTGGATATTTTGCCGCATAGTGAATAACAGGTAGCGTACCAATGCTGTATACCAACCCAGCCAACATTGCGCGATCTTCATCAAGCCCTCGTCCGTGACGTGAAATTACCGCACACAATGCAGCCAGGCGCGTACTACGCTGCCACGCTTTACGCATAAATGATTTAAGCAGTGGCGAATCACTTTCAAACAACTGCTGCAATGAACAGCCAATCACGAGATCCCGTGTCACCTGTAGCCCCATTCTAGAGACTGCCATCTGGCAAGTCGTAATCGCCGATTTACCACGATACATAGGACTATTTGCAACCTGTACCAGACGTCCTGCCAACGGCGGGTCAGCCATCACGATCCGCGCCACTTCAGCAACATCAGTCCCTTTGTCCTTGACCGCGGCCTGCACCTGCAGTGCAATATCAGGCAGGCTGGGGATTTTCAGCTTACTGGCCTTCGAATCGCGTTCAATATCAGTCGTCAACTGTTCAATCAACGCTGCTTCATCGAGCGGAATGTTGTCATCTATCTTATCTGGAGGCGGCGCGTCACCCAGCGCCTTTCTAACCTCATCATCACTCACACGAAAAATAACCACTCGACTAATGGCACGAATCGTCCACTGGCACGGCCTGATAAAATTAAGCGGTAATTTTGCCCTATCAGTATTCGCAACCACCACTTCATCATCACGGCCAGGTCTCGCCATAGAGACATCGCCTGACACCAGAAAAAAAGTCCAGGGCTCATTCGAACCGTAACGTGCTATCGTCTCACCCGACAACAGAGTCTCAAAATAACTATCCCGAGAAAGCCGCATCAGCTCCGCAGCTCCAAGCGTATCCAGCGGAGAAAATACACCCATTATTTCTGGATTTACCAGATTATCCGTCTTCATTTAGCGGGCCTCACGAAAAAATAAAACAAATCAACAATACCCATACTAATGACCATAGAGTTAACTGCCCACCTTATCAGCATCAGCTATTAAATGTATTTCCTTTGCCTTTTACCTTGAAACTTAATTTTAAGCTTTACGATATAATTAGATAACACCCAATAACAAACAGCAACAGTGCAAACCCCCTCTTCAACACGCGCACTGATAATAGATGCGTCATACGTGCGCCAAATGATGCGCATACAATACTACTTGCAACCACACCAACCAGCGCTGGCCAATAGAGATAACCACTACTCCATTCGGGTAAACCAGCCACACTCTGACCTGCCAGCCAGTATCCCAATGCGCCAGCCAGCGCAATCGGCAACCCACATGCCGCCGAGGTCGCAATCGCCTGACGTACAGCGACACCGCACCACAGCAGAAACGGCGTAGTCATCGAGCCACCGCCAATGCCAACCAGCGCAGAAACCACCCCAATCACACCACCAACACCAGCAAGCGCTGCACAACCAGGCAGATCACGCACTACCTCAGGTCGCAGCTCCAGTGCCATCTGCAGCGCCACTAACAATGCAAATATCGCGAAGAGCTTCTGTAGCCAGTCGCTAGCAAACTGCCCCGCCAACAACGCACCGCACAATGCCCCCACCATAATCCCAGCGCTCAAGCGAATAACCACCGGCCACTGCACCGCGCCACGCTGATGGTGGGTACGGATCGATGAGAGCGAGGTCACCACGATCGTCGCCAGTGAAGTCCCCAGCGCGAGGTGCATGATGATACTCGGGTCAAAACCCTGGGCTTTAAAGATAATTACCAACGCCGGTACAATAATCAGACCACCACCAATACCAAGCATTCCTGCCAGCGTTCCCGCCACTATGCCCAGCAATAAATAATAGAGCAGCGCTTCGATCATCGTTTACCCGAACCCCTCATAGAGTGCTAGAATTCTGGGGTTCAGTATAACGCCTTTGTAAAAAAGGTCTGATCAACACGCTAACGTTAATTTTGAGACAATGGGGAAAGGCAGATGTATCCAAAGGTTGCAGCCACACATAATAAAATTATCGCTGTTCTGGGGGGAACCGGCTTTGTCGGACAACATTTAGTACGCACACTCGTGGCAGCGGGTTATCAGGTGCGTGTATTGGCACGCCACCGCGAACGTTGCCGTGAGCTACTGGTACTGCCCCGCGTGAGTGTCATCGACACCGACATCATGACCCTTTCAAACCTGCACAAACACCTCGCAGGTTGCAGCGCAGTGATCAACCTGGTCGCCGTGTTGAATGAAAATAAAAAAGGGGATTTTCAACGCCTGCATGTTGACTTGCCACGGATGATCATTGACGCCTGTGTCGCCAATAAGATTGATCGCGTGATTCACATGAGCGCGCTCAACGCCTACGCTGGCAAAGCACCCAGCCGCTACCTCACCAGCAAAGGAAAAGGGGAAGACACCATTCACACCGGTGCAGATGAAGGGATCAACATCACCAGCCTACGCCCATCCGTGATCTTTGGCTCTGGCGATAGTCTGTTTAACCGCTTCGCATCACTGCTTAAATTTGCCACGCACCTGCCACTGGCATGCCCCAATGCACGCTTTGCACCGGTCTATGTGAATGACGTGGTCGATGTCATCGTCAAATCGCTCAACGAAAAGGCGACCTTCGGCCAGCGCTATGACCTGTGCGGTCCCCGCGTCTACACCCTGCAACAGCTGGTCGAATTCACGATTAAGACCCTGGCCATTAATCGCAAGGTGATTCCGCTTGGCAATGGCACATCTAAACTATTGGCGCGTATCTTAAGCATCGCTCCGGGCAAGCCACTCACCTACGACAACTACCTCTCTATGCAAGTCGATAGCGTTAGCAAGGAGAAATTTCCCGCCATCTTTAATATCACGCCGCAACCAATGGAAGCGCTCGTACCGCGCTACCTGATGAACCAGAATCAACGCGGCCAGTTTGATCGTTTCCGGCTTTATGCTGGACGTGACGATTAATATAGACGTCTAAGGCACCACTACAGATGGAAATCTACATGGTCGGTGGTGCCGTTCGCGACAAACTACTGGGGCTGCCCATCAAAGACCGCGACTGGGTGGTGGTGGGTGCAACCCCAGAAGAGATGCTCGCACAGGGATATACCCAGGTGGGGCAGGACTTCCCCGTCTTCCTGCACCCTGAAACCAAAGAAGAGTACGCCCTCGCACGCACCGAACGAAAAACGGCTACGGGCTACACCGGGTTTGAAGTACATGCCTCGCCGGATGTCACCCTGGAAGAAGATCTTAAGCGTCGCGACCTCACCATCAATGCAATGGCACTCACCCTTGATGGTAATCTGGTCGACCCACTCAACAGCGTGCGTGATCTACAACAACAACTACTCCGACATGTCTCGCCTGCCTTTATTGAAGACCCCGTGCGGGTGCTACGCGTCGCGCGCTTTGCCACACGCCTGGTACCGCTGGGATTTAAAATCGCAGGTGAAACACAAGCGCTACTAAAAGAGATCGTCGCAGCAAATGAGGTGGACGCACTAGTGCCTGAACGCGTCTGGGCCGAGATTGAGCGTGCACTCAACGAACCGCGCCCCTCCACCTTTTTTACCACACTGCGTGAATGCGGCGCGCTCGCACGCATCCTGCCAGAAGTTGATGCACTCTTCGGCGTACCCCAGCCAGAATACTACCACCCGGAAATCGATACCGGCATTCACACCATGATGGTGCTTGATAGCGCAGCCACACTCACCAACGATCCAGAAGTTCGCTTTGCCGCACTCTGTCACGACTTGGGTAAAGGCAATACGCCACGTGACAAATGGCCCAGTCACCACGGCCACGAGGAACGCGGCGTAAAATTAACACAAACACTCTGCAAACGAATGCGCATTCCAAAACGCTTCCAGGCACTTGCAATATTGGTCGCACGTTATCATACACATTGCCACCGTGCTGCAGAACTACGTTCGACCACATTATTAAAGACATTAGAATCACTCGATGCCTTTCGTCGCCCCGCACGCCTTGAACAGTTCCTCACTGTCTGCAAAGCAGATTCACGCGGACGCACGGGTTATGAAACCTGCGACTATCCACAGGCAGCACTTTTTTCACTCGCCTACCGCGTGGCAAACGCTGTTGATATTCGCGCCATCGTTGAACAGGGCCATAACGGCAAAGCACTTGCCGACAAGATTCATGCTGCTCGCGCCCGTGCAATAAAGGTCGCCATTCAATAACTACTGCATGTGCATTATTAAACTTTATCAATTCGGGTGCGATATAGGTATAATCGCTCGCAAGCGGCTCACGGCCACATCAGGTCAACGAATATAATATCCGCCGCACCGTAAGAGAAAGAGATGTCGCATAATTCCGGGAATAATCAGATTATCATTGAGGGCGTCAGCAACGACGGCAAAAAATTCCGTCCGTCAGACTGGGTTGAACGAATCTCATCCGCGCTAGCCAGCTTCGGCCCAGACCATAAATTACGCTACTCAGAACATGTACAACCCTGTATTATCAACGGCGCACGTTGCCTGATTGTTGCCAGAGGTCTAAGCCTTAACGACCCGGAAGCATTCAGCTTCATTCTACAGTTCGCGCGCAAAAATCAGCTGCGCATTCAGGAAAAACACCTGATCAAAGAGTGGGGGTACGATTTCCCTGA
Organism: Gammaproteobacteria bacterium; assembly: GCA_021648525.1. Lineage (GTDB taxonomy): Bacteria > Pseudomonadota > Gammaproteobacteria > SZUA-140 > SZUA-140 > SZUA-76. The sequence continues at coordinate 42,542 of JAKISP010000002.1, forward strand.
GGATGACGATAATAACGAATTAATCGCAAATGGCTAAGCTATTATTGCCAAATCTACCGTCCAGAGCAAATACCAGACCACTATCTGCAACCACTTGAATTCCATCAACATCCGCTAAAAATAGCTAGTCCACCCACCATTTGGGCACTGCAAACCCTTGACTGCAAGCACAGCCGCGTGACAAGCTGATCTTTCGGCGCGCCAACTTGCCGCAAGGAAAAGCCGAAAAAGACGTTTTCAACCAAACATATGGAGACCCATAATATGTACGGAGAACGACACCAACTCACTCATGAATTCCCAGAATTGCAACACACCATCCACCAACTCAAAATCCAGGACGGCGACTTTGCATCTCTTTTAAAAGAGTACGAGCACACAGACAAAACCATTCATGTGCTTGAAAAGCAAAAACAACCTACCACAGATGCTCGCATGCTTGACCTCAAGGTGAAACGCCTAAACCTTAAAGACCAGCTGTATAGCGAATTAAGGCAGTATCACTCATAACCGCTCAAGTCATTCGGCCAGGAAAAACTGTAGATTCATATTTAGCCCACATCTGCCACTAACTCAAGGAAGCATGAGTTAGTGGCGGGGTTCACGTATCAACGAAAGTTTCTTACTTACTCATTAACAGCTCGTGATCTAGTGTCTTTAAGCGCTCCGGTGTGCCAACATCAACCCAGCTACCACCGTAATACTCACCACTCACAACCCCCTTCATCATTGCCAACCTCAAGAGTGGCGCTAAAGGGCTTCGGCCTTCTGACAGCGATTCAAACAATTCAGCACGATAAACCCCAATCCCACTAAAAGTAAGCTTCGGCTCACCCTCACACTGCACTTGCCCCCGCTGCAATGAAAAATCCCCTTCCGGATGAAATAGCGGATTATCAATCAGCACTAAATGTGCCAGGCCCGCAGGTGTTTTAGGCAATGATGTAAATGGAAAATCGCTCCACACGTCACCATTCACCACCACAAACGGCATATCACCTAATAGCGGTAGCGCACGTTTAATACCACCAGCGGTTTCAAGGCCCACATCACCTTCAGCAGAATAACGAATTTGTGCACCGTATTGACGCCCATCTCCGAGCGCTTGCTCGAGCTGCTCACCCAGCCATGCATGATTAATCACAATATCAGTAATACCAGCCGCCACAAGCGAACGAAGCTGATAGGCGATAAGATAATCCCCGCCAACTTTTAACAACGGCTTTGGGGTTACATCTGTTAACGGGCGCATACGTTCACCACGCCCAGCCGCTAAAACCATCGCTTTCATCTATTTTAAGGTAACCAAATTACAAAAGAGAGGCGCTCTCTTTTGACTATATCGACACAACGACACAGATTTCAGCAGTGAACTCAGACAGAGCTTCACTGTCGAATTTGATAGCCCTCATTCTGATCATCGCGACGAAAGAGATTATGGTCGGCCAAATATTCTTGATAGCCACCACCATCCCAATAAGTGTACACCCCACCACTGCCACTCTGATCCGGGCCATCAGTGTACGTATATTGCCCGCCACTTACCGTTTGCTTAACCTGAGACTTATCGCTAAAGAAGCCCGGAATGATATTATTATCATAATCACCAGTAATACCCTCATTATCTTTCAATAATTTAAGCCTGTTTGAAACAACCCCAGGAGTATCAATCGTGCCATAATCAATCATCCTCATATCGATCTGAAAATCCATTCTCACATCAGCATTGACGACCAACTGGGTAATCAATGGCTTGAACAGAAGAGTGTCTTTCAAAAACCACTGAGTCATCTCCTCATCCCTGACCATATTTCTCATCACCACCCGATTAGGGTTACCTGAGCCACTCCCGTTAGCTAAGCCTCCACGACTATTACTGGCTGATCTTGGAAATGGGTCATAGTTACCACTCGCCTGGTAACAGCAACCACTCGCCTCAATATAAACTTCCTGAGCAAAATCGCTATTTGGGTCACCAATAATGCTGTGATAGTAACGAACGCCATCAACGTAAACCACCTCCTGAAGAAATGGAGTTGGATCAAAATAAGCCCCCGTATTACCGCCAAAAGCACAGCGAGAATCACTACTAGCACGATTACAATCGATAGTAAGATCCTGATTCTCAGCCTCATTAACAAAGCCAAACTGAAAATGAACATCAGCCAGCGCGCCCAAGGGGATAACTACACACCAAGTTCCAGCTACAACAAGCAACATGCCTCTAAAGGCTTTTTTTAACATGACACCATCCACCCTCGAACACTTCAAAATCATCAATCAATCTTTTATTCTGCCCAAAGATTCTAAACACAAAGCCTATACGCTTGTCAATTCAAAACAATACTGTAAATCAAATAAAACTTAATATTATCAATATATTATCAAAGCAAAAGGAATTCAGGCCAGAAAAATGACGCCTTTTTAAGAATAAATCACATATGTAACACCATGTTATTAATGCGATTTTAAGAAGGGAAATTCAATCGGAAAACTTATCAATCAATTAATGCTATTCTGATTTTTGGGCACGCTCAAATAATGCATTCACCGCATCTCGAGGCGAACATCCTTCGTACAGGACGCGATACACCTGCTCTGCAATTGGCATCTCAACGCCACACTGACGCGCCAGCAACAACACCTCCCGAACCGTTTGTACACCTTCAACCGCCTGGCCAATCGATTGCAATGCCTGTTCTAACGTATCACCCCGAGCAAGCGCAAGCCCCATACGGCGATTACGTGATTGATTATCAGTACAGGTCAATACCAGGTCACCAAGGCCAGCCAAACCAGTAAAGGTATCTACCTGCCCACCCAGTTCAACTCCCAGGCGAGTAATTTCAGCTAAACCTCGCGTGATTAATGCCGCGCGTGCATTCGCGCCAAACCCAAGCCCATCAGAAATGCCAGCTGCGATTGCCAGCACGTTTTTAACCGCCCCCCCCACCTCAACACCCACCACATCATTTGAGCGATAAGCACGAAGGCAATCATTGCTCAGCGCATCAGAAAGATCCTGAGAAAATTGAGAATCACCCGAAGCGACTGTTAGCGCCGTCGGCAAACCAGCCGCAACTTCATGCGCAAAACTAGGCCCCGACACAACCGCAAACGGAACCTCATCACCACAGATTTCTGCGGCAACCTGGTGCAATAATTTACCACTTCCAGGATCAAACCCTTTTGTGGCCCATGAAAGCCTTGCATCAGCCCCCATCATAGGCCGACACAATGCCAGTACGGAGCGAAATGCCTCACTTGGAACGACGACCATAATATCATCACAGATCTCCAGCACTTGCCTTAGATCAGCATTAACACTCAGACGATCAGGAAACTGAATATCAGGAAGAAAAGCAACATTACAGCGCTGCTCCTGCATCAGCGCAACTTGAGCAACTTCATGACTCCATAAAACCACATCACGCCCATTGCGAGCGATCAATATCGCTAGCGCGCTCCCCCACGAACCAGCACCTAACAACGCTATTGGTAACTGAGCATGAGGCACCTTCTCTCCGTCCAACATCAAATTTCCTCAGGCCACACTAAATCAATGCGACACTGACTCCTCTCCAATCTCTTCCTGTTGTTTGCGCTGTTGCTGTGCATATTCAGCAAATAAGGCATCGAAATTAACTGGGGATAACAGCAACTGCGGAAAACCACCTCGTGTCACCAGATCAGAAATTGCCTCGCGAGCAAATGGAAATAGAATATTTGGGCAGACACTGCCAACAATAGCGGGTAATTCTTTTGGATCATAACCCGCAATATTAAAGATTCCACACTGCTGAACTTCAACGAGATAAGCCGTCTTATCACCAATTTTTGCGGTCACGGTCACCGACAGCATCACCTCGTGGACCCCCTCTCCCAGCACAACCGCTTTATTGCCAAGCTGCATATTGGTTTCAGGCTCCCATTTTTCCTGAAAAATTAGCGGGGTATTCGGCGTTTCAAAAGAGATATCTCGCATATAAACTTTCTGTATCGAAAACTGCTTTCCACCTGCGGCAGCTACCTGCTCTTTTTTTTCATCTACTTCTGACATTCTTCACCACCGATTAACAATAATTAGCTTTCACTCAATAGAAAACAAGCAAGACAAACGCCCACATCAAGATAAATACAATTACGACTCGACACTTAATGGAAAATTAGCGCTTTTCCAGGTTAATAAACCACCCGATAGTTTATAAACCGATGCAAAACCCTGCTTCTGCAAAATAGCACCGGCACGCGCAGACTGCTGACCTGCCTCGCAATAAACCACTAACGGACTCTCTTTCAAACTTTCCAGTTCATGCAGACGCTCTTCCAGCAGACCAAAAGGGATATGCTTTGCATTAAGAATATGCCCTTTCTCAAAATCGCTATTATCACGCACATCCAGCACGATCGCATCATCACGATTAATCAGCTGCACAACCTCATTAGGCTTAACTTCTTTAAAACCCAATAACCTGGGACGAATCATATTCACCCCCAACAGCGTTAGCACAATGACCAGCGCCAAAAATAAAAGCCAATTATTTACAATAAACTCAAAAAATTGCTGCATATTATCACCACTCAACCATGTGCCACAGCGCAAATATCGCCAACACACAATTTATAGATATCAAGAACATCAGGACAAACTAAAAGCACGCAGTCTAGCCCATCTACTGTAGAATTTCAGCGAGAAAGTGCAATCAGACGATTAAACATTAACTAGACCTACATACTGTAGAGAGACCTTTACACGATTGTTTTTTTGCCCTATGGCTGCGTTAAAAACGTACTCAATCAGTCATTTATAGCGATAAACTCCCTCAATTTCGCGCACCTTTTCCTTGCCAGCCCCTCAGGCTTGAGCAAAGACCTCTCAAGTACTATTTTTCAATCGATCAAACCAACCAAACAGGATGCGGCCAGTTAGTCATTACAGGTCACCTCCCGCATCAGGCCAAACAGTGTAATCATGCGACTATCGCAAAGTTGATACAATACACGATTACCATCTTTTCTTGCCTTAATAATCCCCTTACCTTTCATTATAGAAAGATGCTGTGAAATATTGCTTTGCGAAGCACCTGTTGCGACAACAATGTCTTGCACAGCAACCTCCCCATTTCCATCCAGCATACAAAGAACCTTCAACCTAAGCGGATGCGACAGAGCCTTGAACACCATTGATGTCTGTTCAAGGTACTGGTCATCGACTCGCCCAACTTCTTTTCCCCTCCCCATGGCGATTCAACCCTTAACCGGTTATAATTTATTATTAATAATCCGAATAAAATCATTAGAAATTGCCGTTTTTTTCAACAAATTCAGCTTAAATTGAGCACACCAAATCAGCCAAAAAAGCCCAACTTCAATGACTGAATTCGCAACACTCAAAGAAAAACCTCAACGGACGACATAATAGCAACACCTAAAGTCAATCAAGCACAGCAAGCCTGCTATCAACTTAAATATTATAACGAATAACTAAATCTCATAACGTAGGGTTTTTCCTACAAAATAAACCAGTAAGGACTTCGCCTTAAAGATGAATTCCCCAGAAGAATCAATAAACTACAAGCCAACCACACTAATCATCCTTGATGGCTGGGGTGTAAGCGAAAAAACTGATCATAATGCGATCTACCATGCAAAAAAACCGAACTGGGACAAGCTGTGGGAAAAAAACCCGCATACGCTAATTCACGGCTCGGGTAGTGAAGTTGGCCTTCCAGCCAATCAAATGGGCAATTCAGAAGTTGGCCACCTTAATCTCGGTGCTGGACGCGTGGTTAATCAGGAATTAACCCGCATTGATAAAGCGATCAAAGATGGCAGTTTCTTCGAAAACAGAGTCCTCGTTAACGCCATTGACGAGGCAATCTCAAATAATAAAGCAGTGCATATAATGGGATTGCTTTCGACTGGCGGCGTTCACAGTCACACGTCACAAATCAAGGCCTCTCTCACACTCGCCATACAGCGAGGCGCGAAGAAGGTCTACCTACATGCCTTTCTTGATGGGCGCGACACGCCCCCAAAAAGTGCCTCGCCCTGGCTGACAGAGATAGATGCACTTTTTGCCGAACACAAACACCCAGGGCGAATTGCCAGTATCATCGGCCGTTTTTTTGCGCTCGATCGTGACAATCGCTGGGAGCGCATTCAATCAGCCTATGAATTGATGACCCAGGGCAAGTCTGCCTTTCAGGCCACCAGCGCACTTGACGGCTTAGATGCCGCCTATCAACGTAATGAGACAGATGAATTTGTGCAGGCCACCAGCATCACCCCAGATGGGGAAGATGAGGCTTGTGTTGAACCTGGCGACACGATGATCTTCATGAATTTTCGCGCAGACCGAGCACGCCAGATCTCCCAGGCCTTTGCCGAGCCAGAATTCACCGGTTTTGCCATCAAGGAGCGACCAGAACTCGGCGCTTACATTAGCCTTACTGAGTACAAAAAAAGCCTGGAAACCGATATCGCATTCCCCGCCATTCGCATGAAAAATGTTTTTGGCGAGTATATTTCAAACCTGGGACTGCAACAATTACGTATTTCAGAGACCGAAAAATATGCCCACGTCACCTTCTTCTTTAATGGCGGCGAAGAACGTGCCTTTGACGGTGAAGAACGTATTTTGATCGAATCTCCCAAGGTGAAAACATACGACCTACAACCCGAAATGAGCGCGGCAGAATTAACCGACAAACTAGTCAATGCGATTGCTAGTGGGAAATTCGACACCATTATCTGTAACTATGCCAACCCCGATATGGTCGGCCACACTGGCAACCTTAAGGCCTGTATTAAGGCAATCGAAACCATCGACTCCTGCTTGGCACGCGTTCACGAAGCAATCACCGCCGCTGGTGGCGAACTGCTAATCACTGCTGATCACGGCAACGCAGAAAAAATGCGCGATGATAAAACTGGCCAGGCTCATACAGCACATACAGCCAATCCAGTGCCCCTCCTCTATATCGGTCGCGCTGCGGAAATCTCAGAAGGTGGTAGCCTCTCAGACATTGCCCCTACCATGCTCTATTTAATGGGATTAGAGCAACCCGCTGAAATGACCGGCCGCTCACTGCTGAAGTTAAAGTAGCAAGTGTAGTATTTTGATACTTCGTCTCTTTCAGGGCATGAGATAACAGGTGCTGAAATCACAGCCAACAAGCATTTTCCTAAGCATTACGAGCATCATGCTCGTAATGCTTCTTTTACTGTTAACTGCCAACACCTCTCTGTTTGCCAATGATAATGAACCATCGAAAGAGGCAAAACTGCTGCATTTAAAAAAGCAGATCCGTGACGTTCGTGCAACACTGACAAAATCCACTAGCCAAAAGAATCAACTACAACGAAAACTGCAAAAAAGCGAAACGACCATCGGTAATATCAGCCGATCACTATCAAAACTCGCCAAACAACTGAAACAACAAAAACGTAATCTGCGCAATCGCCAGCAAGAGAAAAAACAAAAATCACGTGAATTAGCACGACAACAACAACTGCTGGCACAGCAGATCCGCGCCAGCTACGCGATGGGTAATCAGGGCTACGTTAAATTACTCCTCAACCAGGAAGACCCTGCCGCGATTGGCCGCACCCTCATCTATTACGATTATCTGAACCAGTCTCGCACACAAAATATCAAGGCGATCGATCAACACATCGCAGCGCTCTCGCGCATCGAAACCGATATTCAACGCAAGCAGCAGAAAATTACAGCAGTTCAACAACAGCGCAAAAAAGAGAAAGGTGCGCTAGAGAAACAACAGCGCTCACGAAAGGCGATCCTTTCCAGCATACAGAAAGATATCAAGCATCAATCACAACGGCTGGTCCAGCTCGAACAGGCCCGCAAAGATCTCCAGTGGTTATTAAAATCACTTAGTGAAGCCCTTGCGGATATTCCACCTGATGTCGGCAATATCAAACAGTTCAGCCAACTCAAAGGTAAACTCCTGCGCCCAACCCAAGGTAAGGTTAACAATCGCTTTGGCAAACGACGCAAAGACGGCAGCGGGATCAAATGGCAAGGGATCACTATCAAGGCCAAAACAGGCACCCAGGTCAATGCCGTTCATCACGGTAGAGTTGCCTTTTCCGACTGGCTACGTGGCTTTGGTTTACTGGTTATCCTCGACCATGGTGATGGCTACATGAGCCTTTACGGGCACAATGAAAGCCTATATAAAGATGCCGGCGAATGGGTTGAAAGCGGCGAGACCATCGCTACGGTTGGCGAGAGTGGTGGCCAAAGCGACTCAGGGCTCTATTTCGAAATTCGCAAAAACGGCAAACCACAAAACCCTCGACCATGGCTGGCACGCAAATAGCCGGATATTAGCAACGACGGAAATATGGCGAAAATAGTGGTTTCTGATAAAGTTACCTCTGTGGACGCCGAAACCAAATTTATATGGAGTGGAACACATCAATGCTATCTCAATCACGTAATGTCCTGTTAGTGCTAATGGGGCTGGTACTAGGCTTTTTCCTGACCATCGGTCAACATGTATTGGCAGAGCGCGACGATAACAATGCCCTTCCACTCGAAGAACTACGCGCCTTCACCGAAGTCTTCGCCAACATCAAAAATAACTATGTAGAAGATGTTAGCGACAAAGAGCTGCTGGAAAATGCCATTCGCGGTATGCTTTCAGGATTAGACCCACATTCATCCTATCTTGATACTGATGCCTACAAAGAACTACAGGTTGGCACCTCTGGCGAATTTGGCGGCCTTGGTATCGAGGTCAGCATGGAAGATGGCTTTGTAAAAGTAGTATCCCCCATTGATGATACTCCCGCTGATGCCGCTGGTATCAAAACAGGAGACCTCATCATCCGACTCGATGACACTCCCGTAAAAGGGCTCACACTGCGCGAAGCCGTCAATCTCATGCGCGGCAAACCGGGTAGCGACATTTTACTCACGATCGTTCGTGATGGCACTGATAGACCACTGAAAATCACCATCACCCGTGACATCATTCAAGTTAAGAGCGTTAAGTACGAAAGCCTCGAGCCAGGTTTTGGTTACGTACGCATTACTCAGTTTCAATCTCACACCGGTAGCGACCTTAAAGAAGCAATCAACGAATTAAAGAAAGAGAACAATGGCGCGCTTAATGGCTTGATTCTTGACCTGCGTAACAACCCCGGCGGCGTATTAAACGCAGCATTCGAAGTGTCCGATGCCTTCCTGGAGCGGGGCATGATCGTCTACACTGAAGGGCGCATTAATGACTCTGCCCTTGAATTCAAGGCCACACCTGATGACAGCCTCGAAGGGGCACCGCTTATCGTACTGATTAACAGTGGCTCAGCTTCTGCGTCAGAAATTGTCGCGGGTGCACTGCAAGACCACAAACGCGCTGTCATCATGGGAAGCAAATCATTTGGCAAAGGCTCGGTGCAAACAATCCTGCCGATGAACAACGGCGCAGCACTTAAACTCACAACGGCTCGCTACTTCACTCCTGCAGGTCGCTCGATTCAGGCAGAAGGTATCGTGCCGGACATTCCTCTTGATCGAATCAATCTAACTGCCGCAAACGAACCTGAATTTGCACCCGTAACTGAAGCAGATCTTGCTGGCCACTTGGACAGCGACCAGGAGAGCAGCGAAACTGATGCGGCTAATATTGATCAACAAGAGGAAAAACATCGCGTCGACCAGGACTACCAGCTCTACGAAGCACTCAATCTGCTAAAAGGGCTGCACATCCTCACTAAATAATAGTGAACAACTAAAAAATCGACATCAACTATGACTCTACGCCTGACACTCACGCTGCTGCTTGTTATCAGCACCATCAAACCGGGGCTAGCGAGCGATGCAAAGTTCGGCTTTGAGCGCCCGTCCCCCACTAACACCCAACAACCGCTGCCTGCTGTCAGTATTATCATTGACGACCTTGGCGAACAGCTCGCACTCGGTGAACGCGCCATTGCACTGCCCGGTGAAATCACCTATGCATTCCTGCCACATACCAGCCATGCCGTTCATCTGGCTGAGTTGGCACACCAGCAAAACAGAGAAGTGATGATCCACATACCGATGCAACCGGTCGGCGATAACAGCCTGGGTAAAGGTGGGCTCACACTCGACATGTCACAACAAAACTTCATTGCAACATTGAAAGACAATCTAAATGCAATTCCCCATATCAGCGGCATTAACAATCATATGGGCAGTCTACTAACCCAACACCCAGGCAAGATGGCCTGGCTAATGCAAACACTCAGTGAAGAGCATGATGATCTGTTTTTTGTCGATAGTCGCACCACTGAGCACACAGTCGCCTATATCATCGCAGCCGAATTTGAGATCCCAAGAATAAACCGCAATGTATTCCTTGATAACATCCGCACTGAAAAAGAGATCGGCATACAGTTTAAGCGACTACTCGCCCTTGCAAAACGTCACGGCACCGCCGTTGCCATTGGCCACCCCTATCCAGAGACCCTCAAGTTTCTCGAGCAGATGCTACCCGCACTTCAACAACAGGGTATCGAGCTAATCAAAACCTCAAGCCTCATCAAGCGTAAACACCTACTCGAGACCACTATCCTGGACACCATGCTCGCAGCAAAAGAGAGTCACAACAAAATGGGATTACCTCATGCCGCTGAATCGCGCTCGCTCATCCAATGAACAGGGGTGACAGCACTCGATCTGTCAGCGCAGAACATGAAGCACTCAAGGCACATCGCGGTGGTCATTGCCAGGCAATATCCTCACCACAAAAAAGATGCACATCACGATGGGGTTTTATGGACATGTACATACTGAATTGTTTACTCGGGAAAATACATAGCGAGGCTGAAACAGAAAATTCGAGTTAGTGAATATGGTCGCTTGCTTTAATTACGACGCTCGTCTCGCGGCCATGAAAACAGCAGCACAATAATACCAATGCCTGCCAGTATCCAGGAGACCATCGAAGCACTACCTGATCCTGATAGTATTGCCGCACTGACAATCAACGCACTACCCACAATTGCGGCATACAGACGTCGGTTTGAATCCAGCAACGTGCGCTCAATTTTACGTAGCTCTTTCGACTGCCACTCAACCTTCAACTCACCGTCGCGCGCCTGCTGTAAAACATCATGCAGCAACACCGGCATTTCAGGTAGCCGATCCAGCCACAGAGGTACATTGCGTTTCATCGAACTGACAAAGGCACGGCCACCAATATTTTCATCCATCCAACGCTCCAGAAATGGTTTTGCTGTCTGCCACAGGTCTAACTCAGGATAGAGCTGCCGTCCCAGTCCTTCAATGTTCAACAGCGTCTTTTGCAACAGTACCAACTGTGGTTGCACTTCCATATTAAAGCGGCGTGCGGTTTGAAACAGGCGCAACAGCAGTCTTCCAAACGAAATATCTTTCAGCGGTCGTTCAAATATCGGTTCACATACGCTGCGAATCGCCGACTCAAATTCATCAACACGCGTCCCCTTCGGCACCCATTCAGACTGTACGTGAAGCTCTGCAACACGACGATAATCACGATTAAAAAAAGCCAGGAAATTCTCTGCGAGGTAATGCTGATCATCCGGACTCAACGTTCCCATGATACCAAAGTCGATTGCGATGTACTGCCCTTCTGCAGAAACAAAAATATTTCCAGGATGCATATCCGCATGAAAAAAATTGTGTTTAAAGACCTGGGTAAAAAAGATCTCCACACCCGTTTCGGATAGTTTTTTAAGATCAACACCTTGTCGGCGCAGTTCATCGATATCACTAATCGGCGTACCAAAAATACGCTCCATCACCATCACATTACGGCGCGTCTGTGGCCAGTAAATTTCGGGCACGTAGAGCAGGTCACTGCCCTCAAAATTCCGCCGAAGCTGCGAAGCGCTCGCCGCCTCTTTCATCAGGTCTAGTTCGTCATAGATGGTTTTTTCATACTCCGCCACCACTTCAAGCGGGCGCAAGCGTCGCCCCTCTGACCAGTAACGTTCAACCATTTCGGCCATAATATAAAGTAGACCAAGATCACGCTTGATGGTTTTTTTGATTCCGGGGCGCACTACTTTAACAATCACCTCAGTGCCATCAAGCAGTGTTGCCACATGGACCTGTGCGATCGATGCAGAGGCTAGTGGGGTTTCATCAAACGATAAAAAAACTTTATTCAGTGGCTGGCCATAAGCTGCTTCGATAATACGGCGCGCTTCACTACCAAGAAATGGTGGCACGTTGTCCTGCAGTTTTGCCAGTTCATCCGCAATTTCATCCGGCAACAGATCTTTACGTGTGGAGAGGATTTGACCAAGCTTTACAAAAATCGGACCCAGGTCTTCCAACGTACGACGCATACGCACGGGGTGCGGTACACGCACATGACGGCGGCCAAACCAGTTCCACGGTAACAGATACAACAAAAAGCGGAACGGACGAAACAGGTGCATCTCCAGCACCACCTCATCCAGGCCATGTTTCACTAAAATACGATTGATATACAGCAGTCGGAACAGCTGACTGGGTTTAATCATCACTCAACAGCGCCTCGCTGTGTTAACAGGCGTTGCACACGCGCCGCCATCCGATCCACATCACTTCGCAGTGTATCAACCGCTTCCAGAAATGGCCCGACCTCTTCACAATGCGGTAACAAACGACTCTCCTCTTGCAGATATTCACTCACATCCCGCTCTACCGTGCTACGTGTCTGTGTCGCCCAGTCGGCTGCGCCGCGCACCACGTTACCCATTTTATGCCCAACCACATCACCCACCAGCGTTGCTATCTGCTCTTCCCAATCAAGATCAAGATCGTTCATGATGTCGTGGATATGCTGTCCGGTTTCAGTATCACCCACAATCTCAACATCACCTGAAAACAGCACCTTCTGTTGATCACCACCCAGCCCCATGCGCATCATCGATAGTGGCGCACCGCGCAGCCACACATCAACCTCACCATCAAATTCAGCACGTAATCGTAGACCAATACTATCTGGCAACAGATAAAGTTTCAGATTCAAACCCAATAGCTCAATTCCAATCACCTTACCAGTGAGCACACGCACCCGTTGCAATGCATCAGGGTCAAACTGAAGACAATGATTGATAGCCGCTTCAAGTGCGGAAAGCGATGCTGTTTTGATCGATAATGTGATAGTCATATAACTAAACCCTAAATCAACAGCCTCAAAATTTATACCCTTTATGCAGTGCCACAATGCCGCCGCTCATATTCATATACTCACAGCGTTCAAAACCGGCACCCTGCATCATCCCCTTCAACGTCTCTTGATCAGGGTGCATACGAATTGATTCAGCAAGATAACGGTAGCTATCTTCATCGTTAGCAATCCACTTCCCCATCAACGGTAATAACTTAAACGAGTAAGTATCATAAACCGGCTTCAGCGCTTCCATCGGTTTAGAGAATTCCAGCACCATCAAGCGCCCACCGGGCTTTAACACGCGATAGATCGATGCCAGCGCCGCATCTTTATCGGTCACGTTACGCAGACCAAATGAGATGCTGGCAAAGTTAAAATAGTTATCGGCAAAAGGTAGCGCTTCGGCATTCGCCTGCACATACTCGATGTTTCCGACGATGCCGCGATCGGTCAGGCGCTCACGCCCCACCTTTAGCATATTGGGATTGATGTCTGATGCCACCACTTTGCCCTGTAGTCCCACCATCTTTGAAAAACGTGCCGCAAGATCACCGGTACCCGACGCAAGATCCAGCACCTTATGGCCAGGGCGAACGCCACTGGTATCGAGCGCGATTTTTTTCCAGAGTCGGTGCACACCCATCGACATCACATCGTTCATGATATCGTAATTTTTGGCAACCGAATCAAATACGCCAGCAACGCGTTTCACTTTCTCTTTTACATCAACCTGCTCATACCCAAAATGAGTCGTATCATCTGAGGCAGCGGATTGTTTATTGGTCATGCGTCACCTTCTGCAACAATACGTTGATGCCCTGCATCAGTAAGACGTTGTAGATATGACTGCCACATCGCTTCTTGATTTTGCCCAATTCGATAGAGAAATTCCCACGAAAAGAGCCCTGTGTTATGACCATCATCAAAATGCAATTTCACCGCGTAAGCTCCGATTGGCTCAATTTCTTTGATATTAACCCGTTCTTTACCCACCTGCAGTGTCTCTTGCCCCACGCCATGCCCCTGTACCTCCGCCGATGGCGAATGTACACGCAGAAATTCACACGGCAGGCGAAACTCTGCGCCATTATCAAAAATCACTTCCAGTACCCGTGACTTCTGGTGCAGACGAATATCAGTCGGGCGATGTTTTTTTTGTACTGCCATTTATTTCAATACTCCTAACATACTGCATGGTGGCAAATAGGTAGTAACTGTTCAGATTGCTTCTGAAACTTGTCAGTTTTTCTATGCCCTTTGGGTGCAAGGCGAAAAATATGAGTTTACAGATGTGTAAATGATCATTTTTCAACACAGAAATAACAGATTTCAGGAGTGAGCTGAATAGTTACCAACAATTAAAGGATGTAACGGCTTAGATCTTCATCCTCAACCAACTTACCAAGATGCAATTCAACATAATCGACATCAATCGTCACGCTAGTACCAGAAAGATCCGATGCCTCATAAGATAGCTTTTCAAGCAGACGTTCCAACACCGTATGCAAACGACGCGCACCGATATTTTCAGTTCGCTCATTCACCTGCCATGCCACTTCCGCCACGCGCGCAATTCCATCAGTAGTAAATTCAATACTCAACCCCTCTGCTTCAAGCAGCGCGTTGTATTGCTCCGTTAACGATGCATTGGGCTCAGTCAGAATACGCACAAAATCACCGACCGATAGCGCACTCAATTCAACACGAATCGGTAGACGTCCCTGCAGTTCAGGCACAAGATCAGAAGGCTTGGCAAGATGAAAGGCACCGGAGGCGATAAACAGAATGTGATCTGTTTTGATCATGCCAAACTTGGTCGAAACGGTACAACCTTCAACCAACGGCAGTAGATCACGCTGCACCCCTTCACGCGAGACATCTGCCCCACCGCTGCCACCGCTATCACTGCGTTTGGTGATTTTATCGATCTCATCAATAAAGACGATCCCATGCTGCTCGGCACGCTCTAGCGCTGCTGCCTTAATACCCTCTTCATCCAGCAGCTTAGCCGCCTCTTCTTCACGCAACACGTTAAATGCTTCACGAATTGGCAGGCGCTGTTTCTTAGTGCGCTGGTTACCCATGTTTTGAAACAACCCCTGCAGTTGGCTGCTCATATCTTCCATACCGGGCGGGGCCATAATCTCAACCCCGGCGGCACCCATGCTGACTTCGATTTCAATCTCTTTATCATCGAGGTCACCTTCACGCAATTTTTTACGAAATTTCTGGCGTGTCGCTGAACTCCCCTCGGTGCGACTCACTGAACCATCAGCACCACGTGCAGGCGGCAATAGAATATCAAGGATACGCTCCTCCGCCGCATCTTCTGCACGATGTTTCATCTTCTTCATTTCAGTTTCGCGCGTCAGTTTAATCGATACTTCAACCAGATCTCGGATAATCGATTCAACATCACGCCCAACATAACCGACCTCAGTAAATTTGGTCGCTTCGACTTTGATAAACGGCGCATTCGCCAGCCTTGCAAGGCGACGCGCAATCTCGGTTTTACCCACACCGGTCGGGCCAATCATTAAAATATTTTTCGGCGTTACTTCGTTGCGCAGCTCTTCATTACTGATCTGCGCACGGCGCCAGCGATTTCTCAGCGCAATTGCCACTGCTCGCTTCGCATCGTTTTGACCAATGATATGTTTGTCCAGTTCCTGGACGATCTCTCTGGGTGTCATTTCAGACATCAGTTTCTATTCTCGCTAGTAATTAATAGTGACGCGACAGTCTATCGACTAATCAGCATCCAACTCTTCAATGGTGAGATTGCTATTAGTAAAGACACAAATGTCAGCAGCAATCCCCAATCCCTTTTCAACGATGGTACGCGCATCATGCTCGCTGTTTTCCAGCAGTGCACGCGCCGCCGCCTGCGCAAATGGCCCACCAGAGCCGATCGCCATCAGGCTGTTTTCAGGCTCAATCACATCACCATTACCCGTGATGATCAGCGAGGTCTCCTTATCTGCAACAACCAGTAGCGCCTCAAGGCGGCGCAGCATACGATCAGTACGCCAGTCCTTTGCCAGCTCCACCGCAGAACGGGTCAGATTACCGGAATGTTTTTCCAGCTTCGCCTCAAAGCGCTCAAACAGGGTAAAGGCATCTGCCGTACCACCTGCAAAACCGGCGATCACACGCCCATCATAGAGACGACGTACTTTACGCGCATTGCCCTTCATCACCGTATTGCCCATCGACACCTGGCCATCGCCACCGACAACAACCTTGCCGTTGCGACGCACCGATAAAATAGTGGTTCCGCGAAATTGCTCCAAAACTAAAAACTCCCGAAAATTACGCTACCCGTGACCAACCACGAAGAATTTGAACCTGAGATTGTACACCATCTCTGATCCAGCGAGAAAACTGGAAAAATAGGCAAGATAACCATATTTTCGAGAGATTATGAGATAAGTAGTCACCCGATGGACACATGTGCCACACCCTACTTATCACCCAGACCTGACTTCTTTTTCGCCCGCGGATGTGCTGAATCATAGACCTTCGCGAGGTGCTGAAAATCAAGATGAGTATAGATCTGCGTAGTGCTGATATCCGCATGACCGAGCAGTTCCTGCACCGCACGCAGATCACCACTCGACTCCAGCATGTGGCTGGCAAAGCTATGGCGTAGCATGTGCGGATGAAGCGTTTCAGGCAGACCACGCTGTATCGCCCATTCTCGCAAGCGCAACTGGATTGCTCGGTGCCCCAGTCGACGCCCCGTTTTACCCACAAATAACGCAGGATTATCGACATCAACCAATCCAGCGCGACATTGCAACCACTTATCCAGCGCCGCAAGCGCATATCGGCCAACCGGCACAATCCGAGTTTTTCTACCCTTACCAGTGATACGTACCACTGCATCGCGTTGATCAATATCATTTATATCCAATCCAGCCAGTTCCGCCAGGCGCAGGCCCGATGAGTAGATTAGCTCCATCATGGTGCGATCACGCAGTGCCAGCGGCTCCATTTCATCAACATTCAGCAGCTGACTCACCTGATCGACATCCAGCGTCCTGGGCAGTTTTCGCGCTGTTTTTGGCGCACTCACCCCCAGCACCGGGTTGTTTTTCACCACCCCTTCGCGCAACAGGTAATTAAAGAGCGTACGCAGCGCTGACAGCAGCCGTTGCAGGCTACGCCCACCAAGGCCACGGCGGTGCAGCTGCGCCACCACTGCGCGTACGTGGTGCACATCGAGCCATTGCCAACCATCAATATCCTGCTCATGGCAATAACAGACCACCTTTTGCAGGTCGCGCCGATAGCTTTCCAGTGTCAGCGGCGAGAGACGGCGTTCATTTTTCAGATAATCAAAAAAGGCCTCACCCCCGTCAAACAGGGGGTAGGCCTTTGGGTGTTCAATCTTGCCTGTCATTTAAAGCCGCTAAACATCTTCTCCAGCAGCCAGGTGCGGACTCAGTTTACGGGTGACCAACGCACCCAGGTATTTAAGGAACACCGTACCCACTCCCGCACAAAAACGCCCAGCGTCTTTACTACCAATCGCCAGTACACCTAGCGACACGCCAGTACTGTCACCTTTATTAGCCATCACCAATGGTAACTGCGCCACAGAACGAATACCACGCTCTTTTGCATCATCAAACAGACCGGCCAACTCCGCATCGGTTAACACCCCACAGGCAGGCTCACCACCTTTGCTCAGGTTACCCATTTTTTTAAATTGCTCGTCTTCTCGAGAGATAAATCTCACCTGCAGATCACCAATTTGATCACTCTCCAGTGAAAGCGATGCCGGATCAGCAAACAGGCACAAGGTCACACCGTCGGCATTAAAGTCACCCTTAAGGCTCTGCTGGATTAGCGTCAACAGCGGTTCCAGTTCGTTGGTCTCCAACAACGCCAACACCAGTTTTTGCAGCTTCACCATCAACACATCATTCACTCGTGCCACATCCACCAGCTCAGCCAACTGCTGTTGATAGCCACCATTCTGCTCACGCAAGATGGCCACCTGCCGTTCGATCAACGAGACTGAAGCGCCAGTGGTATGCGTCACAATCATTTTCGCCAGCAGGTCATCGCGGTCATTAAAAAACTCAGGGTTAGCGACCAGGTAGCCCACCACCGCTTTATCATTAATGGTAGGAATTTCGGTATCCTGATTTTGCTGCACACTCATAATTCGATTGTTCCTTCATATACATGGGTGGCGGGACCTGTCATCCGCACCGAACTGTCATCACCCGCCCATCTGACCCAAAGCGAACCGCCGGGCAGATCGACCAGTACCTCATCTTCTAATACCTCCCAACGACGCCCAATCGCGACCGCTGCACAGGCACCCGTGCCACAGGCCAGCGTTTCACCCGCACCACGCTCAAACACCCGTAGGCGAATGTGGCGCGAATCGACCACCTCCATAAAACCTACATTAACACGCTCAGGAAATTTTGCATGCGCCTCAATCTGCGGTCCGAGGCGCGCTACCGGCGCATCATCAATCGACGCCACCTGCAGCACCGCATGTGGGTTACCCATCGACACCGCGCCGATCTCGTACACCGCATCATTGATATCAATCATATAGCGCGGCGCTTCTGCATCCGCAATAAATGGGATTTCAATAGGCACAAACTGTGGCCGTCCCATATCGACTGTCACCTGGCCATTATTTTCCATGGTCAGCTGGATAATCCCGCCAGAGACCTCAACCGGTATCTGCGTTTTTTTACTCAGATCATGTTCGCGCACATAGCGGGCAAAACAACGCGCGCCATTGCCACACTGCCCCACTTCACCGCCATCGGCATTAAAGATGCGATAACGGAAGTCCGCTTCCTTAGATTGCGCCGCTTCCACCAGCAATAGCTGGTCACAGCCCACCCCAATGTGGCGATCGGCAATAAAACGAATCTGTGCCGTAGACAACGTAATATCCTGGTTGATCGCATCGATCACCACGAAGTCGTTACCCAGCCCATGCATTTTACTAAATTTGATCACGTTTTTCCGTGCACCTTTAATATTTTTTCCGAGTACACCCTCAAGTATACCCTTAAGAACAGACTGTTTAAATCATTTACCAAAACACGCTCATAATGCCAATAACGCTAACTCAATCTCTACTAAGCATTTATAATCCAGCCATGACCCATACCATCGAACCCATCGGCACCGTTCATTCTTGTTTCAAAGAGCTATTTGGCATCCCGCGCCAACCTGGATTGGTAAAGGCTGCTCGCGGCTGGATTGAGTTTTATCCACCATATAACCGCGCTGAGGCATTCAACGGGCTAGAGGGAATGTCGCATCTGTGGATCATATTCCTGTTTCATAAGAGTCTTCACAACGAGATGAGCCTGACGGTACGACCACCGCGTAAAGAGGGAAAGCGGATGGGAGTGTTCGCGACACGCGCACCGAACCGGCCAAACCAGCTTGGTCAATCGGTAGTTGAACTCGAACGGGTTGAGACACGTCATGGAAAAACCACACTATATATAAAAGGACTCGACCTGATAGAGGGAACACCCGTGATCGACATCAAGCCCTACATTCCTTATGTCGATTCAATCCCAGATGCCCACGGCGGCTTTGCTCACCTTGCACCAGAACAACGATTGCAGGTTAGCTTTAGTGACAAGGCCAGTCAACAGGTCGACTTATTTGAAAAACAACACCCGCAACTGCGCCAGTTGATCTCAGATATTCTGCAATACGACCCTCGTCCTGTTTATGTGCGTAAACTTGCCCATAAAAAACAGTTTGGCTTTTTTCTTTATGATTTAGATGTAAAGGTTGAGATTATGGATAAAGGAGCGGTGCAAGTCTCCAATGTTGTATTTTCTGCACAGGGGACAGAGCACCCTTACTCCGACCCCTAGCACATCAACACATCAAGCTTTCCAGTCAGGTACAACACCCTCTTCCATCGTTTCGCTATTTTCATTATAAATAAGCACTGTATCCGCGCTGATCATCTTAGGATCCGCCACTGTCAACGCATATTCACCCACCAACGTACCATCGCCATGAATC
This sequence comes from Gammaproteobacteria bacterium, assembly GCA_021648525.1. Taxonomy (GTDB): domain Bacteria; phylum Pseudomonadota; class Gammaproteobacteria; order SZUA-140; family SZUA-140; genus SZUA-76. The sequence goes on from JAKISP010000002.1 coordinate 62,734, forward strand.
GTATTGGCAGGTGTATAGAGGGCATAATTAAATGGAATTTGAAACGCGGTAAAGTTAAATTCATCTGCTGAGATTCGCTTTCCAATCACAATATATCCGCCGCACTTTTCGGAGGTTGGAATGTGCAAATGCGGAAAGTCATGCGTCTCTATAAAGACCCCACCGCCACCATGAAGCTTCATCAGAAATTCTTTTTTATAATTCTCTTTATAATCGTACTTCATTAATGCAATATCACATTTATCTGTGGTGATCATCAGCTCATGGTTGTTTTCAATCAGCTCAAGTCCGTAGTACTTCACGTTTTCTTTGGTCGCCAGGACTGTCGGAATATTAAACCCATCCGGTACAAGCAATGCACCCAAACCACTAAATACGTTCGCACTTGAACCGGCAATCACCTTGATTCCTTTTTCTCTGGCCTCTTTAGCGGTATACCATGCTGCCTTAACATTCACCATTTTCGGTGTCATATCACCCGGTTCAATACCCCTTTCTGAGGCCACATCAATCTTCCAGCAAGAGATGCCCTCCTCAATAAACGCCATACCAGCATCAGTCGTCATAGCCGTAACACTTTTATCCGGCTTCCCATCTTTCACCGCATAACGCGTGATATCAACACTCTTTAGTATTTCATCGGTTTTTTCTGTTTGTTTAAAGTACACAGGAAAATCAAACTTTTCACTCATAGGGTCTTTCCTCTTAAATGCTAGACGCTGGAACATTATGCAAATCAAATACAGCTCACTGTGCTATGATTCCTGTCACGGAAAAATAGCCATACTCTGATATCTTGCAAAACGATTTAATTGCAGTCGAGACGAACATGCGTGACATAAATAAAATGGAACCGGATGATTCCGTCTATAAAGTACTACTGGAATCGACAAATGCAATCCCATGGAAGATCGACTGGCAGAGCAAAAAGTTTACTTATATTGGCCCTCAAATCGAATCCCTACTAGGGTGGTCAGCATCAAGCTGGGATAGCATTGAAGACTGGGTTGAACGCATGCACCCAGATGACAGAGAGTCTGTCGTGAATTTTTGCGTTGCTCAATCCCAGGCTGGCTGTGATCATGAAGCAGATTACCGCGCACTCACAAAAAATGGCGGCTACATCTGGATCCGTGACGTTGTCCATGTCATTCGAAAAAATGGCAAAATTGAATCATTAATCGGCTTCATGTTTGACATCAGCAAACGAAAACAAACAGAACATAAATTACTCCGACTACAAAAAGAACTGGAAGAGTTCTCATTCAAAGACGCCTTAACAGAAATTGCTAATCGTCGCATGTTTGACTCCATTTTCGAACGTGAATGGTTGAGTGCGCAACGCAACCAGCATCCAGTCGCGCTAATTTTACTAGACATCGATTTCTTTAAAGAATACAACGATCACTACGGCCACATCATGGGTGATGACTGTCTAAAACAGGTCGCTCAAATATTATATAACGTCGCAATCAGGCCCGGGAATTTTGTCGCACGCTTTGGTGGCGAGGAATTTGTCCTCGTCCTCGCAGAAACCGATGAAGCCTCGGCAATCGCTATTGCAGAAGAGTGCCGCAGTGAAATTATCAAACATGCAATCCCGCATGAAAAATCGCCCATCAGTAAAACACTTTCAATCAGCGCTGGCATTAGTGCAATCGTACCGTCAGGCAATTCCGAACGGAAAAACTTCATTCAACAGGTCGATACGCTACTCTATCAGGCAAAACTAACCGGCAGGAACCGCGTCACCCATAAAACCACCATATCAAATCACGAAGTAACAGAACCTGACCGCTATTACAAACAGTAGCATTGCCAGACTAAATCACCTCCTCCTGCCAAATTTAACAAGTACCACAACTTCCGCTTACACAACTCAAGGCCCTCGCCCTCCCGCAGCATACAAACCAGGCTGACACTATAATCGACAAAAAACCTGACTTACCTCTCGCATACCACAAGCGTACGAATAGCTCTTCATTCAGTAAAATTTAGCGCCTCTTTAACAGGTCATTTAAGTAATCGATAAATTCAATTTATAATTAATATTTAATTCATTAGACCAATTTATAGAGAGGTCATACTATGCGTATTACTTTCACCCTCAAGGAGAACAAGATGAAATACTCTATTGCTGGCATCGCGTTACTAGCATCCGCACCAGTACTGGCGTTAGACGCCATTCCAGACGTCGTTCCGACACCAATCGACAACCCAGCCAGCAGCGCCAAAATAGAACTCGGCAAACAGCTCTTTTTTGACCCACGTCTTTCGATCGACGGCACTGTATCGTGTAATTCATGCCACAATGTGATGGCAAGCGGCACCGACAGCCGTCCAACTTCTGTTGGCGTTAACGGCCAACGCGGCGGACGTAATGCACCGACCGTCTGGAATGCTGCATTCCTGAGTACCCAGTTCTGGGATGGCCGCGCCGCAACACTAGAAGACCAGGCAAAAGGACCACCTTTAAACCCAATCGAGATGGGCATGCCAAATGCACAGGCGGTGGTTGATCGGCTCGAAAACATTCCCGGTTACAAAGCCCAATTTGATGCCATCTTCGGTGCGGTCTCTTACGACAACATGGCCAAAGCAATTGCGAGCTATGAGCGTACGCTGATTACCATTAACAGCCCATTTGATCGCCACATGAAAGGTGACAAAACAGCAATGTCTGACAAAGCAATCAAAGGCATGAAGCGTTTCGATACCATTGGCTGCTCTGGCTGTCACAACGGCGTTAACTTTGCGGGGCCTGCACTTGCCACCGGCACTGGCTTCTTCCAGAAGTTCCCATTGTTTAACAATCCGCTGATCGCTAAGTACGATCTTGCAAAAGACAAAGGGCGCTATGAAGTGACCAGGGATAATGCTGATATCAATACCTGGCGCGTCCCCTCACTGCGCAACATCGCCACCACTGCACCTTATTTTCATAACGGTTCAGTTAAAACCCTTAATGAAGCGGTACGTGTGATGGCAGCAAGCCAGCTTGATAAAAGATTAAGCGATTCTGAAGTCAGCGAAATCGTTGCCTTCCTGGAATCACTCACGGGTGAGTTCCCAGCTCAGACCATGCCAAGACTTCCTGGCATTGCGGGTAGCAGCCTAGTAGGGTCAATCAAGTAACGAGATTCGATCAGGCAACAAAGATCAGCCGGCCTTCATGGTCGGCTTTTTCATTCACGGAATTTCGTTTAAAACGACATGTCGATAGTATCTTTTACGACTAAGACATTCCGCCGTGTGACAAACCACACAATTCAATTCTTAACCTATGCTTACGTAGCGGTATATGAACCACTTCTTGTAAAAACATTGATTCGCGCACAAATAGAGTCAGAGAAATCTGACACAACTTCACTCAAATAACAGTAATTCAGCAATAATCAACCACTCATACTCATGCGAATAGCAATATAAAAATTAATGATTCCTTTCAGATTGCCGCCGTAATACCACAGTAAAAGACCCAGCAAAACAGTAACATACAAACCCAATAAACCTTAAAGAAAACAAGATAATTAACGATAACGAAAGCAATAAATCACAACAACACTGACAACAACATAAAATTTAACAGCCCATTACAGTCAAACAGCGTGAATAAAAACCAAACAATACAGAAATCAGTAACTGATGAAATCAACGACTTTATCGAACCCTGTTTTCTCAATAGCACCCGCTGGATAAACACACCAGCCAATAACAACATCGAAAAAATAGCCCATTACCTGTCACATCAAATTTCCAGAATGCCACAGGACCTTACAAGCCACGCGCAACGAATTTCTCTTTACCTCCGCGAGGGCGATACTGAAAATACGTATGCAGCACTATTAGATCTTTTCCTTGTTCTTGGCAACAAAGGCCTGCCATTACGCAAGCGGCTACTACAGCAAGCAGTCTCTGTCATCACCGCAGAAAATTATGGCTTTTTATCAAGCACACTTCCAACGGCGCTAGTAATCACATGCAACACACCACTATCACATCTTTCCGCACTAAGCCTTGGAAGAACCAGTGAGAAAAAAATCATACGAAAAACCAGTGACGAGCAGTCACAAAAAAAAGAATCGCCACTATTGATTGTGCGCGACCTGCTTAATTCAGGACAAATTTCACAGGCACAGTCAATTCTGGAATCAGCATTACTAACCGAACCTGATAATGATGATATCAGCGACGAATTACTACAGATCTATCGTCATACCCATGATAGAAGCGGCTGCATTCAGATGCTTAAAAAATTGTCATCAAGTCCATTAGCAGGCCGAGAGAAATGGACAGAACTGATTATTACACTCGACCAGGACAGCATGAAGAGCTCTCTCAGTGCGTAAACAGAAAATAACCAATCCCATTCGAATTACCACACTCGGGCTTGATAAGCGCTCGCAAGAGGTGCTGCGAATGGCATTTTCAAGCGTCGCAAAGGGCGAGTGTATTTTGTCTGATAGTGCCTCAGCAGATGTCGGCCTCTGTAATATGGATAGCCACAATGCAAATACATTATGGAGTGAAAATAAAACACGCTATCCCGAACGCCCTATGGTTGTAATTTCAATCAAGAAACCACAACTTGAAAATTGCACATATGTAAAAAAACCGATAAACATCACCGTGCTTGTCGATGCAATCAAAGGTGCCTTTAGTAGTGCCGCCATCCAGCACTCGGCAACTTATGCAACCAATGGAACACATGCCAGCACACAGGAAGTTCAACTTCCTCCGCAGCAACCAGAAAAGAGCATTCAAGAGACACCCATGGATTCTCCTCTAGCACCTGTTGAACAATGGAATGATGAAAGTAACACGAGTATCAACTATTACTCTCCAGCAGATTATTTGCAGGAAGAGCTACAAAATGCTGTTACACAGGCGAATGAAAAAAATCTATCCGCACAATATTCAGTCAAGTTGAACGACGTCTGGCTACACATCGCGGTTGACCCAGTTCATAATAAAGTGGTATCTGAAATCAGCGATCAAATGCTTAAACCCCTGTGCACGACACCACGCTACTGTATTGAAGCCAGGTTAAAATTTCTCAGTAAAAACAGATCCCATTTTGATGTCTGTCAGAGTGATAAACCCTATCACGAATGCTCCATTGATCAATTCATCTGGAAGATAGCGCTCTGGACATCTGCAGGCAGACTGTCAAAAGACATGAGTCCATCCACTTCGATACAACTCAAGCACTGGCCGAATTTAACACGCCTGACACAGTCAGAAAATGATATCAGGATTGCAGCACTACTCTCCGAACAGCCAGCCGCACCAGCCCTGATTTCCAAGGTGCTGGGGATACCAATCTCTCAGATTTTTTCTTTTTACGCTGCCGCACATGCACTTAATCTTGCCGCACCAGTCGTTAATGTGGCGAAAAAACCAGCGTTTAATATTCAACAAAAAAGCAAACATCATTCGCTATTTAGCAAAATACTCGAGAAATTTTCTGGTTAACACTAAACCTACCCATAAAGATACCTCACGATCATGCCTGGAAACAATCACAAAATAATATTCACCGGTCCTGTTGGCGCAGGAAAGACAACAGCGATTGGCGCTATTAGTGATATTGCCGTTTTAAAAACGGATGAAAATGCACAGGACATGACCAAAAAACGCAAGCAGGCAACAACCGTAGCGCTAGATTATGGGCTATTAAAATTAGGTGAAGATGAACGTATTCATCTCTATGGCACACCTGGCCAGGAACGTTTTGATTTCATGTGGGAGATATTAACCAATGGTGGCCTTGGCCTGATTTTATTACTTGATAACTCGCGACCAACTCCCTTCAAAGACATGAGTTTTTTTCTTAATGCATTCCGCGATTTTATTTGTGATAACAAAATGGTCATCGGGATTACACACATGGAATACAACGAGACGCCAAAAATAGAGGCGTATCATCAACAGTTACATAAACATGGCATCAAAGCACCCGTATTAGAAATTGATGCACGAGAAAAAAATGATATCGAAACATTAGTCAAAACACTTCTTTATTCACTTGACCCGTGGCTGGGCAAGTAATGAGTCAATACGAACTGATCGATACAAGATTTGTTTTGCCATCACCAGCAGGCACATATTACGCGATATCAAACAACCAGGAAGAGCGCTCCAGAGGACTACTACTTGCTTTAATGACACAGGCAAGTAGCCAGAAGATATCCACGGATACGCTTTCGGTCTGGTTAGACAATGACGATATGGAAACATCATTGGCGCTGCTTCACAAGATTCAACAATTAGGCTGGCTAAGACCAGATGATGAACAAACATCGGCACCAACTGGGGCCCTTGAGGAAATAATACCACCGCTGCTGGCGACATTATGCAACACAGAAAAATCACTACTTGCAGATCATCAGGGCTTTACACTCGCTGCTCATGGGTTCACTCATGAAGCAGCCGAAGAATTATCAGCGCTCAGTGCAGATCTCATCGCCCTGAGACTACGGCACGGTAGTTTACTGACCAGGAATCTCAAACTTAATACGCAAGCCATCGGTCTTATTGATGCAGCAGGCAATAGCCAGCTAGGGTTCTGGCCACTGCACATTGGCAAGCACTGCTTTACGCTAGTAATGAGCGGCATACCTCAATTTAATCAAGCTAGTTTTACTAATTTAATCTGGCTACTAACGACCCGCTATGGATCAAGTGATGATGCTACCAAATCATCAATTAACAAGATGTTTTACGCAGATAAATAATCTGAACCACAAGTTATTCAATAACACATACAACAAAAATTTCGAAACAAGGAGTTAATATAATGCGAGCCGATATTTTAAATTCTATTCTATCTGAGTTGAACGGTACCTCAGCCGAAATAGAAGCATCTGCCATCTTATCAACAGATGGCCTTATGATGGCATCAATGTTACCCGCTGGAATGGATGAAGATAGAGTGGGTGCAATGGCTGCAGCCATGCTCTCGCTCGGTGACAGAACCTCTGAAGAACTCGCACGTGGCGGGCTTGAACAAGTACTGATAAAAGGGGAAAAAGGTTACGTTCTAATGACGCATGCAGGTGATGAATCAGTACTATCAGTGCTTGCAAAACCAGGCGCTCGCCTTGGGCTAATATTTTTAGATGTAAAACGTGCTGCAGAATCAATTGAGAAACTGGTTTAAACCAGTCACGACAGGAAAATTCACATGAAAGACATGATGCCTGACGACATTTCTGGCGAGTACCAGGAACATATGTTCAACTACCATGATGGTACTCAGCGAAAAGCCCTGTTCACCAATATCGAAACACAACTACCAGAAGGTAGTCTGATCGTTTCTCGTACAGACCTCCGCGGCATCATTACTGATGTAAACCAGTCATTTATCGATATGTCCGCTTATCATAAAGATGAGTTAATCGGCCAACCTCATTACATTCTTCGACATCCAGATATGCCTGCCGCCGCATTTGGCGATCTCTGGAAAACGGTTCAACAGCGAAATAAATGGTATGGATACGTCAAAAATCTCCGCAAAGACGGCGGCTTTTATTGGGTATACGCCACCGTTATCGCAAACGTTCGAAATGGTGACATTACTGGCTTTACATCTGTTCGCCGCAAAACTTCGCGCACTAAAATTAATGAAGCCGAAACCTATTATCAAACTTTATAACAGGATCATCAACCATGACCCATAACTTCACAGTCAGTCCAGACTTCAATCCAGGCCATATATCTGGCTGGTATATCTTTAATACATGGCTTCAACGAGCCATCAATGAAGAGATCCACCTGGAACTCTACAATAGTGCAAAAGAACAACGAAAAGCGATTGCTGATGATCAGGTTGAATTAATTTATGCCAATCCTTATGACGCGACAGCACTGGTAAGAGACAAAGGCTTTATTCCCGTGGCACGTGCAGATAACAAAGCGGATGAGGCCATCATCGCTGTCAATCATGAAAGCCCAATCCTCAATGTTGAACAACTCACTGATGGCACCAGAATTTCCAGTACGGATGACCCAGACGTACGCATGATGTGCATGATCATGCTTGAGCCTGCGGGGTTAAATAAAAGCAATACCATCACCATACAACGTGATGCTTATATTCTGATTGCTAAAGATCTTTTAAAAAATGATGCCGACATTGGTTTCTTTCTCGAAGAGACATACAACGAACTCTCTGACATAACAAAAAAACAATTAAGACCTATTGTACACAGTCAGATTCATGTCATCCATCATCTACTGCTTGTCGGCCCTAAATTAGCACACAAAAAAAATGACATGCAATCATCACTACTTTCAATGGCTGATGACTCAAAAGGGGCCGGTGTATTAAAAAGTCTGAACTTCGAACGCTGGGTAGCGGTTGAACAGGAAGAGGCCGAATTCATGATTGACTTAATGGATACATTAGCCGAATAAAATTTCTGCAGACTGATGGTAACTACGGATTAGACTCCTCTTTTTTAGAGTCACGCAACCGCTGAAGTTTTTCAAGTATACGTTCAGCCCGACCAATATGCTCTAGCGCCTGTTTGTTATCGGGAGCCAGCGCTAGTGCATTTTTCCAGGCACCAATTGCCTCCATATACCGCCCCAACCCATAATGCTCAACACCCAGGGCAATACTTTCTTTCACCTGCTTATCTAGAAGCAAATTCAACTCCTGAGAAAGCGCAACCTCACTCTCATTCAAATTACCTAACAATTTCAACCTGCCAACATAATCTAATGCCTTAGTCAGATCATGATTCTCAATAGACTCAAGCAAGGATACATTGAGAATTTCTCGCATCTTCCGTCTACTTTCAATAACAACTTGTTGCTGCCTACGCTCATTTTCCGCTTGCTGTTTCACCAACAACTGCTGGCCCTCTTCGACTGCTTGTTTAAGCTCGCCTATCATTGGCGCGGGGTTAAGCTCCCAGGCAAGACTAAGTAATTTTTCCGCATTGGAAAAATCATCCTGCTCCAATGCTACTCGCCCACGTTCAGCAAGCAATTCAGCAATTTTTTCTGATTTTTCTTTATCTCTTTTCCAGCGACTCTCTTTTAGCCAGTTACCTGGGGTAATCAATGCCAGTTCTTTCTGAATACTAATCGTGTTACTCAACCATTCCGCTTTCAACACCAACAAGTCTAGCTCCAATGCATCGACCCGAGTATATTGCTTAAAGTGCAACGACTGAAATGCTGAGTTAATTTTTTCACTGTCTGGAATGTTATTTAATGCGGTTTGATAATATTGTTTGGCACGATACCACTCCCCAGTCTTCTCAAGCGCCCGGCCCTCCTCCAGTATCTGCTGCTCATATACAATAGCCTGCTTATCAATTCCAGCAATTAACGCACTCACACTTGAATAGTCAGCGTGCGACTCAGGCACATGAGAAAGCACCATCTTCGCTTGCGCATACCGATCCTTCTCGACAAGAAAATCAACCTTGTCGAGTACATTCGGCGAACGCGCATTTATATACGCACAACCCTGTGAAAATATCACCAGGAAAATAAGAAAGACTAATTTAGCGCTTTTCATGTCGATACAGATACGTCGCTAGAATTCATAACCATCGCTATTGCATCATCAACCATCGCCTGCTGTTTTTCATCAACACCGGTCACATGATAAGTCACCACCGCTTCTTTTTTTCCTTTTAGTGATAATTTTTTAAAGCGAGTACTAACGATACCCTGAGATTGCAGTGCAATATTAAGTTCATCACTAATTAAAATTTCATCCGCATCCGCCGCCGAAGCCAGACGTGATGCAGTATTAACCGCATCACCGACCACCGTATAGTCCATGCGTTCAGCAGCACCCATATTACCCGCCAACATCATGCCACTATTAATACCGATTCTAAAGCGAACTTGCGTCAGGTTCTGATCTGCCCTCTGGCAGTTAACTATTTTGATTAATTTTTGAATCGTAATCGCACATGCCGCCGCATGAAAACTATGTTCAGCATCATGCTCCGGCACACCAAACACAAGCATCGCACAATCACCCATGTATTTATCAATGTGCCCGCCATAGCAATGTGCTGCCTGCGCAATAATACTAAAGTACTCATTCAGAAGGCTGTTCACCTGTTCTGGATGTAGTTCTTCCGAAAGCCGGGTAAAACCAACGATATCAGCAAACAACACACTTGCTTCAACATGCTGCCCGCCCAGCTTCACCTGGTTCATATTGGACAACACGGCCTTAGCAACCTGTGGTGAAACGTAACGTGAAAATGTCTGTTCCACTTGCTCTTTACGCAGTAGCCCTTCCGTCATTTCATTCATCGATTGCATCAGTGAACCCAGTTCATCTTTACGCTGATCATTGAGACGAACATGGTAATCACCGGCTGAAATCGCTCGGCCCGCATTAATCAGTTGATGGATAGGGCGGGTTAAGCGCTTGCCCAATATAAAAGACGCGATAAAACCCAGTATCACTAATAATAGTGTCGCGCCCACCACCGCTCGAACAGTTTTTTGATGGGCAAGCATTCTTAAGCGTTGATCAAAAGTGATGAGTACATACCCTGCCGTCACATCCCTGAAAAAGACAGGTTTAAAAAATGAGACCATATCAAGCTGACCAGGGCCCATTATATTTCCCTGCCATTCCAGTTTAATCACTTGCCCCAGGGCCGCTGCAATACGCAGGTCACCCGGCACCGCACCCTTTTTCACCACGAGCTCTTTGTTCTCATTGTAAATAGCTGCACCAAGAATCCCCGCTTCACCTGCAAGGCTGTTAACCACAATCTCAAGATTAAGGTGGTCATTGGCCAGGAGCGGTTCGCGTGAAAATTCAGCCATCAACCTTAAAACTGTATTTCCCGATTCACTCACCTGCTGCTCAAGAATATTGCTTTGGTTGTGGACAATGAACAGCCCCAGCAAACCCATCCCGCAACTAATCAATAACGTGAATACTAATGCCAGTTTATAGGCAATAGGGAAGTATGCCGGCAGAAATGCTGTCAGATTTTGGCGTAACTTTTTCATTAAGTTCCAGAAACTACCATCACTACTCAGTTTTAAACGCGTACGGCTGACAACCTGGCACCTTGCGTTACCAATAAGCCTGCCACCCCCTATTGCGCAAATCAGCTCAATACCAGAATATCATCGATAAAGCGATGCCTGTCGATACACCACTGTGAATCCTCTTTAAAGTCTCAACAGGTACAAAAGCACCAGCCATTTTACCAAATAACCTATCTAGCTCGGTAAACATACATCTAACTTATCGAAATTCAGTCCGCTCGATACCAGACATCATGCACCATATAACGCAATTTATACAGCAGCACCTGTAAACCAACGCCTGTCAAAAACTCCAAAAACCATATCACTGAGTAACTGGCAATCGTCAACGAATTATGTTGAGATTATTTAGACATTTCGCAGCCATAATATTTGGGGAGTAATGATAATGACATATACCAATGACCTACTCGACGAACTTAATATCCTACTGCAATTCAATCTAGAAACGACTCAGGAAGGGATTAAAATCCACCGCTCAGCGGGTACCGCTACCATCGACGCCACCACACGCTTATTTAATAAAGGGCTCGTCACTCAAGCCGATGGTGGCTATCTCACTGATTTAGGGCATATTGCTGCCGAACATGCCCAGACCAGCTACGCCATTCTAACACCCGTCCATGAATCATCACTAAAGCCAGCCTCAATGTAAACGATACATCAACTATATAAATAGTGAAAATGGCGCGATGAGCCCATTCGAGATGTGGCTGTTTTCATCCTGGTAACCCATTCTACGAGCATAACAGGGGTCTGAAACGATGAAAATCCAGGTATTAACCAAAAAATTACACGAACTCAAAGAAAAGCAGCAGAAGATTGAAACCGCCTGGCGTAAAACAGGCAATCGTGAATTTCTTGAATTCATGGTGGAATTACTCCCCAAAGCACTCAGCGCTGAACGCTGCAGTATTTTCATCAACAATCCTGACAATAATAACGTCTGGATCCAATGTGGCACGGGGCTTCAGGAAAAACAGATTTCTGTGCCCAAAGATAGCTCCGTGGTGGGAAAAGTGATCGCCAGCGGTAAGATTATCATGGAAAATAATCTCGCTAATCAAATGGGTGCACACGACACAATCGCCTTCAAAACCGGTTTTACCTCTAAAAGCACCATCTGTGTGCCCGTATTAGGGGCAAAAACACAGCAGGTAGCGGGTGCCATTCAGGTGCTTAATAAACTCAATACCGAGTCTGCATTTACCCAGGACGACATTGAATTTGTCAAAAAATTAGCTCACCACATCCAGGTCAATATCGAAAACATTTACCAACGGCAGGAGATGGCCAATATCGCTGAAGAGATCGGCAAGAAAGTTAGCCTCATCGAAGCCAAATTGAAATCACTTGGGCATGTTGAATAGCCCAGGACTTTACCCAGATGCATTACCATCGATAAGAAATAGAACACCAGCGATACATAGATCGCATCAAAAACCGCTTTCATCGCACGCAACACCCTCTGCGTGCCGGTATTAATCCCCAGACACATACCACCATCGGGGCGATTCAGCTGCTCAATAAATATCTAGCAGATAGTGTATTGACTGAAAAAGACGCCCTCAGGATCAGCAATGCTTTCTCTCCTAAAGGTTTGTATACTAAGCAGACTTTATTAACATGCTGATAAGCATTCACTCGTTAACCCACTTAAACGCGTGACACAACAAAACAGTGAACAACCAACAGAGGCTATGCTGTTCGTTAGCAGACAATCGCTAACTCGCAAGCAGGAGGAAAAAGATGAAGGCCAAAGACCGCCGAGTACAGGAACTGCGTGACACCATTACCGAGCTTTCGCCGACCGAAGCGTACGAGCTACAACAAAATGGCGCCACCCTGATCGACGTACGTGACAACGAAGAAGTCGCACAGGGCAGCCCAATTGGTGCGCTACGTCTGGGGCGCAGCTTCCTTGAGCTCAAAATCGAAGAGCAGATCCCAGACACCGATCAAACCCTACTGCTGATGTGTGCAGGCGGAACGCGTTCACTCTTCGCCGCCGATGGCCTGCAACGCATGGGCTACAGCGATGTACGCTCGGTTGCCGGGGGGTTCAGCCGCTGGAAGACAGAGGCTCAACCATTTGAAACCCCACGCATGCTCGACGCCACCGCACGTGAGCGTTATGCACGCCACCTTTCAATGCCCAATGTTGGAGACAAAGGCCAGCTCAAACTACTCGATAGCAAAGTTCTGCTGATTGGTGCTGGTGGCCTCGGCTCACCCAGCGCCTATTATCTTGCTGCTGCGGGTGTCGGCACACTCGGCATCATCGATGACGACGTGGTGGATCGCAGCAATCTACAGCGCCAGATTCTGCACACCGAAGATCGTATCGGCATGCCTAAAGTGGAATCAGCGCGCATTGCGCTGGAAGCGCTCAACCCGGATGTAAAAGTTGTTGCACATCAAACCCGCATCGATAGCAGTAATGTTGAAGAACTCTTTGCCGATTATGATGTGATCGTCGACGGTTCAGACAACCTGCCCACCCGCTATCTGATCAACGACGCCTGCGTGAAGCTTAAAAAGCCTAATGTACACGCCGCCGTCTACCGTTTCGAAGGGCAGATCACTGTCTTCTGGCCAGATTATCAGGGCGACGTGCGCGGCTCCTGTTACCGCTGCATGTTCCCGGAGCCACCACCACCAGAACTCGCACCATCCTGCGCAGAAGCAGGTGTACTGGGTGTGATGCCCGGTATCTTTGGCCTGCTACAGGCCGTTGAGACGATTAAGATTTTACTCGGGATCGGCACACCACTAGTTAGCCGCATGCTGCATTACGATGCACTCAGTGGTGAGTTTATGGAGATGCGCGCTAAAGCCAATCCATCCTGTCGCCATTGCAGCGACGGCGCGGAATTCCCTGGCTATGAAGACTACGCACAGGTCTGTTCATCAACACCGCCACCGGCTGACAAATAACAAACCACCGCCACCGTACTTAACGGTGGCGGATGAGAATTGATTAACCTACCCTTGCTGCAAAAAGGTACCCAGCGCGAGACTGACTAATACTCGTGATAACACCGACCGATAAAAATTTAAACCTGCTTGTATTGAATGTAGCGGGGTGCTAGCTTAAGGGAAGAACCTCTATTTTGGGATTTCGTAAAAAACACCTAAAATAGGCAATGCATGGCAACCATATATCACGACAGCACGCTGTCGTATATTCGCAGCTAAATTATTTAGCGAGAGAGGGGTATCAAATTGGATCTATTAATAGCAATCATCATTGTGGGAATTGGCTGGCTAATATTCAGGCGAAAAGAAAAAGAGTGACGTCGCGAGGCAGCGTAAAAATAGACCGCTCACGCGGCATCCAACAACAGTAGCTTTCTATTTTTACTCTGCCCCAATCAAGCTTATTATGTGACGTTCAATCGATTGTATTGCACCATCAATACAACCGGGTTAACTCATAACCGCCACTAAAGCAATTTCTCGAAAGCATTGATACGGCAAGACACAGTTGGTTGACTAGCCGAAAGTTTGTTAGCGGCAACCGAAACAGGGCCGCTTTCAGTAATGGCATTAAAAACCCCAGAGGCCATTCCGACCTTGCACATTTATATCGCCAACCAAACAACGCCACATCGCAAGATGTACAAAGCATTCACATCTGTAGGCCTCATTCAAAAACCACATCTTTATCTTTAATTGAAAACACCAACTCAGAGACCTTATCAACATCTCTCTTCAGTTTAGGCAAACTGACGCAACTACTCCAACGCACGTTAGGCGCAAGTACTTTATGCTGTGAATAAATCTGATATCCAGGAATCGCAAGATCGTCGCTAAAACCCACTTGATGAGCAATGATATTCCATTCGACCAGTGTGATCGTTTTATCACTAAAATTTTCAACTGTCATTTTAAGCGGTGACGATTCGTCACAAAACCCCAACGAATACTCAACAGAGACAGAAACCGCCTCAACCACTTTTTTTTCTGCCCAGTCCTGATAGTATAAAAATCCACCAACAGCACTTCCGGCCAACACCAACACACCAAGGCCGCCAAACATTTTCTTTGGAAAAATGATAAACAACGACAGGACTATCGCAATAACAACCCACTTCATGAATAACGCTCAATTTCACACATAACTGAAAACAGAAGCAACACTCGAATAATAAACCAGGCAAGAATTCAGCGCAGTCATCACCTGCTCAAATAAAAACCACTTCACCGCCGATACCCTCGCGCCAAAGCACGTGTAGAAAACTCTCGATCCTTCAAACCAACATTAACTTCAATCTCTCTTGCATCATAAACAATGGTTGAGTCCGTCCTGAAGTTTTTCACAATCCCTGTTTCCCACACCCATGCCCCTTTAATTTTCCGCCAGGTGACAAACTGCTTCTTGACCATCTTCATCTCTTTATCAAAATAGTCAACGCGGCTTTCAAGGCAGTGCTCCCAATCTTTACCTTTACTAAACCATGAGATACGCTTCCCATAAACAGGATCATGCTTGGGAGTACTCTCAACAATATAAAATTCTTTTCCTTCCACCGTTCGTTCTTCAACAAAACGGTGTTCATCTTCGCCAATATCGCGCACCCGCAGGTCATCATCACTAAAGCCCCAGTCCATCTCCTCAGGCGAACGTTTCGAGATTCGTTTTACAATGCGCATCTCAGGCAAATAGACCCACTGATCTGCAAGCCTGTCACTACCATTAACATACCCCCAGCGCATAAAAGCTAATCCCTGGTTATGTGCAGACGCAGTATAAAGCACGACCTTATCAACGACGCCATCTTTGCCACCATAGTTTTTCCACAATCGCACATATTCACTGGAAACTTTTCTCCCATTGGTCAGCGTACTGGTGACCAGCAAACGGGAACGCTGATCCTCTCCTCCATTTTTGTAATAACAACGCTCCACTATTTCAGCACCGCTCAGCGGCTGAATCATTTCAGTACTCACTTCTGCCGCAATAGTGAATGGATAAAACAGTGTCAGAATTGTCGCCGTAATCGTTTGACTAATGGCTTGATAATTCATATTTCACACAACTCCTTTCTGTCATCGTCCGTTGAATCTGTATTACTGCCGCCGGGCCAGGGGCACGACCACCATTCCCAGAATCAAAATCAATATAGCAACATTACCGACCATCACATAGGGTGTCGTACCTTGCATTGGCACCACAACGTCACTCAACGTCGTCTCTTCAAATTGAGGTGCTATCGATTGAAAGCGCCCCTGATGATCAATGATCGCAGAGACGCCAGTATTGGTTGCCCGTAACAGAGGTCGCCCACTCTCTTTAGCACGCATCCGTGCAATCTGCAGGTGTTGATGCGGCGCACTTGAATCTGAAAACCAGGCATCGTTACTCACATTAACCAGTAGTGTCGCTTCTGGTAACTGCATAATTACCTCTTCCCCAAAGGCGTCTTCAAAACAGATAGAGATGCCCACTTTCTGTCCTGCCATCGGTAACGGACGCTGATCGTCCGATCCCGCACTGAAATCTGACATTGGTACCTGAATAATGTCAACAAGCACCGATAACCACTCTTTTAACGGTAGATATTCAGTAAATGGCACCAGGTGGCGCTTATGATAAAAGCCAGTCGCACTACCGAGACTCATCATCGTATTGTAGTACTGCCGTTTCTCTCCATCGAGATAGACCAGCCCCAACAAGATATCCGTATTATTAAAACGCGCCTCTTCGGCAAGCCCAGCAAGAAAATTGGTTGATTCATGAAAAAATGTGGGCAAGGCCGTCTCTGGCCAGATGATCAGATCGCTCTCCCAGTTTTCACGTGTCAGCCTCGCGTAAAGATCAATGGTGGGTGCTTTCATTGATGGCAGCCACTTTAATTCTTGCGGGATGTTGCCCTGTATCAATGTCACTTTCATCGGCTTACCCGCAGGCGATACCCAGCTCACCTGATTTGCCAACAAACCACAACCCCACAACACCACCAACGCAACAATATGAAATGATTTCTGACCAATGTAGATATTACGAATCACAATCGCGATAAATGCAGCGCTTAGTGCAACAGCAAGAGACACACCATAAACACCCAGTAATGAAGCAAAGCCACCGAGCGGCGTTTCGATCTGGCTATAGCCAACATTGAGCCACGGCAGCCCTGTAAACATCCAGCCCCGGATCCATTCAAACAACACCCATACCGCTGGAAAACACCATAACAACGCCGCCGTGGCTGACAAATTAAAGCGCTGTCGAAATTTCACAGCCACCCCACCGGTCATCGCAAGAAATGTCGCGAACACCAATACAAACATCGAAGTGATAAAGAGTGAGAGCACAAAGCCAACATTGCCATAATGGTGCATGCTAATGAAAACCCACCACACACCGACACCAAACATACCGATGCCAAACAACAAGCCGCGCCACATTGCGCGACGCACAGTGCTATCAAGCCAGATGAAAAAAATAGAAACTAACGAAACAATCGCGAGCGGATAAAAATCATAGGGCGCAAATGCAAACGGCAATAAGCCACCTGCTATCAATGCCAGTAAATCACCGCGCCATGTTGCGAACATCAAGCACAGCCCTCTTACTTATCAGTCGTTGAAGTAGTCGCGCCCTCTGCCTGTAAGCTCATCTGTAACAGATGAATACGACGACTATCGGCATGTAACACCTTGAAGTCGAAACGGCCAATTTCACATTTTTCACCACGTTTAGGCAGGTGACCAAAAGAGCGCATCATTAAACCACCAATCGTATCGCAATCTTCATCACTGAATTCAGATTCAAAATATTCATTAAACTCTTCGATCGGGGTTAGCGCCTTAACGGTAAAACTGACCTCGCTATGCTTCATGATGTAACTATCTTCCGCCACATCATGCTCATCAATAATTTCACCGACAATCTGTTCCAGCACATCTTCAATCGTCACCAGGCCATCAATACCACCGTATTCATCAACGACAATCGCCATGTGGTTTCGACTGGCGCGAAAGTCCTTCAATAAAACATTAAGGCGTTTGCTATCAGGAATAAATGCAGCAGGACGCAGCACATCACGTACGTTGAAGGACTTACTTCCATCAAGCGCATAGGACAACAGATCCTTTGCTAGCAGAATGCCCTCGACTTCATCCTTTCCATCACCGATGACCGGAAAACGCGAATGGGCTGATTTGACAATCACTGGCAAAATCTCTTTCAATGGCGCATCACGTTCCACTACTACCATCTGCGAACGTGGGATCATGATGTCCCGCACCTGCATCTCAGAAACTTCCAGCACCCCTTCGATCATGGTAAGAGCATCAGCATCCAGCAGATGGCGCTGCTGAGACTCGCGCAAGCTTTCAATAAGTTCTACACGATCCGCCGGTTCCTGTGCAAATGCCTTCTTCAGTTTACCTAAGAAGCCATCTTTTGCAGTCGCCGGCTCGAGCGATCGGTCGCTGTTCATGGTTGCCCTATTCCTGGTTTCATTGGTTTTCCGCTCATCAAATCTAAAATTGTCTTCATCATTACACCACGCCATCATTCATATATGGGTCGTCGAATCCCAAGTATGCCATGATTTTTCTCTCTAAATCTTCCATTTCACGCGCGTCACTATCATCAACATGATCATAACCTCGCAGATGCAACACCCCATGCACCACCAGATGGGCCCAATGGGCACGTACCGTTTTACCTTGCGCCTGCGCCTCTTGCACCACTAGCGGGACACAGATAACAAGGTCACCCAACAGCGGTAGTGGCACATCGGCCGGCGCCTCAAACGGAAATGAGAGCACATTAGTCGGCCCCTGTTTATCGCGATACTGCTCATTAAGCGCAGCACTTTCTCCATTTTCGACCAGCCGAATGGTGAGTTCAACCACCTCCATTGCACCTTCAAGCGCCGCTGTAACCCACTGCCTCAAGTCTCCCTGCACAGGCAGGTCGACATCTTGCGATTGCGACAGTGCAAGCTGTAGATCTAGCACCAGGTCCAGGCTAGAGCTTTCAGACCGATCTGGCTCAACGTCCACGCCGCCCACCATCTTTTTCTTCCTGCGCCTCTGTGGCCGCATAGGCCTGCACGATGCGCTGTACCAGTGGATGCCGCACCACATCCTGCGACTCAAAGAAGGTAAAGCTTATGCCATTGATATCTTTCAATACATCGATCACATGCCGCAGCCCTGAGGTGCTACCACGCGGCAGATCAACCTGTGTTACGTCGCCAGTTACCACCACGGTCGAGCCAAAACCGACACGGGTCAAAAACATCTTCATCTGCTCAACGGTAGTATTTTGCGCCTCATCAAGAATGATAAAAGATTCATTCAGGGTACGACCACGCATATAGGCAAGCGGTGCCACTTCAATTACATTCTGCTCGATCAATTTAGCAACACGTTCAAAACCAAGCATTTCATACAGCGCGTCATAGAGTGGACGAAGATAGGGGTCGATTTTCTGTGACAAATCTCCCGGTAAAAAGCCGAGTCGTTCACCTGCCTCCACCGCAGGACGCACCAGCAATATGCGGCGCACCTCTTCTTTCTCCAGCGCCTCAACCGCACAGGCCACCGCCAGATAGGTTTTACCTGTGCCAGCAGGGCCAATACCAAAGTTAATCTCCTGACTTAAGATACTCTGCAGGTACATCGCCTGATTAATTCCACGCCCTTTAATGCCGCCCTTTCTGGTCTGAATCTGCACGCTCTCAACCATCTGCTGTTGCAGCTCTTTAAGCGCGGGAGCGGAGTGCAGCGCCATCTGTACCTGTGACGGCGCAAGTGTTGCGCCATCGGTTTCAGCGTACAGCGTCTTCAATAATTTACTCGCCTCAATCACCGCATCAGGATTGCCAACAAGACGAAAATCATTGCCTCGATTACTAATCTCAATACCGAAGTGCGCCTCGACCTGGCGCAAATGGCCATCAAACTGCCCACAGAGTTCAGCTAGACGATGGTTGTCGACAGGCTCTAAAAGCAGTTCACTAATCTGTTGATTATCACTCAAGATGGAATTCACATATTTGAAAGAAAAAGAAAGCGGTGCCTCTCGATGACACCTGGGCTGAACTACAATTACGCACTGTATATAATGTGTTTATGCTGAAAAACCGCTATGCGACATGTCGCTCATTATTTGGTTCAATCACTGGAATCAACTCACCACGCAGAGAATTAGGCAATGCCTCGGTAACGCGCACATTGGCAAACTGTCCTATCAACGATTGATCCGCGGTAAAATTCACCCAACGATTATTGTCAGTACGACCGGCTAACTGTGCCTGGTCCTTTTTCGAGACTCGTTCCACCAACACTCGCTGCTCAGTACCGACCATCGACGCGCTAATCTCAGCTGCCATCTCAATAATTCGCTTCTGTAATTCCGCCAGGCGCTGCTGCTTAACCGCATGCGATACCTCATCAGGAAATGCCGCAGCTGGCGTACCGGGGCGCGCACTATAGATGAAACTAAACGAGTGATCAAAGCCAATATCTTCAATCAGCGCCATCGTGGCGCGGTGATCAGCATCCGACTCACCAGGAAAGCCAATAATAAAATCAGACGACATGCTGATATCGGGGCGGATTTCACGTAGGCGACGAATCTTTGATTTATATTCCAGCGAGGTATGACCACGTTTCATCGCACCCAAAATACGATCAGAACCACTCTGCACCGGCAGGTGTAGATGACTCACCAGTTCTGGCACATCACGATAGGCCTCAATCAGACTGTCACTAAACTCAACCGGGTGCGAGGTGGTAAAACGAACCCGCTCAATACCATCGATACTGGCAACATAAGTGATCAACAGAGCAAGATCTGCCTCAGTGCCATCTTCCATCTCATGACGATAGGCGTTGACATTCTGACCCAATAGATTCACTTCACGCACCCCCTGACTAGCAAGCGATGAGATTTCACTCAACACATCGTCAAACGGGCGACTAAACTCTTCACCGCGGGTATAAGGCACCACGCAGAAGGTGCAGTATTTGCTACACCCTTCCATGATTGAGACAAACGCCGTCGGGCCATCCGCCTTCGGCTCCGGCATGCAGTCAAACTTTTCAATCTCGGGAAAACTGATATCGATCACTGGGTGACGCTGCTGCTTCACTTCATTCAGCATCTCAGGCAAACGATGAAATGTCTGCGGACCAAACACCAGATCAACAAACGGTGCGCGTTCGCGGATCGCATTCCCTTCCTGGCTGGCAACACAGCCACCGACACCGATCACGATATCTGGCTGTTTCACTTTCATTTCGCGCCAGCGACCTAACTGGTGAAATACTTTTTCCTGTGCTTTTTCACGAATCGAACAGGTATTGAGCAGCAAAATATCGGCCTCTTCAGCAGAATCGACCAGCTGTGCGCCGTGCGATGCTGCGAGCACCTCCGCCATTTTGTCAGAGTCGTATTCGTTCATCTGACAACCAAAGGTCTTAATAAATAATTTGTGCGCCATCGTCGTGCTATTTCAAACCCAAAACTTGCTATAAGAGAACGGCATAATTTACTACTTTTTCAGCAAAATTTCCAGTCAGCCACACATAGCCCCCAACACCCTAAACGACGACGGACCACATTCTCTACAGCCCGCTACCAAATCAAGCCCACCTTCTATGACTATGCGTTTGGCGGCTTAGAACTAATCTTATGGATACTCAAAACCCACACCATTAGACTCATCTTCCTACATCAGGCACAGCCCAGACACTTCTATCAGCGCACCGTAAAAATAACGCCGTCAATCAACGTCGCACGCACACCCTGCACGTCATCAATTTTCCATTTTTTTGAGTCAACATTAAAGGCCCATACAGGCAAACAAACCACCTGCAATCAAACCCTGTCGTCAACGCACCCATCAGGTGCATCACATCAGAACCCGCAAATTGCCACCAAACTAGCCGACGCCATAAGAGCTACGCAGCATCCAGTCAAAGAAACAAGCAATAGTCAAACCATTATAGTGCAACAAAAGCCTTATCGACTCTTCATTTGTGTGGAATAGAATTGCAAATAGCGAAAACCGCCCAACTATAGTCCACCTATAATCCGTTGATAGCGCTAACATGCAAGCAACTAATTAGCCCAATCGCTAAAATTCAGTTGCTAGCAACATCTATCAGCTACATTGGTCTGTAGAACGACAACTTTCACTACCGACAAACAACCCCCACTTAACGGCGTTTTTGACGGCTCTGCTCTTCTTTTATATATACCAGTGACTCATCGTCTGGTGCTACATCTTCCGACCACTGCTGACTAGTGTCAGTAGACGATTTCAAATGAACTGCGACCGCTGCTCCAATAACACCGCCCAATGTGAAAGCCACCAATACTGCTTCTATCATCATGCCCATCATATGCGTATCCTCCAATATTCAGGTTTACATCCTTGCCAGACCATCCAGATCCTTATCGGTAATGGCCATTTCGAGATCCTTCACTATTATTAGCGGCTCGATATGCCATCCCCTTAATTCAGTTAAAAGCATTGATCATGCCAAGATCGAGAAAATATTAGAAACAACCGGATAAAAGGTGGTAATTTACTGTATTGATAGAAAAAATTAACCAGGGCCTTGCCGCATATTTTGCCCATATAAAATCGCAACATTACAAAAAAATGACGTGAGCGGCGTGCACCAGCAGATTCAGCGCGATTATTCTGCCAATTTGGCCTTTAGCCACATCGCATCAAGCGCTAACAAATTGACATCCTGCGGCATCACCCCCAGGTCAGCGCACTGTGCCTCAACCAGACTAAAGCGATGCTCAAAACGCCTGTTCGCTTCACGTAGCGCACACTCTGGGTCGATTGATGCGTGACGCGCAAGATTACTCACCGCCTGCAACAGATCACCCACCTCATGACGCATGCGCAGATCACCCTGCTTCTGTTCAAGCACTTCACGCACCTCATCTAGCTCTTCCTGCACCTTATTCAGCACCTGACCAATTTCAGGCCAGTCAAAACCGACATGGGCCGCACGTTTCTGCAGCTTCACCGCACGTGTTAAAGCGGGCAGTGTCATCGCAACGCCATTCAAAGCGCTCTGATCACTCACAGCGACACTTTTTTTTCGTCGCTCACCCGCTTTAATCTTCTCCCACATAGCACCATGATCACCCTCAGGAATCTGGGCACCATCAACATCATCATCAAACACATGCGGATGACGGCGAATTAGTTTTTCTGTAATGGTTTCAACCACCCGCGCAAAGTCAAAGCGCCCTTCTTCTTTAGCAATCTGGGCATAAAACACGACCTGAAACAGCAGATCACCCAACTCATCACACAGATCATCCATCTCTCCACGCTCAATCGCATCCACCACTTCATACGCCTCTTCAATGGTACAGGGCGCAATCGAACGGTAATCCTGCGCCAGATCCCACGGGCAGCCAGCCTCTGGGTCTCGCAATTGAGACATCACTTCAAGCAGTTTTTTTATTTCATTCATAAGCTACGATAACTCACCAATTTTCTCTAAACCGATCAGTTTATTATCTGCATCAAAGCACAGGCTAAAAACACCATTGACCCCATCATGCAATACAAAAGGCTGTAGACAGCTCGCCGGAAATTGCACTCGACGACCATCATGCGCATTCACAATGACCTGCTTTGCCTGACCCTTATAGTAATAAATATAATCTTCGGCAGAAATCCGAATCGCAAATTTAACCTGCTGAGCATTATCCACCATGGCAAACCACAACCTCAATTACATAAGACAATATTCATCACTCCTCGCTATTTTCCTGCCACTTAAGCAGCACCGCACTCTTTTTTTCGATACAACTACCATTAATACTGCAACATCCCCCACATACAGCACACTCAAAATGTAACAATTTCTTCAAATATTAAAGGTATCCTGGTTTTATCACTGAGCCTTTTCACCATAAATAATGATTTATTCCGAGATTAATAGCCTCAACCTTACTTTAACAACACCGTAACAAACCGTTGCGCTTTATTAGACACGTTGTTATTCTGCCTTCACCGATACGATACACGATCTTGTTTAACTGCATAGTTTAACGGCACACTTAAAAAACTGAGGAGACAAGCATGGCTACTAAGAAAAAAGCGGCAACAAAGAAAAAGGCATCTACCAAAAAAGCAGTTGCTGCTACGCCTCGCGTAAAAGCGATCAAAGAGCCATTCACCCGCACCGCTCTTTTTGGGCATCTATCTGAAAAGACTGGCCTGACCAAAAAGGAAGTTGCCTCCGTATTTGATGAATTAAAAACCGTCATTGAAGGGCACATCAAAAAGGGTTCTGCTCAGGTATTTACCCTGCCTGGCATCCTAAAAGTTAAAGTCAATCGCAAGCCCGCTACTCGCGCCCGCAAAGGCACCAACCCTTTCACTGGCGAGGAGATGACTTTCAAGGCAAAACCAGCGCGCAATGTTGTTAAGGTTCAGCCGCTGAAGGCACTGAAAGATATGGCGTCGTAAACACACCATCTCGCTGGGCGGTACCATGTACCTCCCAGCTTTCTCCTGCTTTACCCAAACCGCACTACCATTTCACATAGCTGGCATGAAAATTTCATAATCAGCCTTATGTCCCGAATTATTCGAAAAGCTTATTTACCCAGTATCGTAGCGTGCCTGGTATTATCTATTGCATCAAACACTTGGGCTACCCCCCTTAATAACCCCGACAATCCAACCGCGTCAATAATTGATCAGCAACGCGCCGATTTCGTGACAGCAGAGCAAGCATTACAGCGCGGTGCGATCACACAATTCAAAAAATTAACGCCTCAGCTGCAGGACTATCCACTCTATCCGTATCTACGCTATGAATATCTACGCACACGACTGCATAAACGACCAGCGGAAGAGATCAATACCTTTATCGATACCTTTCATGATAGCCCGCTCAGCTCACGACTCCATTTTCGCTGGATCAAGAAGCTCGCACAAAATGGACGCTGGAAAGAGATTGAGCAATATTACCGGCCAGGCAATAATGTCACACTAGCCTGCTACTATCGCCGCGCCCTGCTCAAGAAAGGAGACCAGGAAGCGGCCTTCGATCGCCTTGAACAGTTATGGCTGGTAGGGCACTCACAGCCTCGCGCCTGCGATCCACTATTTACTGCATGGCACGACGCAGGCTTTATTGATGACACGCTCGCATGGCAGCGCATTCAACTCGCAATGGGTAAACGCAAACTCACGCTGACCCGTTACTTGACCCGTTTTCTATCCAGAAAAGAACGCGTCTGGGCCAACAAATGGATTGAAGTACACCGCAAACCGTCACGCATTCTTTCGACAAAGTATTTTACCAGCGAACACCCAATGCGTAACACCATCATCGTACACGGCCTAACGCGCATGGCGCGCACCAATCCAGTCAAAACCGCTAGCGCATGGCAGACAACAATAAGCGCCCGCTACCCGTTCAGCGATGATGAAATTAGCCGTGTTGAGCGTGCCATAGGAATGGCTATGGCACTGCGTAACAAACCTGAAGCGCTCAGCTGGCTTGCTGTGCTTGAAGAAAAACCAGCCGATCAATCACTACGCGAATGGCGTGTGCGTACCGCACTCAATCAGCAAAACTGGGATGCAGCACTGGCCTGGCTCTATCAATTAAACGACAATGAACAGCAAATGACACGCTGGCAATATTGGCGCGCACGCGCACTAGAGGCACTCGGCCAGCAAGTAGAGGCCGAAGCAATCTACAATACCCTGGCGATGAGTCGCGGCTACTACAGCTTTCTTGCAGCCGACAAACTCGCCCGCCCTTACCGTCTCGAACATGCCGCCTTATTACAAAACGATGAACTCGCTACCAATATTGAACAACTTCCCGGTATTTTAAGGGCACGCGAACTGTTTATACTCAAACGCACGGTAGAAGCACGAAGAGAGTGGTTTCACGCGACCCAGCATATGAGTGAAAAACAGCTGCACCAGGCCGGGCAATTAGCCCATCGCTGGGGCTGGCATGATCGCGCCATCCTGACCATTGCTCGCACTAAACATCGCGATGACCTGGATGTACGTTTTCCGCTTGTTCACCAAAACAAGATCATGCTCAAGGCCAGTGAAAATAACGTCGATGCCGCACTCGCCTTTGCCCTGATCCGCCAGGAGAGCGCCTTTACTTCCGACGCCCGCTCCAGCGCAGGGGCAATGGGATTAATGCAACTGATGCCACGCACAGCCAAACAGCTGACGCGCGGCACCGGCATTCGCATTAAAAACCATATGCAACTGATCGACATTGATATCAACCTGAAGCTCGGTATGAAACACCTGGGCAAAGTGATGAAACGCTTCAATAACAACCCAGTTCTCGCCCTCGCCGCCTACAATGCAGGCCAGGCCCGGGTAAAACGCTGGATTCCAGACAAACAACAGGTCGACGCAGACCTGTGGGCCGAAACCATTCCGTTTAAAGAGACGCGCAATTATATTCAGAACATCATGGTATTTACGCTTATCTACGAGCAACATCTGGGGCGACCACTGACCCCTCTGGCACAGCGCATGATGCCTGTCGGCACTGCTCCGCCCGTTATCACACCGAAAATTGACGAAAATCTTCCCGCTCAATCTGCCACCAATAATGCAGATACCATTAAAATTTCTAACCCCATCCCCATCAAAAATAACACAACGACCCCGGCAACCAACGACCACCAGACGCAATCGCATAAAAAAAATGATATAAGTGGTATCAAAATGATGCAATATAACAATACCATTACCCTTAGCCATTCAGAACAAGAGGGAATCTAGCAACGCGGCCTCATACGGTAACGTTGTACCACCAGTCATGCACATACCAGCACCCAGCCTTTCTACACCCGAGATACTCCCCGACCCAACATCGGCATCACTCACTCGCCCCACGCGTGTGATTGCCATCAGTAGCGGCAAAGGTGGCGTCGGTAAAACCAGCGTTAGCACCAACCTCGGCATCGCACTCGCCAAACTAGGGGCAAAGGTCTGCATCCTGGATGCAGATACGGGCCTCGCCAATATCAATATCCTGCTAAACCTAAGACCAGAGTTCACCATTGAGCACCTGCTAAACGGTGAAAAAAATATCGATGAAATCATGCTCGATGGCCCTGATGGTATCAAGGTCGTACCAGCTGCATCTGGTATCTCAGAGTGCGCAGAGCTCAACCAGGAGCAATATCACGTATTATCAAAGGCACTATCACAGTTAGAATCTCGTTTCGACTACCTGCTAATAGATACCGCAGCAGGTATCGGGGAAACAGTATTAGCGTTTCTCGCCTCAGCACAATACTGCGTCCTGGTGGTCACACCTGAACCGACCTCACTCACTGATGCCTTTTCACTCATACGCGTGATGAAACGTAAACAACTCAAACAGCCGATCTACACCATTGTGAATCGTGCCGCTAGCCCACAAAAGGCAAATGAAATATTCCATCGTTTTTCCGCCGCGACTAAAAAATATCTGCAGACATGTATTGGCTACATGGGCAGTATTGCGGAAGATCCCATGATTAGCAGTGCGGTTTACCTCCAAACCCCCATCATCATTGCACAACCTCAAAGCCCGGCAAGTCAGTGTATTCAAGCACTTGCCATACGCATAGACAACAAACTTATCGCCAGTAAAAAACCACACCATTTCAGCAAATACTGGCACGACAAGCGCCAGCCTGGCAGTGATGCGAGTGATATTTCTGCGCCTAAAATTGCACCTGACACCGCTTCCAGCACAGCACTCTCTGGTGATTATCTATCAGTCGCCATCCTCTCCTATCTACAATACCCCGAAACCAGCAAGGGCGAAGCTAAACAGCTACTGCAGCCACTTATCGATGCTGGGCTTGAGCGCTTTGGCGCAGCTGTATTTAACCTGCCTGCAGCAGCTGAGCCTGCAAAGACAACAACCTCGGCACAAATACCAACGGCAGGGACTGCATCAAACATCTCTCGCCTGGTATCTGACATTGAAGAACCCGAAGCAACGCAAATCATTCAACAACTTGTTTCCCGCCACAAGCGATTATTCAATAAATCACCGCTCGATCTTGAAGACACATTCACCGAAATCCTGTGCCAAACAGAAATGAACGAAACACAATGCTCTGCCATGCTTGAAACCTTACGGCA
Organism: Gammaproteobacteria bacterium; assembly: GCA_021648525.1. Lineage (GTDB taxonomy): Bacteria > Pseudomonadota > Gammaproteobacteria > SZUA-140 > SZUA-140 > SZUA-76. The sequence continues at coordinate 90,921 of JAKISP010000002.1, forward strand.
ATATTATCGTGAGCACTTTGGTGATTATGAGCAGGATGAAAAAACAAAACTCATCGAAACATTTGCTGAGTTTTCACAGCAGATTCAACAACGAGAAAAGCAACTCGATAACGATCTACAGCGGCTCTCAGACATCGTGAAGAAATTCAGCGACGCCCATATGTAATCAAATCATACAATGACTCGAATATCCGCGCTCAATGAGATTAAGAGACAACAGTTTGACATTGATCAATGCGCGTCAATTCAGAACAATAGTTTTTCCATCACTCATCCACCTGCGGTGGCGCGACTCTAAAGACCTCATCCAACGAGGTAATCCCCCTCGCCACCTTCTGCAGGCCACTAATCCGCAACGGCCGCATTCCCTCTTTTTGCGCCTGCTGCCGAACCTGTGCAATATCAACCTTCTGATGACGCAACTGCTCCCGCAGGCCACTCGACAACGTCATCATCTCATAGATGCCCACACGCCCCGCATACCCTGTTTGACGACATTCCAGACAACCATTGGCCGCCATGATTTTCTCTGGCACCGCGCTCTTCCACGGCTGACTCAACGCCTGCCACAACGCTTTGTCAGGTGTCGTTGGCTGTTTACAATGTGGGCATAACGTCCTTACCAAGCGCTGCGCCACCACGCCAATCACCGAGGCGCTAATCATGTATTGTGGCACTCCAATCTCCAGCAGCCGCGTAATCGCCAGCACAGCATCATTGGTATGCAGCGTCGATATCACCAGGTGACCGGTTAACGCCGCCTGTATCGCTACCTCGGCTGTTTCACGGTCACGTATCTCACCCACCATAATAATGTCTGGGTCCTGCCGTAACAGTGCACGCACACCATCAGCAAAAGCGAGGTCAATATTGTGCTGCACCTGCATCTGATTAAAATCAGGCACCACCATCTCAATCGGGTCTTCAATGGTACAGATATTCAACTCCGGCCTGGCGAGGTGCTTCAACGTCGAATACAGCGTAGTGGTTTTACCCGAGCCTGTTGGCCCTGTCACCAGGATAATACCATGTGGCTTGTCGATCATCCCTTTCCACTGTGCTGATTCTGCCTGGCCAAAACCAAGGTCAGAAAAATTCTTCACCAGAATATCCGGATCAAAAATACGCATCACCATCTTCTCACCAAAGGCAGTCGGCATGGTTGAGAGGCGCAGCTCCACCTCTTTGCCATTCGGTGTTCTGGTTTTTAAGCGACCATCAAGCGGACGTCGTTTTTCAGCCAGATCCATCCGGCCCAAAATCTTGATTCGGCTAACCACTGCTGCCATCACCGTCGCAGGTAACTCATACACCTGATTCAACATGCCATCAATACGAAAACGGATATTTCCCTGCTCACGCCGCGGTTCTAAATGGATATCACTCGCTCGCTGATCAAAGGCGTACTGCAGTAACCAATCGACGATATTAACCACATGCTGGTCATTCGCATCCAGGCTACCTGCCTTGCCCATTTCCAGCATCTGTTCAAGATTATTAATTTCACTGGGCACCTCACCATGCTGGTCGTCATTAGCCCCCACCACTGATTTAGAGATGGCATAAAATTCAACACGAAAACGCTCGATATCAGCAGGACTGGTGATCTCTAACCTGATCTCTTTATTCAGGACATGCTCAAGCTCTTTCATCCACGCGATCTGATAGGGTTCTGCTGTCGCGATCACCACATGAGACACCCCCATTTCAATCGGCAGGAGCTTATTTCGTTCTGCATAGCTATATGAAACAACCGCAGCAATACGAGCAACATCGACCGTTAAGGGGTCAATACGACGATAGGGAATAGATAATTTTTCAGCCAGCCACTGACTCAGAAAGTCCTGATTTAACGCTTGAGGTGGCTCCGTAGCAGCCATTAAATTATGACTCGCTACAATCGCAAACGGATGCTGCTCACCCGTATCGCGAAAGCGCGCCTTAAGCATCAACATCTCATGCTGCTCTTTATCAATCAAACCCTCGGCGCGTAATTGATCGCTAATTTCATCAAGCCTGATACGGCGTGATTCGCCCGTCACACCCACTTGTGACACCCCATCTCCATTTACTTACCTCCGCCCCTAAAGATTCGATTTTGTCGTTTATTCACCATTAGAAATCACAATAAAAACAGCAAGCCACACCATAGTAACGGCAGCGTTCACTCCAATGCCAGCTCATTATAGGTATATATTCCAGCAACAATTGCACCGCGAAGCATTCGCAGCAGCAGAATCACCATATAGCCTACCGCAAGCCGACCAACGATAAAGCCGGTTCACCGCCACTTAATCAATGTAAAGAAAAATGAAAACACTCCGATAAAATAATTATGAGGCCTCGAAACTATCAATAAACCCAGCCCAATAGCAACGAAAATCAATCACAAACCAGCCACACAGACGCTAGTGATTTAGCCGCATATAACAAGGTGATGAATGGAATTCTCACCCAAAATACTAAAAGGAATCAGGGATGAAAAACCGTCAAAAATATCACGCCCTGTTCAGCACCCAGGCCACATCACCACGCCTTATAGTCAACACAGATAGCAATGCTCGTCAGCACACCCTGTTTTCACCAGCAGGGAAATGACAATCCGTGAATACAACCTCAGAAAATGCTATTCCAGCGCGCGGTAAATCACGAGATTCGCTCGCTCGTAGTTTATTTTTATGGTTTTTACTACTCTCACTTCTGCCAATGACACTAACCGCATGGGTAGGCTACCGCCAGGCAAGTGATGGCCTGCATGAATCTGTCTCACAAAAACTTGAACAAGATGCCCGTGAAAGTGCCAGATTTGTCCGTAGCTGGTTTGACTACCGCTTCATGGACATCAACAGCCAGGCTGGAAGTCAACGTAATGCCGATTTTCTAATCGCCTTAAAAAAATCGTATGAAGCCAGCCACAGCAGTCTGGCAGAATTCACCAAAAGCGAACGCTGGCTGAGGCTAGTAAAGCGCAACCAAAAAGATTTGATTAGCTTTTCACGTCAGTATGACTACATCTACAACCTGTTTTTAATTGATACAGATGGCAACATCCTATTCACTATCGCCAACGAATCAAACCTGGGCAGCAATCTCTTTAGCGGTCCCGATGCCACAACACACTTTGCCAACAGCGCCAGAAAAACGTTAGAGAATAGTCAAACACTATTTTCAGACCTTGAGCCATATTCACCATCTAATAATAAAATAACTGGCTTCATTACCGCACCAATATTAAATCCCGAGGGAGAAAAGGCTGGATTATTTGCAATTCAAATACAACATGAGCGCATCACTCAGCTGATACATAACAACGTCAATAACAAATCCCTGATTCATTACATCATCGGCCATGATGGAAAGTTACGAACACCACTTAATCATAAAAATGAAGGTGACGTATTAAATCGTCAGATTAATTCAAAACAGTTCATGCTCTGGAAAAAAGAGCATGCCAGCAATAATACGACTAACGATAATGGGGTTGAAGTCGCCTTCAATTACACCGGCCCAAATGGACAAGAGGTTATTGGCGTACACCAGACGATACAGTTACCGGGGATAAACTGGGCACTCATCAGTGAAATTAATAGCGATGATGCGCTCGCACCAGCACACAGATTAAAGCAGATCGTGCTGTTGATATTTTTAATCACCAGCATTCTGGTCGCTGGCCTCGCTATTTTCCAGGCAAGACGAATCACCCGACCTATCACACAACTGGTTGAAGCCAGCAAGGCAATTGCGGCGGGGAAAACCGGCCAACAAGTCGAGGTCAAAGCAAACAATGAGATTGGCATCCTTGCAGATGCATTTAATCACATGAATTCAGCACGGCTAGAACAAGAACTAATGATGGAACAGAGCAGCCTGGAAATTCAGGAGGCACTTATTGACCTGGAAGAACAGCGTTTTGCACTCGATCAACATGCAATTGTCGCTATTACTGATGCAGCAGGCACGATTCATTTTGTAAATGACAAGTTTACTGAGATCACTGGTTATAGTCGAAAAGAACTACTCGGCCAAAACCATCGCATACTTAATTCGGGTCATCACGAAAAGAATTTTTTTAAAGCGATGTACCATATGATTTCATCGGGAAAAGTCTGGAATGGTGAGATATGCAATAAATCAAAAAGTGGTCGCCTCTATTGGGTCGATACCACTATCGTTCCCTTTCTTGACGATGATGGCGAACCAGAGAGCTACATTGCGATCCGCACAGATATCACAGAACGAAAATTTGCTGAAAACAAACTAAAGAAAAATGAACATAGCCTTGCCCTCGCTCAACAAATGGCTCATATGGGAAGCTGGGAACTCGACATTAAAAAAAATGAGTTAACCTGGTCAAATGAAGCATATCGAATATTTGATGTTGACCAAAATAACACCAGTGCATCATATGAAATTCTCATGAATGTGATTCACCCAGATGATAGAGAAATGGTAAACAAGACCTACGAAAATTCCATCAAAAAACACGAGCCATATAACATCGAACACCGCTTGCTAATGAGTGACGGCATCATTAAATACGTCAATGAACGCTGCGAAATCACTTACGACAAACGAGGCAATGCAACGCTATCAATCGGCACAATATTAGACATCACTGATCGCAAACATGCTGAATTTGCACTGCTGGAAGCAAAAGAGGCTGCTGAATCTGCCACACAGCAGAAATCAGAGTTTCTGGCTAACATGAGTCACGAGATACGCACACCGATGAACGGTATTATCGGCATGTCAGGCCTGTTATTAGATACTAACCTTACTTCAAAACAACGTAGTTACGCCAAAGCAACCATGAGCTCTGCCGATGCTTTACTGACCATCATCAATGACATTCTGGATTTTTCAAAAATCGAAGCAGGAAAAATGGAACTTGAAGAAGTTCCATTTGACCTTCAATCATTAACCGAGGATGTTTCTGAATTAATGGCATTAAAGTGCCGAGAAAAAAATATTGTAATGCTGCTCCGATACAAACCTGATACAAAACGATTTGTCATTGGTGACCCTGGTCGGGTACGTCAAATTTTATTAAATTTGCTTAGTAACGCAGTTAAATTCACCCAACAGGGGAATATTTTACTCACGGTAGAGTCAGCGAGCGATAACCAGTCAAATAGCAATATTGCCATATTCAAGATATCAGTAAAAGACTCAGGCATCGGGATAGCAGAAGAAAAGCTATCACGTGTCTTTAATAAATTTGATCAGGAAGATAGCTCTACCACACGTAAATATGGCGGCACGGGGCTTGGGCTTGCGATATGCCAACAGCTCTGCTCTTTGATGCATGGTGACATCAAGGTTGAAAGTCAAAAAGGCAGCGGCTCAACCTTCAGCTTCACTATTAAATTAACGATAAACTCTGAACCATCCAGAGAGCAGCTCACCATAAAAAACTTCGACCATTTAAAAGGGCTCAAAATACTTATTGTTGATGATTGTCCAACAGCACGAATAATATTTGAAGAGCAGGTCTCGACATTAGAGATGAGAGAGGTTGTCAGTACCATTGGTGGTGACATGGCAATTAATGCACTCCAACAAGGCATCCGTAACAACGATCCCTTTGATATCGCAATCATCGATTATAAAATGCCAGATATGGATGGCGAAGAGCTTGTCGCTGAAATATCAAAACAAAAATTACTCGACAATGGAGCCATTTTATTTGTCACATCATTCCCTGGAAAAGGGGGGCTCAGGAATTTACAATCACCAGGACTGGGTGGCTATTTAGAAAAGCCGACTCACCCATCTGAGGTGCCATTAGTACTCTCATTAATCTGGAGTGCAAAACAGTCCGGGAGTGAAATACCACTGGTCACACGACATACAATCCAGGAGTCAATTTCGGGGCCACGTCAAAAACTGATGCTATCCAATGCACAAATACTGCTTGCTGAAGACAACCCTGTCAACATTAATGTCGCCACAGAAATGCTCGAAGGGTATGGCTGCACAGTCACTCCAGCTGGCAACGGACTAGAGGCCCTGGCTTTAACCAGGCTTCGTGATTTTGATTTAATCTTTATGGATTGCCTGATGCCTGAAATGGATGGTTTTGAAGCCACCGCAGAAATTCGAAAACTACAGGAAAAAGAGCCAGAGCAGGAATACCCGCCTATTATCGCGTTCACCGCCAACGCAATGAAATCTGACCGAGAGAAATGCTTAAGTGCAGGAATGGATGACTACATATCAAAACCTGTTAGTCAGGCGTCACTTGAAAAGATCTTGATTAAGTGGCTAGAGCACAAAATGGAGCTGGTTGATGACAACAGCGACGAAAGCCTGACCGAGCCTGCCAACAAACCTCCTGAACCATCAGGAGTACTGGATTTTGAACCCTTCAACCAACTTAGAAAAATGTTCGGCGATCGCTTCCCAGACACAATTGAACAGCACACCCAAAATGCACTCGACAATATCAAGCGAGTCGAAAGCGCAATCCATCAAGGAGACCTGGGGTTATTAGAACACGCAGCACATTCAATTAAAGGGGCCAGCGGGCAGTTTGGTGCTAAACAGCTCAGTGAAATCTCACTCAAAATGGAATCAATTGCCAAAGAAGGCGATCTTAAGCAGGCCAAAGCACTCTTCAACGAACTCCAGATCGCGCAACAAGAAGCCGCTAAAGTCATGCTGCAGCAGATCGAAGCACCAGTAACAGAGGCTTAATTAATACACGCTAACGATCACCAGAAATGCCTAACCAAACCTTTTTAAACTGATTGATACCCTTATCCCAAAACCATACTGCAATCGCATCATCAAAGCGATTTTGATAAATCGCGGCTTTCTTCAGTTCGAGCACCTCAGGCTCCTCCGGCCCACACACCCAATAACCGAGTGCACAGGCAGTTTTATAACGACCGGGCGCCGCCAGCTTAATGCGCATTTTCAACCCGGCATCCGCGTACTCCTCACCCCACTCAACTCGGTCAAGCACCTGCCACTCATACCCAGTCGCTGTCGAGACATATACAACTAAACCTTCCCCCGGATAGTTAATGCTCTTTAACAAAAAGGCATGATCAAGCTTACCATCCTGATTAAAGTCACTCTCAATCCTTGTCTGATTTAATGGCGACTCAACGGCCATCTCCTTTTCTGTAGGCAGACGCCAGTCGGCAGGGAACGCCAATGCCAATGCCTCAAATGAAAACAACATTAATATAAGACCAGTAATCCGCATAGCTATCTCTTTGATGACGTACGTTGCTCTCTGATTGATTTGGCAAAGCACCCGCTTATTATCGACAATCTCGTATGACTTTCAAATCCCCAAAACTAAATGAGATGCTGCAACAGCTTATCGCGCTGCCATCGATGAACAGCGCCAGCCCCGAGTCTGATACCAGCAATCGAGAGGTGGTTGATCTATTAGCCTCATGGCTCGACAAACCAGGATTCGAGGTCACCATCACGCCACTCCCTGACCAGACACATCAACCGGATGAGTACCTTTCATTAGATAGAATTCAGCCGACCGTTGAATGGCTATCAAAGCTAATACGGCAGTTTTGCCTGTAAAATACACTAGGAGCCTATCGGACTTAGGTGATCGTCGCGAGAGAAAGCCATTTTGAGACCATTTTTTCGATCATTTGAGGCGAATATTGAGCATATTTAACGAAATTGATCGGAAAAATGGACCGAAATGGCTTTTTCGTAGTAGATTCATCCTAAGTCCGACAGGCTCCTAGACCTGCTTTGCTTCCGACCCACGAAGCTTTTAACTCAAAATTTTTATAGCGATAAAGCTGATTTTTTTCGAATTGATTATCAATCAAAGCCTATTGATACTGTGAGCACTTTCACCAACTAATAAGGACAACACAATGGGTACAAAGGGCGTCATCATTACAACCATTCTCACGACCGCTCTACTAGTCGCATATTTCATGCATTTTATGGAAATTGCCCCTGGCAATTAGAGGTTGTTAGCCGGAAATACTGGCAGGACAATTCCACTCAGATTTATGAGCTTGATTGATAAACCACGGCATTCTCTGCTTGCACTCCTTTGGGGGCGCTAACTTTTTCAAACTCGATAATCGCGCTCCTTCTGGAGAGTTCTAAAAACCGCTCATTGGGCACTGCCTCACCATTTTCGCGCAGACTAGAGATATGACAGAATATCCCCGTGCCAATGTCGGTCACCTTAAAACCTGTACGCGTGGATAAAAAACCGAAACCTTTGTCCTGAACATTTTGCAATATGCCACGAAATTTTTGATTCCTGGCATTATCGGGTATTGCTAAAATCCCAGGCACGATAGAACCGGGAAAGTAGTAATCAACCTCTCGTTTTAATTCACTACTGACGTTTGCGAACGCCAACGCATCGACACGTTTTCCCTTATTCTGCAGCGCTCGAACCAGACGTAGAAAATCACCATCGCCACTACCAATCATTATATAGTCCAGATTCTCGGCCTGAAGCAGTGCATCGACCGCCATATCAAGATCTGCATTGGCTTTAACCGTTTCAGTCCCATCTTCGTTACGATAGCGTTTAATCTCTTTCTCGACGATATGAAAGCCTGCCATTCTAATCCTGTCGCGGTATTTCTCCGACTTCTCTCGATACTCGGGGTCTCTTCTCTCCCTGTTTGAATCCACTGCCATATAGGCATTTGCCCTTAGAATAATGGTGCCCTGAGCCTCAACCAACTCCCTGATAGCGCCCAGTCTCATCCCCCAGCCACCATTAATGACCAAGTTTTCCATATCGATAAAGATGCCTGCTTTTAACATACCTGTATTGCTTACTCTTAAATTTATGAATGTAATAAATTGCCAGAGGTTAACCTGGCACCCTGTATTGCCCATTACAGTTATTAATTGCCTGGTGTGATAGACGTGTGCCACGGTTTCGCAATAAATATTGCAATATTCCACCCTAGGAGCCTGTCGGACTTAGGATGAATCTACTGCGAAAAAGCCATTTCGGTCCATTTTTCCGATCAATTTCGTTAAATATGCTCAATATTCGCCTCAAATGATCGAAAAAATGGTTTTCTCTCGCGACGATCACCTAAGTCCGACAGGCTCCCAGGTGAACTGAAAATAATAGCAGCCCAACAGGCAGAATCAACAGGCAACATAATCATACGGCACTAAATAAACAAGTAACACTGGATATACTCTTGATATATCCAATCTAGCCGTTATAATTGGATATACTCACTGGATATACATCGAGAGCGCGCATGAGCAAAGCCCACACAACGCTATTTAAAAGCAATCAGACCCAGGCGGTTCGACTACCCAAAGCTGTCGCGCTGCCCGACACCGTTAAAAAGGTTGATATCGTCGCCATCGGCAATACCCGTATCATCACCCCTGCCGGGGAGTCCTGGGACCAATGGTTTGATGGCCCAGCCACCTCTGATGATTTTATGTCCGATCGCAACCAGCCTGCTGACCAGAAACGAGAGATGCTTTAAGCATGTTGAAATACATGCTTGATACCAACATCGTTATTTACACCATCAAGAATCGCCCCGCACAAGTCCGCGAGGCATTTAAGCAACATGAAAATCAGATGTGTATCTCAGCAGTCACCCTTGGCGAGCTGGTTTACGGCGCTGAAAAATCCGCTAAACCCGAACAGAACCTCGCCACGATCGAAGGCCTTACTGCACGCCTCAATGTCGCCGCTTTTGATCAACATGCATCAGAACACTTTGGCCAGTTAAGAGCCGAGCTTGCTCGCAACGGCAAACCAATTGGCCCTTACGACATGATGATCGCAGGCCACGCACGCTCAATGGGGTTAATACTCGTCACCAACAACCAGAAAGCATTTGAACGTGTGCCGGGACTGCGCATTGAAAACTGGGCCTAAGTCAGCCAACTGGATACGGTTGTGGCTATAAAAATATTTTCCTGGAAATCTAAAATCAGGAATGGTGCCCAGGGACAGAATCGAACTGCCGACACGGGGATTTTCAGAGCCAGTAAAATCAATAAGCTACTGATTTTGTTACCGCAGGGTAGCGTAGTACAAATTAGGTAGAATTATAATAACTTCAACAGGTTGCATTAGATTAGCGTAGTTCCGAAAAACTGAGCACTGTACCGCGAGTGTACCGCAAAATTGAGCCTGTTTTATTCAACATAAAACCACTCAACGCTCCAGACAAACAACATGAGGCATGGAGATATATTGTAATTGACAACATCCGCTAGCATAAAGTTATCGTTTGCAATGATGAAATCCAAATATCAGTGGGCAAAGAGACTTTTGTCTTTTTAGTATTCTTTACGTTCAAATCATATTTTTAGCTGCTAAAAATACTGTCGAAGTGCAGGCTCGATGAAACGGATGCAACATAAGCAATCAGTATGAAGTGGAGACCATTTGAATATCAGGGGGCTACTTATAACCTGTCGCACCTGGATCCTTTTTATTGGCACTACACTGCTGAGGCAGGCGGAAAACGCCCAGAGTGTACTTATAAGTTTCAAGTCAGTTTCTCTATGCACTGTTTTACTAAAAAGGCGCTGACCAGCGAAACGATAGGTGATGAGCGGTGGTATACGGGGCCAAAAGAGAACCGAGTTTTCTGCGTTGATCGCTATGCTTTTTCCACTCAACTTCCAGATATCATCCGAAGCATGGGAGAGCGGCCCTGTTGGCACACTCACCATGGGAATTTTTTTACCATCGAATTGACTACCCAGGAGGAAAGGATGGTTAAACCTGATCGTCGAAAGCGCTTATGAACGAACAGATGCTTATGCAACCATGCAGCCTGGAAAACGAAAAATCCGTCTGGATGTTATCGCTTACAATCGACAGGCAGGAAAGAAAATAAAACCGGGAGGGTAACGGACGCGCATAAAATAAAGCCCGCTCAAAGGCGGGCTTTCCGGGACTCTTTGAATATCCCCAGACCTGCTGGAGACCTGTCACCAGGCGGTACAACCACGCTGCCTAAGCAGCTCCGTTCATATGGTTGCATTAATAGTATCGGCTTTTAAACCGAATATGTAAATAGTAAAAAGGTATTAACATACTGCAACCGAGACAGGTAAAAGAAAGGCAAAACAATATAACCAATTGTAATACAACAATATAAACACTTAATTTCTAATTCTAACTGCATTAGATCGCATCTGGTGGTTAGGTGTCCACAGAGACGGGCATCATGAGTATGGCAACAGCAGCACTGCAAAGGGCCACCGAGCTACAAGGCAATAAGTGAAGGTGCTGTGCCTTTGAATATTAGAATATTAGAATTTAATTTTTAATGGCCGGTTAGTCGCGAAAGCGGCCATATGTTTTCAGTTATAGATGAAGCCTTATTACAATGTATGCGCATCAACCATCTTATTGATATCTAAGCGATTAAACTGAGGTTGATTAATATTTAATTCCTCCGGCACCTTTTCTGAAGTTGTGGAGGCTAACAGCCTCTGACTACCTTTCCAATCTCTATGCCTCGAACCGTGTTACCCTAGGCGACTATCTAAACCACTTCTTAGTGGGGGCCTCTTGTTGACAACTGGCTTACTCTTACTGGCACGATCTCGTCGCCTCTCCTGAGTTCAGCACGAGGAATTATCATGTCTATTATCTATCCTATACCACCACAGGCCCGCCCTTATTCTCAACAAGCACCGCCAGTTTCTACTGATAAGTCACTCTCCACAGCCATACCTGCCATAGACTCACCTTCTACATCATCAAATCGTGTTACAACCGCTATTGTTTATTGCGAAGGCAACTTCGCTGCCCCTGATGGCAAAACCGCTAACGGGCTTGTCCGACATTCAGAAAAATACAAAATTCTCTCAGTCATAGATAGTAAAAAAGCGGGCCTCGATGCTGGCTCAGTGCTTGACGATAAGCCAAATGCTATTCCCATTTGTCGTGACTTTGAGGGCGCACTGGCCCAGGCAGGCGACATACCTGACACGTTCATTTTCGGCATGGCGCCATCCAGTGGGATGTTGTCGCCACATGAGCGCGGTCTCGTACTTGAGGCTATGGTTCTCGGCATGAACATCGTCAATGGTCTGCATGAATTTTTGAACGATGATCCGGTGTTTGCTGCGGCGTGTATTACTTACAACGTTACGATCTTCGACGTTCGAAAGCCTCGTGCCAAAAAAGATCTGCGCTTGTTCAGCGGCCGTATTGCCGAGGTTACTTGCCCGCGTATCGCTGTGCTCGGCACCGACGGCGCTATTGGCAAACGTACTACCGCGACTATCCTGACTCAAGCCCTAAACGATTATGGTGTAAAAGCGGTAATGGTCGTTACCGGACAGACGGGGCTGATTCAGGGTGCCCGCTATGGCATTGCACTCGATGCTATACCGTCACAGTTCTGTTCAGGTGAGATGGAAGCCAGCATCATTGAAGCCTTTGAAGGTGAGCAGCCTGATGTGATTATCATTGAAGGGCAAGGTGCACTGAGTCACCCTGCTTACTTGAGCTCTATTTTTATCCTGCGGGGTAGTTGCGCAGATGGCGTGGTGTTGCAGCACGCACCAGGACGTAGCCATCGTTGTGATTTTGAAGATGTGGTCATGCCGACACCGGCCTCCGAGATTAATCTCATCCAGACGTTTGCACAGACCAAGGTGATCGGTCTTACCATCAACCATGAAAATATGACAGATGAGCAGGTTAGTGAGGCAATCGCGCAGTATGAACACGAATTTGGTATTCCCGCCACAGATGCGTTGACGCGATCCCCTGAGCGTCTGGTCGACATGGTTTTTGACGCATTTCCCACGATTAAAGGTAAGCTAGCTGACTGCGCGTAGTGAGTGCGCCGCGGTTAGAAATTGACCTGGACAAGATCTATCACAACGCTCGGACACTGGTCGAACGCTTGGCTGTAAGGGGTATTTCGGTCACGGGTGTGAGCAAAGCAAGCCTCGGTTGCCTAGCGATAGCCTCAGCTATGCTGCGGGCAGGTGTGCGTTCACTGGGTGACTCCCGCATCGAGAATATCGAAGCGATGCGTGATGCGCAGGTAGCGGCACCAATGACACTGATCCGTTCACCGATGCTTAGCCAGGTGGCGAGGGTGGTGACGCAGGCTGACATAAGTTTTAACACTGAACTCGATGTTATCAGTCAGCTCTCATCTGCCGCGCAGAAGGCGAAGCGGATACACGGGGTTGTACTCATGGTCGAGCTTGGTGACCTACGCGAGGGCATCATGCCGGGGGACCTGGAGAGCACCGTGCGTGAGACGATTCGCTTCCCAAACATAGTGTTCAAAGGTATTGGAACTAACCTTGCGTGCCGCTGTGGTGTTTCACCCGATGCTAACAACATGGCTGAACTATCCGAGCTAGCCGATTCGATTGACGCGATCTTCGGCCCCGTGCTCAGTATCGTTTCTGGCGGTAACTCTGCCAATCTCGAGTGGGTGCTAAGCGGTGCAGACACCGGACGGATAAACAATCTTCGATTGGGTGAATCGCTATTATTAGGGTGTGAGCCATTGCACCGTCAAGCCATTGATGGCCTGCATACTGATGCCATCACTCTCATCGCCGAAGTAATAGAATCGAAGATTAAGCCATCACAACCATGGGGTGAGGTTGGTCAGAGCGCGTTTGGTGTTACGCCATCGGTCACAAATCGGGGCAATATCTTCCAGACGATCTTGGCCATCGGGCAGCAGGATATTGATCCGAATGGCCTTCAAGCGCCTAGCGGAATTGAGATCCTTGGGGCGAGCAGTGACCATCTTATTGTTGAATCCAGTCGTTGTTTGCCCGTAGGTACCGAGATCAGCTTCCAGTTAAATTACAGTGCGCTGGTGCGCGCGATGACCTCACCTTTTGTCATTAAGGTCGAAAAGAGTCAGGGTCATTACTCGCATGTGCCTGATAGTTATGGCAACCCCTAAATCGTTGTTGTCAGGTACTAACGCGATTTTTGTTGGCATAGCACACGCATTAAGACTTAGTTTAACCGTAGTTTACTGATCATTATTTGTTGTTCAATGTCGGCTTTGTCTATGGATCTGCCATTGAACTGATACACGGAAAATAACTCAAATGCGCCAGGAGCGGACATTTGGATTTTTACTCTAGCCCCAACTATTATTTCCTCATCAAAGCGAGGAATAACGTAAGAAATAGCATACTACCGTCAACAGTAGAAGTCAGGTGAAGCCATCTGACACAAACAATATGGCCTCCAAAATATATGAGGCGGTTCAATATATGATATTTTAAGCCTATGAGTTTTACTTTCTACCTCCCACGCAGTCTCTCGAGTGGTGACAAGACATACACTGAAGCCGCGCTGCTAGCCGCTTCGAGTTACATTGTTGTCTTGGCCGAACCCGGCGGTGGGAAAACTGAGCTTATGGGGAGTCTTGCTCAGCAGCTGGGTGTTTCTAGAGTCACTGCAAACGTGTTCGCGCATATGGGGGCCAACGTAGAGAATTGCCCACTTGTAATTGATGCATTTGATGAATTGGCCAAGGTTGATCAGACCGGCATTCACAGACTTCTCACTAACGCCGCGAATGCAAACCCGACACACATCATCATTTCAAGCCGATCCAGTGAATGGGGCGACGCTGCTACAAACACTTTCGAAGAATTTCTCGGCCACCCACCTCTGGTGGCCAGACTGTACGAGTTTGATGAGACGGAACAGCGGGAAATCTTTGATCATCATGTGCAGGGAGAGGACTTCGCAGCGTTCCAGGCCGAAGTCGGTCGATTTGATTTAGAAACGTTACTCCCAAACCCTCAGTTTCTGAAACTATTTGCTGACGCTTATATCGAGAGCGGAAGACACTTTAGTGACAAACGATCAATCTTTACACAAGCGGTTGAACGTTTGGCGAAAGAAGCAAACCCCAAAGTTGCTAGAAGTAATCAGACACTGTCGACTACTCAAAAAATTGAACTCGCGTCGGAGGCCTTTGCAAAACTCTTGTTGTCCGGTGCTGAAGGCATTTGCACCAGCGAGGCCACCGAAAATCGGATGTATCCGTTACTGGCGTCACTGTTTAACGGCGAGACAGCGGCTAACGGTATCCTGGCAACTCGGCTTTTCAAACCAGGCGACAGTGCAGACCAGCACCGCCCAGTTCACAAAATTGTTGCTGAATACTGTGCAGCGGACTATTTCACCAAGCGGATAGCAGACCATGCGGACTCTCTAACGCTACCCAAGTGTCTACCTATCATCGCGCCAAACGCCACAGTGCGAGATGAACTGCGCGGTCTGCTGGGCTGGATGGCTGCGCTAGGCAACAAACCTATCGAGGAAGCTGCAATAAGACTCGACCCTTACGCAGTACTTTCTAACGGCGATCCTTCCCAGCTTGAACCTTCGTCAAAGCGCCTGCTGGTAAACCAGCTGAAAGAAATTGAGGCCAAAGACCCCTACTTTCGAAGAGGGGATTTCTGGCGTAGGTTCAGTGTTGCAGGCTTCTTTACGCAAGACGTGGTGGATGAAATAAAACCCCTTCTCGCGACCGGCGGTGATGGGCACTTGCGCGACCTGATCCTTGAGCTCTTAGCAGGGTCATCAGCAATCGAGCAGTTGAGGGATGAGTTGCGCCAACTCGCTTTTATGCCGGAAGAAAGCGAGCACACTCGCATGTTGGCGAATAGGTATTTGGTCGATATCGCCAGCGATGACTATCGCCTTGATTTGGGCGTTCTTATTTTTGAGGCCAGTAATACTTCACTCAACATTGCGGCTGAGGCTATCGAAGCGCTAGGCCCGAAAACATTCGAACGGGCTTATCTTGCGGGTTTTTTCCGGGTCTGTGCAAACCTCTACCCCGGCCATAAAGAGCATCACGGGCACGCTATAGGTGAGTGCTATTTCGTGAAGCGCTTCATCGATGGGATAGATCTAGTGATTATTGAGTGGCTTTTGGATGAATTAACCAAAGACCTTACCTGTAAATGCGGAATGAAGTCTTATGAGTGTGACTGCAGAAACGGCATAAGCAAAATCGTTGGTGCAATGTTGGATCGGTACTTCGAATTGGCAGCGCCTCCTTATGATGTCGAGCGCGCTTGGCAGTGGCTTGAAAATCTGAACTTCCATGAACAAGAAGGCGCAAACCAAAGCAAGGCGGTTAAAGTGCTTCAAGAAGATAATAGTCTACGGCAAGGCATTATCGCTCATGTGTTTGGGAAACTAACTGATCGTGACCAGATTTTCGAGACCAAGTTACATAAGTTCGACATGCACTCTCACTCTGGCCTTAATTTTTGTATAGGTGATTACAAGTTCGTAGTCGATCTGGCATTTGAGATCGACAACCCAAGCTTATGGGCAAGTTTCATCGCAGAACATCAGCGCTACGGGAATAAGGAGAGCCGGTGCCCAAATAGTTTACGTCATCACATGCGTAAGCAAGCATTGGAGAAATCTTCGTTCATGAGAAAATGGGCTAAGGCTGTTAGAGCGGCAGCACTGGAATTCAAACGGCAAAAGCCTATATGGCGCATCAGACGTTCCCGGGGGATGGAACGCCATCGTAGGCAACAAGAAGAGACCCGCGTAGCTAACATCAAGTATGTCCAGGAAAATCGGGTGCTTGTTGAGGGTGGTCATCATAGAAATTTATTGGTTCGCTTCGCAGAACTGGTACTTAACGCACCAGACAAAATTGAGCGCGAGTTTGGCGACGAGACGCTCGTTCGAAATGCACTTAAAAACTGCCTAGGCTTCATCACCCCGAATGTCCCCGATTTGTACAGCCTCGCTGAATTACAGTGTACTTCGAAGTATCAGCCTTCGGAGAGAATCCTTTATGCTGCTTCCTTGGAGATTTTACGTGCCAAAGGCAATCTGGAAGAAGTTGACCTCCGCCTACTCAGAGCACTGCGAGTTAACATTCACGGCAGCTACAGAACAGTCTCTAAAGAAGACCGTGATGTACTAAAAGCCGAAGTTGACCGCTTAATTTTTCCTGACACCACGAGCGCTGAAGATTTTCTTCGGCAGTATCTTGAGCCCCAATTGGCACAATCGAAATGTGCTCATCCTGGACTTTGGTTACTGCGTAGCGATAAACCCTTCAACCATTTACGTGCGAAGCTATCTATTGAATGGCTCAGACGTTTTCATGGTTTAGAATTTGAGCCGTTACATACCCTTTTTGAAATTGCTGCTCAGTATGGCAATAAGAATGAGTTGACAGAAATCATTGCAAAGCGCTGTGTAGAATTTATTTCTTGCTGTCCGACTCCGACTGGTAGTGAATATATAGAAGAAAGGCGCACATTCTGGTTTGTGCGCGCATGGTATTTTATGAGCGACGCACCTAAATCATGCTGGGACTGGCTCAAAGCTGATAAAGATACCGTTCTTATACTTTACCAGCTATCTGGAAAAATAAACCGTGGCGACCAGGCCTATTGGCCCAAGCTCACATCAAGCAAGGTAGAAGCCACTTTAGAGGCCTTCATTGGCCAATGGCCTAAGGTAGACCTGCCGAGCCACTGGGGGTCGGGTAGCCCCGAAGGAGAGAATGCATACCGTTTTTTGACCGGAGTGATCTGGTCAATCAATTCAGATGATCCCGATAGTGCTATTCCTGTCCTCGACCGGCTTCTTACCAATCCGCGTTTCGCAGACCTGCACAAGGACTTGAAGAGCATACATGCTGGCCAAGTCAGGAAGAAAGCACTAAGGGTATTCGAACCGCCAACACCCCAAGAAATCGTAAATCGACTAGACCGCGACGCAGTGGTTACTGTGGAAGGCCTGCGCCAACTTGTGATTCAAGAACTCCAAGGTTTTCAGAGAGCCATCGATGGTGGAGAGTTTAACTCCGCAGATCGCTTTTATGAGAAAGGTGAGCGACTGGGCGAAGTACGATCGACTGAGATTATTGCTGAGCGTCTCAATTTAAGCCTTGAGAGGCAAAGTATCTCAGTAACACTGGAGCATCAGCTAAAAGATTCAAATCGGTGTGACTTCACCGCGACTAAGATGATTGGTGGCAAGAGACGACTGCTTGTTACTGAGGTCAAAGGGCAGTGGCATAAGGATCTATACATAGCTGCTTCCGTTCAACTGCATGAACGCTACTCCAGCCATCCAGACGCAGAGCAACAAGGTATTTACCTCGTTATCTGGTTTGGCGGAGGCGAAGAGGTTGCGGGGCGTAAAAGACACGGCATCGGAAATGCTCCGCAATTAAAAAGCAGCATCGAAGCAACTCTACCACCAGAACTCACAGGGCTAATTGATGTGTTTGTTCTGGATGTGTCCAAGCCCCAATAGCACTGTTTGCCGCCGAATTAGGCTTGAACGGTGGAGGCTGCGCAAACAGCATCTTTAGCACCCACGCCAAAACCTGTGAAAAATGATTAAGGAGCAACAATAGGCAGGTCTGATGTCCGCTCTTGGCACATAGTGACCATTCATGGATTCACTAGATTCGAACATATTCTCGTTTGCAATGAGCGTAGTGAATGCGCTCTTCTACCTATCTCTCTACATCAGGCACCACCAACGAATCCCCACAATCCGAATAAGCCATCGAACGACGCAACCACTCATGAACCAGAATAAGCCCATAACTGCCCTCATCACCCAGACTGGAATCGCTCAAATCAAGGTGCGTCAGCAACGCCAGAACAGCACGCACCTCGTCTGTCGAGACGTTATTGCCAAGCAGAGGATTGGTATAAAGCAGATCCTGTTCGAGAGTATTTCTCTTCTGAGTAGCGCTCTCAGAAGCACCAATATCGGATTGATCAGGCATGGCGATGTCTCTCCCTGTTTTAGATAAAAACAAAGCCACCAAATTAATGGCGGCCGGGAGTTTACAAGTCGCACGAAGACGACCGCGACGGTCTTTAGACCGGAGTCCTGGACATACACCGCCGCCTCCCGGCCATAACAGGTCGAAAGGCGGCATTAATAACGGTAATACCAACCGCTTCGTGCAGGGTTGTAAAGCCCCGACGAGCCATGCGGCTCGCAGCATCGAGTTTACATCAATAGAAAGAAAAGCAGGCAAAAAGATTTAATACACGTTATCCACAACCCACTGCCCTCAATAACTGCAATTACAGTTACAGGATTAAAGGCTCTATAGGGGGCGTGCTCAAACGCCCATGCACCAAGGGATTCAGAGATCTCATTACCACCTTGTATGCATAACTTTGCCACCTTTTATGCGTAGATTATTACCTTATATACGTAAACCAGCCACCTCTTATACGTAGATCCTGCCACCTTATATGCGTGGATAACTCCATTAACAAACAGGCTTATCCACCGCTGCGTAGATAGCATCTGAGATCCTTCGATGGGATATGCGTCGGGCTTGGAAAAAGCCGAACCCCGCATTGAACAACCATAAAGCTCGCCTGCGGGTAAAACAGCCCGACACGCCACTCTTTAATTGCAATGGTAAACATATGCGAAAGCAACGAAAGCTCCAGGCGAACCGTACTGGCGGACTTGCCTTCGTTCAACCGTTTGTCACGGTACTCCGCCACCAGATCCGGCGTGATTGCCCCAAGACTGTAATCACCCAGCGCCGCCTTAAGCGCCTTGGCTTTGTGGTGTTCGGCAGAGGCAGTGCTGGCCTTCTTGGTTGAAGAGACTTCATTCAGATAGCGGTCTATCGCTTTTTTTAGAAGCAGGCGGTCAGCGCTCGCCCGGTTGATGTAGACACCGCGCACCATCTCATCCTCGGTACGTCTTGCCCAGTCCTGAGCATCACGTTTGGTGCGGAAAGTTTTGATCGTGGTGGGCCATCCATCCGCGCTTGCGAATAATCGCCTTCCAGGTAGCCGATGGGGTCTTGGTAATCGTAGCCATTTTGCACCTCCGGTATGGGTAGTGTACCGAAAGTGTACCGCGTGACACGGGGATTAAAAAGCCGGAAAACGTAACTTATTGAATTTTATGGTGCCCAGGGACAGAATCGAACTGCCGACACGGGGATTTTCAGTCCCCTGCTCTACCGACTGAGCTACCTGGGCATTTTTAATGCAGATTTCGCGTGGGTATTGCTACCGATTTTTTGCCAGCGAGGGCGTATTAAACAGGGCAGGCCGTTTTTAGTCAAGCCTAAGTAGCGATAAACCCTGAATTTTAATCGAAAACTCACCATTTGAGTTGTTCTACGGTATATTGCCGCCCATGCTACAACATATCATTCCAATATCTGCATTTTTGTTGCTTATTTCGCCACTAGTGGGGTGCGACAAACCCGAACCTGCCACTCACACATCACTTGCTGAGGGCACGATGCCAGCTAACATGCTGATACCAGAACCTCTCCGCCTCGCGCCACCGACTGACAAGGCTGGTTCTCCCGGTGAACGCGAGATCTTAATCCCTGCGGGATCATTCATCCGCGGCAGCAACAAGATCGACGAAGAAGGATTACAGGAGCGTTATGGCTTTGTAACGCCACTCTTTGTTAATGAGCACCCAGAACACACGCTCATCCTGCCTGCGTTTATTATCGACAAGTATGAGGTGACCAACGCCGAGTACAAGACATTTGTGATACACACCCGCCGTCCGGAACCCCAGGCGTGGATTCAAAATGGCTACAACGTCCATGAGAATAAACTGCGTGGTGCGCATATCGATAATCTACGCTGGATCTCAAGCGACTATTTCAATCTGGACATCAACCCAACCGCGCTCGATAAACCACAATTACTCAGCGCACTGTTTGCGAAACAGGCGCAACGCGACTCACTCGCGGCCACAGCAGTCAACTGGTTTGATGCTAACGACTACTGCCGCTGGGCTGGAAAACGACTGCCCAGTGAGGCCGAGTGGGAGAAGGCCGCACGCGGCCCCGATGGCAATGAATATCCGTGGGGAGCGGAATG
Source organism: Gammaproteobacteria bacterium (assembly GCA_021648525.1). Lineage (GTDB taxonomy): Bacteria > Pseudomonadota > Gammaproteobacteria > SZUA-140 > SZUA-140 > SZUA-76. The sequence goes on from JAKISP010000002.1 coordinate 111,771, forward strand.
GTCTCAGGGGCTTGCCAACTCAGGCGAGAATACTGGTGGTGATTCTGGACAGGAAGATGATGAATCGATTATGCCGCCCGGTAGCTTCCCTAAAGATCTCTCATATTATGGGGTTTTTGATCTGGGTGGTAACGTTTCAGAGTGGGTCGCGGATGTTTACCAACCTTACGACGGCAGCGGCTTTGATGACCCCAACTACGCCAAACAGCACCGCATGGTAAAAGGTGGTGGCGCTGGCATGGGCCATTATGGCCTGAGCACCTTCTTCCGTGGTGCGCGCCGTGCCCATACAGCAGCCGAAAGTGCGAGTACCGATGTCGGCTTCCGTTGTGCGCGGGATGGGTAAGTAACCGAGACCATCAATCATTTCGTCGTTCCCGCACCACCAGCGGGAGTCCCGCAGGGAAAGACCGGAATGACGGGCAATAAAACCCACTAGGAGCCTGTTGGACTTAGGTGATCGTCGCGAGAGAAAGCCATTTTGAGACCATTTTTTCGATCATTTGAGGCGAATATTGAGCATATTTAACGAAATTGATCGGAAAAATGGGCCGAAATGGCTTTTTCGCAGTAGATTCATCCTAAGTCCGACAGACTCCTGGATAAAAACAAAACAATGCCGAAGCATTGTTTTCAAGTAAGCTCTATTTTTCTGGCGGCACATAACCTTCGGGGATTTCAGAGCCACCACCGAAGAAAAACTTCTCCATTTCGCCTTCCAGAAATTTACGCGCACGCGGCTCCATTGGCACCAGACGATTTTCATTAATCAACATTGTCTGCTGCTTGAGCCACATTTGCCACGCCTCGGCAGAAGCCTCATGGTAGATGCGTGCACCGAGATCACCAGGATAAGGGGCATAGACCAGACCAGGGGCCTCTTTTTTCAATACTACACATTCCACCATACGCGTCATTTTCTACTCCTTCGGGGTCTCGTCACAGAGACAGCTTAATCAATACCAACTTGTTCGATAATTCGCCTCACTGGCGCGGCCAGGCCAAGCACCTTGATCGAGGCAGGATTGTACCAGAGGCGGGAATCATCATCCATGACCACGCTGTCCATAAGCTTTGCATGGGCATGCAACGGCATCACTTCATAGTGGTAATGACTAAAGGTATGGCGCTGCACTGCTCCGCTTTCCACATCAAAAAGATCACATCCCAGTTCACTGCGACACCATTCGCGCATTGCCTTATCATCCACCTCATTCGGTCCTTCTGGAAAACACCACAGGCCACCCCAGATACCCGCCGGCGGACGCCGCTGCAATAACCACTCACCCGCTTCGTTTTCCAATACCAACAGCACCCCTTTGCGCAGTGGTAAATTTTTACGCGGTTTCGATGTCGGCAACTGATCAACCAATGCACCCGCCAATGCCATGCAATCCTGCGACACCGGACACGCACCACACAACGGCTTGCTACGCCGACAAACGGTCGCGCCCAGGTCCATAATCGCCTGGGTATAAAAATCGCTGTTTTTTTTCGGGGTCCGCTCCTCAGCTAACAACCACATCTCTTTCTGGATCGATAACACACCCGGCCAACCGTCGATCGCACAGTGACGTGCCAGAACTCGTTTCACGTTGCCATCAAGAATCGGATGGCATTGTTTCAACGCCAACGACAGCACCGCCCCAGCAGTTGAACGGCCAATACCCGGCAATGCAATCACCGCCTCAATCGTCTCAGGAAATTGTCCGCTGTGCTGCTCGCAGATTACCTGCGCCGCTTTATGCAGGTTGCGCCCCCGCGCGTAGTAACCAAGCCCCGCCCAGTGGTGCAGCACTTCGTCCTGCGTTGCCGCTGCAAGTGCCTGCACATCGGGAAAGCTTTTCATGAAGCGCTCAAAATAGGGGATCACCGTTGCCACCTGCGTCTGCTGCAACATAATCTCCGACACCCACACTCGGTATGCCGTTGGATTTTGCTGCCAGGGGAGATCTTTACGCCCATGTTGCTCAAACCACGCCAACAGGCGTGTACTAAATCGCTGCCTACTCATGCACCACTATCGTCCAAATAACGCTTTTAATTTCTCTTTCGCCTTACGTTCCAGGCGCGCCTTTTCTGCTGCTATTTTTTCCTTCAACGCCGCCTTTTCATCCGCCTTGAGCTGGTCAAGCTTCGCCCTGGCCTTTGCTTTCAGTTTCGCCTTCTCTTTCGCCAGCGCTGCTTTTGCCTGCACCTTCAACACATCACTCAACTCAGGTTTAAACTTTGGCTCCGCAAAGGTGCCCGTAACACGCACGGGAAGCTTCAGGCCACGCAGTTCATCCAGCTCCCCACCACCTTGCCCTTCATTGGTTTTACTCAGCACGATGGTCGCAAGATAATTAATCGTCTCATTCACAAGATTAACCTGCCCATCGCCACCAAGCCGCAGAAATGGCGATTTAATCGATAGGTCACGGTTATTAACCACGCCATTTTTGATCTTGAATGAAGCGGTTAACTCAGCAAAATCAGTATCACGCATTTCAGCAGAAACAGACGGCACTGGACGCCCTTTTAATTTCGCCTTCGCCTCACTCACCATCTGCACAATATTGAACCCTTTGATCGCGCCATCCACAAAGGCGATGTTAGCAGTCCCATTCAGACTTTTGGTAATCGCAGCCGGTGTCTCTCCTACTGCCGTGAGCGTTACTTGCATCGTACCCACGCCACTCACCTTATCTTCACCCATATAATCTTTTAACAGCGGCCCGACGTGAACCTGCATCACTGATTCATTCAGTGAAATCCTGGGCTGATCACCACGCACATCCAGCTGCATCTCGCCACTGTATTCACCCTGATAAAGCAGCGCGCTTAAAGGGTCCATACGAATGATCCCATCCGCCGCATGCACCTTCGTTCTCAACGCGCTTAGTTGCAGGCCCGATACCTTAAGTTTATCGATATTAAGATTACCAACAAGATCAAGTGCGCGCAGAGTCTCCAGTGGCAAGGTAGAAACAGCGGCACCAGCAATGGCTGGCGTAACAACGGGGGCAACAGCATCAGCAGTCTCGTCAACTGGGGGAGGCAGGTAGCGATCAAGGTCCAGCTGGTCAATCGTCAAGTCATACCTCACCGCAGGCAGCGGTGCACCAGACATTCCCAATTGCAGAGCCCCTTCAATACGACTCTCATCCAGCATCAATACCAGTTGATCCAGCTTGTATTGTGTCGCTGAACCACTTAAGGCAAACGCAAGCTGGATACGATTCAGCGCAGTCGCATCAGTGGTTTCCGGCAACTCAATCCCCAGCGCGGGCAACAGGGTTTTAGGGTTAAATTCTGCAAGATGAAGATTGCCATCAAATATCAGGTCACTCAGCAATTGCTCAAAATTAAGTTCTCCACTGAGATCAAGACCGTAACTACTCAGCTTAAATGACGACACCGCCGCCGTCTGCTGCGCCATATCCAGCGCGATATCGCCTGCAATAGTCACCACTGCCTGCCCACCGGGAAGATCGCTGCCATTCAATGTCGCGTTGAGTGTCGTGCTGTCGAAACGGTAACGCTCGTTAGCAAGATCGGCTTTTATCAGGGTTCGAAATTCAATCTGGCCACGGATAGCCGGTTGAGATGCCTCAAACTGACTACTCAGAAAAACATCCAATGGCGCACCTAATGTAAGCGGGCCAGTCTCCAGATTTAGTTGATTAATGGCATAGCGCACATCATTGGCATGATCGACATAGTTCACCTGCGCATCTTTCACTTGAATCCCACCAATCGCCAGCAGAACAAGCCCCGTGCTACCGGAAGATCCATCCGATTCTGAAATAGTCGCGCTCAGCGCCTGGTCTGACGGCTGCACGGGAGGTGCTTCCGGCTGGCCACCCGCAAGATCAGCCCAGTTGGTTACCCCCTGATCATCGATACTCAAATCAAGCCGAAGGCCATGTAATATCACCGTGCTCGCTTCAATTTGCTGGCTCAACAGCGGCAGTAAACGAAACTTCACTTCAGCCCGTTCGATGCTAGCAAACTGTCCCGTCCCAAAAGCGGCTGAGTTAGCTAGCGTCACGCGGCCAATCGTGATACCAATCCATGGAAAGAGTGAGAGTTCAATATCATCATTGATACTCAAATCTCGCCCGGCCGCATCACTCACTAACTGCTCAATCTCGCCACGATAATCTTTCGGATTAAATAGAACAGGTATCGCTAATACCGCCACTAATAGTAGCGCGATTAACGAGGAAATTATTATCCCAATTAGTTTTAAGGTTTTTTTCATTCCTCACCCTCAGATGCCCCTGAAGCACACCCTTGTCAATTTCCCTGCCCACTCAACTTGCGCAATCGCTATCATAATGTATATTGAGTCCCTTCCTAATATTACTAACTGGCAGTTTAACAGGCAACACAGGCATGAGTACGACGCGATACCGCACCATCAGAATTAAAAACGCGGATAACAACACCACCACCGGTCAACTGCACATCACCCACTATTCGCAGTCAGAACGAACCTCGCGTGCGCTTAAAATGCTGGCGCTGATGTGGCTATTGGCGATCATCACCGTTTTTATTCCGCTTGCCCATTTTGTGCTGGTACCCGCCTTCCTGATCGCAGGCCCTGTTATCGCCTATAAACGCTACCAGATGGAAGAACACCCCAGCAATGCTGACGGTGAATGTCCAACCTGCAAACAACCTTCATCGATTCAACTTGAACCTTCTGACACCCTCCCCATGTGGACCTACTGCTCGGCCAATAATGACCCCGTACAACTACTGGATGACCCGCAGGGCACAACCAATACAACACCCGCTTAAGCGACTGGAGAAAATGTTATGAGAGGCGTTTTTGCGATCTTTATTCTACTATTATTGCTGATTTCCGGCACCGCCACTATTATGCTGATGCTCTATCTATTTGGTATCATTGGTTAATTAGACCGCCCACCCGATTAGAAAATGGAGCGGGTGATGGGAATCGAACCCACGTTACTAGCTTGGGAAGCTAAAATTCTACCATTGAACTACACCCGCATCTAAAAACAGTGTACCGTTCTCTTCAGTAAAACAACATCTCTTTAGGAAACCTCAATGAAAATCCAGCTGAATGGTGAACTACGCGAGATTGCTGACGACACCACACTTAGCACTCTTTTAGAGGCGCTTGAGATGGGCCAGCAGCGTATCGCAGTTGAGATTAATCTCAACATCATTCCACGCAGCCAGCATGCAGAAACTATTTTACAGGCAGATGATAAGATTGAATTAGTGCGTGCGATCGGTGGAGGCTAACGCCCTGCTTTCAACAAAGAGACAGTTACAGCAGCATCCCCATTAGTAACAGATGCCCCTGCTCATAGGTCAAAGAACCAAAATGAGTATAGGCGATCTTGCCATACTTATCGACAATCACCGTGTGCGGCAAGATACCATACTGATTACCGTAAGCCATCGGCGTCTCAAAGGTATTGCCATCCCCAAGCAAAATAGGGTAGTTGATACGCGGTTCAAGGCGATCCAGAAATGCAGTCACATCTCGCACATCATCCAGCGCAACGCCAATGAACTGCACCCCCTGATCTCGGTAATGTTGTTGCAGACGGGTAAACGCAGGCATCTCACGCAAACAAGGTTTACACCAGCTCGCCCAGAAGTTGATCACTAACATCTTGCCATCCCACTCGCTAATGCTACGTGGCGTACCATCAAGATCCGGCAGTGTGAATGCGGGGCGGGACTGATTCAGCATCGAATCCCCCTGCGCTTTTGTCGCCAGTGTAGCTCCCAGCAGAATTCCCAGGCATAGCAGCCAGGCGGCCATTTTCAGAACGGAACGAGACATCACTTAATCCTGTTTTAAAGCGCGCTGTTTACATGCGCGGCAAACTCTTCCGCCGCCATAAAGCCAATCACGCGATGGCTCTTAATCTCATTGCCATTGGTATCAAAGAAAAGAATCGCAGGCGGTCCAAACAGACCAAACGCTTGCAGCAGTTCTTGATCAATCTCATCATTAGGCGTCACGTCTGCCTGCAATAGCAGCACATTATCGAGCGCCTTGTGAACATTCACATCGGTAAAAGTGCGCTTCTCCATGATTTTGCAATCAACACACCAGTCTGCGTAAAAATCAAACATCACCGCCTGGTTTTGACTCGCCGCATTTTTCACTTCGCTTTCCAGGTCCGCCAGACTCTTAATCGTTTTAAAGGTCAGGTGTGCCTCTGTCTTGCTGCCGCCACCCATTAATGTCGTGCCATGCATCGGCTGCAATACATCTCGCCCACCTATTGACGCCCCCAGCATTACAATCACGCCGTAAATTAACATCACAAGTCCCAGCCCTTTCCACAGTTTCTGCCAACCGCTTGCTGTGCTTTCCAGACGGGTTAACGCACCAAGATAGACCGCAGTACCAATCAGGAGAATCGCCCACAGGAACATCGCAATCTGCGCCGGAATGACACGCTCTAACATCCAGATCGCAAGGCCCAGCAACATCACACCAAAGACCGCCTTGATGCTGTCCATCCAGGCGCCCAGTTTAGGCAACAACTTACCGGCAGAGGTACCAAACAGCAGCAGCGGTGTGCCCATGCCGAGACTCAGCACAAAGAGAGACAAACCACCAAAGACGGCGTCGCCACTCATACCAATATAAATTAGAATCCCGGCAAGCGGTGCCGCCACACAGGGGCCAACAATCAACGCCGAAAGAAAGCCCATCACACCCGCGCCGATCAACGTGCCGCCACTCTGCTTACGACTCATCGCATCCAGGCGACTCTGGATAGCACTCGGCATCTGCAGCTCATAAAAGCCAAACATCGACATCGCCAGCACCACAAACAGCAGGCTAAAACTACCGATAATCCACGGGTCCTGAAACATAATCTGCAGGTTCTGACCAAACATCCCCGCCAGCACACCGGCCACGGTATAGGTAAGCGACATTGCCAGCACATAGGTCAACGAGAGTGAAAAGGCGCGACGCGTCGTCACCTTTTCACCCTCTCCCACAATAATACTGGAAAGAATCGGCATCATCGGCAAAACACATGGGGTGAACGCCAACAACAGGCCAATGCCGAAAAAACTCAGCACGGTAAGAAACCAGCCATCACCAGCAAGTTCCTGCGCAATTCGCTCGTGCTCAGGTACAAACACAGGGGTACTACTATCAACACTGCCTTCGCTCACACTCGCCTCAGACAGATCAAATTCAGCTGTTTTAGTGATCGGCGGATAACAGAAACCATCTTCCGCACAACCCTGATAGGTAACACTGAGTGTCAGCGGCATCGCAGCCAGATTGGTACGTTTAAGCGGCAACGTCACTACCGCCTCATTAAAATAGACCTCCATCTCACCGAAGTTTTCATCTTCCTTCAGGACGCCTTTCGGCGCACGAAACGGCAGCAGCTCAACCCCTTCGGTATCGACCAGCTTAAATGCAAAACGCCCACGATAGAGATAGTAATTTTCTGCCACATCCCAGCGCAGTACCAACGTATTGGGATCCTGAATCTCACTGCTAAAGATAAAAGCATCATCCGGCTTGAGAAAACGCGGCTGCTCCTGAAAACCCAGCCCGAGGCCCTGCCCAAAACTCGATATAGAATCAAAGATACTGCCCGGCGTATTGCCCTCAGCATGCAGATGAGTCGGCGCAAACAGCACAAGGGCAACCACGAATGGTGCCAGCAGAGTACGTAATCTATTTATCATATTGATTGTGTTACCAGAGTTCTCAAATCGCGTCGTAATAATACTCGAATTACATCAAATTTATTGTGATTCGTTTGGCACCCGCTCCATCACCCAATCAAGATAAGCAGGCAATCCCGCCTCGATTGAGACCGCGATAATTTCCGGAAGTTCATATGGATGCATCGCCTCAATCTGTTTTTCTATCGCGGCATACATCACTTGTGGTGCTTTTATCAACAAAAGCTGCTCACTGCCCGACACCCGTTTACCCTGCCACTTATAGGTAGAACGCACCCCAGGCAGGATATTAACGCACGCGGCCAAATTTTGCTCGACCAGCGCATTCGCAATCTTTTCTGAGGTCGCGCTGTCTGGCGCACTGCTAATAATCAATAACGTGCTTTTATCCATATCCGGAAAATACACTATTGTGCTAAATCAGGCAAAACGGCCTGGGCGTCCACTATACCAATCGCAGAAGCGAGTACCATGTCAATAATGGTATAGTGAGCGCTCGCATAAACTAGCTAACGGTGATTGTAATGGGCTTTTTCCAGATACTACTTCTATTGTTTCTACTGGTTCCAGTAATCGAAATCTACCTGCTAATCGAAGTTGGCAGCATGATTGGCGCAATTTACACCATTTTGCTAGTCGTACTCACCGCCGTGGTCGGTGCTGCACTGTTGCGCTGGCAGGGTTTCACCACCTTTCAACGGGTACGTGAAGCGATGGCACGCGGTGAAGTGCCTGCAATCGAGATGATGGAAGGCGTGGTGCTACTGCTCTGCGGCGCACTACTGCTCACCCCCGGCTTTTTCACCGATGCGATCGGCTTTCTCGCTCTCATCCCCGCCGTACGTCGCCACTTCATCTTAGAGGTAATTAAGCGCCAGTCGGTCTCGATGAGCGGTGGATTCAGCCAACAAAACACCTACGAAGGGAAGGGTCAAAATCACGAATCACGTACAATTGAAGGTGAATCATGGAAAGATAACGACGAAAAGCGTCGCTAAACCGATCAGATTTCAGAAAAAAACGAGAAAATTTCGTAACCTACCCTTGACTCTTAACAATTCGACACTATTATTGTTAGCACTCGTTTGCAGCGAGTGCTAAAACACGCCGCAAACTGACCGCAAGGTCGTTTTCAACATCCTGATTTTAAAAAATGATTCCAGGAGGATCAAAACATGCAACTGCGACCATTACATGATCGTGCAATCGTACGCCGTACGGAAGAAGAGCGTACATCAGCTGGCGGTATCGTCATTCCGGATTCAGCAACCGAAAAACCTTCGCGCGGTGAAGTACTCGCCGTTGGTAACGGTAAACGCCTTGATAACGGCGAACTCGTGGCGATGGACATCAAGGTTGGTGATCAGGTTCTGTTTGGTAAATATGCTGGCACCGAGATCAAAATCGACGGCGAAGAGCTGCTGGTAATGACCGAAAGTGACATCATGGGCGTTTTCGACGCCTAGTCCTACCCGCTAAACAACCAGGAATTATAGAGGAAAAACATTATGGCTAAAGAAGTAAAGTTTGGTGATGACGCACGTCAACGCATGGTAGAAGGTGTAAACATTCTAGCCAATGCAGTAAAAGTCACCCTCGGCCCTAAAGGTCGTAACGTTGTTTTAGACAAGAGTTTCGGCGCGCCAACCATCACCAAAGATGGTGTTTCGGTTGCCAAAGAGATCGAGCTGGAAGGTAAGTTCGAAAACATGGGCGCACAGATGGTTAAAGAAGTTGCTTCACAAACTTCTGACGTCGCTGGCGACGGCACCACCACTGCAACCGTACTGGCACAGGCGATCCTGCGCGAAGGGATGAAAGCCGTCACCTCTGGCATGAACCCAATGGATCTAAAGCGCGGCATCGACAAGGGCGTTATCGCCGCGGTTGCAGCACTACACGATAGCTCAAAACCCTGCACCGATGACAAAGCCATTGCACAGGTTGGCACCATTTCTGCTAACTCTGACGAAGAAGTCGGCAACATCATCGCAGAAGCGATGGGTAAAGTCGGTAAAGAAGGCGTGATCACCGTTGAAGAAGGGTCAGGCCTTGCTAACGAGCTAGACGTTGTTGAAGGAATGCAATTCGACCGTGGCTACCTTTCTCCTTACTTCGTAAATGATCAGCAGAGCATGTCTGCAGACCTCGAAAACCCTTTCATCCTGTTGGTAGACAAAAAAATCTCAAACATCCGCGATCTTCTGCCACTACTGGAAAGCGTTGCTAAAGCCGGCCGCCCACTCATGATCATCGCAGAAGATGTTGAAGGTGAAGCACTCGCAACTTTGGTTGTTAACAGCATCCGTGGCATCGTTAAAGTAGCCGCTGTTAAAGCACCTGGTTTTGGCGATCGTCGTAAAGCGATGATGCAAGATATCGCAGTATTAACCGGTGGCCAGGTTATCTCTGAAGAAGTCGGTCTTTCGCTTGAGAAAGCAACCCTGGAAGAGCTGGGTTCAGCCAAGAAAGTTCAGATCGGTAAAGACAACAGCACCATCATTGATGGCGCAGGCGACACTGCTGAAATCGAAGGCCGTGTTACCACCATCCGCGCACAGATCGAAGATACCTCTTCTGACTACGATCGTGAAAAACTCCAGGAACGCGTTGCTAAACTCGCTGGCGGTGTTGCCGTGATCAAAGTCGGTGCCGCGACCGAAGTTGAAATGAAAGAGAAAAAAGCACGCGTTGAAGATGCACTGCACGCCACTCGCGCTGCGGTAGAAGAAGGCGTGGTTCCTGGTGGTGGTGTTGCACTGGTTCGCACCATCGACGCACTGAAAGATCTAAAAGGTTCAAACCACGACCAGGATATCGGCATCGCAATCCTGCGTCGCTCACTGGAAGAGCCTCTGCGCCAGATCGTGACCAATGCAGGTGGAGAAGCCTCGGTGGTACTGAACAAGGTTGCTGACGGTTCTGGTAACTATGGTTACAACGCGGCAACGGGTGAATACGTTGACATGATCGAAGCGGGTGTACTGGATCCAACCAAAGTAACCCGTTCAGCATTGCAACACGCAGCGTCTGTCTCTGGTCTGATGATCACCACCGAAGCAATGATTAGCGACATCCCAAGTGAAGCAGGTGCAGGTGATGCAGCAGCTGCCATGGGTGGAATGGGCGGCGGCATGGGTGGAATGGGCGGCATGATGTAAACTGCCTCTACAAACCCTGTAGAAATTAAAACCCTCGTCAGTTTTGGCGGGGGTTTTTTGTGGATAAAAAATGACTTCGTCGCGACAAAACTTACAGCGCGTGATGTTGATGTATGGCTCGATAAATGGGAAATACGGCCTGGAAACAAGCGGTGAGTAGCCCGGGCTGAGCTTCCAGCGAAACCCGGGGGACAGTGCTCCGAACCTCCCGGGTTTCGCTGGTAGCTCAGCCCGGGCTACATATAAAACAACATAACATCGCGCCTGGGTTATTCTTCGGGTGGCTGGTTTTCACTGATGTAGTTTGTTATCCGTGCGAAGGTTTCCAGGCTTAGCACTTCGTCATTCACTTTTACTGCGGGTTCGCTGCGCGGGGTCAATCTAACAATGACGGAGCCAATCTTTGGCATCAGGTCAAATGATTCTGGGCCAACGATAAAGAGGCTTTTCAACCTCGCTTCGTAGATGAATTTTCTTTAAAACTTACAGGGCATGATGTTGATGTATGGCTCAATAAATGAAAAATACGGCCTGGAAACAAGCGGTGAGTAGCCCGGGCTGAGCTTCCAGCGAAACCCGGGAGGGCAGTGCCACATCCCCCGGGTTTCGCTGGAAGCTCAGCCCGTATATGGTCTCCCCCCGTTTTGCAATCTTTGTGATATAAATAACAGGAACAGGATTGCGGTCGTATATCCGGCCTGTTAATGAAGCTTATTTACTGCTTCTGGCCTTGATGAATTTCGCGCATA
>JAKISP010000029.1 GCA_021648525.1 Gammaproteobacteria bacterium
CCAGTGGCCTGTTTCGTTTATCGGTCGTTGGCGGGCAAGGCAGACGCGCCACAATTCATTTTGTGAGAACAGGCAATAATCAGCTCATTGAATACATGACCTATACACTGGAAAATTGCCTGATCAGCGATTACTTAATCTATGACAGTGAATTCAATCAGGTGCCCCACGAAAAGCTACAGCTAAGCTACAGCTCATTGTTAATCAGTAATATTGTGCGCGGTGCCAATAACCAGCTATTGGAGACACAACGGTGTGGTTATCACCTGGTGACAGCGACTAGCCTGTAAGTTTTATGCCCCGGGGTGAGGGGCGGTGCTTTTTTCGATGGTTGTGACGTTGTGCTTATGCGGAAAATCGGCGCTGAGTCCCCGGGGTTAAGCCGCTATCACATCGCCCTGGCAGGGGTATGCCACCGTGGTTGTTTTTTGTGGGAAATGGTTTGATTGTGCTAGAGTTGCTTTTAATTTAGCGTTCACTACAAGGAAATACGATGGCTCCGTTAACTCTGTCCGGGCGCTTAAGCGCACTGCCGATGACCCTGCTGGCACTGATGGTGCTGGTGCTGCCTGGGTGTTTTCATAATGATGATGACCCCGTGCCGGTCCCGGTCCCAATCCCTAATGCTGATCCGGTTGGTTATTACGACGATGATGGTTATGCCGATGTGATGTTGGCTGGCGATGAAGCTCCTAGTGCCACCATCGAGGACCTTCAAGGGATGGTGTACAACGGGCAGTTGATGATGTTCAGTGAATCAGCAAACCTGACCTATGTCGGCACCTTTACCGTCAGCGGCAATGATATCAGCGGCAGCGTGACGGTGTATGAAGCGGACGAGATGACACAGGAAAATGTCCCATTCACGGGTTTGATCACGCAGGGGGCCAACATCAGCGGTACCTTGGCTGGCACCGGGGTCGCCAACGGCACCTTTAAGCTGGAATATGCAGCGGATAATGGGCCGGTGAATATGGAGATGCTGGTCTCGGCCTGGGAACCGGTCACTAGTCCGCCGGTCATCTCTTTTGTGAGGGTGAATGACAATGCGTTGCCCGACCCTAATTTTAATTCTGCTACTTCAGGTACTGGTCTTTTTAGTAATTGCGGCTTTAATGGCCGCATTAAGCCGCTGGTGGGTATACACCTCTATTCCGTTACGGTCACCGTGGACAGTTGTTCACCGGGGACTATTGATGTCCAGACGGTTCCGCTCTATACCGGGCTGGTCAGTGTGCGCAGTGATGTGGACCCCGTTCGAATGACCGTGATCCTGACAAACGGGGCGTATGATTTCAGTGGTGAATATAGAGCGTTATAATTGGCAAGACGGGATGAATATGCAAGTTAATATGGCAGCAGCCACCGCCGACCAGGCGCGCTATTTGATGCGGCGGAGAGCTGCGCTGCGTTGTGCGCTGTGGTTGGCGGCTGGCATTGTGACCCTGCCGTCGGCGATTGCCGGGCCGGACGGCGGCCAGGTGGTGGGCGGCAGTGGCAGCATCAGCCAATCCGGTGCCAATACCACCATCAATCAAACCACACAAAATATGGCGATTGACTGGCAGAGCTATAACGTCAACGTGAATGAGCGGGTGCAGTACATCCAGCCCAATGCATCGTCTGTTTCTCTCAATCGTATTTTGAGCCAGAACGGCTCCACCATTGCCGGGCGCATCGATGCCAATGGCCAGGTGATTCTGGTCAACCCCAACGGCATCTTCTTCACCCCCACGTCAATCATTAATGTGGGCGGCATTATCGCCTCAGGGCTGGATATTCAGCCCGCTGATTTTATGAATGGCAATTACATTTTTGATGAAGTGCTGGGTACCGATGGCACCGTGATCAACAGTGGTATAATCAATGCTTCGCTGGGTGGCAACGTGGCATTGATCGGCAAACAGGTCAAAAATGACGGGCTGATTTCAGCCAACCTCGGCACGGTGACACTGGCGGCCGGTAAACAAGCGGTTTTAACCTTTGATCAAGGTGGTTTGCTGGGCGTCCGTGTTAGCAAGGAAATTTTACAGGACGAACTCGGTGTAGATCCAGCAGTACTAAACAGTGGCGAGATAAACGCCGAGGGCGGACGTGTGTTATTAACCGCCAGCATTAGCCGGGATGTTTTTTCCCGTGCCGTGAATACTGGCGGACTGGAGTCGGCCACCAGCGTGGTGGTGCATGACGATGGCAGCTTTACCCTGGGTGGGGGTGCCGATGTGATCAATACCGGTCGTATCGATACCTCAACGATTGAACAATATATGGCGGCCGATGCGCAAAACGTCGGGCGGATTATCCTGATCGGTGAAAATGTCACCAGTAGCGGTGAACTGCTCGCCAATGCTGAAAACGGCAATGGCGGTGAGATTGAACTGCATGCCCAGAATACCACCCTACTAACAGAAAACAGCATCACCTCGGCACGCTCAGAAACAAACGGGCAGGGCGGTGTGGTAAAAGTACTGGGTGACAACGTCGGTTTGTTTGATCAGTCAGTCGTTGACGCATCCGGCGCCAACGGCGGTGGAGAAATATTAATCGGCGGTGACCAGGAAGGCAACAATGCGCTGATCCCCAACGCGGAATTTATCTACCTGTCAGAAGCGAGCCGGGTGTTTGCCGACGCACTGGATAACGGCAATGGTGGCAAACTTATCACCTTCGCCGCCAATACCGCCAGAATCTATGGCGAGCTGTTTGCGCGCGGTGGCATCAATGGCGGCGATGGCGGCTTTATCGAGACCTCTGGTCTGGTCGGTTTTCAGATCATCGGCTCGCCCGATGCGTCTTCCCCCCAGGGCGAGGCGGGCAGCTGGCTGATCGACCCCTATAACATCACGGTGACGGGTGCGGCGAACAATGTGACAACAGGCTCTCCCTTTACCGCGATGGGCGAGAATGCCACCCTCCGCGCGTTTGATATCAGCAATGCTTTAGTGGGTGGTGTTGATGTGATTATCCGTACACGGGGCGGGGCCGGGCCGGGCAATGGCGATATTACCTTTGCGGCAGATGGTGATATCGATTACGACGGCAGTGGCTCACGCACGCTGACTGTGGATGCCGCTGGTGATATCACCTTTGAAGCGGGCAGTGAAATTGTTGACAGGCAGCAAGATAACAACCCCGGCAATCCAGACCGTCTGAATATGGTGCTGGAAGCCGATGGAGCCGTAATTGTTGAAACTGCGGGTAATGGTGAGGCTGCGGCATCAATTATAACCGAAGGCGGCTCATTTACCGTGGGCAGTGCCGCTGATCCGGTGGCCAGCTTCACCAACAACGGCACGGTCGATACCTCGGGCGCCTTTAATCAGGACGGTGGCGATATCACCATTAACACCGCCGGCGCAGTGATCTCAACCGGCTTAAATGCAAATGGTGGCAATACCGGTCTGTCCAACAACGCTGCCACTGACCGGGCGGGCAGAGCTGGCGGTAACGTGACGATCAATGCCGGGTCTGTTTCGATAACCGGTCTGGTTAGTACCAATGGTAGTGCTGGCAGGTATGATACTAATCGTGGTGGTGACAATGGTCAAAATGGCGGGAACGGTGGGTTTGTTAGTATTACAGCCTTAACCGGTGATATTAGCGTGAATGCGATTGATACCTCTGGTGGTGTAGCCGCAGGTGATTATGATGGCACTATAGATAATGGCACTACAGATACAGGTAACGGTGGCGATGCGGGCGCCATTACCTTGACTGTCGGGGCAGCATCCACCATCAATCTGACGGGTGATTTAACCGCAACCGGTGCACGTGGTTATATTGACGGCAGTACTGGCAGCCACGGTGCCGGTAACACCATTGCGCTGAATGGCGACGTTGTATTGCTTTCCGATGTGACGATTAACGCTGCCGGTGCGACCGACACCACGGTGGATACGCCCGGCAGTTTTGGCGATGTGACGTTTGCGGGCACGATTGCGGGCGATGCCGATCGAGATAACGATTTAACGGTCATGGCCAATGCGATTAATTTCTTGGGCGCGATAGCGGATGCGAGCATCCGCCTGGGTGATATCGTGCTGAATGCCACGGGTGCGATTGATGCCACCAACGATACGATCATGGCCAACACCTTTACCGTCAACCAGGCCAGTAGCTTTACCGCTGGCACCATCAATACCGCGAATGCTAGCGGCACTGGCGGTAACATTTCGATCACCGCCGATCAGATCACATTGAATGACGACCTCAATGCCAGCGGTACGACGGATGGAATGGTCGATTTAAACTTAAGCACTGCAGGCAGTGTTACCCTCGCACGCACCACCGACTTTACCTCAAATGTAATACTCACCGGTAGCGCTGGCACCGATACCCTCAATGCCGCCAACCGCGACAACAACTGGGTGATCAACGGATCCGATTCAACATTAAACGGCAACAATTTCACCTTTAATGGCATCGAAAACCTGATCGGCAACAATGGCCGTGATGACTTCACGATCGGCAACACCGGCAGCGCCGCCCAGATCGATGGTGGTGCTGGCAGCGGCCTCAACACCCTCACCGGACGCGATACCGCCACGACCTGGACACTCTCCCCGACAGAAAGTAGCCTGGCTGATAGCAACACCTATGTCGGTGAATTTTCTAACATCGACACCCTCAACGGCGGCGATGCCGTGGACACCTTTGATATCAGCCGCGATTTTACTGGCATCATCAATGGTGGCCTGGCAACGGTGGGTGACATCTTTAACTTCCTGGCTGGATTGAGCGGTATTGATTATACCGGCATCATCAATGCGGGTGACGGTGATGACCGCTTTAATATTGAAGGCACTAACATCGCCTTCAACAATGCACTCAATGGTGGTGGCGGCAATGACATCCTGGTGGCCGCGAATGAAGCGAACTTCTGGTCAATCACCAATGCCGATAGCGGGACGATCTATGCAGAAAGTGCGCTCGACACCCGCCGCATTGCTTTTAACAACATTGAACACCTCGAAGGTGGCACGGTTGAAGACACCTTTAATATCGGTGCCGATATCACCGGCTCAATTGCCGGCAATGAAGGCAATGACACCTTCAACCTGACCTCCAATGTCACGGGAACGATTAATGGTAATGCTGATAATGACACCTTTAACCTGAACACCACAGTGGGCACGCAATTAAACGGCGATACCGGAAACGACACCTTAACTGTGCTGGCCGATAATGTGTCAGCGACGTTTGCGGGTGGTGACGGCGGCACTGATATCGATACCGTCGCGGGCTATGATTCAGCCAATACTAATGTCTGGACCATCGACTCGAATGGTGGCGGCAACCTGGTCAATGGCCTCGGCATCATCACCTTTTCTGAAACCGAAAACGTCACGGGTGGCACAGGCGTTGATGACTTTACGCTTACCAGCGCCGGTGAGATCGCCAGGATTGATGGTGGCGGTGGCATCGACACCCTCACGGCGCGTGACGCCGCCAATACCTGGACACTCTCCAGTACCGTCACCCAACTGGCAGTCACGGCGGGCAACCGCTATGTTGATCTGATTGAACGGATCGAAACCCTCACCGGCGGCAATGATGTCGACATCTTTGATATCAGCCGCGATTTTGTCGGCACGATTAACGGTGGCGACAATAATGATGAATTTAATATCAACACCAACGTGAGTGCAGAGATCAACGGCGGTCGCGGCAATGATATTTTTAATGTCACGACAAGCACCAGCGGACAATTGAATGGCGGCGATGACAATGACGTTTTAAATGTACTGGCTGACAATATCATCCTTAACTTCTTTGGTGGTGATGGCGGTACTACTAATGTCGATACCGTGAACGGCTTTGATTCGCCACAGACTAATATCTGGAACATTGACTCGACCGCCAGCGGCACCCTGCAAAATAGCACTGCAACAAACATTGTTTTCTCGGGCACTGAAAACCTGGTCGGTGGCACCGGCGATGATGACTTTACGATCAGCGCATCCGGCACAATGGCCTCGATTGATGGGGGTGATGGAACCGGCATCGATACCCTGACGGCACGCAATGTTAACAACACCTGGACCATCGCTAATGGGGCTAACACCCTCGCGCTCACCAGCAGCGGCGTCTATCTGAATAATTTTTCTAACTTTGAAATCCTGACCGGAGGCGGCGCGGCCGATATTTTCAATATTAATGCCGACTTTACTGGCACCATCAATGGTGACCCACTCGCCGGCCTCGGCGAAGATGTCTTTAATATCAACTCAGCGAGCGGCTTTAGCGGCACCGCCAATGGCATGGGCGGCGTGGATGACTTTAATATTGTTCAGGCGATGGCAGGCACCCTCAATGGCGATGGCGGCGATGACCGCTTCACCGTACTTCAGACCGGCCTCACCACCATTAACCAGCTCAATGGCGGCACCAGCGCTGAAACGAACGGCGACACCCTGACCGCAGCCGATGCCGCCAACTACTGGCTCATTAATGGTAACGCCAGCGGCAGCCTCTATACCAGTGCCAACGACCGCACCAACAGCAATGCCGAACAGTTGAACTTCAATGAATTTGAAACGATTATCGGTGGCAGTGCCGCCGATGACTTCCTGGTCGATGGCAGTGGTTCTATGCAGAATATTGATGGCGCGGCGGGTGTGAATCAACTCACCGCGCGCAACAGCGCCAATGAATGGGCCGTGAATGGCGTTAATTCGGGTGGACTCTATGTGGATAACAACGCCGCCGGTGTGGGCACCGCCTATGTTAACAACTTCGTTAATGTACAGAACTTAGTGGGTGGCAGCGGCACGGACCGCTTTGTGATGGGCGCTACGGGCGTTATCGCTAGCCTTGACGGTGGCAGCGGTGATAACACCCTGGTGGCGCGACAGGGCGTTGTTAATATCTGGAACTTCCTCACCGATATCAGTGGCTCCCTCACCCAGACCGGCCAGGCCTCAACATACGTCAACGCCTTTAACAACATGAAAAGTTATGTGGGTGGTGGCGTAGGTAATGAATGGGCTGACTTCTCTGGTGCTGGCACCGTGAATGTGAACGTCGACAACTATTTTGGTTTTACTGGCGTCATCGGCAACAACACCAGCAGCAACTTATATGGCCAGAATGATACCAACACCCCCAATGAATGGTTAGTGACCGCGGTCACGAACCAGGGTGGTGTGCAGACTGACGGCCAGAATGATGGCACGTTTAGCAATGGCAACACCACGACCGCGTTACGCTTTATCGACTTCAATAACCTGATAGGCGGCGACGGCGTTGACAACTTTGTGATCGACACCACGGGCAGCATCGCACAGATCGATGGTGGCACCGGCGCCGACACCCTCACCGCACGTGATGTTGACAACACCTGGACCCTTGCCGCCACGAATAGCCTCGCCGCCACCAGTGGTGGTCCCGCCTATGTAGGCACCTTTAGCAACCTTGAAACCCTGACCGGTGGTGGCGCGGCCGATACGTTCAATATCAATACCGACTTTACTGGCACCATCAATGGTGACCCACTCGCCGGCCTCGGCGAAGATGTCTTTAATATCAACTCAGCGAACGGCTTTAGCGGCACCGCCAATGGCGTTGGCGGCGCGGATGACTTTAATATTGTTCAGGCGATGGCAGGCACCCTCAATGGCGGGGACGGCAACGACACCTTCGGCATTAACGCCAATGTAACGGGCACCCTCAATGGCGATGGCGGCGATGACCGCTTCACCCTGCTTCAGACCGGCCTCACCACCATTAACCAACTCAATGGCGGCACCAGCAATGAAACGAACGGCGACACCCTGACCGCAGCCGATGCCGCCAACTACTGGCTCATTAATGGTAACGCCAGCGGCAGCCTCTATACCAGTGCCAACGACCGCACCAACAGCAATGCGGAACAACTGAGCTTTAATGAATTTGAAACGATTATCGGTGGCAGTGCCGCCGATGACTTCCTGGTCGATAACAGTGGCACCATTCAACAGATTGATGGCGCGGCGGGTGTGAATCAACTCACCGCGCGCAACAGCGCCAATGAATGGGCCGTGAATGGCGTTAATTCGGGTGGACTCTATGTGGATAACAACGCTGCCGGTGTGGGCACCGCCTATGTTAACAACTTCGTTAATGTACAGAACTTAGTGGGTGGCAGCGGCACGGACCGCTTTGTGATGGGCGCTACGGGCGTTATCGCTAGCCTTGACGGTGGCAGCGGCGACAACACCCTGGTGGCGCGACAGGGCGTTGTTAATATCTGGAACTTCCTCACCGATATCAGTGGCTCCCTCACCCAGACCGGCCAGGCCTCAAGATACGTCAACGCCTTTAACAACATGAAAAGTTATGTGGGTGGTGGTGCGGGTAATGAATGGGCTGACTTCTCTGGTGCTGGCACCGTGAATGTGAATGTCGACAACTATTTTGGTTTTACTGGCGTCATCGGCAATAACACCAACAGTAACCTATATGGCCAGAATGATACCAACACCCCCAATGAATGGTTAGTGACCGCGGTCACGAACCAGGGCGGTGTGCAGACTGACGGTCAGAATGATGGCACGTTTAGCAATGGCAACACCACGACCGCGTTACGCTTTATCGATTTCAATAACTTGATGGGCGGCGACGGTGTTGACAACTTTGTGATCGCCTCAACGGGCTCCGTCTCACAGATTGATGGCGGTACGGGAGCTGACACCCTTACCGCACGTGATGGCACCAACAGCTGGACCCTTGCCGCCACGAATAGCCTCGCCGTCAGTGGTGGCGCCACCTATGTTGGCACCTTTAACAACCTTGAAACCCTGATCGGTGGCAGTGACGTGGATATCTTTACCCTCGACGCCATCAACTTTACCGGCTTGATCAACGGCGGCGCTGGCAACGACCGCCTCACCATCACCGCCGCCGGTGACCGCACCATCGAACTGGGCAACCGCATCAACAACAACCAGAATGTTGTCCAGATTGAAGACATCAGCGCCAACGCCGCCGTGACCAATGAACTGATCGGCGACCGCACGGCCACCACTAACAACTGGACCATCAGCGGCGCCCGCAATGGTGACGTCTCCGATGGCACCACGACGACGGTTTATAACAACATCGACCAGCTCACCGGTGGCGCGAATACCGACAACTTTGACCTCGCCACGAATGCCTATGCCGGCATCATCAATGGCGGTGATGGGATTGATCAACTGACCATCTCAGCCAATGGCAACCAGATCGTTGAGATCGGTAATCGAAGCAATGGCAATATCAATGTATTCCAGCTTGAAACCCTTATCGCAAACCAGGCCTCCACCATCAATGAACTGATCGGCGACAGTGATGCCACCGTATCCAGCTGGACCATCAATGGCCCTGATACCGGTACGCTGGATGATGGCACCAACACGCTCAGCTTCAGCAACTTTACCGACCTGACTGGCACCGGCGGCACTGATAACGTCTCGATCACGGGCGATGTGACCGCCGGCCTCACGGGCGTGATTGATGGCATGGGCGGCAATGATAACCTGACGATCACGGCGAGCGGTGACCGTACCATTGAAATTGGCAATCGAAATGGAGGAGCGCTAGCGAATGGTCGTCAATACATCGATCAACTCGAAACCCTCACCGCCAACGCAGCCAGCAGCAACACCCTGATCAGCGACAGCGCGGCCACCACCAGTAACTGGACCATCAGCGGCGCCCGCAGTGGTAACGTCACTGACGGCACCACCAGCACCGCGTTCAGCAATGTGGACAACGTCACCGGCGGCGCGGCCATCGATAACGTCACCCTTACGGCCACCGACTTCGCTGGCCTGATCGCAGGCGGCGCGGGTCTCGACAGCCTCACCATCACGGCTGCCGGCAACCGCACCATCGAACTGGGCAACCGGGTGAATGCCAACCAGAATATTTTCCAGATCGAAACCCTCACCGCCAACGCCGCCGTGACCAATGAACTGATCGGTGATGGCACTGCCACCAATGGCTGGACCATCAACGGCGTTCGCAATGGTGACGTCTCCGATGGCACCACCAATACGGCTTACAACAACATCGACCAGGTAACGGGTGGTGCGAGTACCGACAACTTTGAGCTGGCCACGAATGCCTATGCCGGCATCATCAATGGGGGTGGCGGGATTGATCAACTGACTATTTTAGCCAGTGGCAACCAGATCGTTGAGATCGGTAATCGGAGCAACAGCAATATCAATGTATTCCAGCTTGAAACCCTTATCGCAAACCAGGCCGCCACCATCAATGAACTGATCGGCGACAGCACCGCCACCACATCCAGCTGGACGATCAATGGCAACAATGCAGGCGTACTGAATGATGGCACCAACAATCTCAGCTTCAGCAACTTTACCGACCTGACCGGCACCGGTGGCACTGATAATTTCTCGATCACGGGCGATGCCACCGCCGGCCTCACTGGGGTGATTGATGGAATGGGTGGCAATGATCGCCTGACGATCACGGCGAGCGGTGACCGCACGGTTGAAATCGGCAATCGAAGTGGTGGCGCGCTGATGAATGACCGTCAAACTGTCTATCGACTCGAAACGATCACCGCCAATAGTGCGGATACGAATGAACTGATCAGTGACAGAGCAGCCGGTGCCAATGCCTGGCGGGTGACATCGACCGACCTGGGTACCGTCACGGGTAGCATTTCCCCGGTGTCATTTAATAACTTCGCGACGTTGACCGAAGGGAGTTTATCGGGAGATTTTATTATCGAAGCGGATGCGGGTGTGAATGTGATCAACGGCGGGGCGGGTAATGACACCTTTACATTATTCGGCAGTGTCCAGACCCTTAACGCGGGTGATGGCAACGACGTGATCACCTTAAACACCGGCAGTGCTGTATTGACCCTTAACGCGGGTGATGGCAATGACACCATCACCGCCAATGCGGGCGCCTCGGCTGGCACCGTCAATGGCGATGATGGCGAAGACCGCTTTTTCATTCGCGCTGATTTAGCCGCCGCTATTTTCAACGGCGGCGCGGATGACGACTATTTCTCGGTGGAAAGCTCAACCGCCAGCGCACTCTTTATTTCAGATGTCGCATTAAATGGCGATGGCGGTAGTGACACCTTCGAAGTGGGAGAACTGACCACCTCAGCCCCTCAGGAATCGACACTGACAATCGTTGGCGGCGAAGACATTGACAATACCGACAACGACTCCCTCGGCTCCACCGTGGCGGGTTTCGAACTCACACTAGGCGACAGTGGCTCGGTTGCGGGCGTCACCGCGACGGAGATCGAAGTCGTATCGGCCATCAATGGGATACTCAATGCGCGAGATAACACCACCACCAGCTGGAACATTAACGGCCTGAATGCAGGGACTATCTCAGACATCGGCACGGGCGGTAGCGCCGCTGAAAGCCTCGCCTTCACCGGCTTTGTCGCGTTAAACGGCGGCAATGGCATCGATATTTTCAATGTCAACACCAATGGCTCGATTGAAGGCACGATCACCGGTGGCGGCAACCAGGACACACTGAATATCGACCTCACTGGCCGCACCGAATCGGGACAAATTGACTTCAATGGCGGCAACGCTAACGACACCATCACCCTGAACGGCACCGCGCTGAATGAAACCTACACCCCCAGGATCAACGCAGGCGCAACGGACCAACTGGCATACGTGCTAGATGGCGCGACATTTGAAGTCAATTACGCTGCCGTTGACAGCGTCACCAGCAATGTGATCGCCACCGATTTAACGATCAACAATGGCACCGCCGCTGATACGATTACCCTCGGTGCCCGTGTATTTGCAGCCAGCACGAGTGTGGCTAACGTGAATTATCAAATAGCAGATAAAACGAATATCACGGTGCGTGCATTAGGATTAAGCAACCTCAATTTGAGCGACAGCATACTCCTGACTAATGGTGACCTGACGATAACGGCTAATGCCATCAATGATACGCGTGTCGATACAACAGCCTCCCTAATCACTGCCAATCGCCTGGTACTGGACAATGTTAACCAGGCGGGTAGTGAATCAAACCGGTTGATGACGGATGTGAATGAACTCAGCGTGATCAACCACAGCGGCGAGATTTTTATTGTAGAACAGGACACCACCACGCAAAATGGGATTGAACTGATCGAGATCAGCAACGCAACCGGCGTGATTGACATCGAGACAATCACGGGGCCCATCACCAGCACAGCGAACTTGCAGACCAGTGGCGCACTCAATCTGACTGCTGCCGACGACATTACGCTATCGGGCGACAACCAGTTCGCGGCAGTCACACTGACCTCAGCCGCTAATATTACATTAGCTGGCAACAACCAGATATCAGGTGCCTTAACCCTCAATGGAGAAACGGTTAACGTGAACAACCGCACCGCAACCAACCTTGCCAGCGTGAACGCGGCCGACCTGACGATCACCTCACTGGGTGACATTATCGGCTCCGGTGCGATCGTGGTGAGCAACAACAACGCCACCGCACTCGCCCGACTCACCTCAACCACCGGCAGCATCACCCTGAATAACAGCGGCAATAACGTTGACGTGGTGAACCTGCAGGCCGCCAATGATGCGAGCCTGACGGAATCGGGAAGCCTGACGATTAGCGACACCACGGTGGGTGGCGCACTGAACGTCACTGCGAATGGTAACCTGACGGTGGGGTCACTCACTGCCAACATGATCACACTGGATTCGGCTACCGGCGCGATCATCGACGGGGCGAGTAACCTGAAGGCCGGCACGGTGACCCTCACTGCCGCCCGCGGGATTGGTGGTGGCACGGTAAGCCATGTGAGTGGCAGCGAAGGGTTTGACAACCTCGACCCCAGCGGCGCGATTAATACGCAAACGGCCAACCTGAGTGCGATCAATACCACCTCAGGCACCGTCAATATTGATAACGAGGGCGCACTGAACGTACGTGACCTGCGTAACCGAGGTGATATTATCCTGAGAAACTTCGGCGACATATTGTTACAGGCGACACAGGGCAATGGGGCATCGACGGGTGCGATTGATGCCAACTATGGTGGCAACATCACCTCTTCGGTATACGCTGGTAGCGTGGTGATCCTGAATGAAAGTGGCAACTCGGTGAGAACGGCGGGCTTTGGACTGAGCGAAGCGGATATCACGGCGGAGAGTCTCTTTGTGAACAGCGTGACGGACTTTGGAGAGCAAGGACAGCCGATTAGACTGCGGGTCAATGACCAATTTACGTTGATTGGTAGTCGTGGTGCGGTGATATCGATAGGCGCTGACCCACGTAATACCACCACGAGTGCTGATTTAGTTGAAGGCGATGCGACCAGTGGACTGGGTGGTCAGCAGACGGTTGATATTGGTTCGCTGGCGGATATAGACCCTGCTATTTTTGCTGAGGTGAGGAATTATAACTATGGAGATACCTCGTTACGCTTGCCACTGGATCAGCGCACTCGCAGTGAAGATGAGGATGAGGACGAAGAAGAAGCGGCAGCGGCGGTAGAAGAAGAGGTATGATTGTTTAAGTGAGCGGCGGCTGTGTGAGTTCGCATTCCTGATGATTTTTAGATAAAAACGGGTTTCGAAAGTAACGTTTAAATGACAATAAAGAATAGAATTTCGGCAATCGTTGTGATGTTTGCTGCTTGTAGTGTGCCGGTAAATGCTGGTTTTCTGGAGATGCCAGACATTGAGCAATTTGGTGCAGCTGAAGAGAAAACCATGTTGCGTGATATGGATGTGCCTGCGTTAAAAGATCGCTCTCCGGATCCGACGGCTGGGCCGAGACTCTCTGTGTCTGAATTTAGAATTCAGGGGCTGGTTGAATACCCGGAATTAGGTATTACTCATCAAGCGTTAGCCGAGTTGGTGGAAGGGATTCGTTTTGAGTTGATGGGTGAGGGAGAGCTGTTGGAGTCTGGGTATACGGTTGATGAGCTTGGTGAGCTCTCTGATCTTCTCTCTGACATTGAAGAGGAGACGGTGGATCGTCATGTGAGTCCGTTAGAAGTGCAGAAATTAGTCTGGTTGATTCGTGGGCAGCGTAGTAAGCGAGGGGTTACCCTCGGGCAAATTGAAACCGTTGCACATGAGATTACCCATTTTTATCGGCAGCGAGGGTTTGTGCTCGCTAAGGCCTATATCCCAAAGCAACGTGTGCGTGATGGTGTGGTCAATCTGACCTTGTTGCTAGGAATGTTGGGCGATGTATCTGTTAATGGCAATGAGCTATACAGGGCAGAGACGTTGAATGCGGTTTTTGATGGGCTTTTAGGTGAGCCTGTTACCAATAAAATGATTGAGAAGAATCTATTTATCATCAGTGATTATCCGGGGTTGACGGTTGATGGCTTTTTTGAACCGGGTGCGCAGATCGGTGATACGCGTCTCAATATTAATGTGAAAGATGAGCGCCATTATATGGGGCATGTGCGACTCGATAATCATGGCACTGATGAGGCGGGCCTGTACCGTCTTTATACAGACATCCAGTTGAATAATACGTTGGGATTGGCGGATTATCTGCGTGCAAGTTTACTCCGGGCGGAGTCACCTGCTAATACGACTTACTGGCAATTTGCTTATGACGGCAATTTTTTTAGTCCTCGCTTCCGCCTGGGGTTAGAGTCATCTCGGAATCAATTTGCTGTTGACCGAACGGAGGTGGCTAACCTTGAATTGAATGGTGAGGTGGATGTACTCACCTTTAAGGTTCGTTACATAGAGCGGCGTGGACGCACAAGAAATAGTAGCTATGAGCTGCGTTCTGAATCCATTAAGTCTGATTTACAGATCGGTGATATTATTGATTTTAATAATGCCCTGGATGAAGAGTTAACACATTGGTCATTCAAATATAACTTTGATTTTCTTGATGATAAAAACAAGCGACTACACGATGGTAGTATCAAATACACCAGGGGGAGTTTTGATTTTGGGGCAAAAACAGGGCAGGAAAAAAACTACCATATACTGTCGCTAGATTATACTTTACTGACTTTTCTAACAGTACCGTTCACAGAGAGTGAGTCACGTCTGCTTTATCGCTCAAGTTTTCAGTATGCTGGGTTGAATTTATCAAAGATTGCACGTTTTTCATTGGCTGGGCCAACACGAGCGAGAGGCTTTTCCCCTAGTTTTTTTACGGCGGATGATGCATTATATATAGGTGCAGACTGGATATTTAATAGTCCAGATTTTCTGAGCTTTAACATCGGAAATGTCAGTTTTGATAATTTCGTGAAGCCTGTTCTCTTTGTCGATATTGGGGTTGGTCAGCAATATGGACTGTTAGCAGGTGAGCGTGACGTAACAGGTACATTGGCTGATGTTGGTTTTGGTTTTCAGTTTACTCATAGTGATGGTTTTAGTGGGAATTTACAATTTGCTTTTCCTGTGCTTGATGAGTTTTCTGAAGAAGGTGTCCAGCCGGAGGTAGACAGCATGAGAATGCTTTTTGATCTCCAGTATGGTTTTTGATCGTGTGTAAACAAGTCTGTTTGAAGAGCAGCAGACTGGCTAGATCTGCAGTGATGTTAATTACTTGATATTGTTGTAAAAAGCCTGTTTAGGTGTGAGTTGAAGGTGGTTGAGTTTTGTTGTAGCATAAGGGGTTTTTTGGAGCTACCTTATATTACGTAGTTGAAAAGTAAGCATAGTTAACGAGGGTATGAATAATGGCAATATATTTAGAATTTGAAGGAATTGGTGGTGATGTGACTGCTGATGGTTATGAGGGGCAGGTGAAAATCGACTCAGCATCTTTTTCTGTTACTCGTGCAGTGACAATGGAAACGGGTAATATGTCTAACCGTGAATCTAGCAAACCAACTTTGTCTGAGGTGGTGATGGGGAAAGGTGCGGATAGTTCTTCCGCTGCATTTTTTAAGTCATCAATATTAGGTGCTGCGGGTAAAAATGCAAAAATTCATTTTGTTCAGACAGGCGACAACGATACGCTGAAAGAGTTTGTTACTTATGAACTGGAAAATTGCATTGTGAGCCACTTCAGTTTTTCGGCTTCGGGTGATGATCTTCCATACGAATCGATTAACTTAAGTTATTCTAAGTGTACTATTTCGTATACTGGGCATGATCTGGCTAATAAAGGTGGTGGTCCAAGCCGTTTTGGCTATGACGTGGCAGCAGGCAAGTCTGCGTAACATCTTTCAATGGCGGCGTCGCCTTTTCGGCGGCGCTGCCTTTGTTTTCTGGTTATACACAGGATTGCCCCGAGGGCGGATGTGTTATCAATCTAATCTCGGATAGAGGGCTTAATTAAATGAGTGGTTTTACCCAGGACAGTCGACTAATTTCTGTTGATACACCATTGGGAAAAGATGTACTGCTATTGACATCGTTTAATGGCACCGAATCTATTTCATCCCCCTTTCAGTTTCAGCTTACGGCGCTTTCTACTCATCTGGATATCGTACCGGATGAGATTGTTGGTAAGCAAATTACCGTGAAAATTCAAAATGAACATGGGCGAGTGTTTAACGGCTTTGTTCAGAAGTTTTCCTTTGGCGAGGTTGATGATAGCGGATTGCGCGAATACCGCCTCACCATGGTCTCCTGGTTGTGGTTTCTCTTTCGCACTGAAGGCCGACGCATTTTTCAGAATAAAAATACCAGAGATATAGTGAGCCAGGTGTTTCAGGACCTGGGGTTTAGTGATTTTGATTTTCGAGCGGAAGGCGGTGAGCCTCGAGAATATTGCATTCAGTATGGTGAGAGTGATCTGGTATTTGTTTCAAGATTACTGGAGGAGGAGGGGTATGCCTATTATTTTTCTCATGAGGCCAATAAACATACGCTCATCATCGTTGACAAAGTGAATGCTTATGATGAGTGCCCTGAAACAAATTTAACTTATTCAAAAGGCTCTGCGTTAGATTCCCAGGTTGTGAGCTGGGAACATCGTTATGAGTTTAGAAAAGGTGGCTGGGCCTTAAATGATTATGATTTTAAGGAGCCGAATAAGAATTTAGTCGTTGAGCGTAGTTCGAAAAGTCAATACGCTAATAACGATAAGTTTAAGCACTACGAGTATCCAGGGTTGTATGAGGCTGGGCTTGGTGCAGACCTGGTGAAAGTCCGGATGGATGCTGAAGAAGTAGCCATGAATACGATCGAGGGGGCAAGCAATTGTAGTACCTTTTATTCAGGTGGTTTTTTTACGCTGGATAAGCATGAAGCCAGGGCAGAAAAAGGAAGTTACATCCTGCTAGAGGTTTCTCATCAGGCGAGCGAGTCTAGTTATTACGCGGGTGCGAGGGGTGGTGGAAGTAGTTATTCTAATAGCTTTACCTGTATCCCATCGGATATTCATTATAGACCGCTTCAAACACACCAGCGACCAGTAATGCGGGGGCCCCAATCAGCAGTGGTGACGGGGCCTGCAGGTGAAGAGGTTTATATCGACGAATTTGGTCGAATTAAGGTTCAGTTTATCTGGGATCGTGATGGTAAAAAGGATGAAAATAGCTCCTGTTTTTTGCGTGTTATGCAGTCATGGGCGGGGAATGGTTGGGGCAGCTCATTTATTCCTCGGATAGGTCATGAGGTAATTGTCTCTTTTCTTGACGGAGATCCTGATCGGCCAATTGTGACAGGCGCTGTCTATAATGGCGCGAACAAGCCGCCTTATAGCTCAAAAACACAAAGTGGTATTAAAACGCGTTCAACCAAAGGGGCGGGTACCGCCAATTATAATGAACTGCGCTTTGAAGATAAAAAAGGCTCGGAACAGGTCTATGTCCATGCGGAGAAAAATCTGGACACGATGGTTGAGAATAACGAAACTTTGACTGTCGATAACGACCGCACCAAAATAGTTAACAACGATGAAAACTCAACGATTGAGAACGACCGCAATAAGACGGTTAATAATAATCAGACTGAGACCATTGCCAAAAACAAAACGATTGATGTCGGTAAGGATCACCAGGAATCAGTAATGGGCAATATGACCATTACGGTTGATAAAGATCTGAAGGAATCAGTAAAAGGCAAATACATCGAAAGTGTGACGAAAGATTATGCTTTGCAGGCCAAAACAATCACGATGCAGGCGGATGATAAAATTACGATTAAAACGGGCGCTGCACAGATAGTGATGAAAAGCAATGGTGATATAACGTTGAGTGGCAAGGCCATTAATATCAAAGGCTCTGCTAATGTGGTGATTAAGGGTAGCAAAGTAATCACTAATTAGTGGTGTTGACTGATGAATAAAGAGCCTGAAACAGTTGAAAGAGAAGAAGAGCGTTCTTCTGCGGCAGTAGCACTTGGTGAGGTTATCATTGGCACGCTGGTCGCAATTGATGAACAGGGGCGTTTGCGGGTTGATTTCCCGGGTAGCCCTGTTGACGAGCCTTTGGTGGCGATCACAACGCTGGGATTACGTCAGCAGCATTTGGGGCGTCAGGTGGCGTTGCTCTTTGCTAACGGTGATCTTCATCAACCGATAGTGATGGGGATGATCCATAGTCCGTTGCAGGCGATGCTGGATAGTTATGAACAATCTGTTCAGGCGAATGCTGATGGCGTTGCCATCGAAAGTGACCTGAATGTTGATGATGTTGAGATTAATGGCAAGCGCATGGTCTTTGAAGCGCAGGAAGAGATGGTCTTTAAGTGTGGTGAGTCCAGTATCACGCTGACTAAATCGGGTAAGGTACTGATACGTGGTAAGTACCTGTTAAATCGATCTAGCGGTGTGAATCGTATTATGGGTGGCTCGGTGCAGGTTAACTAAGCACCCTGGCACTATGTTACAGCTTCATAACAGTACTCCTTTTGCTGCCAGTATGGCCTTTTTCCCTGACGAAAAGGCCGTTGATACGCTATATCTGACGGTGAGGGCAACGTTTAATATTGGCGCTCAGTGGACGCTTGCTGAAGAGCAGTTGCCGCCACTGGAGGGCGATGAGTATTGGGGTGAGCCAGGAGAGTCGAGTGTTAAGTATGGGTCTGACTATCATCTAGGTAAACTCCGTAGCGACATTGTTATGTTGGGTGATGCTTATACCCCAGATGGAAAAGAAGTTCGTGAACTGGATGTGAGCCTGAGCGTTGGAGAGGCCCATAAAAACATCCGTATCTTTGGTGACCGAGAGTGGCAAGGTGGGTGTATCACTGCTGCTCAACCATTCACTGCAATGCCGTTGATTTATGAGAAGGCATTTGGTGGTGGCCACTTTGTTGACGAGGTGGTTGTAGCCGCAGAAGCGCGTAACCCAGTGGGGTGTGGTTTTTCGGGTGGACGTAAGGTAGCAGAGATGGACGGTGAGCCGCTACCGAATCTGGAAGACCCTAATGACCTTATTACGCGATTTGATCAGCAGCCAGAACCGGCCTGTTTTGGTGCGGTTGCTTCGCACTGGGCATCGCGCGCTCAATATGCGGGTACTTATGATGAACCCTGGCAAGCTAGCCGCGCGCCCTATTTACCGGTGGACTTTGATAAGCGCTTCTTTAACACCGCGCACCCGGATTTGATTTACCCTGGTTTTCTTAAGGGTGGCGAGCCTGTTTCTATTACGCATATGCACCCAGCGGGTGCGATTAATTTTGAAGTGCCGTATATAAAGCTAAATGCAGAAGTTGCGATGGTGGATGAGATTAAACGGCCAGCGTTTAATCTGGAGACGTTGATCATAGAACCCAATCAATTAACGCTTGGTATGGTGTGGCGTGCTGCGCTCATGTGTGACAAGCAGGCGTTGAAGATCGGTGATGTCAATATTACTCTGGCAAGATGATTAAAACATAGGCGAATAAACGATGGGGCAAACGACATTCTCAAACGGACGAGGCGTTGCGCATAAAGGCAGTGGCGGGAAGAGTATTGTCTTTCCAGATGTATGCAAGACACCGATTGGCTCTTCGATTGTGCCGATCCCTTACCCTAATCTTGGGCAATCTGCAGATACCAGCAACGGTGCAAAGTCGGTTAAGGTGGATGGTCAGATGCCGATGGTTAAAGGGGCGGTCTATTCAACCAGCAGTGGTGATGAGGCGGGCAGTGCCAAAGGAATTGCGAGCGGTACGACTAAGGGTGAATGTGAATTCATGATGTACTCCTTTGATGTGAAGTTCGAAGGAAAAAACGTCTGCCGTCTGGGTGATCCTTTGTGGCATAACAAGAAAAATATTGTAGGCTGAGCGGGTAACGAGAGATGACTGACCAGCCTATGACAAACTTCCAGAGGGCTCAGGCTGTTTATAACGATATTTATGAACAGTATGCCAATGGTGCCTCATTTTTATGGTTGTTGCGTTCTATCTCGGTTAATCAACCGCACTTTGATGCGCACGACCTGCTTGAATTAGAGCAGCGTATCGCAGCACAGCTTGATGGCTTGATGACGTCGGTGGATATCGGCTGGCAGGTTTGCGAAGAGGCCCTTGAACGACAGGGTGCCGGTGAAGTGTTTACTGCGATGGTGGTGGCGATGCGCAGCCATGAGGGGAGAAAGATTCAGCTGGCGGTTGAAGTTGGCCTGGAAACGGATCGCACCATGCCCGGTTTGATCTCTGCCATGGGATGGCTGCCAGAGGAGATTGCGACTCCCTGGATGGCGCGATTCTTAAATGGCAAAGAGATGAGCCATAAGTACTTAGGGTTAGCCACCTGTAGTGTGCGTCGCCATGACCCTGGGGAGCTTCTGACCCATATTTTACAGCGTGATGACTGCCAGCAGCATGAAAAACTCTATGCGCGAGCACTGCGTCTGGTGGGCGAGCTGCGTCGCCAGGACTGCATGCCCGTGATCAACAGGGGGATGAGTGCCGATAGTGACGCGATCAGTTTCTGGTCACACTGGTCGGCTGTGTTGCTGGGGCATCGCGCCAGTGTACAGCAACTCAAGAGCACGGTTTTCAACCCAGGCCCTTATCAGTCGCTGGCGATTCAACTGGTATTTCGCACCTTGCCGATTGATGAAGCGCGTGAGTGGATATCAACACTATCGGAAGATGAAGCGCAGG
Source organism: Gammaproteobacteria bacterium (assembly GCA_021648525.1). Classification (GTDB taxonomy): domain Bacteria; phylum Pseudomonadota; class Gammaproteobacteria; order SZUA-140; family SZUA-140; genus SZUA-76. The sequence continues at coordinate 20,964 of JAKISP010000029.1, forward strand.
CCAGAGCGGTGATTAAGGCGATCGGCGTACTTGGCGATCCTCATGCTGTTAACTGGCTGATCAGCAAAATGGAGGAACCGTCGCTAGCGAAACTCGCCGGGGAGTCCTTCGCTTATATCACGGGCGTGGATCTTGAAAAACAGCAGCTGGTTATTGATGAACCGGATAATTACCCGGTTATTCCTGCTGATGATACCGATGATCATCATGTAGAACTAGATGAAGATGAGAATCTGCCGTATCCCGATGTTGACAAAATCACCACCCAGTGGCGCCATCACGGCCAGAATTTTATCGTCGGTCGCCGCTATTTCATGGGGCAGATCATTACCCCAGAATTTCTGAAGTCGACATTAACTAGCGGCACACAACGTCAGCGCCATGCGGCGGCAATGGAGCTGGCATTAAATGAAAGTGATGTGTGTCTGCCCAATACATGTGCAAGGGTCTTGCCCTGATGAGTGAAACCCAAAAAGCCAAAGTCTATGTTGCTGGCGCAGGAATGATTACTTCGCTGGGAGCAAATGTTGAGATGACCACAGCGGCAGTACGGGCAGGAATAAGTGCATATCAGGAAACAGATTATTTTGATAAAAATTTTAATAAAATAAAGATGGCAACCGTTCCAGATGAAGCACTGGATAGCTGCCTGAACGAAACCTTATTGAAAGGTGATTTGTCCGCAAAACAGGCAAGAATGTTACAGCTGGTAACGTGTGCCCTGTATGAGTTAATGCCAGCACTCTCTAATATAACTAAAGTGCCATTATTCCTGGCTGGTCCAGCGCAAATCAATGCAAATGACCATGGCATAAATAAACAATTTTTAGAAAATATAGAACACCAGTCTGGTATAGATATTGACCTGGAAAATAGTCGAATAATATCGATGGGGCGAGCGGGAGGATTAAATACAATCCAGCTGGCATTTCGTTATTTTGAAAGCAGCAACCAGGATTATGTTCTGGTTGGTGGTGTTGATACGTTTTATGACAAGCCTGTTCTTGATGCATTGGACAATGCCGACAGATTGTTGTGTGGAACAGCGATGGATGGTTTTGTGCCTGGTGAGGGGGCAGGGTTTTTATTACTCACCCGCTCTTCAGCGCTTGCTGCACGCTATGATAATCGCATTGTTTTTCTTTGTGAGCCAGGAAAAGGCACAGAACCTGGACACCTGATGAGTGAACAGCCATATCGTGGTGAGGGTCTGGATCAAGCCTTTAAACAGACATTACAGAATTACACAGGACAGGGAATAGCGACAATTTATTCCAGTATGAATGGTGAACACTACTGGGCGAAAGAGTGTGGCGTGGCACTATTGCGGAATAAAGCCCATTTTCAAGATCCAATTACTGTTGAACACAGTGCAGATTGTTATGGTGACCTCGGGGCTGCCACGGGCATTGTATTAGCGGGGATCATCACTGAAAAAGTAAGAAATGGACGATCATTGACACCCTCTCTTATCTATTGCTCCTCAGATAGGGAACAACGTGCGGCAGTTGTTATTCATCATGCTGATGCTACGTCTTCGTAACAGATCGTATAAAGATTGAAGGAAATACAATGACAGAACTCGGTGAAAAATCAGCGCTGGCAAAACCAATCAAAGAGGGCAGAAAAGGAAAAATCAAAGTTTCTGTTAGAGATATTTGTTCCGGAAAGCGTATTAATGGTGCGACTGTTATTGTTAATGGGAAATCAAAAAAAACAGGGAGTGATGAGGATGTATTGTTCAGTGAAGAATCACTGGGCATTGCAGATGTGAAGGTTAATAAACACTTTGAAGAGGCAGATTATTCAACATTCATTGTTCATTACCCCAGAATATTGAAATCATTTGAAGCAAAGTCGACTGAAACAGACACAGTATTCATAGAAGAAGATAAAGAAGCTAAATTACGCATTGAAATGAGCGTATACAATGTTTTTGAAAAAATAGTATTCCATAGACGAAAGATTATTTGGGGAGCAGATGAAGATGAAGATAAATATGGACATTGGTGGGTGGTTGTTGATGATAAGACGAGTTTTGGCTGGTGGCCGAAATATCCAGTAGGTTCTGAAGAAAATCGAAAAATGAAACCGCCAGAAGCACCATCTAGTTTACCTTCTGATGCATCAAGGATGCAAAAAATCCAATTTAAATTCAACAAAGCTGTGTATTCGGTAAAACAAAAAATGTATCAATTAGCTGGTGACCCAATAACGCAAACCTTTATGGGGGTAGAGGGTGAACTAAATGGAAAATATTTTGGTGGAACGGATACGCGTGATGCACATCATGTTGGTAATGATTCCGGAGATGAGCAATATAAACCTGTTAGGAAAGATTGTATTGAATATGTTGAGATTCGCGAAAAAGTAATAGCATTTGCAAACAACTATAAATCAAAATACAGTGATAAATGGTCATGGAGACTAGAAGGAGGAAACCACTGTCATACATTCCAAAAAAGATTAATGAAGGATTGTGGTTTAGGTAATGTCAAAATCATTAAGTGAGGTTATGTGAATGGATTACATTGAAACATACCGCGGTAATCAAGCATGTGAAGTTTATTTTTTTAGTGGGTGGGCGACATACAGCCACCCTGTAAAACCTATAGGCCCTTTAGACTTAGAGCATTCATTAAGTCGGGATAGTTATTATCGGGCTTGGTTATGTAAACGTGGGGATAAAGAGTTATTTGTGTTGTTCGAAGCAGTTGAAATGGATAAAAAACTGACAACTATTCCCAAAAGTTCTGTTCAAAAACCATCAATTAATATTTATAAGTATGATGGCTCTAACTCTTCAGAGCTAGGTGAAGAATTATCTTTAAATGATATTCTGAAATACGAGTCTTTTCTTATTTCGCTGCCGGATGATTTACTTTATTTGACGTATGTAGAGCAAAAAATCGTTCAAAGCTTTGAATACAAATATGATATCGACGGTAATCTTAAGAAAGTGATCATAATGGACTTTGACAGGAATATCAGAGAATTAAATTATTAATACTACTAAATTTTTTTGGTACAATTCAAGCACTGTATTAATCAATACGGATGATTCTGTTTATGAAATACATCAGAAATTCCTGATTTATGACCTTTGATTGAAGAGCTATAGCTTAGGCTAGATTCTGGATATGATTAAGATAATTATAATTTCATTCCTGGTGATTATCGCCATGCTTGTGTTACTTGTTATTTTCTTATGGTATTCATCATTAAAACAACCACCATTTCGCCCGGTTATGTCTGAAAATTATTTTGTTTGTAGAGAGCACAAAATATTAGAAGGTGGTATGTCCATTAAGGGGCCAAAAAGAAAATATACACAAAACACCGGAAAAACATGGTGCTGGACAAGTGAGTGGGAAGAGATAGATCGAAAAACATTTAAAAACCTTGCTACAGAGTGGTATGGAGTTGATTGGTCAGAAGAAACACCTTATTGGCGTGGAGACTAAATACCTGGGAAGACCGATGGAGTATATTCATTAATGCATATTAAAAACGTATATCAGCTGGTGAAGCTTATTGGGCTAGTTGAATCCGAACGGCACATCGGAGGCGAGATAACTATTGAGCGCCGTTATTTTATATCAAGCCTTGAAAATAATGCTCGCCAGTTTGGTGCAGCGGTCAGAAAATATTGGAGAATGGAAAATAGTTTGCACTGGGTGTTTAATGTTGCATTTAGAGAAGACGAGAGTCGAGTGAGGAAGGGTTTTTCCCCAGAATATATGGCAATACTGCGTCACATTGCTCTGAATATTCTCAAGCAGGAGACCTCGTTAAGATGCGGAATAAAAACAAAGCGGACTTAATTCAGGGTGGAAAGAGAATTATTTACTCAAGGTTTTAGAAATTGAGACCTTTGCACGAGTCTATTTTCCGCTCCAACTGCGTTATAAATGATCTCAAAATAGTCATTTACTTCGTGTAAACTCCATTTTTTCAATCATTTATGCCTTGCTGGAACGAAAACTAGTTCTCGTGCAAAGGTCTCAAATTGCAAGCTGATTTATATGTGATTGCTTTGGGGGTCGGAGTGGACTCATTGATTTTATGAAGGTACTAGTGACAATATCAACTTGGAAGAAGGCGAACACCTGCCATATCCCCATGCTAAAAAATCCAGGGTGCGGTGGCATCACTACGGGCAGAAGTTTATCGCTGTATTTCAAGGTATACACTGTGAAGTCTGTTATTCTAATTCTGGCTGTTTTGTCTATCACTGTTCCATATAAATTATCCCATGCCATGGAAATTAACAAAAACAACCTTTATACAACAGTAAAAACCCTTTCCGAGATTATACCAGCAAGGAACTATAGAAACCTTGAATCTTTGAATGAAGCCGCTCGCTATATAAAAAACAAGTTTGAAGAGTACGGTTACGTTGTCCAGGAACAGAAATATATGGTTGAGGGACGTGAATATAAAAACATCATTGTCACGGCAGGGCCGGAAGATGCACCGACAATGGTTATTGGCGCGCACTATGATGTTTGCGGCGATCAAGCCGGTGCGGATGATAATGCATCAGGGGTTGCAGGTCTGCTGGAATTTTCCCGGCTGATTAAAGCAGCGGAAGCGACACTTGAGTATAAAATTGAGATGGTGGCTTATACTCTCGAAGAGCCGCCATTTTTCAAATCTGAGTTTATGGGTAGTTATATCCATGCGAAATCACTTTATGACAGTAAAAGAGACGTCATCGGCATGATAGTACTGGAGATGATCGGTTATTTTACGGACAAGCAAAACTCTCAAACGTACCCACTTTCACTGATGAAACTTTTTTATCCATCAAAAGGCGATTTTATTGCACTTGTTGGTCGGTTCTCAGATGGCTCACTACTTAAACATTTGAGAAAAAATATGCAGAGCACCACAGTCAATGTCAGTACTCTCAAAGCACCCTCATTTGTTGCTGGTGTTGATTTTTCAGACCACCTCAATTATTGGAAGATGGGATACAACGCAGTGATGATTACTGATACCGCGTTTTTTCGTAATCCCAATTATCACCAAACCAGCGATACAATTGAGACATTGGATTTTGACAGGATGCGGGAAGTTGTTAAAGGGCTTTATTTAGCGATACTAAACCAGGGTAAGCGCCAATAAATCTACGGAATATTAAGAAGAGACCTGGGCCTCATAGAGTGAGGTATTAATCGATTTTCATCATAGCAGCAGAAGAGCTGGCCGATGAGGCTGAGCGCGAAGCCGCCAATGAGCTGAAAAAGGAGATGTTGCCGGAAGAGATAGACGCGGTCAAAGCCGTTTATAAAAAATATGGCGGTGACAAAAACAGTTATGCCGGTGCCTACAGCAACGTCGTTAAACTGGAGCGATACCTTAAAACAGATGCCCACTCCACTGAAAAACTAGTACTAAAATCCTATGTTGAAGGGATTGGCACCGTAGACAAAAAGGGTGATAAATTTAGGGGCTATGCGTTTGGAACCGGGGCCACCGGTGTTGAGGAAAAAGTCACAGCGGGTTTGCGTGAAGCTGCGCAAGAGATCGAAAATAATCACCATGACCGGGATGCAATAATTACCACGCTCACCTTCAATCTGTTTGGCTTCAGCCGGGGTGCGGCGGCAGCCCGCCATTTTATCTACGAAGTCCTGTTCTCCCGGCCGATTATCGAACAACTCAAGGAGCTGAGTTATCAGGTGGGTGAGGTAAAGATCGGTTTTACCGGGCTGTTTGATACCGTCTCCTCCCATGGGCTCTCCTTTTCCAACGACACCGATGCACTGAACCTGGATGCCATCAGCCATGCCCAGAATGTTGTGCATCTGACCGCGGCGGATGAACACCGCAAGAATTTTTCACTCACCGACACCAACAGCGCTGGCAGTGGCCGGGAAATTTTCCTGCCGGGGGTACATTCTGACATTGGGGGTAGCTACCGTGATGGAGAGGGGGAGTCACAAGCCGTGTTGTGGGCCAACGGTGCATTTAGTGCGGTTAAAAAAGCAGAAACAGAGCGTAACCGCCTGGTTGCCGCCAACTGGTATCAGGCAGATGAACTGACCCTGCGCCACACCTCTCATGGCGGGGTGGTTTTAAATGCCACACGCGAGACCATCAGTAACCGCTACAGCCGCATACCGCTGCATATTATGGCTGAATTTGCCCGGGAGCCGGAGAATAAAATCAGTTTTGATGACAAACTCTATGATAGTGAAGAAATACTCCCAGAGCTCGAGCTGGCCCAGCAGGAGATTCAGGCTTATGTGGGGCAGCACCAGGGCAAGGGTTCTCGCAGTTCCCAGGCTGAGGACTGGCACGACAATGATCGCTCCTGGCTGCGCGATCTGCGCTACGGCTATTTTCACTTCTCCGCCAAACTGAGCTTTGCCCATGCCCCACGCTATATCGGTGGCCAACGACGGCGGATGACCTATGCCGGGTAACGCATCGGGTCGGCGGCGACTGTTTATCGTATTGATGATTCAAACCACCACAGGAAGCGCAGCAAGCATGGGGATATTTAAAGGCAACAGCAGCGAAAAATTTGAATGGAAGGCAACGGAAAGCGGCCCCAGATATTACCCGATGGAGATTATTTCAGGTAGCCTGAAATACCACGATGGCAGCGGTGCCACCTATGTACCGGATGGGGTCACGTTGAATCATGGCTGGGGCAAAGGGGTCTCATCCCATGTGATTGGGGACGGCATCAACCCTTTGCCCAACCGCCTGACGCTCACTTTTTTTTCCTATACCGAAAACCAGTTTTATCAGGGTGACTTTGAGCTGCCCTATGAGAAAATACTCACCCTTTTTCAACAGGGTTTTTACAGCGCCAATGAAGAAGAGCATGTCACCTATGATTCAATCATGGTAGGCGTTGCCCCCGGTGGCACCGTCTCCGTCTGGTTGTTGAGCATTGATGGTGCCATCGAAGTCTTTTCCGGGCAGGCGGAAAAAGCCGATATCGACTGGACACGGATTATTGATAATCCGGATATCACACGCAAAGAATTTATTCGGCTGGAAATCGAGGAATCAATCTCTCCCGAAGCCCTGCAAGCCCTGAAACAAAACGGTGTGCCGCTGGGGCTGTGGCAAACCTACCGTAAACGCTACGACTGGCAGCCGCTGTTTACCGGGCTGGAGCCGCCCAGGCTGATAACGCGTCTGCGCTACTTTAATGGCGAAAATGAATTTCTCTATTACCCGTTAGATGAAGCGAATGCGACCGCACTGCGCCCAATCCCCAAAGAGATGCGCTTTGTCTGGGAGTGGCCTAAAGGGAGGCGTTTGTTGTTTGAACTCACTTTTAACGAAGCGGAGATCTTTGCCGTCTTCAAGCAACTCAGCGCTCAGGGCCAGCCGATAAAACTGGAGATGCGCATGGAAGTTAAAGAGGATAAAAAAACCTATTTTTCGGTTTTATTGCGTAACGAAAAAGAGGAGATTTCCCTTAAGCGCACCAACCTTGAAAACTATGGGGCGGATTAATAATAGCCGCAGTACAGCGACGAAGTGTTGCGTCAAGTGCGTCATGGCTATCTATACTTCTCAGTGCACTACCTTTGGGCTAGTGTCCATGCTTGCTCTCAGGAAAAATAATAATGGAAATATTAGTATTTATTTTAATCATTCCGGCCATCATGTCTATGGCGGCATTGGTGACGATATATCAGCATGGATTAATCGCCGTCGCATTGTGGAGTGTTTTGGGTGCACTGTATGTTGGTGTGATTTTTCAGCTCTTTAGAGGTTTTGGTCACCCCCATGGTGCAACACCCAGTTTTGACTGGCTGGATATGCTCAGAGACTCATTTTTGGCATTGGTATTAATCGCTATAACGCTCATGTTCTATTATGCTGCTGTCATCTTTTTTGAAAGTGGCAGCTACCTGTTTGCTTTATTTTTTCTTGTTCTAACATTAATGCTTCCCTACGTTTTTGTTCTGACTGACGGCTTTAGTCCATCTAGCTTTAAAGACCTGGTCGTTTCTTTAGACAGAAAAAATCCATTTAAACAGACGTATGAAAAAAATGATAAGGCTTTAAAGGCCGCTTTTAATGATGGGATGAATGATGAAAAATCGATACGATCATTTGTTAAAATTTCTACTAAAATCGCGAAGAGTAGTCCTTATGCCAAAAGATTTTCTTTTCAATTTGCTAATTATTCAACAAAAATTTTAATCAGCCGCACGAAAAACAGGGATTATGGGGTAGCTAAAAAAATAGTTAATAATTATATTGATAATATTATTCCATTCTCTGGATTTCATATAAAAGCTTATGACCTGGCAAGTAATGCGCTGGTTTTAAGCATGTTAAGTAATGACCAAAAGCCTGGGCAAAAGGTGATAGATGAACTATTAGGCTCGCATGTTGAAGCAAATACTATAAAAAATGAAATATTGCTGTTTAACCTTGCTTGTTATTATGCTTTAAAGAGACAGAAAAACAAGATGCTTGATTTCATAGCACGATCACTGTCCTGCGGTAAAAAAGCGGATCAATTTTTATCGGACTCAGATTTTGAGTATTATTGGGAAGATAAAGAGTTCGTCACTTTATTGCACAGTGGAAAATAAGCTGGTGGATAACCCGACAGGCCGCAATCAGCAATTTTTATTGAACTTTATGGTGGGGTACACTATGAAAAAATTAATGTGAGACCTTTGCACGAGTCTATTTTCCGCTCCAGCTGCGTTATAAATAATCTCAAAACCGTCATTTACTTCGTGTAAACTCCATTTTTTCGGTCATTTATGCCTTACTGGAACGAAAACTAGTCCTCGTGCAAAGGTCTCAATGTGTTATTAGCAGCGTAGAAATCCACTCATCGCACCAATCATATAGTGATGGTCTGCTGCCCCTGCACTTTCACGAATACTATGCATTGCCCACATTGGGTTACCGACATCGAGTGAGCGAATCCCGGTACGTGCCGCTGACATTGGCCCAATAGTGCTGCCACAGGCGAGGTCACTTCGATTGACAAATTTCTGATGCGGGATTTTTTCATCTTCACAGATTGAGACAAACAGCGCCTCGGTATGGGCATTTGTAGTATAGCGTTGGTTGGTGTTGATTTTGATGACTGGGCCGGCATTGATGATCGGCTGATGTTCTGGTTCATGTTTGTGACTGAAATTAGGATGCCACGCATGTGCCATGTCTGCACTCAGCATATAACTATGGGCGATTGCCTGGTGATGGCCTTGTGTCGTGTCATCTAGTGTCGTGCTAATGCGATGCAGCACATCGCTGAGGAAGCTGCCATCAGCCCCTTTGGCACTACTGCTGCCAACCTCTTCATGATCAAAGAAGGCGATGACCTGAGTGGCTGGATTCGATTGATCGAGAATTTTTGTCAGCGCCAGCAGTGCGGCATGGCACGAGGCGAGGTTATCCAGTTGGCTATTGGTGATGAATGCCTGGTCGAGACCAGAGAATGCCCCCGGTTGGGTGTCGTAGGCAGCGAGTTCCCAGGCAAGAATATCGGTTTCATTGACTTGAAGCCGTTCGGCAATAAACCCTTTAAAACTGCCCCCGTCTGGGCCGGGTTGAGAAAAGATGAGTGGCAGTTCGTCCTGCGGATTAAATTTAAGCCCGCTTTTGTTTACCTCTCGGTTGAGATGAATAGCGAGATTGGGCAGGCGTACAATCGATTCGTTAATGCGTAGCAGTCGCGACTCAAATGCCTGCGCGCCACGACCTGTTTTAATGCTGACTCGACCTGCGAGTGAAAGATCTCGGTCAGCAAAAGTAGCTAAAATAGGGCCACCGTAAACTTCAACCCCAAGGCGTAAGTAAGCCCCTCGCTTCTGTTCTGGATTGGGTTTGATGCGAAGACCGGGTGAGTCGGTGTGTGCGCCAATAATGCGATAGCCACTTTCACTCGGCGCTTTTGATCCTGCGATAAAGGCGATGATTGAGGATTGATCGCGGATGGTGTAATAGCGCTCCCCGGCGTTTAATTGCCAAATTTCTTTTTCTGAGAGTGCTTTAAAGCCATGGGCCTGTAATAAGGCGACGGTGGATTCAACCACATGCCATGGGCTTGGGCTGCTATCGATGTATTCTAAAAGTTGTTGCGCCTGGGTCATCTGTTTCTCGTAGGTGATGGTCTGCGAGCAACTAATTTAACATGAGTCTAACATCTCATCTATTCAAAATTTGACAGCTCATTGGGAGAGGGGGGTATGATGGTGCATTATCTTCCTCAGGTTATATTCCAACTTTAATTTATCGGATTGAAATGGTGGCAGACTTGAAGATTACCGAAGAACAAATTTGCTATTCCAGCGATCTCTGCATAAGCTGCATTTCATCGAAATGCTGTTGGTGTGCCAGGATTGAATAATCGTATTGAGGATGGGGATGAAAAAGCTCAAAAATGAAGTTGAATTAATCAAGGCGGCCATTATTGCTGGCGTGCGTTACGCAGAAGCACGTGGAGCGGCACAGTTTGATAATGCGGATTCGGCAAACGACAAAGCACTCTACATCTATCGCTTGCTGGTGCATGACAAATTGATTCAGGCGATGCCTGAGGACCAGGTCTCGCAGAAGTCGGTCAAACACAAGCTTGCGATCTGGTACTCAAAACAGTTGCCTGGTGATCACTCACTATTGCAGTAAAGGCCTTACTCTGTCTGTTTGGTAGCTGTTTGAGTCGATGCCGTAGCCTGTTTTGGTATATTCAGGGCGATAATATAATCGACAACGACCTTCAGATCCTCATCGTTGATTGAGCCTTGCTGCGGTGGCATCCGTTTCCCGCCAGTGATCTGGTCCCAGCGTCCAGCACTGCCAGAACGAATAACGGCCGTGAGTTGTGCGTGCGCATCGGGTACACCTTGATAGCGTTTGCTGACCAGTTTCCAGGCGGGTCCGTAGACACTATTGGATACGGCATGACAACCCATGCAGCCGGATTTGGCGGCGATCACACGGGCGTCTGAGGTGCTGCTATCGGCTGCATTTGTGCGCATAGATTCGTTGATATCACAGGCGCTAAGTAACAGTGCTGTGGTGATGATTAATAAATGGTATTTCATTCTATTTCCCTTCATTTTAACCGCTGAAAAACATCGCGAGCAGGCCGATTATAGTAAAGCCGATTCCCATTGCAAGGATTAGCCAGTCATCATTCGCTCGTCCAGGTGTCAGTGTCGATTGCGCAGGTTGCTGAGGGTTATAGAAGACCTTGACCTCACTCCCCTGAGGGTATTTTTTAAGTTGTGTGCTGGCAAAGCCAGGCATCGGCATCGTGCCTGGTGGGAATTCAACACGTCCTTCGTGGCCATGCTCATCAATGGTGTAGCTAAAGCGAATATCGGGCAAGAGGTCATTCTCCGCTGATTCAAGGGAGGCAGAACTGATTGTGCCGCTGATGGAGGGCCATTTTTTGTTTGCTTTACCTTTCTGAAAGCCGCGCCAGCCAAAGAAGGTGATGGCCAGGCCTGCGATGATAAAGCCGCCGATAATGAGGGCGTAGTAGTTCAAGGGTTTTTCTCCCACAATAATAATTGAGAGCAGGCAGTATACCCTATACAGATGATGGCGAGAAAAGTGGCGGTGTCTTAAATCAGCGCAGTTGGGAGTTACTATTATTAGGTACTGCACAATATAGTGGGCTGATATTAGATGGTGATGTTTGTCGCATACTGCTTGATGCTTGTGCGGATAGCTGTCCTTCTAACGCCATTTTTGTGAATGACAGTGCGCCATCAACCACTTGTGATGACTGGAAATGGTAATTAGAGATTTTACAGCTCACCGGTAAATGGAGCGCTGAGCGGTGGGTGATTTCGAATTCGGTCCAGGCAATAATGGGCAGATCATTCAGGCTTCTATCGACGCAGGCCCAGGCATCGTGATCGATGATGACATCAATATATTGAAAGCGTGGTAAGGTAAGTCGAATCGGCAACGCAAGGCGCTGGGTGGCAATACGAATGGTATTAAAGATTTCTGCCTCAATATTGACTTGAGCGCTTGAATAAACCGGGATGTCTTTTAATCGTTTTATCATTGTCGAGGTCTCCATCTGCTTTTGTGACCTGCCTCTACATACTTAAGCGGCCGACAGCTTGCCTGCCTTTAGCTTTATGGATGCTTTGTGAGATAGAATTAGCAGGCTTAGTGGATAATATTTTGACAAAAGGTTGGGAAAAATGAACTGTTTTCATAAAATTAACAAGACGGGTGTGACCCTTATTGCGGCGGTCTCGCTGTTGGTTTCTTCATCGCTTTATGCTGAAGTGATTGGCAGTGTTAGCACCAAAATTAAGCTATTGGGTGCCAATGATAAAATCGTGGTTGAGGCCTTTGATGACCCTATAATTTCAGGGGCAACCTGCCATCTGAGTCGTGCTAAAACCGGCGGAATGAGTGGCTCATTAGGGCTTGCTGAGGATACCTCCGATGCCTCAATTGCCTGTCGTCAGACCGGTCCGATTAGCCTGCCAACTAAAGTTAAATCAGGTAAATTTGATGGCCAGGAGGTGTTTAAGAAAAGCACCTCGATATTGTTTAAATCGCTCCAGGTGGTACGTTTTTATGATGCGAAGCGTAATACGCTGATCTATCTGAGTTATAGCGATAAACTGGTTGATGGCTCACCAAAAAATAGCATTTCGACGATCCCGGTGATGCCCTGGCGTCCATGAAACGGTGGCTATTGCACACCTGGCTGATCGTTTTATTATTGTGTGCCGCTACCAAGACTATGGCTGACGAAAGATTAAAACCGTGTCCGGAGAGTCCTAACTGCGTTTCATCGTTGGCAACGAGTGATAAACATCGAATTGCACCGATGAGTTACGGCGGTGATCGCGCGGTAGCGCGTCTGCGTCTGTTGACGGTACTTTCACAGTTTGAAAATGCAGCGATTATTGAAGATACTGAGCTTTATTTACGTGTCACAGTAACGAGTACCGTGCTGCGTTTTATCGATGATGTCACATTCTTTTTTGATGACGAACAAGCACTTATTCAGATGCGCTCTGCATCACGCAGTGGGCATTATGATTTTGGTGCCAATCGTCGTCGACTGGAAGGTATTCGTCAGCGCTACGAACAGCAATAGTTGTTATTCGCTCTGTTTTTCAGGGCCATTAGTCATTTTTGTGCGTAGTGGGTCGAAGAGTGGTTCTAGCCCATTGACTTTAACTTCATGCACGATGCTCATCAATTCTCCCAGTTCACCAGATGGAAACCCCTGGCCCGCAAACCACACGACATAAGGTTCTGGCAGGTCAAGCAGCAGGCAATTTTTGTATTTTCCAAACGGCATACGGGTGGTCAGCAGTTTCTTTAATACGAGTGGATCGGGCTGTAATGAAGGGATACTATCTGAAGTTTTCATGTTTAATCGCATAGTTTGCTTTGATGTTGATCAGAGATCGATTAAAATCCCACTCATGGTAGGAATTTAACGTCGTTTTCCTGCAGCTTTTCCCTGCAATGAAATGATTGCGGGGATTTACCACACACAGGATCACATATTAATGCCATCTCAAATCGAAGCGCAACTGACAGATGAAGAATTTTCGGAACTGGATGGTTTTCTGCTTGCCTCCAATGAGGGGGAAGACCGCCTGACCGTAGACGAGGCGCATGGCTATCTAACCGCGTTGACAGTAGGGCCAGAGATGGCGTCAAGTGATGAATGGCTTGAAGCGGTGTGGGGTACGCCGTTGTTTGCGGATGAGGCGAGTGAAGCGCGTCTGCGTGGTTATCTTTTGCGGATGCAAGATGAAATTGCGACTGTGCTGAGCGATGGTGAAATCTTTGAGCCGATGATGCTGGAAGAGATTGATGGTGATGAAGTGATTGAGTCATTTGAAGGATGGTGTTTCGGTTTTATGTTAGGTGTGGCCAGCCAGAGCACTCATTGGGAAGAACTCCCCAGAGCGGAACAGACATTGTTGGCACCTATCGCAAAGCTTGCGCTGTTGCATGATGATGAAGAAGAAAATGAGATGGATGATGAAGAGTATGACGCCTGGATCGAGATGTTGCCCGGCTCGGTGGTAGGGCTTCACAACTACTGGTATCATCGTCAACATTAAAGGGTGTTTCTGATTTGTCTCGTTTAGACGCTTCTTCCCAATGGGATTCGCTGTTTTTTGAGCGTTCACCGATGTTTCAGACACTGGATGGCTTTAAGTCCTGGTATCGATCTTTCCTTAGTGAATGGCCTGCGCTGGATGATTATCAGCAGCTGTTATGGCAGCAAAACAGGCCGGTAATGACGCGTAACGGCTTTCCATTATGCATTGTGCCGCAAGCAGAGAAACCCGGTCGTTTTGAGCAGCATTACGCCCCGCGTATTTATATGAGTGGTGAGATTCAGACCCGTACTGAGAACTGGCACGACTTCTTTCAGTTGCTGACGTGGATCATGTTTCCACGCACTAAAGCGATGATTAATGAAATACACATTCCGTTGGCGCAGGCGCGTATAGAGTCGGATGCTGATTCTGGGCGGCGCTCTCCACTGGAAAATTTATTGTCGCTATTTGATGAGGGAGGGGCGGTGGTGATTTCATCTGATGAGAACCTGCTGCAGATGATTCGGGACTTTCAGTGGAAGCCGCTTTTCTGGCAACAGCGTGAAGCGTTGCAGGATAAATTAAAATGTGTTGTCTTTGGCCATGCGATGTATGAGAAGGGGCTTGCGCCATATGTTGGGATGACGGCCAATGCAATTTTACTGCATTGTGATGAAACTTTTTTTCAGTTAAGCAATGAACAGCAACTGGTATGGGTCGATGAGGCACTGCTAATGACACTTGCCGATCGCGAGCAGTTTAGTGTGCCAAAAGATCTGTCGCCTTTTCCCGTTCTGGGAATGCCTGGGTGGGATGAAAACAATGGTAATGAAGCTTATTACGATAACCATCGTTATTTTCGCCCAGGTCGTGGCGGCGCGACAGTACCCGCATGATTATCTTTCAGGAAATGATCAATATGCAGATGCAAAACCAGATTACAGATAAGCTTAACCAGGCATTGTCACCACAGCACCTTGAGGTGATTAATGAAAGTGGCAATCACAATGTACCTGCGGGATCAGAGTCTCACTTTAAGGTGACTATGGTGGCGGAAGATTTTGTCGATGAAAGCCTGGTGAAGCGCCACCAGAAAGTTTACCAGGTACTAGCAGATGAATTGAAAGGAGATGTGCATGCGTTAGCACTGCATCTCTATACACTTGATGAGTGGCGAGAAAAAAATGGTGAAGCTCCGCTTTCACCGCCATGCATGGGCGGTGAAAAGGGGTAGTACTCGTTACTAGTAGCGACCGTTTGATTTGTTGATATAGTTGGTCAGTTGGGCTGTTTCTCGATTCATGCGGCGCAAATTTTCATGCGTAATTCGAAACAGTGCACGCATCACTTTGTAGACAATATCGGGGCGTGTTTTTAGTAGCTCTTCAAATGGTGTGGGTTCAAGTGTATAGATGGTGGTGGTGCCAGCTGAACGAAGTGATGCACGGCGTGGTGTACGTTCAACAAAGGCACGCGTACCAGCCACTTCACCAGGTGTCATGGAATACACCGTGTTATTGCTATTCTGTTTAGAGTTGATCACATCTAGTTTTCCATCCGCCAGTAAAAAAAGCGTGTGTTCATGACCACTTTCGTTGATCAGGCATTCGCCGTCGTTGAGGTGGCGTACCTCCATTATGCTTGCCACAACTTCACACTCTTTCAGGCTTAACTCATTACCGAGTGTTGAAGTACCGATGATTTCTATATCTGGCTGTGCACTCATCTGTTACTCCTTGCTGGGTTGTGGAGGCTGACCTTTCTATTAACGGGATGTGGTGGTGTTTCTTTAAATATTATTAACATATCCTTAACGTATCTTTATTGGAGTTAAATAATCTAACTGATTGATAATATTGAAATCAATTAGTTAGATTCTACTGAATTCTATATCCCTGATTTTCATCCTTGTACTTTTACCAAAAGACCTGGTAGAATGCTGCGAAATTCAATCCCGACTAAAACAATCAACAATTATTGAGTTGGGGCTAATCTAAAATGAGTGGGTCGGTGGTTTAATGAATTCAATCCTAAAACCAGGTCATAGTCGTGTTGCTTCGTTAGAGTCTTTAGCGTTTGAAAACCGTTATGCAAAGTTGCCTGCACCATTTTTCCATGGGGTTTCACCGACACCACTGAAAGGAGCCCATTTAGCGAGTTTTAACGCTGAACTGGGTGCTGTAATAGGCCTGACGGCTGAAGATGCTAATAAGAAGAGCTTTGTTGATTATTTCAATGGTTCACGTGAAATACCGGGTGCTGAACCACTCGCGATGGCTTATGCCGGACATCAGTTTGGACATTTTGTGCCACAGTTGGGCGATGGCCGTGCGATGTTGCTGGGGCAGGTGAGAGATGAGCAGGGGACGCTGTGGGATATGCATCTGAAAGGAAGTGGGCCGACGCGTTTTTCACGTGGTTCTGATGGGCGTGCTGTATTGCGTTCATCGATTCGAGAATACCTTTGCAGTGAGGCGATGTCTGGTCTGGGGATCCCAACGACTCGTACACTCTGCCTGATTGCAAGCAGTGAAAGTGTGATTCGCGAGCGTGTGGAGCCAGGCGCGATGTTGGTACGTATGGCGCAGAGTCATATCCGTTTTGGTAGCCTCGAGTATTTTTATCATCGTGGTGACCATGAAAACCTGCGTAAGCTAGGTGAGTATCTGCTGCAGGAGGAGTTTGCTCACCTGCGGGATAAAGAAGCGCCGTATCTTGAGCTGTTTGATGAGGTGATGAGGCGCACAGCAACATTGATTGCGCAGTGGCAAGGTGTTGGTTTTTGCCATGGTGTGATGAACAGTGACAATATGTCGATACTGGGTTTGACACTCGATTACGGCCCATTTGCTTTTATGGATACCTTTGAGCACGATTATATCTGTAATCATTCTGATCATCAGGGGCGTTATTCATATCGACGTCAACCAGAGATGGCACATTTTAATCTTGCCTGTTTAGCCACGGCATTACTACCACTGATACATGACGATCATGAGGTGGCGGTTTCTTTAGTACGAGAACGTCTGGCAAATTACTGGGTCTGTTTTAATGATGCTCATCTGGCGGTCGTGCGCGCTAAACTCGGTTTGTTGCAACAGGAACGCGCAGACCCTGGGTTATGGGATGAGTTGTTATTGCTAATGGAGGGGGAGGTGGATTTTACGTGCTTCTTTCGCCAGCTTGGTGCATTATCATTATCATCCCCGGTTCATCATCCGCTAAGAAGTGAATTTATAGATCTGCCACGCTTTGACCTCTGGATGTATGAATATCGTCAGCGGTTACAGCGAGAGCATCGCTGTGATACAGATCGTCGTAAATCAATGAACCAGGTTAACCCTAAATACATTCTACGCAACTACATGGCTGAGGCGGCGATTCGTCAGGCGGAAGATGATGGTGATTATAGCGAAATAGATTATTTGTTAAATTTGTTGCGTAGCCCGTTTAGTGAGCAGCCAGAATCGGAACAGTATGCACAGCCAGCGCCAGCCTGGGCGCAAAGTATACAGCTTAGCTGTTCCTCCTAAGAGGTTTACCTTCTTGTTGAACTATAAAGTGGACCCCTAAGTCAAGACAAAAAATATCAGTATCAAAAAACGCATTGCTCAGGCCCAAACAGCCCATATTGCTAATCATCCACATTAGCAGGCGAAAGGATTATTCCCATTTGTTGGTAATCCACGTGATGAGATGCCATCTGGATTAGCGTTTAAATTAACGGATTATCTTAAACTGGTGGACTGGAGTGGGCGTATCATTCGTGCAGGTAAGCGAGGAAGCCTTGATCGGCAGTGTTCCCCGATACTGGAACGATTAAACATTGAACCTGACCATTGGGATTATTTAATCAACCATTTCGAAAGCCGCTTTAAGTCACTCGTGGGCACGGCGTTTAAATTGAAACAGGTCTCTCAATCTTTGGGGTATCAAAGTACCCCCGGTATTCGGAGTTGTGAGATTTATTTTTCTTAACCCGGGTCATCAAATCGTTATGCCATCCCAGGCGACACCTTGTTGAGGAACCTGCTTGCCTGATAGCGACAGTTACCCATTTAATTCTGAAAAATCATGCTTCAAAGATTATTGATTTCCAATAATCTCCCGCGATTCTTTACCATTTGAATTAAGTGCGAAGGTCAAGTGCTGTTCTTTTTTTTACGTGCTGGATGTTTTTATATTATGGCTGTCTTCTTTAGTTGTCTGTTAGTTACTCAAGGATCCCCTTTATATTACCTCACTTTTCCTGCACGATAAAACTAATTTTTTAAATTAAAAACAAATGCTTACCATTTTCATTGTGAATTTTAAACAAATTATTCATTTTTCTATGGACAAAAAGCACCCGCCCCAATAAAATGAGCCACCTGTAAACAGTCAAGCTGTTAGTCAAAAGTTTTCACCTGAAACCCTTTTGTCGTTGCTAGGATCGCTCCCGGGTTCGACACGCCAAGAAAATTTCTTGCAAGTGAACAAGCAAGCCACCGCCGCTGTTTTTCACTTTTTACATCTGAGTTATAAAGAAGAGTTTAAGTTATGTCATTTAATCGTCGAATTCATTTGCCTGTTGGCCTGATGTTGTTGCTTACTTTATCCGCATGCGGTGGTGGTGGGGGGGGCAATAGCACACCCGCGGCAGTGTCGGGGGAAGTCACGATAACCGCCACCGTCACACCTGCCGCTAATGCAGCGGGCTGGCATAACAGGGATGCCACGGTCACATATCGCTGTACTGGTGCTTCTGATTGCCCTGTTCCGGTGATTGTGACTGCGGAAGGTGCCGGGCAAGAGATCACTGGCTCTGTTTCAGATGAAACGGGCAATACCGCCAGTACGACGACGATTCTCAATATTGACAAAACCCTGCCGAGCCTAAGCATTAACACCCCGGCACCCGATAGCGTGCAAATTAACCCTCGTCCTCTCATTAATATTTCATACGCTGATGCCAATGGCGTGGATACCAATACACTGGCACTACAGCTGGATGGTCAAACCTTAAGCACTGTGTGCAGCACGGCCACCACCAGCGCAAGTTGCCAACCAAACACTATTTTTTCAATTGGCGCACGTAGCTTGCAAGTTCTTGTGAGTGATGTGGCTGGCAATGCCGCCACCGCACAAGTCACTTTCGAACAAGCGGCTCCACCATTGGCCGATACCGATGGTGACGGCGTGACGGATGCCAATGACCAGTGTGCAGAGACACCCACGGGTGAAGCGGTTAACAGCAACGGTTGCGCACGATCACAACTGGATGCCGACCGTGACGGGGTGTCTGATGCCAGTGATCAATGCCCTGGCACCCCAGACGGTGAAGTTGCAGACGCCAGTGGCTGTTCAGCATCCCAGCAAACGGGCGCTATTCCGCCGGACCCTGCCACTGTTGCACCCACGTTAGATCCTACTGTGGCCAACACATTGGCCAGCGCGACCGCATTTCTTTACAGCGGCGCCAACCCCATTCAGACCGGGGTCAGCCCCGGCACCATTGAAGTCAGACGTGCAGCGGTACTGCGCGGACAAGTCACCGGTCGTGATAACAACCCGCTATCCGGGGTCACCGTCAGCATCCACAATCATCCGGAATTTGGCCAGACACTCACCCGCACCGACGGCATGTTCGACATGGCTGTTAACGGCGGTGGGCTGCTCACCATTAATTACCAAAAAAACGGCTACCTACCCGTCCAGCGCCAACTCGAAACCCCCTGGGCAGACTACGCCATTGGCGAAACAATCGTGATGATACCGCTAGATACCCAGGTCACCACGGTTGATCTCACGGATACCACGCAAGCCTTCCAGGTCGCACAAGGTTCGCCCGTGACCGACGCCGACGGCACCCGCCAGGCCACGCTGCTATTTCCACAGGGTATCACGGCAAATATGACCCTGCCCGATGGCAGCATCCAGTCACTCACCACCCTTAATGTGCGCGCCAGTGAATACACCGTAGGCGAAAACGGCCCGCAGGCCATGCCAGGCGAACTGCCTGCTACCAGTGCGTACACCTACGCGGTAGAACTGTCTGTGGATGAGGCTATTGCCGAGGGTGCGATACGCGTTGACTTTGATCAACCGGTATCAGTTTACGTGGATAACTTTCTTGAGTTCCCTGTGGGTGAAATAGTGCCTGCTGGTTGGTATGACCAGGAAAGAGTCGCGTGGATCCCCTCCGACAACGGTCACGTCATCGGTATCCTCGCCGTCAATGCTGCTGGCATGGCAGATATCGATGTTGATGGCAGTGGCAATGTTGCAGATGCAGCGCAATTGACTGAGTTGGGTATTACCGATGCCGAACGTGTACGACTTGCTGGGCTGTACGCGGTAGGTAAAAGCCTTTGGCGCACCCCTATCTCACATTTCACACCGTGGGATTTTAACTGGCCTGGTCCGCCAGACGATGTAGAAGAGCCACCGCCACCGTCGGATGACAGCACGCCACCAGATGAAACTGAAAGTGAATGTCCCGGTTGTATTATTCAGCCCCAAAGCCAGTCTCTGGGTGAAAGGCTACCCATTGTTGGTACACCGTTTGAACTGTTTTACCAAAGCGAAAGTATGCCCGGCAGGGAAGTTGCGCGCACTTTAACGATACAGCTATCCGGCGACACCGTACCAGCCAGTTTACAACATATCGAATTAATTATTACCGTTGCAGGCCAAGTCTTTACGAGAACGTTTCCCGCTGCCCCTAATCAAACCTTCGCCTATGTTTGGGATGGAAGAGATTCTTTTGGTCGTCCTGTCCGTGGGGAAACTGCATTCATTCGCGTTAAATATGTGTATCCACTGCGCTTCTTTACTTCTAGGGATAGGAGGTTTGAACTAGACTTGTCTCAGGCTCCAGCTTTTGGTCGGGTGACGAATGGAGGAGTTGTTGTGACAATGCCACCAACTACTAACAGGCTAATGTTCAGGGAACGGCAGTGGACTCAGCCGCTTACTGGTATTGCCCAAAAACCTCAGCTGGTCAGCAGTGCTTTAGGTAACTGGGGACTGGATGTTCTCCATGCCTATGACCCTGTGGCTAGAGTATTCTACGGTGGAGATGGGTCAACGCGATTAGGCACTGATATAGAGCGTTCCCTTTTCACAGTGAATAAGGTACCTATGCCTTTCGTTGCTGCTATTGCTTTTGCCCCTGACGGAAGTATTTATATTTCAACCCGCCAGAAGCATCGCCTTTATCGACTATCTCCTGACGGTACGACTCTTACGGTTGTGGCAGGGATTGTTGATTCGTCTGGAGAGCCATCCCCTGGATTTTCCGGCGATGGTGGTCCAGCTGTCTTGGCACAATTAGACGATTCTGCTAATAACAGACCTGGTGTCGCCATTGGCTCAGATGGCAGCATATACATCGCAGATACTGGTAATCACCGCATTCGCCGGATTGATCCGGACGGTATTATTACTACCGTCGCTGGCTCAGGAGCAACAGGACCTTTTGGTGGAGGCTTTTCTGGTGACGGTGGTCTTGCAACTCAAGCAGAGTTATCCCGGCCGACTGATATTGTTGTTGCACCCGACGGGAGTTTATATATCGCGGACATTTTGAATTACCGTATTCGTAAAGTTGACACAAATGGCATTATTACCACCATTGCAGGGATTGGAGAAGATGGCGATCGTGGAGATGGTGGTCCAGCAGCCGATGCTGCACTAATTAATCCAGGAAAAATTGCCCTTGGTCCGAATGGTAACCTTTATATTTCGGATGGATTCGGGGCAAGCATCCGCCGTATTGACTCAGGTGGCATTATCACTACCGTAGCCGGTACGGGAGTGAAAGGTGAGGCTGGTAACAACGGTCCTGCTGTCCAGAGCCAACTGTCTACCGTTAATGCTTTGGCTATTGGTCTCGATGGAAGTATTTACATAAACGAACGTCGGTCAGATCCTTCTTTCCCATGGGTGGGTTATGATCTCGTGCGTCAGGTTGATCCGAACGGTATTATTACAATAATAGCGGGAGAAATAGGATATGATTCTAGCAATTTCAGGGGAGGTGATTTTGACGGTGTTCCTGCCAATAAAATAAATCTTATAGGACTCGAAGGTCTTGTTTTTGGTCCTGATGGTGCTCTTTATTTAGCCATAGGTGGTTTTACTCTTGGCCCATTGTCAGGCACTAGCGAGCCACGTCATTCACCAATAACTATCAAGAGAGTAATTTCGCAATTTCCGGGCTTAAACGACTCTGGACACGTACTTCCCTCCTCCGATGGTAAGCAAATATTCCGTTTTGACGTTAACGGTCGCCATCTAGACACTTCCGAAGCTATCACCGGCGCACTAATTTACCAGTTTCGTTATAATGGCGAAGGCTACCTCCGCGAAATTGAAGACGTCGATGGCAACGTCACCCGCATCGAACGTAGTGGCAATACGCCCACGGCCATTGTCAGCCCTTATGACCAACGTACCGCGCTCACATTGGATGCGAACGATTACTTGGATTCAGTCACCGACCCCACTGGTGCGCAATACGAAATGACCTACACTCCAGGCGGTCTCATGACCCGCTTTGTTGATCGCAATGGCAATGCTACAAACTTCTCGTTCGATGCGACTGGACGTTTGGTGGAGGACATCAACGCTACTGGCGGTGGTTGGTTACTGGATCGTACGGAGCTGACTAATGGTTATGCTGTAAGCATGACCAGCGGTGAGAGCCGAGTCAGCACCTTTCAGGTTGAGCGCTTGCTCGACGGTACCCGCCGCCACACCAATATTGCCAGAGATGGCAGTGTTACTGTTGTTGATTACAGGGCTTTGAACACCGTAACTACCTTACCAGACGGTACTGTAAATACAACTGTTGCGGGACCGGATCCGCGTCTTGGCATGCAAAGTCCCTTCGTACGAGATGCGGTAACAATAACCCCCAATGGGCTGGTTCGTTCTGTTACTTCAGATCGCCAAGCCGTTTTGGCAGAAGACCTGCTCGGTTTCTCCAACCTCATCGAAACTGTTGCTATCAACGACAAGACAATAACTAGCAATTATGATACAGCAACGCGAACGACTACTGTGACCTCACCGGAAAACAGGCAGCGGATCCGTGTGTTCAATGAGCAGGGTAAAGTCACGGCAACACAAACTGAAGGTCTGGCAGCAATAGACTTCAGTTACGACCTTCGCGGTCGCCTCAGTGAGGTTAGCTCCGGATCTGGCGCCAACAGGCGTAACTTTCAAATGACTTATGACTCGAACGGCAATCGTGCCAGCCTCACTAACTCCTTGGGTCAGGTAATGAGCTTTGAGAGTGATGTACTAGGTCGGGTTATCCGACAGGTGGTGTTTGATGGCCGTGCAGTAAGTTTCAGCTACGATGCCAACGGCAACCTCACTAGCCTTACCCCACCTGGAAGTGCGGCACATATTTTCAACTACACTGCTGGCGATCAGACGAGTACCTACACACCACCGAATGTTGTTAGTGTAGCTGCACCATCGACCAACTACGCCTACAACCTAGACAGGCAGCTTACCAATGTCACGCGTCCTGATGGACAGCAAATAACCCTCAGTTACCACCCCATGAGGGGACATCTCACAACCCTGACCACTCCGCGCGGCAACTACACTTACGAATATGCCAGCAGCGGTCAGCTCACCAGTATCGTTGCGCCAGACGGTAACAACCTTGAGTACACTAACGACGGCTCCCTGCTCACAAGCACGACCTGGAGTGGCACTATCGCAGGTACTGTGAACAGTACCTACAATAATGACTTCCAGGTAATAGGTCTTGCTCTGGGCGCAGACAACGTCACCAGTGCTTACGATGAAGACGGGCTGCTTATTAGTGCTGGAGCACTCACGCTTGCCCGCAGTGCACAAAGTGGTGGCCTGCCTACGGATATAACGCTAGGGAGCAGCGACACCAGCATCACCTACAACAACTTTGGTGAAGTGGATACTGAAACAGTCACTTATAACGACGCCCTTCAATACACAGCCAGTTATGAATATGATTCAGTAGGTCGTATCATCAGCAAGCAGGAAACAATCGCAGGGGTTACGGTTAACTACGGCTATTTCTACGATCTAGATGGACGACTCATTGAAGTTGAAACCGACAATGTTGTCACTGCCACTTACGGCTACGATGCCAATGGCAATCGCAACGGAGGCACATACGACGATCAAGATCGCCTACTCAGCTTGGGTACAACTGATTATACTTACACCGACAACGGTGAGCTCATCAGTAAAGCCGACGCTACCAGCAGCACCAGCTACCTATACGATGTCCTTGGTAACCTGATGCAGGTCACCCTGCCAGACAATAGTACCGTCGCTTATATTGTCGACGGTCAAAACCGAAGAGTTGGCAAACAGATCGACAACACCCTGACTCAGGGTTTTCTGTATCAAGATCAACTGAATCCAATCGCCGAACTCGATGGCTCCGGCGCCACTGTTTCACGATTCGTTTACGCTTCAAAATTCAACGTACCTGACTACATGGTCAACGCCGGCAATACGTATCGCATTGTTTCTGACGTTCTGGGCAGTCCAAGACTGATCGTGAATATTGCTGATGGCAGCATCGTTCAGCGTATGGACTACGATGTCTGGGGTAATGTAACCCTAGACACCAACCCAGGTTTCCAGCCGTTCGGTTTTGCGGGCGGCATCTACGATCAGCATACCCAACTCACCCGGTTTGGGGCGCGGGATTACGATGCTCAGACGGGACGATGGACAAGCAAGGATCCCATACGATTTGAAGGCGGTGACACCAATTTGTACGGCTATGTGTCGAATGATCCGGTGAACTTTATTGACCCGTTTGGGTTGGTGAGGAGAGGAGGAGGAACCATCAATCCTGTTCCTCCGCGTATGGGAACCCCTTATCAGCCTTATCAGCCTCCTGCAAGGAATGAGTTTTCTGTAGCCGATGTGTTGCCCCATCCATCTCAGTGGAATGACTTTTATGAGAATGGATTGGATGCGGGCAACGGTTGTACAGTGGATTGCGGCAATAACAGTTTTGCCGGTGAGGCCATCAATAATAACGGGCCGCTTTCGTGCTCAGCAACGGGTACGCCGGCACCTCGGCCGAGTGCGCGTTCCTGTCAAATTGTATGTGGAGATTAGGTGTAGCCGTCCGAAATAACATAGTAAGTTTACATCTGCATTGTGAACTTTAGCGTACTCTTGAGTAATGTTTACTTGTAAACTGTTTAAGATTCATGGTGTCAATAGAAGATATTGATCTGAGTGACAATTTTGTTTTTTACCTCCATTAGACAGCGCAAAAGTACATTGCTAGACTCATTTGTCTATTATTTCCGTGTGTTTGGTTTTCAGTGCAGCTATAACTTTTTCATCTAATGCCGAGCAAACATTTGACGATTGGCAGCAGTCGGGCAGGCCGTTTGTTAAACATTTTGACACAGTAGAAATCGAAAGCAATCCTCAAAACTTCTCCATAAAGCAGGACAGTAAGAAGCAAGAAAGAAGAAAGAAAAGAAAGGGGTCAAGTCTTGACATAACATAAAAAGCAAGCTAGTTTATTAAAATGGCACGCCCTCTCCGAATTGAGTATGAGAATGCCTTTTACCACGTAATGAATCGTGGCAGAGGGCGGCAACGTATTTATACGGCTGATGAATATTACAATGCGTTCTTAAAATGTTTAAAGGAAGCACATCAGCGCTTTGGTCTAGAAATTCATGCCTACTGCTTGATGGGGAATCATTATCATTTACTCGTGAAGACCCCACGGGGGAACTTAAGCCGAGCAATGCGCCATATTGATGGGGTCTATACACAGCGGCACAATCGACTGAAAAAGACCGATGGCTCCCTGTTTCGAGGGCGATATAAAGCGATCTTAGTGGATGAACACAGCTATCTATTGCAACTCAGTCGTTATATACACCGTAACCCCATCGAATTACGTACACCACTCGTCAAACAGTTAGCCGCCTACCAATGGTCAAGCTACCCGGCATACATCAACAAACAGAAGCCACCCGAATGGTTGAATCGAGCAGTTGTATACGGCGAATTAGGTGCGGTACAGCGTTACCAATCATATCGTGCCTATGTCGCAATGGGAGTGGATGACGAAACTCAACAGTTCTACCAAAGCCAACGGCAGCCAAC
Organism: Gammaproteobacteria bacterium; assembly: GCA_021648525.1. GTDB lineage: Bacteria > Pseudomonadota > Gammaproteobacteria > SZUA-140 > SZUA-140 > SZUA-76. The sequence goes on from JAKISP010000029.1 coordinate 47,150, forward strand.
CATATGGGGCGGAAAAGAATTTAAGGCAACGGCATATAGTAAAGCCCTATCTCTGGATAGCGAGATATCACATAAAGGCATAAACACGCCGATTGATATGAATAAAGTTATCTTGTTAGTCGCAAAACAAACTGATTGTGCAGAAGCTGAGATTACCACCGCAAAACGAGGACGAGGCGCTATGAATACAGCGCGGGGTCTAGCGATGAAATTATGCCAGGATTATTCAGACGCACGCTTGACAGATATTGCCGTTAAATTTAACGTGGGGCACTACAGCACTATTTCTTAAACGATTAGACGCATAAATAACAGAATGAAGGAAGATAAGATACTGAAAAATTCATTTGATATGTTAAGTCAAGACTTGACCCCTTAGTTTAGATGCAAAAAATATCGTACCAATCCTTGATGTTTCGGCGGTATTACCTATAATACTACAAAATGAAGCCGATAAATATTATAATCGATACAAATGTTCTCGTATCAGGACTCCGCTCAAGCAAAGGTGCTTCGTATAAGCTACTGACTTTAATAGATAATGGAAATTTCATAGTAAATATTTCAGTCCCGTTACTGCTGGAGTATGAGTCTGTAGTTTTGAGAGAGTGTTTGAAATTACCTTTAACTAAGCCTGATATAGAATATATTCTCAACTATCTGGTTAAGGTATCCTCTAAGAGAGAGATATTTTTTTTATGGAGGCCGTATCTAAAAGACCCAAAAGATGATTTGGTATTGGAGGTTGCGGTTGAGTCAGAGAGTAAAGTGATAGTTACATACAATAAAAAGGATTTTGTCGGAGTTGATGAATTTGGAATTAAAGTCCTTACTCCCAAAGAATTTTTGGAAAAGAGAGGTTTTCTCAAATGAGTACGTTAAGTCTAAGGTTGCCAGATTCACTACATGAACAAATTAAAAAGCTTGCATCAGAAGATGGTGTTTCAATAAATCAATTCGTCGTGTCGGCAGTTGCTGAAAAAACGTCTGCATTTTTAACGAGAAGCTATTTAGAAGAAAGAGGTAAATTATCTTCTAAAACAAAATTTAAAAAGGCTTTGTCAAAAGTACCAAAAATCACCCCTGATGACTTTGATAAACTGTAGTCAAGCATGCATCTAAATCGGGTAGCCAAGGGTCTCTAACCCTCAGCCCCCACACCACCTTTCTATTACCCATAAGTTTACGCGACTAAATTAGTTGCGACTGCTTTCCTTGAATATTCTGATGTTAAGATTAAGAATCATTTCTGTAATATCTCGATACTTTCTATAGTTTAAAATCAATC
>JAKISP010000073.1 GCA_021648525.1 Gammaproteobacteria bacterium
ATATGCGCGAAATTCATCAAGGCCAGAAGCAGTAAATAAGCTTCATTAACAGGCCGGATATACGACCGCAATCCTGTTCCTGTTATTTATATCACAAAGATTGCAAAACGGGGGGAGACCATATACGAATTTAGGGTAGAATGGTGCGTTTCGATTAACGAATCGGCGTAGCCTGGTAAATAAACCTATGAGTTATCAAGTCATTGCGCGTAAGTGGCGGCCAAAAACGTTCGCTGAGATGGCGGGACAGGAACATGTGCTGCGGGCGATTATCAATGCGTTGGATAATGATCGTCTGCACCACGCGTTTCTTTTTACGGGTACCCGTGGTGTCGGTAAGACGACGATTGCGCGTATTCTCGCTAAATCCCTGAATTGTGAAACCGGCGTTAGCTCAAAGCCCTGCGGGCAGTGCAGTGCCTGTACTGAAATCGATGAGGGGCGTTTTATCGACCTGATTGAGGTCGATGCAGCGTCGCGTACCAAGGTCGAAGATACCCGCGAGCTACTGGATAATGTGCAATATGCGCCGACGAGAGGGCGTTACAAGGTCTACCTGATCGATGAAGTGCATATGCTCTCGACCCACAGTTTCAACGCGCTGTTGAAGACGCTGGAAGAGCCACCGCCGCATGTGAAATTCCTGCTTGCCACGACCGATCCACAGCGCCTGCCGGTGACGATACTATCGCGCTGTTTGCAGTTTAATCTAAAACGTCTGCCGCTGAATTTGATTACGGGGCATCTATCGACAGTTTTAAGTGCGGAAAAAATTGGCTTTGATCAGCCTTCATTGTCGTTGCTGGCGCACTCTGCAGATGGCAGCATGCGTGATGCACTGAGTCTGCTGGATCAGGCGATCGCCTATGGTGGTGGCAAACTGGATGTTGCTGAAGTGCGTGAAATGCTCGGCACGATCGACCAGCACTATGTGATGACACTGTTGCGCCATCTGTCGGATAAGAATGGCGAGGCGCTGTTGCAGGAGGTTGATACGCTGGCGCAGCAGTCGCCGGATTTTGGTGGTGTACTGGCGGCAATGATCAGTGTGCTGCACCAGATTGCGTTGGTGCAGGCAGTGCCGAAGGCGCTGGGCGATGATGTGCCAGATCGTGATGAAATTGTTGCACTGGCTGCAAAGATGACAGCAGAAGATAGCCAGCTCTTTTATCAAATCGCACTGTTGGGGCGACGTGATCTGGGTCTGGCCCCGGAGCCGCGTAGTGGTTTTGAGATGGTATTGCTGCGTATGCTGGCATTTCAGCCTGCCAGTGCTGCGGCACCGAAGCCATCATCGAGTGCTGGTGGTGCGAGATCAACGTCAGCCTTAGCCTCAGCCCCGGCAGCGACAGGTGTGCGAACATCAACAGCTACGCCCTCGGCAAAGCAGGCGGTCGCAGCACCAGCGCCGGCAGCACCAGCTAGTCATGAATGGGGTGAGGTAGTGGCTGCGCTTAACCTTCGCGGTGCGGTGCGCAGTCTGGCGGTTAACTCATCCTTGGTTGAGCGTACGGATACCACCATTACGCTATTGCTGGACACTGTCCATGCACACTTGCGTAATGATAAATTTGAGGCGCGTTTTGAAGAAGCGCTACAGCAATATTTTGATCGAAAGTTAAAGCTGGTGATGACGGTTGGTGCGCCGCAAATTGAAACCCCTGCGTCGCAACAAGTGCGTGTGGCGGGTGAGCGTAAGCAGACTGCGTTGGAAGCGATTGAAGCGGATCCCAATGTACAATCGTTGAAAGAGGCATTTGGTGCAAAGGTGATGCCAGAATCGGTGAACCCTGTTGAGTAGTAAAATTTTAGAATAAGTAAATGAACGTATTTTGATCTGTTTTTTTAACTTAATTTGCACGAGGAAATAAATGATGAAAGGTGGACTGGGTAATTTGATGAAGCAGGCGCAGCAGATGCAGGAAGATATGCAGAAGGCGCAGGAGGAGTTGGCCAACATGGAAGTGACCGGTCAGGCGGGTGGCGACATGGTGAGCGTCGTTATGACAGGCCGTCATGATGTGCGTCGTATCTCAATCGATGACAGTCTGTTAAAAGATGATAAAGATATGCTGGAAGATCTTATCGCTGCTGCCGTCAATGATGCCGTGCGTAAGGTTGAAGCGGTGAGCCAGGAGCGTATGGCCAGCATGACCAGTGGTATGCCACTGCCACCAGGAATGAAGCTACCATTCTAGTGTTACCGGTTGGCTCGCTGGCAAGTGTTGCATGGGTTGTTGAGTGATGGCAGATAATTCACTGATTGAGCAGTTAGTCGATGCACTGCGTTGCCTGCCGAGTGTTGGCCCTAAGTCGGCACAGCGGATGACCTTTCATCTGCTGGAACGAGACAGAAATGGCGCAAGGCAGTTGGCACAGGCGTTATTAGCAGCGGCGGACAATGTTGGCAACTGCCATGTGTGTCGTACCTTGAGCGAAGACGATGTCTGTCGTATCTGTGCTAACCAGCGGCGAGACCAGAGCCAGCTCTGCGTAGTTGAGATGCCAGCTGATGTGCAGGCGGTGGAGCAATCTGCTGTTTACCGTGGGCTCTATTTTGTGTTGATGGGGCATCTATCGCCAATCGATGGAATTGGTCCTGAGGAGATCGGGCTTGACCATCTGGTATGCCGCTTTGATGAGGGTAATATTAAAGAGGTGATCCTTGCCGCAAACCCAACAGTTGAAGGCGAAGCGACCTCGCATTATATTGCCGAAATGGCGCGCTCACGCGGTATAAAATCCACCCGAATTGCTTATGGTGTTCCGTTTGGTGGTGAACTTGAATATGTGGATGGCGGTACATTAACGCACGCCTTTACCGGAAGACGTGAGGTATGAGTGTGATAAGTATCACAAGGGCATCATACTTTAGTGTGTTAGTGTGAACGTAAGGCTTCGATATATATGGGAAATTTTAGTGATATAAATATCCATTTTGTTAGTAAGCCTTGATATACTCAGTATGAACAAAACCTGAATACTTCTCGATCGATGAGGTATTTACTGCTGTAAATGATCTCAAGGTAAAGGTGCCAGAATGCAGTTAACGCTCTATACAGATTATTCATTACGTGTGTTGGTTTACCTCGGTTTAAAGGACGAGGGGTTATCGACGATCACCGAGATTTCAGATAACTATGAAATCTCCCGAAACCATTTGGTAAAGGTCGTTCATAATCTCTCCAATAACGGTTTTATTCATACTGTGCGCGGCAAAGGTGGCGGCATGCGGCTTGCGTTTATACCAGGCGAGATCAATATCGGTACGGTGGTTCGTGCAACAGAAAATAATTTTAATATTGTGGAATGTTTTGATCCGGAGAATAGTGGTTGCCCCATTACGGGGGTATGTGCACTGAAGGGTGCGCTAAAAGAGGCGAGCCGCAATTTTCTTGCCGTACTGGATCGCTATACATTGGCTGATGTACTGGTTAATCGTGATGAGCTTGCTGCGCAGTTTAAGTCGATTAAAATTGTGGAACAGCCGAGGCCTGCACCTGTTCCACAATCAGTGGGGATGAGTTCTTAGCCACTACTATTCAGATCATCATAGATTCGATAGTAGCTCGCCATTCTTTCTGAGCTGATTTCCCCCGCTTCTGCCGCCGTCTCAATGGCACACCCTGCATTACGACGGTGGCTGCAATTTCTAAATCGACACTCGCCCAGGTAGGGTTCAAACTCCTTGAAGCCCTTTGCCAGCTGCTCTGGTGCTACTTTCCATAAACCAAATTCACGCACGCCTGGCGAATCAATTAAATGTCCCCCCTGTGTTAAGTGATAGAGCACAGTGGTGGTAGTGGTGTGTTTGCCGAGGCCTGAATGGGCAGAGACTTCATTGGTACGGATTGCCAGCTCTGGCATGATGGCATTGATGAGTGATGATTTTCCCGCGCCTGATTCACCGACGAAGATACTGGTCTTATCACGCAGTTGTGCATTCAGGGCATCGATGCCGATGGCTGCTTTGGTGCTGGTCAGAATCGTGGTGTAGCCAATGTTTTGATAAATCTTTACCGCCTGCTCCATTCGCGCGACTGTTGCTGCTGAGGCAAGATCACATTTGTTTAGCAGGATTAATGGCGTTGCGCCTAATAGCTCCGTGGCAACGATGTAGCGGTCCGTTAGCGCCATGTTAAATGTATAATTTTCAGCTTCATCACCGACATCGGGTAACGCGTTGACGATGATTAGCTGATCAATATTGGCGGCAGTCTCTTTTGGCTGGCCGCGACGATCGGGGCGAGTCAAAACGCCACGGCGAGGCATGAGTGAGGTGATGACGCCGCCATCGCCACTCACTTCCCAGGTGGCAAAGTCGCCGCAGAGTGGCGATAGTTTTTTGCGGCTGACGCATTGTGTAATCTTGCCATCCTCTCCTTCAACCGCATAGAAATTACTATAGCGAGCGATCACCAGGCCGTTATATTCCACTGGAAAAGTGATCACTGTGCCCCTCTCAGTATCATTACTAAATATCCGTTGTGCATCCGGCTAATTCCTCTCTCTTGACAGATGTGCAATCCGAATCGGTGCAGGCGGGTGAGAATCGTGGAATGCAGAGTAGAGATTGTCTGGCGTCAGGGTGGCCGCATTCTCTTCGTACATCTTCACCAGCGCTGAAATTAACGCATCGGCATCGGCATGTTCGGCTGCAAAGTCATCGGCTTCAAATTCATGTTTGCGTGAAACACGTGACATGATTGGGCCAATGAAAAAGGTAAAAACAGGCAGCACTAACATGAATAGCATTAATGCCGTATGGGTTGAGGGGGTCTCAATACCGAGACCCTGAAAAAACCATGGTTGATTGATTAACCAGCCCAGCAGTGCCAGACCAGCAAGGCTCATCGCAGCAGTAGAAACAAGGCGCTTTTTGATATGGCCATGTTTGAAATGGCCCAGCTCATGGGCGAGCACTGCTTCGATCTCTTCTGGCGAAAGTGATTCGATCAATGTGTCATAAAAGACAATGCGTTTGTTGGTGCCGAGTCCGGTGAAGTAAGCGTTACCGTGGCCTGAACGACGCGAGCCATCCATCACAAAGATACCGTTGCTGCTGAAGCCGGTCTTCAGCATTAGCGCTTCAATCCGTTGTTTGAGTGCCTGATCTTCCAGCGGTTTAAATTTGTTGAAGATGGGCGAGATGAATGCCGGGTAGGCCCACATCATAAAGAAGATAAAGCCCATCCATACCAGCCAGACATAGAGCCACCACAGGCTGCCTGACTGTTGCATTAGCCACAATACGATCCATGCGAGTGGAATCCCCAGAGCCATTGTAATCGCCGTTGTTTTCAGGGTGTCAGTGATAAAAAGTTTTGGTGTGATCTTGTTAAAGCCAAAGCGCTCCTCGATCACAAAGGTTTTATAGGCAGAGATTGGCAGGTCTAGCAGGCTGCCTATCACAAAGGCGCTCATCAGCACCGCCACACCGGTAGTGAGTGGTGATAGCTCAAGCGCCAGCCAGGCGTTATCAAGCAGATTAAGTCCGCCGCCAATCGTCCAGCCAAACAGCAGCAGGGTAGCAACAATCAGATCAACTATTTCGAGGTTGATATTGGTGATGGTGTAATCGGCTGCCTTTTGATGTGCATTGAGCGAAATCTTGCTATCGAATGGTGCGGGAACAGCACCACGATGGCCCGCTACGCAGCCATTTTGTCGCATGCCAAGCCATAACTGCAGGCCCAGGGTGAGTGTCGCCATGAAAATAAATACCACTGAAAATGTGTTCATTTAGCTTTGATTCCGTTGTCCAATCCAGTTAAACGATGCACATCGTACTCTGAGACCTTTGCACGAGTCTATTTTCCGCTCCAGCTGCGTTATAAATGATCTCAAAACCGTCATTTACTGCGTGTAAACTCCATTTTTTCGGTCATTTATGCCTTGCTGGAACGAAAACTAGCTCTCGTGCAAAGGTCTCACTCTGATACAATGCGCGTTAAAATCGCCAATAATTTTTCTAATCATTAGTTAATGGAAAGAGTCTACCACTATGCCGCAAAGTCCGAATAACCTTGTCTGGCTTGATCTTGAGATGACAGGACTGCTTCCAGAGCAGGATTGTATCATTGAGATCGCTACGATCGTTACTGATAGTGAACTGAATGTGCTTGAGGAAGGGCCTGTTTTTGCGATTCATCAAAGCGATGAGACCCTGAACGGCATGGATGAGTGGAATACGCGCCAGCACGGAAGATCAGGGCTGGTTGATCGTGTGCGTGAAAGTCGCATAACAACGCTTGAGGCGGCACGTGAAACGCTCGACTTTATTCAGAGGCATGTCCCTGCTGGGAAATCACCGATGTGTGGCAATAGCATCTGCCAGGATCGCCGCTTTATGTATCGATTGATGCCTGAGCTAGAAGCCTATTTCCATTATCGTAACCTCGATGTCAGTACCTTAAAAGAGCTGTCACGTCGTTGGTCACCCGCGGTCTACCAGGGGTTCCGCAAAGAGTCGTCACATCTGGCAATGAATGATATTCGTGATTCGATCAAAGAGTTAAAACATTATCGCGAACACTTTATTCAGTTACCGTAGTTGCCATCATTATTATTCGAAATTATTTATCGGTTTAGTTTAGGAGAGTAGCGAATGAGCAGTGCTTCGCAGGCATGGAATATCGCCATGCATATCAATAAGGGAAACACGGGTACGGTTGTGTCAGTGAGCCATGATGGCGAAAAAACAACGGTTAATAAAATTCCGTTGGTGAATGCTGAAAGCAGTGAGCGTGAACAGGTGTTTATTGGTGTGGCGGCAGATGGTTCAGCAATCCAGATGGATGCGACTAGTCAGGCAATTAAACATCATGATACTTTTCTGGCTGAAACCTATGTGCCGTATGCCTACCCTCATGTTGATGGCGATACCCATTGGTACTCTTATGATGGCGACAAAGAGACAGGCGAAGACCGTCAGGCCTGTCCGACGGGTGGCGCACCGATGTTGGTGGTGCGAAACAACGGTGAGGGTGCTGAGGTCGTGAAAATGATCTGCCTTGGCCGTGGTCATCACGTGGTTGCCTTTTCTGGGCCAACGGAAACCGATGCATCCATTCCAAAGCTGGCCTTTGTCAGTAATTTACTCGATGGCAATATTATTGTGTTGGGAAATGACCCAGCAGATGCAGCGCATTATCTACAGGTGATTAAGACCATCGACTTGTGTGAAGCAGACAAAGAGAAGGGTGGTGAGCATTGCACCCCTAATAATGCCTTTCCTCACGGGATGGCCTTTTCGCCGCTGACCGGTAAGATCTATAGCCTGAATAACGGCTACGCCTCGATTGTGGTGATTGATCCCGCATCACTTGAAATTGACTCACGTTTACAGATGAAAAAGAGCAGTAACCTGCTGTTGAGTGCCGATGGTCGTTACCTGATTGGCAAAGGGGCCGATCGTAAGCGTGACCCTGAGCATGTGATGGGGCAACTTTCGGTGGTTGATGTGATGAGTGGCAATACTGACGTTGCACTTGAGCTGCCCGATATCTACCCGAGTACTTACCGTTTTAATCGTGATGGCAGTAAACTCTATGTGACGACGGCAGCAACTGGTAAAGGGACACAGCGTGAGAACATCAAGATGGATCTGTTGCAGGTTTACGATACTTCTGCACTGCCAGAAATCAAATTGGTTAAAGAAGTGAAGGTGGGCGTTGCTGATTGTGGGCGTCGTCCGCTTGCTTATATCGCCTCAAATGAGGGGCCGGATCGTCTCTTTATCCCTAATCCAACCGATGGCACATTGACTGTGATCGATGGTGCAACGGATGAAGTGCTAGAGACCATCGATATTGACGAGGGCAATGCCAGCGAGATTACCTTTTCGTTCTGGGATGGTGAGGTGTCTGGTAGTTAAATCAATCGTATTAAATGCTGCTGCCGTGGCAGCCTCAAAAGCTTGCTTAAATTGCCATGTTTGAAGGCGCTCGTTCCTGCCTAAGTCGTTGAGGTATCTAGTCGGGTATTACTCGGTATGCTGCTGAAGTGGCAGCGCCGGGTGGCCCCCTGTGTCAGGATAGATGTCCGGTGAGTTGATTTGTAAATATAATCCTCAGGGGACGGAAAGTGAATATGAAATGCCACGCTACACAGACGAATTTAAAGAACAGGTTGTGCGCAAAATGATGCCACCTAATGCCATGTCCGTTGCCGAGTTGAGTCGAGAGATCGGCATTAGCGGCGCGACCCTTTATAATTGGCGAAACAAATATCGAAAAGAGGGGAAAGCGGTGCCTGCTGATCCATCAAACCCAGAACGCTGGAGTGGAGAAAACAAGCTGGCTGTGCTGATAGAGAGCGCAGCCTTGAATGAACAGGAGCTGTCGGAATATTGTCGTCGCAAAGGGCTCTATGTCGAACAGATTTTGCGCTGGAAGGAAGCAGCCATTGCGGGTAATGAGTCTGGTGAACGCCTCACTAAAGCAGAGCGCCAGGCGCTGAAAAAAGAGCGCAGTAAGTCACGTCGCCTCGAAAAAGAGCTCAACCGCAAGGAGAAAGCCCTGGCTGAAATAGCCGCGTTGCTTGTTTTGAAAAAAAAAGCCCAGGCGATTTGGGGGGAGGACGAGGACGTATGATTTCAGCAGAGAGCCGTCAGTTAGCACTAAATTTAGTCAAAGAAGCGGTGGAGTCTGGCGCCCGGTATGCGTGTGCGTGTGAGATCCTGGGGATTACTGAGCGCACCCTGCGCCGCTGGAAGGAACTGCTCAAAGAAGCGGTGTTTGTCAGCAAAGATGTCCGATACTTTTCACGCTGCCTTAGGTAAATGTTGTTCTTCGGCACGTATCTCTTTTGTAAGCGCAAAACAAACCACAGGGTTACACTTTAATACTTCATCAGATCTTGGCTAATGACACCTGGTAAGAGTGCTTCGATGGCTGCGACTGTTTCAGCCTTTGGCAGTTCGGTGAACAGATA
>JAKISP010000074.1 GCA_021648525.1 Gammaproteobacteria bacterium
CGTGTGATTGATTTTTGTGTTTTTTGGTCGAACCTATTTTAACAAATAGGGCCAGGCACGCCTTCTTTTTTCAGGCTGTTTGACCATAAATGCGGCTTGATTACAGAGTTTTGCATTTACCTCTATAATTTACTAATTTCAAGTAGGGGCTGTTTGTGACCAATAACGATGTATTACGCCGAATCCGCTATGCTTTTGATTATAACGATTCTAAAATGATCGCAATATTTGCATTGGCGGATCATGAGGTGACGCGAGAGCAGGTGAGTGAGTGGCTGAAGGCGGATGACGATCCGGCCTTCCAGAAGTTTCGCGATATGCAGTTGGCTATTTTTCTCAATGGTTTGATTAATGATCGCCGTGGCAAGAGGGAAGGTGAGCAGTCTGAGCCTGAGCGGCGTTTAAACTACAATATTATTTTTCGGAAGTTGAAAATTGCTTTAAATCTAACAGCCGAAGAGATACTCGCCATTTTTGAGTTGACCAATGTGCGCATCAGTCAGCATGAATTGAGTGCTTTTTTTCGTAAGCCATCACATAAAAACTATCGTGAATGCCAGAGTCAGGTGTTACGCAATTTTTTGATGGGGATACAGCTTAAGTATCGCCCCAGGGATTGAGTCTGGTTTTGAAGTCGGTGAATTGATGGTTATTCTTCGCCAGGTTTAGGTTCGGCCTTTTTGACGCGAATCTTGCTGCCGTCGATCTCTTTGCCATTAAGCATCTTGATGGCGATTTTTGCTTCGCCTGCTCTGGGCATCTCAATAAAACCAAATCCTTTGGAATCGCCCGTTTTTTTGTCCATCACCAATGAGCATGACTGGACGATACCATGCGTTTCAAACATTGTTAGCAGCATGTTTTTAGTGGTCGTGCGGGCCAGGTTTCGAACGAGTAGTTTCATGGGGTCACCGTGTTGTTGATCAGCGTCGTTATTATACATCAATCACTTTGATCAGGCCTTGTGTTGACGACAGTCGGCTAACTGTCGCACTGTTTCAGTGAGCCCCTGATTTTCTAATAGCGCCATATTGGTTTGAGGAATGGCGTGAACATCGGGGTGTGTCGCGCGTGCGTGCTCGATACTCTCTTCCAGAATCAGGTGAAACATTGGGTAGAGTGAGCGATTGGTGTAGTTGCGTACATCGTCGGCACTTAGGTCGGCAAATTGATACGCAGGATGAAAGCTGGCCACCTGAATAACACCCTGTAGATTCAGCTGTTCGATGAGTAGATCGACAACATTTAGAAACTCATTGTAATCACCAAATTCTGCGAAACAGTTGGGGGTGATGAATAGTGTGGTTTCAATGGTGCTGATATCGCCGTCACGCAGTTCCAGTAGCACCTGCATGAGTGTTTGCGCGATTATTTCTGGTTTGCTCGCTTGAGAGACGAGGTAGTGGATGGTCTCCTGTTTGAACGGTTTGTGGGCGAAAGGGCAGAAGTTGTGGCGCAGCACGATATTCTTTAGCCAGTTTCGTGTCTCATCGATCACTACTGTCTCTGTGGGGGGGTTATGGTGCATTGATGAGTTCCACCTGGCTGCCGGTTGCAATTTCACCTTCTTGAATGACTCGGCAGCAGGCGCCGCCACGCCATTGCTTTGCCAGCGCTTCAAAGAGCCCTTCGTGAGCCTCTTGCATGCGCTTGCATGGGTCTGTCTCGCGGGTGATCAATAAGACTAATTGACCGATATGCAGGTGTTGTCCAGCTGTATTATACAGGTCAATCCCTTCAATATAGAGGTTGGCTCGCCGGGTTGACCAGGGCAGTGTCTGATTTATCTCTTTGCAGGCGCTTTGCCAGTCTTCTATGCTTAACACGGTGACCTGTCGGTTGCCGGGTTTGCCGCGAAAATCATCGGCAACGCCAGATGTGGCGGTGACATGCGCACTCGCTAATTCCTGCATCTCGCCTCGTTTTTTGTGCCGGATGGCGATGCCGAGTAAGTGGCCCATCATGATGCTTTTTCCTTGTTGCTTGCCTGGCGGAAACGATACTGATTTATTGTAAGTAATTCAAAGGAATATGTTACTCGATGAAAGTGATTATTCGCTCAGAATTATCAGATAATACACGTTGACAACAGGGAGATGGTGTATATAATCGTAAGTGCTTGAAAGTTCGTCTTACATTTATGCACAACCATTTCGAAGTCCTGTATTAGTTTTCGTCCTGTTTATCATAAGTAATAGCAACACTTCTCAACAAATGGCTGGTTCACATTAAAGTGAGGTAGCTGAAATTACTCAAATTTAAATTAGGATTTATTATTATGTCTACAACTACCGGTACCGTTAAATGGTTCAACGAATCTAAAGGTTTTGGTTTCATTGAGCAGCAGTCTGGTCCAGACGTCTTCGCTCATTTCAGCGCTATCTCAGGTGACGGTTTCAAAACCCTTACCGAAGGTCAGCAGGTTGAATTTACAGTCACTCAGGGTCAGAAAGGTCCTCAGGCTGAGAACATCGTCGCGATCTAATTTTAGCATCGCTGTCGGCCTTTTTTGGCTGGCATCGCTCTAATTAAGTTTAGGGCAAAATAAAAAGGGTGGGGCCTGATGGCCTTGCCCTTTTTTGTTGGTGAGTTATGCTGCCAACATCCATTGACGGCCGCGACTGGAACCACTCCCTATGAATGACACTGCTTTTGCATCTCTTGCACTTCAGCCTGCGCTGATCGAAAACCTCTCATCACTTGAATATCTGGAGATGACGCCGATTCAGGCGAAAAGTTTGCCCCATATTCTGGCAGGTAAAGATGTCATTGGGCAGGGGAAAACCGGCTCGGGTAAAACGGCGGCATTTAGTCTGGGGTTGCTTGAGAAGCTGGATACAAAGCATTTTCAGGTGCAGGCACTGGTGTTGTGCCCGACGCGAGAGTTAGCGGATCAGGTGGCAAAAGAGGTGCGCAGACTCGCGCGCGGCATTCAAAATATTAAAGTATTGACCCTCTGTGGTGGCGTGCCATTTAAGGCGCAAACAGGATCGATGGAGTGTGGTGCTCATATAATTGTCGGCACCCCGGGGCGCGTTGAAGAGCATGTGAGACGGGGCACGCTCAAGCTGGATGGTTTGAATACATTGGTGCTGGATGAGGCGGATCGAATGCTGGATATGGGTTTTCAGCCCTCATTGGATGCGATCATTGATTGTGCCCCGCAGCAGCGCCAAACCTTATTGTTTAGTGCGACGTACCCTGATGAGATTAAATCTATTGCCTGGCGTATTATGACAAAACCGGTGGTGGTGCAGGTGGATGCAACGCACGGTAGTGATAGTATTCGTCAGCATTTGTTTAAGGTGGACACTGGCGGGAAGGCGCGCTTTAAGGCATTGAGATTGCTATTACAGCAATATCGTCCCACTTCTACGCTGGTATTTTGCAATACTAAAAAAGAGACGTTAGAAGTTGCTGAGTCGCTTGATGCATTGGGTTTTAGTGCGTTGGCGTTAAATGGTGACCTGGAGCAGAAGGATCGCGACCGTATCCTGGTGCGCTTTTCTAATAAAAGTGTTTCGATCCTGGTGGCGACGGATGTGGCCGCGCGAGGGCTGGATATTGATGCGCTGGATGCGGTGATTAACTTCAATGTTGCGAATGATCTGGAGGTACACATTCATCGTGTGGGGCGCACCGGGCGCGCCGGTAGTTCGGGGCTCGCCTGTACTTTATTCAGCGAAAGTGAGCAGTATAAGATTGAGCGCCTTGAGGCCTATTTAAAGCATTCAATTGATATAGAGGCGTTGCCATCATTGAATCTGCTGGATAAGCCTGTCTATAAGCCACCGATGGCTACATTGCAGATTGGCGGCGGTAAAAAACAGAAGGTAAGGGCGGGTGATATTCTGGGTGCGCTGACGGGTGATGATGGGATTGATGGTAAACAGGTTGGCAAGATTCAAATTTTTGATCAGTGGTCATATGTGGCGGTTAATCGAAAGGTTGCGAATCATGCATTAAATAAATTATCTGCAGGCAAGATAAAAGGGCGCTCTTTTCGTGTTTTTTTGATGTGAGCATGGGGCTGGGAAAAAAGAACCCGTGTCTGCCTGGGGAAGTACATGCAGGACACGGGTTAATATTGCTTTGACGACGTTATGAAGGATAAAACGGGGAGGGAGATATTTTTATCCTTCGAGATCTATTATCTACATTGGTAGATAAAAATCTGTGAGCGATATCGCAATCTGAAATTTGAGTGGGCATTACGTACAGCATCTAAGCTGTACGTAATGCAAATGGTTATTAGCCGTTGGCCGCAAGGGTGTTTGCGATGCCAATGTAGTTGGCCGGTGTCATCTCAAGCAGGCGTTTCTTTTCTGCCTCAGGTATTTCAAGGGTGTTGATGAAGTCCTGAAATACCTGTTGTGTGATTGCTTGTCCTCGGGTTAACTCTTTAAGTTTCTCATAAGGCTTCTCAATGCCGTAACGGCGCATTACGGTCTGAACTGGTTCGGCTAGCACTTCCCATGCATTGTCGAGGTCTTGCAGCATGCGTGCAGGATTGCCTTCAAGTTTTGAGATCCCTTTCAGGCATGAGCGATAAGCGATCAGGCTGTAGCCGAGACCAACGCCAAGATTACGTAGTACCGTTGAATCGGTAAGGTCTCGCTGCCAGCGCGATATCGGTAGCTTGCTGCCAAGGTGCTGGAAGAGCGCATTCGCCAGCCCCAGATTGCCTTCTGCATTTTCAAAATCGATAGGGTTGACCTTGTGCGGCATGGTGGATGAGCCAACTTCACCTTCAACGGTGCGCTGTTTGAAATACCCCAGAGAGATATAGCCCCAGACATCGCGAGTATAATCGATCAGAATCGTATTGAAGTGTGACAGTGAATCAAAATACTGTGCAATAAAATCATGCGGTTCGATCTGTGTGGTGTAAGCGTTCCACTCAAGGCCAAGGTTCGTCACAAAACGTTGTGAAAAGCGGTGCCAGTCGATTTCTGGGTAAGCGGCATAGTGGGCGTTGTAGTTACCGGTGGCTCCGTTGATTTTGCCGAGTATGGGTGCGAGGATATATTGGTCGCGCTGGCGCTCCAGGCGTTGTGCTACATTGGCCATCTCCTTGCCCATGGTGGTGGGTGAGGCGGTTTGGCCGTGGGTGCGCGCCAACATCGGTTGTTCGGCGTATTGATGGGCCAGCAGGGTGACGGTGCCGATCAGGTCGTCCATCAAGGGGGCGATGACCTGTGTTCTGCCTTCACGCAGCATCAGCGCATAGGCGAGGTTGTTGATGTCTTCAGAGGTGCAGGCAAAATGGATGAACTCATTAACGGCGTTTAGCTCTGTATTGTCGGCAACCTTTTCTTTCAGGTAATACTCAATGGCTTTTACGTCATGATTGGTGGTTCGTTCGATGTTCTTGACCTGTTCAGCATCACGTAGGCCAAAGTTGTCGATGATGTTTTGCAGGTGTTCATTGGCGCCATCACTCAGTGGCGGAACCTCTTCGATCTCTGGACAATCAGCCAGCGCCTGTAACCAGCGAATCTCAACGATGACCCGGTAATAGATCAGTCCATATTCGCTAAAGATCGGACGTAGTTCATTGATCTTGTCGTTGTAACGACCGTCAATGGGTGAGATGGCGGTGAGCGTATTGAGTTCCATTGCTGTCCTGCTGAATTTCTTAATGGGCGGCCGGGGCATTATACAGAAACTCGCCTGCCGTTTGTGCGATAAATTTGCGTTTGAACATCAATTGCAGGCGGGTGCCGCCACATTGTTGCCATAAAATAGTTGAGCGAATGGCGGCGAGTAGCAATGCGCGTACCTTGTTGGCGTTGTCTGGGTTTGACAGATAGCCTTGCTCGCCATTAACGATAATGCGAGGCTTGATGTTGCTAATGGTATTCACATAGATATCGGCAATGCCAGCAATCACATTTTCGTGGGTAATGGGGTAGTGGTCAGTCTGTGCGCGCACGCGTTCAATGCCGTTGCTGAGTGTCGATAGCATCGTTTGGTTTTTGGTCAGTTTACCGGTGAGGTGCATGATGGTAACGATGTATTTGGTGAGTTCCATATCTCGCGTGGTGGTCTCTTCGCCAAACTGTTCTTGCAGTAGTTCTAGCCCCAGTGTGATCCCCTCTGTTGTCCCGCCATAAACCGCGAGTGTGTTGAGGGGATCAATTTCGATGATGCTGTTCAGGCTTGTTTCGAATGCTATTTGATCAATGCTGTTGGTCGTTGCGACCTTCTGTACCAGACGCGTGGCTTGAAAAACCCCGGCTAGCGCAATTATTTTTTCGTTGGGTGCATGGCTCATCGTGTTTACCCTGGCTGCTATTTAAGAGGTTGAAATATCGGCAAGGATGTTGCCGGCTTGATTGATAATGCCGCCGCCGAGACATTCATCCTGATTGTAAAATACAATCGACTGTCCTGGTGTTATAGCGCGTTGCGGCTGCTCAAACTGTACGTTTGCGATGCCGTCTTTAATCAAAGTGATTGTGCAAGGCTGATCCTGTTGGCGATAGCGCACTTTGGCACTACAATGGTAAGGCGGTGTGGGTGCTTGCCCGCTGACCCAGTGTAGGTCGATTGCATTGAGTGCCTGTTTAAATAGCGCGGGATGATCGGTGCCCTGTGCAACAAACAGTACGTTCTGCTCTAAATTTTTATCAACCACATACCAGGGCTGGCCGCTGCTATCTTCTTTGAGACCGCCAATTTTGAGCCCTTTGCGCTGGCCGATAGTATGAAACATCAGGCCGTCGTGTTTGCCAATGATTTTACCATCCAGTGTTTGAATCTCGCCAGGTTGTGCTGGTAGATAGGTGTTGAGAAAGGTTTTGAATTCTCGTTCGCCAATAAAGCAGATGCCGGTACTATCTTTTTTTGCATGGTTTTCAAAGCCAGCATCAGCGGCTATTTTACGTACTTCACTCTTTGGCAGTTCGCCGAGTGGAAATAATGCCTTTGAAAGCTGTGTCTGGCCAAGCGTGTAAAGAAAATAGCTCTGGTCTTTGTTGTTGTCTTTTCCCTTTAAGAGTTTAAAGTGGCCATCTTTTTCGGTGATGCGCGCATAGTGCCCGGTGGCAATTTTATCTGCGCCTTGTTGAATGGCGTAATCAAGGAAGGCTTTAAATTTGATCTCTTTATTGCACAGAATATCGGGATTAGGTGTGCGACCGCTTTTGTACTCATCGAGAAAGTACTGAAAGACACGGTCCCAATATTCACTAGCGAAGTTGACCGCATCCATTGGGATGCCGATTTTATCGCATACCCGCATCGCATCGTTGGCGTCGATCGCAGCGGGGCAGGTGCCGTCTGGATCTTTATCTTGCCAGTTTTTCATGAACACACCGCTGACCGATAGCCCCTGCTGCTGTAGTAAGAGAGCAGTGACTGAGGAGTCCACGCCACCGGACATGCCGACGATGATCTGTTGTGTTGATGGGTTGTTCATTTTACGGAAAGTGTGGTGGCTAAGTTTGTGGCTGTAAAGCGGGAGATTATAGCAAATCTTATTGTCTTTAGTAGTTTGCTGATAGAGGGTTATGGTGTGTCGATGATTTGATATTCGCCGGGTGCGACACCTTTGAGGTTCCATTGTCCGATAGCATTGCGAACCAGACGTAGCGTGGGAAAGCCGACTGCGGCTGTCATGCGTCGAACCTGGCGGTTCTTGCCTTCACTGATTTTGATTTCTAGCCATGCGGTTGGAATCTGAGCGCGATAGCGCACCGGCGGTGTGCGTGGCCAGATCTCAGGAGGCTTGATGCGGTGAACCCTGGCAGGGCGTGTGACGCCGTCTTTAAGCGCCACTCCCTGGCGAAGTTGGCGTATGGCGTCGTCTGATGGTGTGCCGTCTACCTGTACCCAGTAGCTCTTTTCTAATTTGTGTTTTGGGTGTGCGATACGGTGCTGCAGTTTGCCATCGTCAGTCAGGAGGAGTAGCCCCTCGCTGTCTCGGTCGAGGCGGCCTGCGGCATAAACGCGCGGAATATCGATAAAGTCCTTGAGGGTCTTTCTGCCTTCGGTGTCGCTAAACTGCGTGAGTACGTCGTAGGGTTTATTGAATAAAATCAGCATCTAACTTTTGGGTGGTGGTTTCGTCTGTTGATGGTAACACTATTATCGAGTAGTGCAGGTGTTGAGGGTGGCTAACGGATGAATCAGTATTGTGGGTGCACACGCAACAGTGAGCGGGGAGTAGAACCCCGCTTCAGGTGCTCTTAAGCAGTTTTCTGGTGGAGGTTAATTCAGTTTTTGTTCATCATCGTTCTCTTTATCTGGTTTTATATTTGCAGCAAAAGGCCCTTTGGGTCCTTCGGATAGTTCAAATTCAACCTTTTGGCCACCTTTGAGTGTTTTATAGCCGTCGATTGAGATGGCGGAGAAGTGGGCGAAGATATCTTCACCGCCTTCGTCGGGCGAGATGAAACCAAATCCTTTGGTGTTGCTAAACCACTTAACGAGTCCACTAGGCATAACTATACTCCCTTCCATATTCGAGCATCACTATCTTGTTAAGCATGAACCGGGGTCTTTTCTGTTGACCACGTAGCAAAACAATAGCCCAATAAGCGAAATAGTCAAGTACTTCGGGAGGTGCCAATTATGCTGGGTAGAGAGTGAGAGGGGTGGCTAGATTCTTGCTTTTATTTTGATGAGGTTGAATTTTTTATTGTATGGCTATATGTCTGTTGTTCGGTATGATATTTTACAGCCCTGGTAATAACTAATCCACATGAAAAACAAGGGGTTATACATTGCTATGCTAGTGAAGTTTTTGTTGAAATAAAGTATAATAGGAGCCTCTTGCAAAACTCATCAGTGGTGAACAAGACGAGTTTGCAGTTCGCTTCTAGAGGCGTTGAAATGATGCTTATTTACATTTCATTGCTTAAGGTGGATCCATTTTTCCTCAAATAT
>JAKISP010000030.1 GCA_021648525.1 Gammaproteobacteria bacterium
TTTTTAAAGTACTCCCTCAAGCGGCTAGTGTTGAGGATATCGAAGCGCTACTGCCCTGGAACGTGAACCTGGAATCAGCTGTTATTAAATGAATTTTGCTAGATGGGGTTTGTTGAGCGCTTACTCTCATTAAGTTAAGCGTGAAACCCCCTTATTTATAAAGTGTACGGTGCGCACCAATGCTCAAGCTTCTCCCATAAAAGCGTGTGCCATGGCGATTACGGAGCAATGCCACTGCCGACTTGGGTAAACGGCGAGTCTGCCCAAGTTTTTCAGTAGTACGGTATTGAAGTATTGCACATAACATTGGCTAACCGATTGCATAGTTTTGTGGCATCATTTTCGCGGGATAAAACACGGGTGGCCAGGGTTATTCCCTGTACACTATTAAGCCTGAGCCACTACACCTTATGGGTGCCCGGATAAATAGGGGATAAAGTTGTTCTTTATTAGCAAAGGGGTTAAATCTTTACTTGTAGTATTTAATTTTATGCCCTTCCCCATATCTAGGCCGCTGAGAATAGAATACGAAAATGCCTATAACCAGGTCATGAATCGGGGCAGGGGGAACCCCAATCTCCCCAGATGGATAGCAATGAAATTATTCCAGGATCAGACAGGGCAAACATTAGAGAAGCCAGGAAAGCTATATGGGGTCAGCAATTACTACATAGTGTCTTAGTCAATTTCGAGGCTAAAATTATTGGCAAGTAAAGAAAATTTTATTGTGGATAATTTAAACTCTATAAGTAAAGACTTGACCCCTTTATTTTCTTTATTCTTTCAGTTACCCATATTTGAACAGGAAAGGACTCCAGAACCATTACGTCCCTAAGAATTCCCTTTTTTTCTAGGTCTTGAACCATTTTTAAGATTGGATCAGGATGCCCCGCACTCCCAATTATAAGTACATCCTCTACTTCTCCAACTATTGTTGAGTCACTAGCGTAAACTAATATTCCTCCTACAAAGCTCAGAGCCGATAGATAAACAATGGCAGTTGTCTTCAGTTTAATAAGCATAATTATCAATCTCTATCCCGAGCACCAAATCTAAACGCCAAGGTGAACTGTCCAGGTTAATTGGCCTCATGTGATTTCATGCGCGTGCTCGCTTTGCCATCCGCCAATGAAAAAAGAATACTACTGATGCAATAAGAACAATGATAAAAGATCTAACCATACTCATAATTGATTCTGTTTTCATTCGTTTTCCCGCCATTTCTAAATTCCGTTTATTATTCTCTTGAATCAGTTTGTTTCTTTCATCATCACTCGCTATGCTCTTTTGCACAGGGGGAGGTCTTAATGGTTGGCCTGCCACTATAGGTATTACTGGATTTATATTCATAACCCCATGATTAGAAAACTGTGGAGGGTAATGCATTATTTGGGTATTCATGGTTGATGGAAATGAAACTTCAACGGCATTGTATAAAAATATGCCACTAAATATGCTCAAACACCCCAGAGAAACGAAACTCACAGATAATGCATATATTTGCAATAATTTTTCATTCATTCAAAATAATCCTATTCAAATAATTAATTACTAGAAATTAACCATATTAGACACATAACGCCTAAAATCAGCGGCAATTTAAAGGGGCACGTTTTTGCGCAAGCAAAAAAAGTGACGCTTTAAATTGTCCGCTGGATTTTTTTTGTGTACGCCCAGCATGGGCATGAACTAATGAGGTGAAAGTCCTCTGTAGGAATATCACCGTCGAACACCGTGTTGTTAGTAGACGATAACTACTAGCGAATGGCAAGGGCCAATCCGCGAGGAGCGGTCTGAGGAAGCCGGACGCAAAACTGCGAGCTGATGAACAAAAACATCATATGAGGCGTAGGCTGGAGGCGAGTCAGCAGAGCCTGCCCCACGAAGTGCTTTGGGTACGAGACATCGAAGCCACGTGATCTAACGGCCACCGTAAATGATGCAGTTGCGCGCCCCTAGGAAGTGCCCCTGGGGTACAGGGACAGTTCACGTTCCTATACCCCTCAAGGGGGTACTAAAAAGAGTCTGGGGAGATTTGCTTAACAAGCGATCGGTAGATAACCAGTAAGGCCACTGGTCGACCAGACCCTGGCATACAATAATCATCGCCCTGTATGAGCGAATGAGATGAAAACCGATAGCGCCACCGGGTGCCAGGCAATGAAGGTGAACATGCTGACTCAGGTTTTTCTCCCAAGTATGAAGAACAGCGGTCACCGGTCGGTTAAGATTATCAAATCATAATATATAGTGCAATATTGTACTTGACCCCTTTTTCTTTCTGACCCCTTTTTCTTTTTCTCTCTTTTTCTCTCAGAATCTGAAAATTATTGTGCTAACGACATACATCAGCGGTTGGTAAAAGTAGTGTTTTTTTGTGTTTGAAAGAGCGAAGCGAATGACACAAAAAAACACTACTTTTGCCAATCCGCTGGATGTACTCGTTAGAATTAAAATTCACTTGAAATAAGACATGCATTGGTCTCCTTTAACTTTACCTAGCGACATTATAATTAACTCTTTGTTCTGTTTGATAAAGGGTACTTTTTTCTCTTCGTTCTTGTCTTCAAAACCAAAATATCTATTCATATAATAACAAGTTGAAGGTATTAAAAAATTACGACTTGCCAACGACTTTAAAAGCAGTGCTTTATTTTGATTGTATATTGGTATTATATCGGTTGCTAATGACTCTGATGTTGAGGCATCTAAAATAGCTCTCGCTACAAACCCAATGAATAATAGGTGCTTCATTTCCTGTTTTGTTAACTTTTTATTTTTTTCAAATGGTTTTGCATATTTAATATATACGCGGCTCCATGCTTTATATTCTAACAAAGAATCATAAGTCGCCTTACCTTCATTCGTTATTGTGTTATATTTATCATTTTTAATATTCAATAGCATATCTAATATTATCTTTGCATCTTGTTCGCTAGAGTGAGCAATAATAGGATTGATGCTTATTAAACATAATAATAGTAAAGGTTTTAAATTCATGCTGTATTCCTATTTTTTATTTTAACAGTAACGTTTTTTGCATTTTTAGGACTTATTGAGTTCCATATTTTTAGAAGTTCTTGCTCGTTAATAACAATGCAGCCCTCAGACCAAGCTGCACTAGTACCCATATGAATAAATATGCCGGCACGGTTAGTTTGACCATTAGGTAGATAAATTCCTTCTCGCGGGGTACCTGTTGAATTTTTCTTTTTATCCATATGTGTTGCTGAGCATTGTATATATGACTTTTCTGTTATGCTGTTTTGTATTTCAAACCAGCATGGCGTATCCACTGATACGCTTCCAGATGAATATTTTAATGTCCCAGTTCCATTTGTCACGTTTCTATCAACTTCAATTAAAAATATCATTTTTTTCTCCTTTTAAATTCTAACGTTTAGCATGAGCCGGATATTTTGGAACGCAGTGACAGAATATGTCGGACTCTATACTTGTGTACGCCCAGCATGGGCATGAACTAATGAGGTGAAAGTCCTCTGTAGGAAGATCACCATTCTTAATAATATATATTGTTATTAGATGCTAACTACTAGCGAATGGCAAGGGCTAAGCCGCGAGGATTGGTCTGAAGGAAGCCGGACGCAAAACTGCGAGCTGATGAACAAAAACATCATATGAGGCGTAGGCTGGAGGCGAGGTGGCAGAGTCTGCCCCACGAAGTGCTTTGGGTACAAGACACCGAAGCCATGTGATCTAACGGCCACCGTAAATGATGCGGCAGTGCGCCCGTAGGAAGTGCCCTTGGGGTACAGTGACAGTGCATGTTCTTATACCCCTCAAGGGGGTACTAAAAAGAGTCTGGGGAGATCTGCTTAGCATGCGATCGGTAGATAACCAGTGAGGCCACTGGTCGACCAAGCCTTGGCATACGGGAATCATCGGCCTGTATGAGCGAATGAGATGAAAACCGATAGCGCCAACAGGGGCAACTCTATGGGTGATTAAGCAGAAGTCAGCAGACGGCATAATAGTAGCCAAATGCCCATCGTAATGGTTGGGACACGGTGAAGGCCTGAACCTGAAGATCAGTGCGGAGCCTGTGCAGCTTAACGTATCCATGCCCGACCGGGTTAAGGAACGTTAGCGCAAAATCAGTAGCCAGCACTGGGGTAAGTCGGCGCTAATTGGTCAGCTTACTTTAAACATCTTTGGGAAACGCCCTGTGCGGATCCGCATGCAGGGTGTTGTGGACTTTCTATTACCCATAAGTTATGTACTCTGTGCGAGAATCCAGCCTCGCGAAATATCATTTAGTCGTTTCCAGCCTCGCCACAATGTTGTTATTCCTGGGTCTCCATCACCCGCCCTTCCTAAAAACCCTCCAAGCATAGCAATCCACCTAACAGTATTGCCCATTGTGGGTGCCCTTTTGGGCAGTTTTTTATTTTTATGAATTTCCAAATAGAGTGGCATCCAGTGCTGCCTGTCGATAAAAATCTCACAAGATATTTCTGGATCTGTTCTGGCGATCAACGTTAGCATAAACAGCTTCCACGCAACAACGCTCATTACCGCAATAAATTTGACTAATTTGTCCGCATCTCCCAGGCGACATTCTTCGATCTGGAGTCCAGATTTTAGAACCTTGAAATATGTTTCAATGCGCCAGCGAAGGCAATACCACTTAACCTTTTCGGACGCATCTGCAAAGCTTGTTACCGGAAGATTGGTCAACAACATCCATTCGAGTGGTTTTACGCCTTTTGGCGGGTTAATTTCATAGGCGTAGACGGCATGCATTTTAAGGTCAGGAAGTGTTTCAGTTCTGTGCTTTATGTTATTTCTGGGCGGACTCAGCCTGAAATCTCCATATTTAATACCGATCTTTGCCACTCTCGATGATTGTTTGATGCTATTGCGCTTGTTATTTTTTGAAGGCACGTTGATTTTATACGACCCTTTACATCGCTTCTGTCCCATGAAGTCCCACAGCTTTAAAACATCTTTCTCTGCATACAGGGATTTTTTGTTCACTGCCCGGTTTACACTTGCTCGCACAACGAAGGGAGAGCCAATATCATCACCGAGCTTTAAGAAGTCATACATATCCGCTTCCCTGTCGCATACGGTGACAACCCGGGTATCAGGAAGCTGTACAGAATAATTTTTCAACCATCTATAACTTTCTTTCTCTTCTAATTGGTGTGATATTCCTTTTTCGTTTAACTTCATCACTGTTGAGTTTTCTCGGAAAGGTATTCTGATCCAGAATACCTATCGGTAACCCGTCCGTTGATACCGCAAGGCAACTATGGGATACAAGGCCTTTCGAATAAATTTTCTTAACATTTTTCCCTTCTTTAACCGAAATCTTGCCAAGTCCCGTTGTTGCCGGATGCTTGCTATAGACCATATAGCTCGTGTCCTGGGTAGCCAGGATAGTCTTATGTTCTTTAGCCCGGATGACCGCTTTTGCGCTATGAGCCCTGATAATTTCCTCACCACTCGTTTTATCATTGGCGAAAAACCGATATGCCGCCTTGGTTGCAGCCCAGCCTGAGCATGCCTGGTTAATGGAACATTCTGGTGAATCGGAAAAACTATCACATATTTTCACTAGTCTGCTATTGAGTCGTTCATCCCCAAAATCTACATCAGAGAATTCGTCAGCTGCCCAGCTGTTTTGTGTGCTCATATAAATTCGCTAGCCTATTATTAATAATAGACGTATTATAAACGTCTCCTAAATATAAGATATTGGTTTTCATAATGAATAAGCTGGAAATTAAGAGAGAGGCATTAATGGAGCGGCTGGCGAAGTATAGTTACTTCGTCAAAGGCAGTCTGACTAGCGTGTGCATGGCGTGCAGCCGCGCAAACTGTGTTTGCCCGGAACCAAAAGGAATCTTGGCACACAGACTTACCTATAAAGACAAGAATCAAAAGACACAAACCGTCTATGTACCAGACAGCAGGGTAAAAGAGGTGAGAAGATTGATTTTAAACTATAGAAAGTATCGAGATATTACAGAAATGATTCTTAATCTTAACATCAGAATATTCAAGGAAAGCAGTCGCAACTAATTTAGTCGCGTAAACTTATGGGTAATAGAAAGGTGTTGTGGAAGCTGGGGGAGAGAAACCCCCGGCTATCCGATTAGCCATTATTTTGCAAAGAGCTGCTTAATATCTAAACCGACGCCCGAAATATTCGGCTCTAAAATGATAGCGTCTGCTATACGCCTAAAGCCATTTTTGTTTATCTCTTTCGCAATTGAAAAACCAGATAGCTTTTTCTTTTCTCGAATGTCTTTGAAAATAGATTTAATCAGGTTAATAACGTCATCAGTTGTTTTGCAAGCCTTCTTTAGAGGGATTATCAAGAGTTTATCTTTAAGTTCATCTGAGCCACTAAACTCGTCATAACTCTCTTTGAAATATGAAGGGGTTAATGTCGTTATCAATATCGCGGGTAGAGTTTCTCCTCC
Source organism: Gammaproteobacteria bacterium (assembly GCA_021648525.1). GTDB lineage: Bacteria > Pseudomonadota > Gammaproteobacteria > SZUA-140 > SZUA-140 > SZUA-76. Next base: position 6,453 of record JAKISP010000030.1, read on the forward strand.
ATCCTCTCCATTAATTCTGTGCCATGAGAAAACCTCATTTGCAAAATGTACCGGTTCAATACCTGCGACAACTACAGACCTTGTTTCGGAAGCCATTCTTGCCATATTTGTAAAATTGGCAACAAGTGCATCAGTCAGTGGTTCTTTCCACCCATAATCTAAAACATAGATAAAGTAATCTCTTCCATCAACGGTGTTTGGAAGATTTCCTAAATTATGTACATGCAATCCCATGACGACTCCTTTTGATGGCTAACAGTTACATAGACAGACGACTGTATTTCCCGGACATAGGCAGTCATCTGGCTATGTCTATTTGAAATTTCAATGATCTCGTTACACACTTGCGATCAAGTAACACCCTGTTCACTGCTATAACGATCTAAGGATGGCGCGTATGCAGAACGACCAAATTACCCATTTCCAGGGTAAATATATCATAAAATTAATGCATTACAACGCTCCCGATAAATCGTGGCGCGGGTATGTGAAGCATATTGGGAATGACATCTAGGCTCACCAAAAGCTGCGACTTAAGCAGCATACTGAGCAATACCCGACTTAATACCTCAACGACTTAGACAGAAATGAGCACCTTCAAACATGGCAATTTAAGCAAGCCATCAATGCACTTCGAATGCTTTTTATCGATATGATGGATGCCCCTGGGGCAGATAAATTTTCCTGGCGCCACGATGTCGAGGCAGCAACACCAGCGAACCATTCAACTATTGTGCGGGATATAATGCCGGATAATCAAACCACAAGCTCATCGATTATCTGGCCGATGGTCGCCTTGAGATTGATAATAACACCGCAGAGAATGCGATCCGGCCTTTTGTCATCGGGCGTAAAAACGGGTTGTTCAGCGCCTCAGTTAAAGGCATCAAAGCCTGTGCTAGCCTATATTCATGAGCGAGCGTGCAAAGCAAACGGACTGGAGCCGTATGCTTACCTCAGGCATCTCTTCACCGAATTCCCAAAGGCCGAAACGGTAGCAGCCATGTAAATTGCGCCGGCACTGATTGACCACTCAGTACGATTTCACTATGCTGGACGGATGAAAATATCCCACTATATATTCGCGGTACTCATCGCCAGCACCCTGATGGCCACACCCGCCATCGCTTCAGACAAACCGCTACAGCAGCAGGTCGATGCACTCACTGAACGCCTCAGCGAACTGGAGCAACGCCTCATCTCCATCGAAAAAAGACCGACAACGGTGACTCGCACCACCATCATCAAAACCGATAACTCACTGCCACCACCCACCAATCCCGGTGAATGGCAAGATACCACCAACTGGATTCACCTCAAGGTCGGTATGGACTATCAGGATGTACGCGATTTGCTCGGTGAACCGCTCAAAATTCGCCGCGGTGCTTCTGAGTTCTGGTATTACACCGATAAAAAATTCGGCGGCCCTCATCTCAAGTTTCTCTTCAAAAAAGTGAACGCGTGGACAGCACCCGAAGGGATTGCGGGTACCGACTAAACCCTTCCGCTCACAATGATAAAACGCGTTAGACAGATCGCGCTACTACTCGGCCCTGCCCTTGGGCTATCGATAGCCGCCTTTGTCGATATCCCAGGTCACCCATATGCGGCCTCAATGCTCGGCGTAGTGGTGTGGATGGCAATCTGGTGGCTGAGTGAATGTGTACCACTCGCCATCACCGCACTGCTACCGCTGATCACCTTTCCATTGATGGGCATCGCCACTGCCAGAGAGACGGCCCCACGCTACATGGGCAGTATCATGTTTCTCTTCATCGGGGGCTTTTTGATTGCACAGGCGATGGAGCGCACCGGACTGCATCAGCGCATCGCACTGGTGATCCTGTCACACCTGCATGGCAGCCCATTTCAGATATTAATCGGTTTTGCCCTCTCCACCGCGTTTCTTTCGATGTGGATCTCAAACACAGCCACTACCATGTTGATGGCCACCATTGCGATCGCGGTCCTGACGCGCCTCGACAAAGTCTTCGACGGCAAAACAATGGTGGTGATGGCGAGCACGCTACTACTCACCATTGCCTACTCTGCCAACATTGGCGGCATGGGCACCCCGGTAGGCACCGTGCCGAACCTGGTCTTCCTCGAAAACATGCGCGCTGCCGCACCTGATGATGTTCCCAGCTTTTTAGAATGGATGATGGTCGGCGTGCCGATGGTGATCGTCGGCATCACCATTGTGGTCTTTTATCTAGGGCGCCGCGTACGTAACCTGAGTTGGTCAAACGCCGCGGTCGAGGGGATTGCGGACGAACTAAAAAGCCTCGGCACCATGCGCCGCGATGAACGCTTTGTTGCCTGGGTACTGGGCCTCACCGCCATCGCGTGGATGACCCGCAAAGGGATTCAGGGCGAAGGGATCAACATCCCCGGCTGGGCATCACTGCTGCCCTATGATGGGGTTGATGACGGCACTGTGGCGATCGTTGCGGCATTGATTCTCTTTCTGGTGCCGATTCGTGATGGCAAGCCGATCATGGATAAAACCACCATCGGGCGTCTGCCGTGGGACATCATCCTGCTGCTCGGCGGTGGTTTTGCCCTCGCTATGGGGATGAAAAACTCCGGCCTCTCATTCTGGATAGGCGATCAGCTGCAATTTTTTAGCGCGGTGCCACTGCCACTGATGCTACTCGGTATCGCGTTGGTGATTGTCTTCCTCACAGAGGTCACCAGTAATACCGCCACGACGCAGGTGATGCTACCGGTGCTGGCGGCCGTCGCCATCGCCAGTGACCATGACGTTACGCAACTGCTACTCACCGCGACGCTCGCCGCCTCATGTGCCTTTATGCTGCCAGTGGCCACGCCGCCCAATGCAATCATCTTTGGCACCGATCGGGTGTCGATGGGCGAGATGATCAAAGCCGGTTTTCGCCTCAACCTGGTCTTTCCACTGGTAGTACTGGCCGCCGTTCTGGCGCTACGCCCACTTATGCCGTAAAGGCTATTAATCTGTTAAATTCCGGTGATCTTCTTCGATTCTGTCGTAATCTCCACGGATCTAGACAAAATCCTCCAAATGGTGCTAAATTAGCTTCATAGCGAGTGGATTTATCTAAAAACCACCAGTTAATAGCAATTTAACGGGATTTAGCAGGACTTAACGGGACAATAACCACACTGATGGCTAAGTTACTCATTTTAAACGGCCCCAATCTAAACCTGCTTGGCGTGCGAGAAACCAGGCACTACGGCAACGACACACTAGCCACTATCAATCAGCGCCTCGAAAGCGCCGCACAGGCCGCAGGGCATACGCTCACCAGCTTTCAAAGTAATGCTGAACATGAGCTGGTCGATCAGGTACAAGCAGCAAAAAAGAATGATGTTGCCTTTATCATCATCAACCCTGCCGCCTTCACCCATACCAGTGTTGCGATTCGGGATGCATTTAGCGCCACCCACATCCCATTTATTGAGATTCATCTTTCAAACGTCCACGCACGAGAAGAATTCAGACAGCACTCCTTCTTCTCAGATATTGCGGTGGGTGTGATCTGCGGGTTCGGGCCAATTGGCTACGAGCTAGCACTACAGGCCGCAATTAAGCGACTTGAAACAGACTAAAACTTAATCATTAATTTTTAAAGAGCGCCCTAATGGACATACGAAAAATAAAGAAACTGATAGAGCTGCTTGAAGAGTCAGATCTCGCAGAGATCGAAATTCATGAAGATAAAGAATCGGTGCGCATTAGCCGCACCAGCCAGGTGGTTGCCGCTCAATCTGCAATGATTATGGCACCACCTCAAGTTGCCGCACCAGCACCTCAGACAGCAGCAGAACCCGTAGCCAAAGCAGAAGCTGTCGCCAACGGCAACCCGATTACCGCGCCAATGGTGGGCACCTTCTACCGTTCAGCAACACCGGGTGCAAAACCATTTGCTGAAGTGGGCCAGCGCGTCAACGTTGGCGACACTCTGTGCATCATTGAAGCGATGAAGATGCTAAACCAGATTGAAGCCGATAAGGCGGGTGTGATTATCGATGTTCTTGTTGAGAACGGGCAGCCAGTTGAATATGGCGAAACCCTTTTCATCGTTGAATAATTCGGGATAGCTGCCATGTTTGAAAAGATCGTTATCGCCAACCGAGGCGAAATTGGCCTACGCATTCTGCGCGCCTGCCGTGAACTCGGGATTAAAACAGTTGCCGCACATTCATCTGCCGACCGCGACCTGAAACATGTGCGCCTTGCGGATGAGTCTGTCTGCATCGGCCCACCGGCATCGATCGACAGCTATCTCAACGTACCCGCGATCATCAGCGCGGCTGAGGTGACCGACGCCGTTGCGATCCACCCTGGCTATGGCTTCCTCTCCGAGAATGCCGACTTTGCCGAACGTGTTGAGCAGAGCGGCTTTGTTTTTATCGGGCCACGGCCCGACACCATTCGCACCATGGGTGACAAGATTGCCGCCATCAGTGCGATGAAAAAGAGCGGTGTTCCTTGCGTACCCGGTTCCGACGGCCCGCTTGGCGACGATTCCGAGACCAACCTGGCGCTGGCACGTGAGATCGGTTACCCGGTGATCATCAAGGCCGCAGGCGGTGGTGGCGGGCGTGGCATGCGCGTAGTGCATAGCGATGCGGCACTTAACAATGCCGTTGCACTCACCCGTGCCGAAGCCGGTAGTGCCTTTGGTAATGACACCCTCTACATGGAAAAATACCTGGAAAATCCGCGTCATGTTGAGATCCAGGTGCTCTCTGATTCACACGGCAACGCGATTCACCTCGGTGAGCGCGACTGTTCAATGCAGCGCCGCCATCAAAAGGTCGTTGAAGAGGCACCCGCGCCGGGTATCAGCGAGGAGCTACGCAACCAGATTGGTGAGGTTTGCGCCAATGCCTGCCGCGAGCTAGGTTACCTCGGTGCAGGTACCTTTGAGTTCCTTTACGAAAACGACAAGTTCTACTTTATCGAGATGAATACTCGCCTGCAGGTAGAGCACCCTGTCACCGAGATGGTGACCGGTGTCGACCTGGTGAAAGAGCAGCTGCGTATCGCATCGGGTGAAGAGCTAGCCTACAGACAGAGCGATATCGTACTCAGGGGGCATGCCATCGAGTGCCGTATCAACGCGGAAGACCCAAAAAATTTCACCCCATCTCCCGGCAAGGTCACCCAGTTTCACCAGCCAGGTGGCCCCGGTGTGCGTGTCGATACCCATCTCTACAATGGCTACACCGTGCCACCTTATTACGACTCGATGATCGGCAAAGTGATCACCCATGGTAATTCACGCACCTCGGCCATTAACCGTATGCGCACTGCGCTGGGCGAGTTAGTGATCGAAGGGATCACCACCAATACCCAGCTGCACCGCGACATCATGAATGACCCTCATTTCCAGGAAGGCGGAACCAACATCCATTATCTGGAGAAGAAGCTGGCAAAGGCCAACAGCTAGCCCTTAGACACCACATCCCGTACCTGAGCCTCAGGTATGGGATGATCTTTCTCACGGCATATCCATGCAATGTGCGATAATCGCGCCACATTAATCCTTGCACGACCGAATACGGAACACCCTGAACCATGGCAATTATCACCCTACGCGCCGTTAATCTCGGCTTTGGCGGCCCTGCACTGCTCGAACATATCGATCTAAAGATCGAGCGTGGTGAACGCCTCTGCCTCGTTGGCCGCAACGGTACCGGCAAATCGACCTTAATGAAATTGATCGCAGGTGAGATTAAGGCCGACGAAGGCGAGACTGTCTATAAACAGGGGATCAACATCACCCGCCTTACGCAGGAAATACCGCGTGACCTCTCCGGCACCATCTTTGATATCGTCGCCGAAGGGCTCGGCGAACAAGGCAAACTACTGGCCGAGTTCCACCACATCAGTCATGAGCTGGCGCACGATACGAGTGACAAAATCATGAAACGTTTTGAGCAGGTACAACATGAGCTGGAAGCGTGTGGTGGCTGGGAAGTGGATCAAAAAGTCACCGCCACGCTGACCCGCATGCAGCTTGATCCCGACATGGAATTCAGCGCACTCTCGGGCGGACTAAAACGCCGCGTGTTGCTGGCACGTGCGCTGGTAAACAATCCCGATCTATTGATGCTTGATGAGCCAACTAATCATCTCGACATTGAAGCCATTCGCTGGCTGGAAACGTTCCTGCTCGATTTCGACGGCACATTGCTATTTGTGACACATGATCGCGCACTATTAAAAAAACTGGCAACACGCATCATCGAACTGGATCGTGGTCGCCTCACCAGCTGGCCCGGTAACTATGAGACCTATCTGCAACGTAAGCAGGAAGCACTTGATGCTGAAGCAACCGAACACGCATTGTTTGATAAAAAGCTCGCGCAGGAAGAGGTATGGATTCGCCAGGGGATCAAAGCACGTCGTACCCGTAACGAAGGCCGTGTGCGCGCACTGGAAGAGATGCGCCAACAACATAGCGACCGTCGTAAAAAGATGGGCACCGTGCGGATGGAACTGCAGGGCGGTGCCAATTCCGGCAAGCTGGTGGTTGAAGCCGACCATATCTGTCAGGCCTATGGCGATAAAACTATCATCAAAGATTTTTCCACCGTTATTTTACGGGGCGATAAAATCGGCATCCTCGGCCCTAACGGCGCAGGTAAAACCACGTTACTGAAAGCACTACTGGGTGAAGAAGAACCGAAGTCAGGCACGATTAAACTTGGTACCAAAATTGAGGTTGCCTATTTTGATCAACATCGTTCCGTGCTTGATGAATCAAAGAGCGTGATCGACAACCTCGCCCAGGGCAGCGACAAGGTGACGATAAACGGCGTTGAGCGTCACATCATCAGCTACCTGCAGGACTTTCTCTTTTCACCCGAACGTGCGCGCACACCAGTGAAGGCGCTCTCGGGTGGTGAACGTAATCGCCTGTTATTAGCACGCCTTTTCACCAGGCCCGCTAATCTGCTCATCATGGATGAGCCGACCAATGATCTCGATATAGAAACACTCGAACTGCTTGAAGAGCTGCTACTAAACTACAAAGGCACACTCTTACTGGTTAGCCATGATCGTGCCTTTATCAATAATGTCATCACTAGCACGCTGGTGTTTGAAGGTGATGGCATGATCAACGAATATGTCGGTGGTTACGACGACTGGTTACGCCAGAAGTCAGATACCCAACCTGCGGTATCGACTAAAAAGGCCAAAACACAGGCCAACAACACACCAAAGACCGAGCAAAAGAAAAAGCTCAGTTATAAAGACCAGCGTGAACTTGATACGCTGCCAAAAAAAATCGAAAAACTAGAAGATGAACAAAGTGAGCTGATGGAGAAACTAGGCGACCCCGATTTTTACCAGCAACAAGGTGATGTTGTGGCGAAAACCAATGAGCGAATTGCTGAGATCGAAGCGGAACTTGTCATCTGTTATCAACGCTGGGAAACGCTGGACGCATAACCAACATCATCATGACGGATAACAAAGACAATGAATCCTATGCCGCACTTGGCCCCGATACGATTCTGGATGCGGTTGAAAGCCTGGGCTATCACTGCAACGGCCAGTTTCTTGCGCTTAACAGTTATGAAAATCGTGTCTATCAGGTCGGCATTGAAGATCAAGAACCACTGATCGCCAAGTTCTATCGCCCTGCGCGCTGGAGTAATGAGGCGATCATCGAAGAGCATGAATTTACCCTGGCATTGAGTGATCTTGAGATTCCGGTGATTGCACCCATCGCAGACAAAGAGGGTATCACCTTACATTGTCATAACGGTTTTCGGTTTACACTATCACTCCGTCGCGGTGGCCGCTCACCAGAACTCGACGACCCCGAACACCTGGAACAGATGGGGCGCTTTATGGCACGCATTCATAACATGGGCGCGGCACATCCGTTCAAACATCGCCCGACATTGAACATCGAGAACTTCGGCGTCGATTCATACCAATACCTATTGGGTAAAGGGTTTGTACCCGAAGGTCTCACCGACGCCTATCGTTCGCTGGCCGAAGACCTGATTACACGCGTGCGTACCTGCTATGCCGCCGCTGGCGATGTCGAGATCATTCGACTACACGGCGACATGCACCCCGGTAATGTCCTATGGCGTGACAATGGCCCCCACATTGTTGACTTTGATGACGCACGCATGGGGCCAGCCATTCAGGATATCTGGATGTTTCTCTCCGGTGACAGACCATACATGACCGCACGCCTTGCCGATTTTCTAAACGGCTATATCGAATTTCGCGAGTTCGATCCAAAAGAACTACACCTGCTCGAAGCACTGCGCACATTAAGGATGATGCACTACGCAGCGTGGATCGCACGCCGCTGGAACGATCCTGCCTTTCCGCAAGCATTTCCATGGTTCAACACAGGCCGTTATTGGGATGATCATATTCTTGCGCTACGTGAACAGGCGGCATTGATGGATGAGCCGCCGTTGGTCTGGGATTAGCTTAACAAGGCATTACATCCACTTCACTCATGTGAGTCATGACAATTTCGTTTCTTGAGGAGATAGTGTGATGGATTGCCTTTTTTTAGCGGCAACTAAATATCTAAACAAGAATTTAAAGCCTGGTAAAAATCGCCTCAAGAACTCCCGGCCCTTCAACCACATTAATCGGTTTTAAAACATAACTACTCATACCAAGCTTGCTACATTCTACAATCGAATCTTTATCTGCCCTGGAGGTGACCATTATCACTGGCAGATTTTTATTGATTTCGCGGATTTTTTTCAACGCTTCCTTGCCATCCATCACGGGCATAACAATATCTAAAAAAACAGCACCTATATCATGCTCGCCACTCTCTATAATATTTAAGGCTTGCTTGCCATGTTCTGCCTGCATAGTATTTTCATAACCCATCGAAGCCAATACTCGACGCAATCCCTCTCGCATCATCATCGTATCATCGACGATTAAAATAATTTTTTCTTTATCCAGCATACGACCTGTCCTTATTCTTATTATCGTACAAGAAAGCTTAAATAAAACCGGCCTGCATTTTCTAAATCCACTGGCACCGTCATAATATTTTTCACGCCATCTAACAAAAATTCGCTGTCCTCTTTATTATATAAATATAATGGAGCACCAAAAGATATTTTGTGACCGGTTTCGTTGATCTCACGAGTAGCTAAACCAACCACAGTATTCAAAAACTCAGCCAGCGCCTCTTTGTTTACATCGTTTAAAGTAGTATCCACTTCATTTGTACCAAACATTACTGAGCGTACTTTGTTACCAATAATAATCGCCGTCTGGGTATCAAAATTCATCACCATATTATTTGTAACACCATTGGTAAAAGAGGCATTAATAGAGACGGCGAAGTCTTTAAAGGTAAAAACATTCAGCGGCTCATGATAAGTTAATAGATCACTTGAGCCTTTTAAATTAGCCATTGTTTGCAAGGTATGAATCGTTTCACTAACAAAAGGTAGCAATACGGAATTTCGGATATTATCCGTTGAGATTGCTTCAAGTTTCATATTGCCAGCACTATTATCGGTTATCTGATAATCATCTATCGTCTAAAGCAAAGCTAACTTAAGCGTTTTATAAGCCCCATCAACTGATAATACATTAAAAACATACAAATTATATGGGGATAAATCGCAGCCACAAAAAAAGCGCCATAAAGACGCCTTCTTCAACACCAGTTTTCACTAACAACCAGGCAGACTAACAGCCTTCGTCGCGATTCTCATCAGCCACCGCATCAACACGACGCGCCGAGTTAATGACGACAGGCTCAAGCGGTACATTCTGATGACCACCACTATTACCGGTCTGTACCCTGGAGATTTCGTCAGCAACGTCCATACCATCAACCACTTTTGCAAATACGGCATAACCAAAATCACGACTACCATTATCAAGGAAATCGTTCTTAACCAGGTTAAGAAAAAACTGTGAAGTCGCACTATCAACGACGGCTGTACGCGCCATCGACAGTGTACCACGCTCATTTTTCAGGCCGTTGTCGGCTTCATTTTTAATCTCATCACGGGTCTCTTTCTGTGCCATATCAGTAGTGAAACCACCACCCTGCAACATGAAACCCGGAATCACACGGTGGAAGATGGTGCCGTCAAAATAGCCGTCATCAACATACTGCAGGAAATTCTCAACTGTAATGGGTGCTTCGTCAGGGAACATTTCAATGGTGATGTCACCATGTGATGTTGAAAAAATAACCATTTTCGACCTCCACGCGATCTTTGCTATATTTAAGTTGGCGCATTGTAACGGCTGAGCGTTTTCATTAACAGGGATAACCGCTATCATCATCAGACATAGCCATTATTCCAGGCAACAGGACTATAAAAATGAAAATCGGCACTCCTTTCACCCCTACCGCAACCCGTGTAATGCTGCTTGGCAGTGGCGAACTTGGTAAAGAAGTGATTATTGCATTGCAACGCCTTGGCGTTGAGACCATTGCGGTAGATCGCTATGCCGATGCACCAGGGCATCAAGTGGCTCACCATGGCCATGTAATTAATATGGCCGATCCAACAGAACTACGCGCACTGATCGAACAGGAAAAGCCGGATATCATCGTGCCAGAGATCGAGGCGATTGCGACCGAGGTGCTGGCCGAAATCGAAGGCGATGGTATTGAAGTGATCCCCACCGCGCGCGCCACACAACTCACCATGAACCGAGAAGGGATTCGTAAACTCGCCGCCGAAGAGCTTGCGTTACCAACCTCACGTTACGCCTTTGCCGAGAGCCTTAATGGACTACGAATGGCGATCGATGGCGGGGTTGGTTATCCCTGCATTGTTAAGCCAGTGATGTCGTCATCTGGCAAGGGACAATCGACCATCAATGAGCCAGAAGAAGTTGAGGCCGCGTGGGACTATGCAATGAGCGGCGGACGTATTAAAGGTGGGCGCGTGATCATAGAAGAGATGATCGAGTTTGATTTTGAAATTACATTATTGACCGTGCGCGCACGTAAAAGCGATGGCGAGATTGGGACTCACTTTTGCGCACCGATCGGTCATCGCCAGGTCAACGGTGATTATGTCGAAAGCTGGCAACCACAACAGATGAGTGCAAAGGCATTGCATCGCGCACAGGAAATTGCTGCCGCCGTGACCAGTAATCTTGGCGGCCGCGGCATCTTTGGAGTTGAGCTTTTTATCAAAGATGACCAGGTCTGGTTTAGCGAGGTAAGCCCGCGCCCACATGACACCGGTATGGTAACGATGAGCAGCCAGTATCAGAATGAATTTGAACTACATGCCCGTGCGATCCTGGGCCTGCCGGTATCCATTGAGATGAATGTTGATGCGGCTGCTAGCGCGGTAATTTATGGCACGATGGTTGAAAAAGGCATCGCCTTTGAGGGTCTCGATATTGCATTACAGGATACGCAAACCGACCTTCGATTATTTGGTAAACCAGAGGCGTTTGAACAACGCCGCATGGGTGTTGCATTAGCCTATAGTAACAATACCAACGATGCTCGGCGGCGTGCAGGCCGCGTCGCCGAGCAAGTCACACCAGTAAAAAAATAACCCGATATCACCTAAGCCTTTTCAAGCGCCTGACTAATATCAGCAATGATGTCATCCTGATGTTCAATCCCGACTGAAATACGCACTAACGCTTCACTGACGCCTGCGGCCTTTAACTCATCCGGACCAAGTTGACGATGCGTTGTAGAAGCAGGGTGACAGGCAAGGGATTTTGCATCACCAATATTCACCAGTCGTAAAATCATCTGCAGCGCATCAATAAAACGTCCGCCCGCCTCTTTACCACCCTTAATACCAAAACTTAAAATACCCGATGCCTTACCTTTGGTAATTTTATCGGCGGTATCTTTATAGGGGCTATCTGATAACGTCGCATAATTGACCCATTCGATCTTTGGGTGGTTTTGCATCCACGCCGCAACCGCTTCAGCATTTTCGCAATGGCGCTCCATACGAAGCCCTAATGTTTCAAGTCCCTGCAAAATCAAAAAAGCGTTCATTGGTGAAATTGCTGCGCCCATATTACGCAATGGCACCACACGAGCACGACCAATATAGGCAGCCTCGCCCAGCGCCTCGGTATAAACCACGCCATGATATGAGGGATCTGGCTCATTCAACATTGGAAAGCGATCTTTATTCTTCACCCAGTCAAACTTGCCTGAATCAATAATGATGCCGCCGATAGAGGTACCATGACCACCAATGTATTTGGTTAAGGAATGCACGACAATATCAGCACCAAAATCAAATGGGCGACAGAGGTAAGGGGTAGCCACCGTATTATCAACAATCACTGGCACACCCTGTTTATGAGCAATCTCGGCCAGCCTTTTAATATCGACAATATTACCGGCAGGGTTTCCGATGGTTTCACAGAATACGGCGCGTGTTTTGTCATCGATCAATTTTTCAATGCCATCAAAATCATCATACGATGCCATCCGTACATCAATGCCCTGGCGTGGAAAGGTGTGCTTAAACAGATTATAGGTACCACCGTAAAGCTGGGAGATAGAAACAATATTATCACCCATTTCGGCGATGGTCTGAATCGCATAAGTGATCGCCGACATACCCGAGGCCAGTGCCAACGCACCAATGCCACCTTCCATTTCAGCCAGGCGCTGTTCCAGTACCGACGAGGTAGGGTTCATGATCCGTGTGTAGATATTACCGGCAACTTTCAGGTCAAACAGGTCTGCGCCATGCTGCGTATCATCAAATGTATAACTGGTGGTTTGATAGATTGGAACCGCAGCCGATTTTGTGGTCGCCTCAGATTCATACCCATGATGCAAGGCCAGTGATTCCAGCTTCATTTTTTTCCCCTTCAAATGATATAAATAATAACGACGGCACTATTTTTCTACGGCTTTATTTATTCAAAACCTGTTTTCAAACCACCCTTCAATTCTTTCGATGTGTCATGCATACGCTGCTGCATATCACGCTGCTGCTGCATTATTCCATCTATATCGATCTCAGGCATCGCATCGATCTGCTCCTGAACCGGCTTTACCCGATCGGCAAGACGTTGGCGCATCTCTGCACGACTCAACAGTTCATAACCAGCAGGAATTGTCATCTCTTCATTGGTTAACATGCTATGTTGATTGATCTGTGTAATCTCATGCGTCACCAACCCCTCGCTGTCCACTGAGCGCATTGGTAAACCTTTTTCAGCGTATTCATCATCCACAATATCGGCTGCAGCCTCACACATCTGCTCTTCGCCGAACAGTGACGCCATGATGATGGCATCAACTCCATCAGAACCACGCGCCATCGCTGCGACAAAGTTTTTTACCATTTTATTTTCAGTCGCTGTTGGTGCCAGGTACTCATCAGAGCAGTGAATGGTGTCGTTAATCATCACGCGATAATGAACAGTAGCAAAGCCATTGACCACCGGGCCTTCACCCTGCTTTAACAGTTCAACCTTCGGCAGCATACGATCTTTAATCGCACTGGTAATATGTTCGCTGGTGACAACTGCCGACTCAAGGTCGATCACTACCCCTTCTAGATGGTTCACGGTGTAAGTCTTACCACTGGCAAGGTCCATCAACAGGTAATCATCAACCGAACCGCTATCGATCCGCGCACGCGTCGCCTCAATACTGACTTTGCTATGCATCTGATGTTTATTAACACTTTCAATCACCACACCAGCACTTAGCGGAGATGCAATAACAACCATGGATGCCGCCATTAAAAATGGCGCTATCATCAATCTGGATACGCTCACAACAATCCTCACTACTAATTAAAACCATTCCGCTTATAAGTAGGTAACGAACCCGTTCAATACAATCAAACTGGGGACGCACATATACGCTGCTTAGTCTAGCATGAGAAAAGTATTAGATTGGAAGACTATCCTGATGCAGAGCATCGAATAATCATCCACTTACAGGGGCTTTACCAGAAGAGGCTTGCCGTCTCAACAAACTGAATACCAGCTTCTCCGATAATTTCTTCACGATCAAATGTATCTTTCTTCAGCCCCGTCGCAAGCCATGCCGCGCCATCAATCTCTGTCTCAGGCACCTTAACTTCACAAAAAGCGCCTAATTCCGATTGATTAGCCAATACATTCGCAATATGTACAATCGCAGCTTCCATCCTCGCTCCTTTGGCTCTCCCTGGCTGGTGATGAAAAGCGACCGCCTCCTGTAAGCTCTCGGGCAATGTCCACTGCTTTAGCAATTCTCCACCCAGGTCGGCATGGGTAAAACCCAGCTCCTCAGACTCTATCGCAAATAGCATCTCTTCATCGCCATTAGCCGTATCCAGCATTCGCTTCGCAATATCAGGCACACGGTTATAAATCACCAGGCTACCAATATCATGTAACAATCCCGCGATAAATAGACGCTCGGTATGCAACACGTTACAGCGTTTGGCTAGCAGGCGGGAAATGATGCTGCAGTAGATACTATGCCGCCAGAAGGTATCCATATTAACCACGTCATTAGGAATAGCAGAAAAAGATTTTACAGCAGATACCGCCACCACCAGACTATAAAGCTCACGCAGCCCCACTACTGCCACGGCGCGTGAAACGGTATCGATGCGCGAACTAAAGTTGTAAAAAGGGCTGTTGACGATTTTAAGCAGGCGCGCTGTCAGACTTGGATCCTGACAGATAATCTGCCCCATATCGTCTGCGGTAGCCGTCGGAGACTCCATTAAATCGAACACCTTCACATAGACATCAGGGGGAGAGACCAGACCTGACACTTCACCGAGCCAACGTGACGAGACCTTACTTGCAGTCGCATCCTCTTGATCTTTAAGAACATTCATCTCGCTCACTCAATTCTCCAAAATTTAAACGCTACGTGCGTACCGTCACACACAACATATATTTTATGATATCGCTCACTAAACAGAATTATTGAGCGTGGAGTCACAATAAAAAATAAATAATTTTGCTATAAATAGCTACTCCAATAGGGATTTTACATTTTCAGGGCCAGGATTATGACAACCGACAGAGACTCCACCACTTTACTCAAGCATCCACAAGATACTCAACCATCCGTCTCCAGTAAGGAATTCCAGGAACAGTGCCTGGCTGCAGCAGAGCGATTTTCCGAGCACTTTATGTCAATCATTGATGGTCTCAGTGAAACCCTCTATCAAATGGCTGACCAGGCTGATGAACACGAATTGCGCCGCCTCTACTTCAGCGCACTACAGGAACTCTATAGCAGCCGGAGTAAATCCAAAAACGACTTCAAAAAGCAGTTCCTGGCCACTATCAAAGCTGAAATTCAATCACAGCCCAACAGGCAAGCCGCTTTATTTACAAATGCAGCCCTTACGGGCATCGAACAGTTAACTAAATTACCCCCTCAACAGAAGCCCCAGGAGGAGACGATGCCTGAACCGCCTGCTATCGATCAGAACGCAGAAGATAAACATAGCCAAATGGCCAACTCACTACCTAAAGGCAGCTGGATCGAATTCAACGCCCCTGACTCACCAACACTCAAAGCTCGCTTTACCTGGACAAACCCCGTCACGGGTATCTATCTATTCATCGACCGCGATGGTAGAAAAGCACCCGATAGAACACCCGATGAGCTTGCGACTGCATTTCGTAACGGCCATGCATCACTCATTCAAGATGCCGCTCAGCTTGCCCGTGCCGCTAGCAACCATTCGCGCTAGCTCGCATTGATTGACTTCCTCTAACATCACTGGCAGACTGCGCGCCATGAACAGAACTCTGAACAAACCAGTGCACGTTATTCGCGTCCATCTGCCTGAATGGCCGGTGGCGATTAATCATGCGTGCCTGAAAACAGAGAACCTGATGTAGCAATAAATTTCATCAATCTGTTTTATCAAAAAGGCCGCTGAATGAAAATTCCGCGGCCTTTTTTGTTTTTAAATTTAAAGAAAATATGGAGAAATAACCGTGCAAGTTCCCGCCGCCTTTGCGGCCGTCGTCCTCATCTGGTCAACCACACCGCTCGCCATTCAATGGAGCAGCGAAGGTCAAGGCTTCCTTTTTAGTGTCTTCAGCAGAATGGTGCTGGGAATGGTGTTATGCCTGCTCATCGTTAAAGTGATGAACATAGCGTTGCCATGGCACAAAAAAGCATGCGAGGCCTATCTCTCCGCGGCTGTTAGCATTTACGCCTCAATGTTATGTGTCTACTGGGGAGCACAGTTTATCCCTTCTGGGGTTATCTCTGTGCTGTTTGGCCTAACCCCCATTGTGACAGGAATTTTAGCTGTCATCTGGCTAGGCGAAAGTAAATTTACAACGACAAGAATCATCGGCCTGTTACTGGCCGTGGCAGGGCTGGTCGTTGTCTTTGGCGCTGATTTTTCACTCGGTGAAAAGGCAATGCAGGGTACCAGTGCCGTACTGCTTTCGATCGCCCTGGCCGCAGTGAGTACGGTGTGGCTTAAACGTACCAATACAGGTTTTTCACCTATTGCGATCACCGCTGGGGCATTGATCATCTCAACGCCACTTTATGCGCTGACATGGCTGCTATTTGATGGCCAACTGCCCACTGAAATCCCTGCACGTGCACTCAGTGCCACTGTGTATTTAGGGACCATTGGTTCTGTTGCCGGGTTTATTCTGTTTTTCTATCTGCTGAAAAACATGGAAGCCAGTCGCGCTACATTGCTCACGCTAATCACGCCAGTGCTAGCGCTACTGCTTGGACACGCGTTAAATAACGAACGGGTTGGAATTGAAGTGTGGCTCGGTGCAGGAATGATTCTGGTCGGTTTAATGAGCCACGAATGGGGTAATATTTTACTCAAAAAAACAGCGCAAAGATCATAGGCCGCTAATGCAGTCTAACCATACCCAGGTAGTTTCTTGCTGCCTGGGCTTTTAACCCCACTGTCGTTTGTTCAATTACTCGCGCTTTGCAATGGCATGTTACTACGCGCAGCACAGGCATAGAAAACCTTAATCGCATAGCTGTGCGGGGTGTCATCCCAGAGGTAAGCTGCAAGAATAGTGTTAAGCATGCTAGTAGAGTATTCATCTCCCATCGCAACATGCATCGACGAGTTCAGGCTTAATCCTAACGCATGCTCAGCAGGCACGCCTAAACGAGAGTTAATCACTGAATCCATTCCAACCATCGCCTGGCCATAACAACTATTTTCTGCCATTCCAGTCACATGGTTATCGTAAGCCTGAGAACTGCCTGCCAATAACATCAACACTAATCCAGTGAGCGTGTTTATTGTCTTTTTCATTGTAAACGCCTCCTGTGCTACCGGGGCCATGAAGCACTAAAAAATAACAACTCTTATAATGGTTATCGGCGTTTACAATTTTTGTTTTAGCTAAATATCATCCGTCAACTACATATAAATATAGACTATTTTAATAAATATTTTGAGACCTTTGCACGAGAACTAGTTTTCATTCCAGCAAGGCATAAATGAACGAAAAAATGAAATTTACACCAGGTAAATGACTGTTTTAAGATAATTTATAACGCGGCTGGAGCGGAAAATAGACTCGTGCAAAGATCTCATTTTATTTCATCTGGTGATTACAGCGTCACATCAAAATTCGCCTCCTGCAATAAGAGAAACGCCATCAATAACTCATTCATCACACACCTTTCAATCACATCACTTACCAGCAATTTTTTAAATACGACAAACCAGACGCATTAAATCCTTGTCAACATAGGCCAATAAAATCAGGTTCGCCATACTCCCACTCATGCGCGTACAATAAAAACCTGTCAATAAGTAAGAAGCGTGATAAAACCAACTATGCCGTGGCAAGAACTTACATTTGATGTATCGCCCTCAGAGGTGGAGACACTTTCAGAAATTCTGTGCGAAGCAGGCGCCGCCGCCGTCACGTTCAAAGATAATGCTGACACACCAATATATGAACCCGCAGCGGATGCTAGCGATCTATGGGCCAGTACTTGTGTGGTTGGTCTGTTCGATGCCGAAGCCGATTTTGATGCCGTACTCGCACGGGTTCAGCAAACAGCACTGTTTCCTGCCCTGCCGCCTTATCGCATTACCGAACTAAAAGAGCAGCAGTGGGAACGCCTCTGGATGGATGAATTCAAACCGATGCGCTTTGGTGAGCACCTATGGATCTGCCCAACCGAAACCACCCCGTCCGAACCCGGGGCACTCAATATCATGCTCGATCCCGGCCTCGCTTTTGGCACCGGCACCCATCCTACCACTGCGCTCTGCCTGGAGTGGATTGATCAAAATGATCTCGACGATAAAACCATGATCGACTTCGGCTGCGGCTCTGGTATTCTTGCCATTGGCGCCGCAATGAGTGGCGCCACCTCGATTGAGGCGATCGACATTGACCCCCAGGCGCTGCTGGCCACCAACAGTAATGCCACCCAGAACAATATCGCTTCAAAAATTACCACAACACTGCCTAATGAATGTAATAAACTACCAGCCGTTGACTGCCTGCTAGCCAACATCCTCGCTAATCCAATCATGGAACTAGCCGACTATTTCTCGACACTGGTAAAACATAACGGCATTATCGTGTTGTCGGGGATTTTAAGTGAACAGGCAACAGAGGTGATTAGCCATTATGAAAAATGGTTCGAGTTTCAACCCATCGTCGAAAAAGAGGGTTGGGTTCGACTGGTCGCCACCCGCAACGAGCAATAACAGCACCAATCATTTTTTAAACACAGATTGACCACAGGAACGCGACAGAGATAGATGTTTACCCAATGCCCGCAGTGCCATACAAATTTCAGTATCAGTGACCAGGATCTCACTGCCGCTGGCGGCAAGGTACAGTGCGGAAAATGTAGCAATACCTTTAATGCACTCTACACACTCTCAAAACACCCGTTAAGCAGTAGTGAGCCAGCTGAAATTCTGGAGATCTCGTCAATCGACCGCCTGAGTAATGACAATGTTGCCGAAAGTTACCAGCTCACCGATACAGCCGCACCACAAACAACCACATCCGGAAAACTATCAATTCTGAAGTGGGGCGTACCTGGCATGCTCTTATGTGCCCTGCTCTTTGCCCAGGCAAGCTATTTTTTGAGCGATAAACTCGCACAGGGGTACCCAGTATTACGCCCATGGCTCGAGCAATTCTGTGCGGCCAGCGGTTGCCAGCTTTCACTACAACGCGCGACGGATAAAATTAGTATCGTCAATCGCGATGTTCGCAGCCATCCAACGGTGCCCAGGGCGCTATTGATCAATGTCACGCTGCAAAACAACGCCAGCTTCACTCAACCTTATCCGCTACTCAAACTGAGCTTTTTTGACATCAACCATACTCTGCTCGCCACCCGCGCCTTTCAACCAGATGAATATCTCTCACAAGAGGTTGATATTAATAGTGGATTCCCGACAGGCAAACCATTAAGAGCTATCCTCGAATTGATCGACCCAGACAAACAGGCCACCAATTTCGAATTCGAACTTAAATAATCGATTAAAAAAGCAACAATTTCTACTTTATCCGCGTCCATGGAGCAGGTATCATGTGGCCTCTGTATTTCTCTCCAAATCGACTCAGATCGAGGTGATGGAAATCAATGTTATCGCGCTAAAAAACATGCAAATCGGATCATACAAATTAGTTAATAACCTGATGCTCGCGCCCATGGCGGGAGTCACTGACCGCCCATTCCGCCAGCTCTGTAAGCGGCTAGGAGCTGGTATGGCCGTGTCTGAGATGATCTCATCAAATTCACTGCTGTACGGCAGTGCAAAGACGCTGCGACGCGCCAATCACGATGGCGAAACAGAGCCTCGTTCTGTACAGATCGCCGGTTCTGACCCTGCGATGATGGCCGAAGCGGCCAGACACAACGCCGATAATGGCGCTCAAATCGTTGATATCAACATGGGCTGCCCAGCAAAAAAGGTCTGTAATGTGATGGCTGGTTCAGCACTACTGCAAGACGAAGACCTCGTCGCCCGCATTCTCGACTCAGTAGTCAACGCCGTTGATATTCCAGTAACGCTAAAAATTCGCACCGGCTGGGATCTTGAAAACCGTAACGGTGTCGCCATTGCACGAATTGCCGAACAGGCAGGCATTCAGGCACTCGCCGTACATGGCCGCACCCGTGCCTGCGCTTACCGCGGCGAAGCTGAGTACGAGACCATCCGCCAGATCAAACAAGCGATCCATATCCCGGTGATCGCCAACGGCGATATCAACACCCCCGAAAAGGCAAAATGGGTACTTGAACAAACCGGTGTCGATGCCATCATGATCGGCCGAGCAGCCCAGGGCAGGCCATGGATCTTCAATACGATCAACCATTACCTGGCAACGGGTGAACACCTTGCTGAACCCACTGTCAGCGAAGTGAGCACCATCATGCTCGGCCACCTTGAACGTCTGTATGAGTTTTATGGCGAGTACATCGGGGTTCGTATGGCACGCAAACATATCTCGTGGTATAGCAAGGGCCAGACTGGTGGCGGGGCGTTTCGCCAGCGGGTCAATCGGGTCGATAGCATCGAGCAACAACTGGCACTCACCCGTGAATTTTTCGAACAACGAGAAGAAGCAGCAGCACACCAAAATTCAAAACAACCTAACCTGGAAGAAGCCGCCGCATAATGAATACAGACAAACTGGAACGTCGCAAACAACCCATCAGCGCTTGCATCGATAGTGCACTGGAACGCTATTTTCACGACCTTGATGGCCACCAGCCTGCCGATCTCTACCGCATGGTGCTGAATGAAGTAGAACAACCGCTACTCAAAGCCGTGCTGGATTACACCCGAGGCAATCAAAGTAAAGCATCAGAGATTCTGGGCATCAATCGCAGCACGCTGCGCAAAAAATTAGAAGCCCACGACCTCAATAATTAATCGAATTGTATCGATATCGAGGCAATCAAAATGGTTCGCTATCGATTCAGTTCCATTTGTTTCACCCAACTTAAAGATCACAACAGCCTATGACGATTAAACGCGCACTCATCAGTGTCTCGGATAAAACCAATATTCTAGAATTTGTCCAGGGCCTACAGTCGATGAAGGTAGAGATACTGTCTACTGGTGGCACTGCCAAATTACTAGCGGACAATGGCATCGACGTCATTGAGGTCTCTGATCACACCGGTTTTCCTGAAATGATGGATGGCCGTCTCAAGACGCTTCACCCAAAAATTCACGGTGGTATTCTTGGTCGTCGCGAGATCGATGGCGATGCGATGACGGAACACAACATCGCACCGATTGATCTGGTTGTGGTTAACCTCTATCCCTTTGAACAGACCGTTGCCAGGCCAGAGTGCGATCTACCACTGGCGATTGAAAACATCGATATTGGCGGGCCGACCATGGTGCGCGCCGCAGCTAAAAATCACAAAGATGTCGCCATCGTTGTTGATGTTAACAACTACGCAGAAGTACTGGAAGAGATGGCTGAAAACAACAACACACTCAGCCATGCAAGCCGTTTTTCACTCGCCGTTAAGGCCTTCGAACATACTGCCGCCTACGACAGCACCATTGCTAACTACCTGGGTAGTATCACCGATGGCGGTATTTCAAACGAAAATCGTGCGACGTTTCCGCACAGCTTCAATGCGCAATTCATCAAGTCGCAAGATATGCGCTACGGTGAAAATCCGCATCAAAAAGCGGCGTTTTATATTGAAGCACGCGCACAGGAGGCATGCATCGCCACTGCCGTCCAACTTCAGGGTAAAGCCCTGTCGTTTAACAACATCGCCGATACCGATGCCGCGCTGGAATGCGTCAAACAGTTCGAAAGAGCCGCCTGTGTTATCGTGAAACATGCTAATCCCTGTGGCGTAGCGGTCGCCGATTCGCTGATCAATGCCTATGACAACGCCTATAAAACGGATCCGACCTCTGCCTTTGGCGGCATCATCGCCTTTAATCGCCCACTCGACACTGAAACAGCTCGCGCCATTATCGACCGTCAGTTTGTTGAGGTTATTATCGCACCCACTGTCACGGAGAGCGCACTGGCGATCATCGCTGAAAAAGCAAACGTCCGTCTGCTCACCTGCGGTGAATGGCCGTTAGAGCGAATCGTATCACTCGACTACCGTCGCGTGAATGGTGGCATGTTGCTACAGACATCCGATTCAGCCATGGTGAGCGCTAGCGACCTCAAAGTCGTCACCGAAATCGCGCCATCTGATAAAGTGATGGAAGACCTGTTATTTAGCTGGAAGGTAGCGAAATTTGTAAAATCTAACGCCATTGTCTATGGCAAAGATCTCACCACAATAGGTGTTGGGGCAGGGCAAATGAGCCGCATCTATAGCGCCCGTATCGCAGCGATCAAAGCAGCCGACGCTAACCTGCTAGTGAAAGGATCCGTCATGGCAAGCGATGCCTTCTTCCCGTTCCGTGATGGTATTGATGCCGCAGCCGAAGTAGGCATCACCGCAGTGATTCAGCCAGGTGGTTCAATGCGAGACCAGGAAGTGATTGATGCTGCGAACCAACATGGCATGGCAATGGTCTTTACCGGCATGCGCCATTTCCGCCACTAAAAAGAGATAACCCGCGTGTGGGCGGCGTTAATGCATCGTCGTCCGCATACTACGCCAACGCAATAGTAATCCGTATAGTGCAAACAACCACACCGCAAAACCACTCGCCCCGACACCGCTGCGCCCAACGCTACTAAAGGTAAAGGCGTAAACCTCAAAACCAGAAACTTCTTCGTTCCCCAGCTCATCAATAGAGAGAAAGCGTATTACCGACGCAGATGAAATCGGAATCGGCCCAGTGTACACCTGCGTCGCTCCGCCGGTTCCCACCTCGGATGGTGTTGGCACCCCGCCACCAATCGTATAATAGATGCTACTCTCTCGACAGCCAGAACCAGTCGCCGCGGTCGTCACACCTGGGGGCAGCTCACTAAAACCAGATGGCGTATCACCATAATCATAACATTCCAGTACCACATGGATTTCAGAAGTAAAGACATTACCCTCTGTATTCGGTGTCGCTGTTGTTTCTGGCGCTCCGATATCCACATAGTAGATTTCACTCTTCACACCGCTACCAGATGAATCAGCCTCACTATTGCCCGCCCTGTCGATTGAGAAAAACTTCAATTCAATAAAGCCATACAAGCGTGTTCTCGGAATAAACTCAGCCGGGATCTGCTCCAGCGTAATATTTTTTTTTCTCACTGCATCAAGCACGATACGATTATCCTCCCCACCCAGCACCCGCTGAATCAGCGGCACCTGAGAGGCGGTAATATAGGTGGGCGGTGGTGTATCCGATGCTGGAATATCTGCCAATGAATAGGCCGTCCTTGAAATTGAACCGAGGGTAATTTGATTCAGATCCAGATCCTCCAGGTCGATATCTGCAAACGTCTCGGCCCCGTCAGGGATATTAGCTGATGCCACCACATTCGCCAGAATATTCCCTGGAATCGAATCAATCCTAACTGCCGCTAAATCCACATATTCAAGCACACGCTGCAACTCAATACTATTACGCGCAACGGCCACAGGGGGAATATCAGCTAATGTAAATTTAGTTAAATCAATTCGAAATCTGGCTTCCTCAACCGAGGAGACAATATCAGCCAATGTCATCTCTTCAAAAATATCCTGCTCAGCACCCACCAGATCATCCAGGGTGTAAGAATCAAGCGGCAATAGCTGTTTGGGTGTTAGTGGTAGTATATATAGCTGCGCATCTTTACTGGGGGTACCATCGCCATCATTGGGTGCTGATCCATCCGTGGTGTAGTAGGTATTACCACAGTTAGCACCGCCACTATCTTCACACACCAGGGCAATTTCGATCCCCGTATCTGAAACTTCCATATAGCCATCACCATGTAAAATATCCTTCAAGATAATATTTGGCTGCGCTGTTGTCGTTGGGAAATCACCATCAATGCCATAGTTCGCTGAATTAATTTCACTGACCGTGCCATGTGCATCTTTTGCAAAAAACTTCACCTCAGCATCTGCTGTAATCACATCTATTCTAGGTGGTGGTGGTGGCTCAGGTGGCGCGGGTGGAGGCTGGACATAAATTGCTGACAAAGCAGACAATTGTTTCGGCTCGGTACCATCTAACGTGTAAAAAATCGTGCATGGCCCTGCGGTGCTATTATGGGTGCATGAAAGAACCACATCCAATGAGGGTGTATTGTAAAAACTACCCGCAACATGATTGGTCACGGTAGGGCGCGCAGTATCAAAAACAGCGAGATTATTGCGAGCAGTAGCAGGGGCGTTGCCAACAGTATTAAAGTCACCCCCCACAATCATCAGGGAGTCATCGGTATTTCGTTTCATCGCATAAACCACCGTACCGGTAGAGATATCAGGATTCCACTCAGTTAAATCATTGGCTGGTGTCTCTGCAAGGTTAAGCCGTGCTACATGATTTCTTGGAGTATTACTCACCGTTACATTCGAAAAATTGCCACCAAGCCATAACATATCATCATCAGTAGAGAACGCCAGCGAATAGATACCTGTACCATTCGTAACATTCGGGTCATCGGTGGTCACACGCCACTTATTACTAATCGGATCAACCTCAAGCGCTGCAACGCGATTTCTAGGATAAGTGGTAGCATTTTCCTCTGTGATCGAAGTAAAATCGCCACCAAAATAGAGCGTTTTATCGTCACTGCTCAATGCGAGGCTACGCACGATGCCATTCACATTTGCCACTGCCCATAAGTCATCAGGGGGAATGTCAGCCAATGACATGCCACTCCCTGTTTTTAGTGCCGCAATGTTCACATTTGAATGGCCGCCAGCCCGGATATAGTCACCACCAACAAAGACAAGCTCGCCATCACTACTCACCACCAACGCGTGCACTTCACCCGCTACACCATCAATGCTGCCTATCGCGCTACTGCCATTCAGCACGCCCAGCCCATCAATGCCTTCCACAGTCAGATCCAATGCCGCAATATTATTACGGCTCTGCCCTGCAACCTGTGAAAACAAGCCGCCCGCATAGAGCGTTGTATCGTCAGGTGAAAATGCCAATGCCCTCACTTTAGCTCCCGCACCACCCGTTATCGATGGGTTCCAGACTGAAACATTGTTAGAAGAGGCACTTAGTAAAGCCATATTATTTCTTGGCGTTGATGCACTAACAACAACTGAAAATTGACCGCCAATATAGACCCCCTGACCATTACTCGTTGAGGCAATGCTATACACCGGCCCATTAACAAACACATCCCATTCAGTCGCCATACCTCGCGAGGTGCTAGTGCTTAAATCAAGCTCTGCAATATTACTCCGAATACGGCCACCGCCCGACTCAAACGTTCCCGCAACAAATATTTGATCATCGGCCACCGCAATTGTATTAATTAACCCACCACTGGCATCACTCGACCAGGAGACTGCGCCTGTCCCCGAGTTAAGCACCGCCATTCTAGAGACCGCTCGGTTAGATGAATCGGTATCAAGCTCGCCATTCGAAGCAACGTAGATCCGACCACCTGCGACTATTATTTGGCTCACGCTAATACTTGCTTCCTCAGCACCGCTAAAAGGAAGTTGATTCCCACTCCAGGCAACAATAGTAACTAAAGAAAGATCAGACACATCGCTGACTGCAAAACCAGGCCAACTGGCCCCATTGATTGTAGAAAAATCACCGCCGATATAGAGCAAGTTACCTAATAATGCCAGCGTACGAACAATACCACCGTCAGCATCTGGGTTCCAGCCGAGGTCATTATTTGCATTGCCTGTGGTATCAAATGCCGCTAAATAATTGCGTGATATCGCTCCACCATTCACTTCCGTAAAATCACCGCCAGCATAAAGCCTGTTATTTACCGCATCAAGCAGCAGTGTTCGAACAATGTCATTAACATCAGGATTCCAGTCAGTGGCTACATCTTCACTACCCGCAATCAATAGATTAAAGTGCGCAATGTTATTTCTTGTTGGCTGTGTCGCCTGACTACCTATTCTTGCAAAGCTCCCGCCCACATAAAGGCTCTCACTAGCGTTACCCAATACCATCGCATGCACTGGGCCATTGGCATTTGGATTCCAGCTTGCCAACGTATTATTAGATATATCGAATGCCGCTAAATAATTACGCATTATTACACCATTCACCTGTGTGAAATCACCACCAACATAAAGCATGCCATTTACCGTATCGAGCAGGAGTGTTCGAACAACCCCATTAACGTCTGGATTCCAGGCCAGCACCTTGCCATCAGCATCTATCTCAGCAAGATTATTACGATTTTGGGAGCCAGAACTATCAATCACCTGGGTAAAATTACCCCCGATATACCAGCCGCCATTATCTGATGCAATCGCAACGTGAACACCAATATCAGCACCAGCACCACCAGTAAACGTAAGATCAAAGAGAGTATGATTTGGTGCGGTTGAACTAACCGCAACAGCATTTCCAGATTCAGGGCCAACATAGGTAAAATCACCGCCAATAAAAGCGCTATTGGCGCCGCCGCCCCTCACCATCTCCACAGTATAAACTGGGCCGTTGGGCTGCCATACCTCATCCAGCGGAACGGCTGCAGCCTTAAGCGCTACGTTGAACACCAGTGCCAGACACATTGGCATCAACAGCGATAAGTTTTTCATGCGAAAGTTCGATGACAACATCATACCAGGCCCCTGTCTCGGCACATTTGATCCGCCATACGATGGCGACGGAATCGCCAGCACAGCCACGGCAGCAGCAACAAACCAGCACTTAATGGCCCAATAGCGCCAGCATTTTCACTATAGTTTTTTACATAACTGGCACGCTGTATTATCGACTCATTGCCAATATGGTCTACCGCAATGAATTTCACCACCGTGCTATCTGACAGGCGAATCGGCCCAGTGTAGAGCGTCGATGCTGTGGTGGGTGTTGAATCATCCAGTGTATAATAAACTCCACGACACCCGGTTATAAAACGATCATTGTCATCAACACTCGCCTCCCCCGTCACTGGAGGGTCATCCGGCTGTGATGGATTACTCGCATCAGGAATATCGCCAATGGATGCCGCCGTGACTTCAGTGTCATCACTGCATAACAGTGTCAGCTCAAACGCTTCAGTATAAAATATTTGTGTTGGCGGGTCTGCCACCACGATAGGTGCTGCCAGATCAAGCCAATACTGCTCTACATTTATATCCATCACCTCCCCGCCATTAGATTCATCATTACGCGCCTGATCAAATGCAAAATACTTCAATGTTGTATTTTGACTAAGGGTAATCGGCCCGGTGTAAACCGTTGATGTATCCGTCGGCTTAGTACCATCAACCGTATAATAGATCTCCGCGCAACCCGCATTACCCGCATCCACACAGTCCAATACAATATCCAGCTCATCATTACTACTCAGTATTTTTCCATCTGGCAGCGGGCCGGAAGGTAAGGCTGTTGTTGTGGGAGGCAGTTCATCAATCACATAAAGCATCGTCTGTATTTCAGATTGATTACCAGCATCATCTTTCACAATCAGCTGAAGTGTTGTATTAACCGAAATATTAATTTCCTGGTCTGGTGCTAAACCATCAGGATCAGGCGTTACATTACTATTAATGGTGTAATAAACACTCCCGCTACAATCCCTTGGCACATCAATGCAACTCACTGTTAATGTGCTGGTCTCTAATGCATCTTTATATGCACCTGCGGGTGGGTTTGTAACCACCCGAGGAAAACCAACATCCACCGTCGTCAAACCTTCACGTAAGTAGGTCGTCATCGGCGTAATGGTAGCCGTTACCTGTTTAAAGTCACCACCAATAATCATTCTGTCATCAGTACGACTGATTCCCAGATGCCGCACGGTTGCATCCACCCGTAAATCCCACCACGAAAGCGGTGCACCATCAACAAAATCGAGTGCGGCCATCCGCTCACGTGAAATATTATTAATTTCAGTAAAATCGCCACCCACAAAAATAACATCATCCGTTAATGTAATCGCCTCAACCAGGCCGTTAGCTCGTGGGTTCCAACTGAGCAGATTAAAGGCATTGGCGGAGGTATCAAGGGCAGCAAGATAGTCTCGACTCTGTGTAAGGCCACCGTCATTAATAAAGCGGAAGTCCCCGCCAATATAGAGCGTAGAACCCGCATTCACCATTCCATACACAGGACCATCGACAGCAGGCGCCCATGCTAACGCATTATTTATGTCCTGAGTAATATTTAGTGCAGCAAGATGGGAGCGAAATATATTCTGGCTATTCGTATTAACATTAGCAAAATCACCGCCAATAAATAAAGTATCACCATTTAAGGCAATCGTATAAACAACGCCGCCCACTGATGGATTCCAACCAGTATCGTCACCACTCGCTACATCAATTGCACCCACGTTATTACGTACTGTACTGCCTATCGTTTCAAACTCACCTGCCACGTAAAGTACGCGTTCATTCGGGGAGAGTTCAATGTCATGCACGGCTGTAGTCGATGAGCTACCATTTATATCAGGATTCCAGCTCCTGGCACTACCGGTTGTCGTCTTTAATGCCGCAACATGGTTACGTGACTGGCCGCCCACAGAAGTAAAGTCGCCACCCACATAAAGCGTTTCACCGTCGGCACTTAACACCATATCTCTTACGGCTGCATCTGATCCAGTATTAAAACTGGAACTCAGAATACCCGTACTCGAATCAATTGCAGCCAGACGCTCTCGAGTAACACCGCCAACCGACGAAAAAGCCCCGCCAATAAAAATACTGGTTCCAGTGCCTGGTGATAATGCATACACCGTATTACCAACTGAAGGGTTCCAGATGGTGGAAACATCCTCATTATTATTGACAGCACTCAGATTAAATGCCGCTGCTCGATTACGTAACAACCGGCCAATGAATGTAAAATCGCCACCGACATAAAGGTTATTATCATCTAGCAGCAACGTTCTCACAACGCCATTGGCATCTGGATTCCAACCAGGGTCAGCCGCGCCCTGAGCGGTATTAATGAACGCTATATTGTTTCTTTCCTGGCCACCAATATTTGCAAAGTCACCGCCCACATAAACACCTGCCACGCTAATAGCTATCGTTCGCACAATACCATCAGCATTGGGGATCCAGTTCACATCTGCCGTACCTGCGGGAGTATTGATCAATGCAATATTGTTTCTTGTTGGCTCAGCGCCGATTGACGTAAAATCACCGCCCACATAAACATTGGTTCCGCTAACCGCTATCGTCCGCACGACATCATTGGCATTGGGATTCCAGGCAGTGGCAACATCTTCATTATTTGTATCTGCAAGATCAAAATGTGCGGCATAATTTCTTGTTGGCTGAACGCTCTGACTACCAATGAGTGTAAAATCACCACCCACATAAACATCTGAGCCGCTAACGGCTATCGTCCGTACGACATCATTGGCATTGGGATCCCAGTTCACATTTGCCGCACCTGTAGTAGTATTGACCAACGCAATACGGCTTCTCACCTGACCGCCAATGTTTGAAAAATCACCACCCACATACAGGTTTGAGCCATTAAGGCCCATCGCCCGAACAGGCGCATCCGCATCTGGATTCCAGGTAGAATTTACAACTCCAGCATACGAAATATATGCAATGTTATTACGAGCAACAGCACCAACACGTGAAAAGCTACCGCCGATATACCAACCATCAGCATCATCGCTAATTACAGTATAGATATCCCCGTCAATCTCCGGCCAAGCTGACTGTACACCTCCAGTAGCGTTCACCACCACACCACTGCCTGTACTCGGCCCAATATAGGTAAAGTCACCACCAATATAAAGCTGCGACTCATCCTCCACTGAGGTGAATTTACCACCTGCAATCAGAACATCTCCTTCACGCTCAATCGCAAGCGCCATAACGGTGCCATTTACTGGTTTAGGATTCCATCCCGTTCTCAAGGTACCTTCCACTACCAGGACACCGGCCAAATTAGCAAAAGCGGCATCACCCTCGACCTCTGTAAATTCACCACCCACATAAACCGTATCATTCGTTTGTGCCAGCGAAGTTACCACACCGCTACTGAAATCCACATCCCATGAGGTCGCGTTGTTAACCGCCAAAATGATATCAAGCACCGCAAAATTATCCCGGTCCTGCCCGCCAATTCGCTCAAAATCGCCGCCAACATACAATAACTCGGTCTCGTTTCCCCTCGTTTCGTCCACACTAAATTCCTGAAGCAACATTACATTGATTTCTGTCGTTTCCTTCGCACCAGTCTCCCCTGGGTTCCATGGTGTTAACACATTAATATTCGTTGTCACATCAAGCTCAGCAATGCTCTGTCTGGCAACATCATTTGCAGCATTAGTTGGAACATTAATCGCAATATTCTCAAAATCACCGCCAATAAATAGCCGCCCACGATCTTTCGCTAGCACCATTGCCTTGACAGGGCCATCAACGTTAGGGTTCCACTCACGAACCACCATTCCATTGCTTGTTTGATTTAAATCAAGGGAGACGATGCTCTGCCGAACATCACCTGCTTCGGGATAGGTTTGTTCGAGTGGAGTATCTAAGGCTGTCCCGGAAAGATCATATTTTACGTCGATCGTTTGATCCACATTGCCATCGCCATTCACATCAATATCGATATCACCATCACCATCCACATCAATGTCGTATATTCCATCAGCAAAAATTTCCTTTGTTATTTCGAAGATGCCATCATCATCCATATCAATGCCCACCACCCCATTGATATCGACATCTAGCTGACCATCCCCATTACTATCACGCGGTCCAGTACCTTGCACCGTGGTAAAGGCGCCGCCAATATAGACTAGGCGATCTTCTAATTCATCATCATCAGCAATCGTCGCTATTGCATACACAAAGCCATCCAGACTTAGCGTTAGCTCAAGTGCGGTTACCGGTTTCGAGACCGATCCAGTGTGAAGCTCTGCAAAATACCAACGTGTCTCACCATGTATTTCAGTAAACTCTCCACCTACCAGCAGGCGTAAACCCGCTTCGCGTGTATGAAATCTCAGGGCGTGAACAACACCATCAGGATTTGGTCGCCAGTCACTACTAACCGTTAAATCCGATTGAATATAGGCAAGGTTTCTTAACTCAATCCCACCCACGTGGGTAAAGTCACCGCCAATCACCCAACCGCCCAAACCATCTCCAACAATGGCATTGATCTGTCCAGCCACACCTGACTTCGTAACTTTTGGGAATCGTGGATCAACCAGCGCCGTATCCAGATCAATGGCAGCACCATGCCCCATATTTTTACCCGTACTTGAACCAAATGATGCGCTCGCTAACACCGGGCCATTGGTCACCAGGTTTGCAGCTGCAGGGAATGCCGCATAAGCTGCAGGGAATACCACATCAGCTGCTAAAGCATCAGAATTGGCTTCAATATCCGGCGCGGCAAAAGACTCGGCAGAAAGAACACAAAAGACAACCGCAGCACAAAGCCATCGAGCCATGACATTGTGTGAGTGAAAGGTGCTTTGCTGGTGCTGCATGGCCGACATACTTAAATCCTGCTCGTATGGTGGAATAGAGTTTCTGAATGAATTTTTAATGGCTGAACGCCAGAAATAAAGACCCAGAGCTACTAAATACACCAACATAGTACCATATTTTCCTTTTTATTTCAATCGATTAGACATTATGTATAACATTGCAAAACAATAACTTACGCGCCCGGTGAGAATTACATCGCCAATACAGCGCGAAGATGACCCGGCACCCTTGAATGCGTTACTCTTACGCTCTTGAAAAAGATAGAGCGCAGATGGTCAGACACTGAACATATCGAAGCAAAAAAACCATCCTGCACAATGCTTAATAGCGTCATTTAGACCAACATATTAAAGATATTAAATCATGAAGGTACTCATTATTGGCGGCGGTGGTCGCGAACACGCTCTGGCCTGGAAGGCAGCGCAATCGGCACGTGTTAAAACTGTTTATGTTGCGCCCGGCAATGCGGGCACCGCAGGCGAAGCGAAACTTGAAAACATCGCTATCGGTGCTGAGGATATTCCGGCGCTGCTCACCTTTGCCAAAGAAAATAGCGTCGGCCTGACCATCGTTGGGCCTGAAGCACCACTAGTTGCCGGTGTGGTTAACCGCTTTGAAGAGGCCGGTCTGCGCTGCTTTGGCCCAACCGAAGGCGCTGCCCAGCTGGAAGGCTCCAAGGCGTTCACCAAAGATTTTCTGGCGCGCCACAATATTCCGACCGGTAGCTACCAGAATTTTACCGAGATCGACCCCGCCATCGCTTATCTACGCGAACAGGGCACACCGATCGTGGTCAAGGCCGATGGCCTGGCGGCTGGCAAAGGGGTGATCGTGGCGATGACTCTCGTTGACGCCGAGGCAGCTGTTAAAGATATGCTCGCCGGTAACGCCTTTGGCGAAGCGGGCCACCGCGTGGTGATCGAAGAGTTCCTGGAAGGCGAAGAGGCGAGCTTTATCTGCATGGTCGATGGCAAAAATATCCTGCCAATGGCCACCAGCCAGGATCATAAACGGGTCGGTGAAGGCGATACCGGCCCTAACACTGGCGGTATGGGGGCATACTCCCCCGCGCCCGTCGTTACCGATGAGATCCACGCCCGCATCATGAAAGAGGTGATTGAACCCACTGTTGCAGGCATGGCGAGCGAAGGTAACCCATATACTGGTTTCCTCTATGCAGGGCTGATGATCAACGCCGACGGTACGCCAAGAGTAATCGAATACAACTGTCGTTTTGGTGACCCTGAAACCCAACCCATCATGATGCGCCTCAAATCGGATATCACCGAGTTATGTGATGCCGCACTCGACAAAAAACTGGATCATGTCAGTGTAGAGTGGGATAAACGCGTGGCGCTCGGCGTGGTGATTGCCGCCGCAGGCTATCCCGGCAGCTACCCAAAGGGTGATGTGATCAGCGGGCTTGATAACGACACCGATAACAGTAAAGTGTTTCATGCGGGCACGAGGATGGATGGCAATAACGTGGTTACTGCAGGTGGGCGTGTGGTTTGTGTTTCTGCACTCGGCGCAACCGTAAGCGAAGCACAACGAAATGCCTATGCCCACGTTAAAAAGGTCAGCTGGAACGGTGCTTTTTATCGCAACGACATCGGCTACCGCGCCGTTGCACGTGAACAAAACTAAATTACGATTAGCTTAGATGACCATACCCACTATACCCCCCATATCCAGGAGGCACCCTGTCAATCGCTGGCACATTCTACACGCCGTCGAGGTGATCCGGCGTGGCGGGGTGATTGCCTACGCAACCGAGGCCGTTTACGGCCTCGGCTGCGATCCACGCAATAGCAGCGCGGTTAAACGTCTGCTGCAACTCAAACAGCGCAAGCCAGAGAAAGGGCTCATATTAATTGCGTCGGCATTTGAACAGATCGAACCGTTCATCCTGCCACTCGATACAAAAACACAAAAACGCATCGATAAAACATGGCCCGGCGCCACCACCTGGCTACTGCCCGTCCGCCCCGAGGTGCCACACTGGATTACCGGCGGCCACAAAAAAATTGCCATTCGTATCACCGCCCACCCACAGGCCAGTGCGCTCTGCGAAGCACTCGGGGGGGCGCTGGTATCAACCAGTGCCAATCGCCATAAACAGCAAGCTGCACGCACAACCATGCAGGTACGACGCATCTTCACTGACCAGCTAGACTACATCCTGCCCGGCAAAGTTGGCGCACAGGACAACCCAACTGAAATCAGGGATGCTGAAAGCAACCAGACAGTCCGCGCCTCATAAACGTACAGACAAATCAAACAACACCATAACGATGACAAAGAGAGCCACAGAGATGAGTGACAGACCCAATATCGACGACGTCAAAGCCTACCTGCTGGGGCTACAGCAGAGCATCTGCAAAGCGCTGGAAGCAGAAGATGGCGAAGCCCGATTTGTAGCCGACAGCTGGGATCGTCCTGAAGGTGGCGGCGGCACCTCACGCGTGATGACCAACGGAAAAGTCTTCGAGCAAGCAGGCGTAAACTTCTCTCATGTGATGGGCGACAAGCTACCGGGTTCTGCCACCGCACATCGCTCTGAACTTGCCGGGCGCAGCTTTGAGGCGATGGGCGTCTCACTGGTGATCCACCCACACAACCCTTACATCCCAACCTCACATGCCAACGTGCGATTTTTCATCGCCAGCAAAGAGGGCGAAGCACCCGTTTGGTGGTTTGGCGGTGGCTTTGATCTCACCCCTTATTACGGCTTCGAAGATGATGCCGTTCACTGGCATCGCACCGCACGTGAAGCATGCGCTCCGTTTGGTGATAACGTCTACCACGACTACAAAAAATGGTGTGATGATTACTTCTACCTCAAGCATCGCGATGAACCACGCGGTATCGGCGGCCTCTTTTTTGATGACCTCAACGAAGGCGGTTTTGAACACAGCTTTGCACTAATGCAGAGCGTCGGTAACCACTACATCGATGCCTACCGCCCCATCGTCGCACGCCGTAAAGCGACCACTTACGGTGAGCGTGAGCGTGATTTCCAGCTCTATCGTCGCGGCCGTTATGTGGAATTTAATCTGGTCTACGATCGTGGTACGCTGTTTGGACTACAGAGCGGCGGACGTACCGAGTCGATCCTGATGTCGCTACCGCCACTGGTGAAATGGCGTTATAACTGGCAACCAGAAGCAGGCTCTGCAGAAGCCGAACTCTACGAGGTATTCCTTAAGCCACGTGACTGGCTCGCCAGTAGCAGTTAAAACCAGCTAATAACACCACACCGACAACGCCCGGCCGAGATATTCGAGCTGGGCATTTTTTGTTGTCGCCACACCACTTTCCAATTTCACTCAACAGCCGCTATGATAAGTTAACAATAACTTAACGAGGTGGCACATGCAGGCTGAGTGGCTCATCCACAACGTCAACATCGCAACCATGCAACCGGGCAACAAACCCTACGGCACGATTGTCGATGGCCTGCTCGCAATGGCTAATGGCAAGATCGCCTGGGTTGGCCCGCGGTCTGATGCACCCACCTTTGAAACCACCAACACTATCGATGGCAATGGTGGCTGGCTCACACCCGGATTGATCGACTGCCACACGCACCTGATCTATGGCGGCAATCGCGCTGCTGAATTTGAACAACGCCAACAGGGCATTCCTTACGCTGAAATTTCAGCCAATGGTGGTGGCATCAATAGCACTGTTATTGCAACACGTAACGCCTCCATTGGCGAGCTAATGGAAAGTGCACAACAACGGCTTGCTTGCCTGCAACAAGAAGGGGTTACCACTGTTGAAATAAAATCGGGTTATGGACTCGACCTTGAAACAGAACTACGCATGCTGCGTATTGCACGAGCACTTGGCAAACAACTACCCATCACAATCAAAACAACTTATCTCGGTGCACATGCCGTGCCGCCTGAGTTTAAAGATAGACCGGATGATTATATTCACTTCGTCTGCAATGAAGTACTGCCTGCTGTCGCCACAGAAAACCTCGCTGATGCGGTTGATCTTTTTTGTGAGGAGATTGGTTTCACCATTGAGCAATGCACAAAAATTATCGACCGTGCGCGGCAATCAGGGCTTCCAGTAAAAGGCCACGTTGAACAACTGAGTGACATGGGCGGCGCAAAAATGGTCGCCGCCGCCAATGGTCTTTCGGTCGATCACCTTGAATACCTGCCCGCAAGTGATATCGCCACACTTAAACAACACAACACTGTCGCCGTACTGCTACCGGCCGCATTTTATTATCTGCGTGAAAAACAGTTACCGCCGATTGATGCCATGCGTAAAGCACAATTATCCATGGCCGTTGCAACAGACTGCAACCCCGGTAGTGCGCCGGTTGCATCACTACTCAGCGCAATGAACCTGGCCTGCGTTTTATTTGGCCTCACTCCTGAAGAGGCACTGCGCGGCACAACCATCAATGCGGCACAGGCACTGGGCATAAAAAAGAAAGGCATGTTAGCAAGCGGCTTCGATGCTGATCTTCTATTATGGCAGATCGATTCTCCCGCAGAATTAAGCTATGCGATTAATATGCACCGTCCCAAACAGATATGGATTGCAGGCCAGCATGTTTAAACCGGCAGAGATGTCGTTATGGCAAGGGCGCATTGATGATGAGGCCGATGCCCTGCGCTTACATCAAGTTATCAAACCGCTCAATAATAATTCCAACATTGAAAATTCATCTGTGCTGCTTGGCTTTGCCTGCGATGAAGGGGTAAGACGCAACCATGGCAGGCCCGGCGCAAAAGATGGCCCCGCTGTTATTCGCCGCGCACTCAGTAATGTTGCATGGCATCACGATAGCGCCATCTTTGATGGCGGTGATGTGATTTGCGAAGGCCCACAACTTGAAGCGGCACAACAGCTATTAGCAGATAAAGTCACGGCTGTGTTAAATCATAATGGCCGACCATTGATTCTCGGCGGTGGGCATGAAATAGCATGGGGAAGCTTCCTCGGCCTTTCAAATCATCTGCAACAAACAACACCCAAAAGCCGCATCGGTATTATTAATCTCGACGCCCACTTTGATCTGCGCGCACCCACACCAGAGGCAACATCCGGCACTCCCTTTCGACAGATCGCAGAACTGTGTCACACACAACAGCAACCATTTAATTACATGGTGCTGGGCATTAACCCACTTGCCAATACAACAACGCTATTTGAATTTGCCAGCTCACAGAATGTAACGTGGCGTTATGACACTGACTGCACCCACGACCAACTGCCATCAATCACACAACAGCTTGACAACTTTTGCCAGCAGATCGACGAACTCTACTTCACCATCTGCCTTGATGTCTTTGCACCACACAGCGCCCCCGGCGTTAGCGCACCGTCAACCATCGGTATCGAACCACAATTTGCATTACAGTTAATCGAAATCATCAAGCAGCGTTGCACACAACATCACGTGGCATGGCGAGTGAGTGACATTGCGGAAATGAATCCCATTTATGATATTGACCAACGCACAGCACGGCTTGCTGCGCGCTTAATCGAGTCGACTATAAAACTTCACCATCGCTAGCGAAAAATACCTTTAAAATACAACCTATTAACAATAATAATTGATAAAAAAATGCTTTCGTAAGCATAGCCCTCCTCGTAAGCCTGTTTTACATCCATGCTTCTCTATATACTGTATGAAAAATAACAGGTTAATGTGATGACTCAATTTAATACAAAACTGATGATGTTAGGCCCACTGCTTCTGGCTGGTAGTGTCAATGCGGCTGGGCCGGGGTTTGTCAGCTCAACTAACAACTTGTCTGGCTGCGCAACAGGGGCAACTCAATGCACACCGCCTGTCTCCGGGGTAGGCTTTCTACAGCAAGAAGTTACTTTAAACACAAATGCTTATATACAGACTGTAATAATTGGCCCATCAACAGCGAGTACGAGTACGATTACTAATATCGACATATCAACACTAGCGTTTTCTGATCTCACCTTTATTCAAGCAATGGGTTCTGCTTCTGGCATCACCTCACCGCAATCAATAACGCCACCCCCAAACCAAAGTAATGTAGGGATAGGGGGCTTTATCCCGGCTGGAACTGTAGGTGATGAAGTAATTATAAACAGCTATAGGCGGCGACATATTATTACCATCTAATGGCGATCTCCTTATCACTCCAGTACCAGCCACTACTTACCCGCGCATTATTCTGGACCTTCCTGAAATCACTATTCCGGCCACTGGACGCATTACCCATATCGACCCCGCCATTCTCGGTGGTTATCGCGTTGTGGCTCTCTACGAGGATGGCAATGAGCAAACAATCCTTACCCGCGCTGCGAGCACCACTGATGGCAGCGCTAGCTTTGGTGCATTTAGACCAGGAACAAACACGATATCCTGGGTAGTTCCGACCCAGGAAGGCATTGATAGCGCAGTCGGTGTCACACAGACCCTCAACATAGAACCGCAGGTCATGTTTGGCCCAGCAGCTGTAATTCCCGTCGGCGAAGGCAGCCAGGTAACAATCCCGGTTTTTTTAAACGGTTCGGCGCCTCAATATCCCATCATCATCGAATACAGTGTTAGCGGCAATGCTAGTAACCCGGAAGATCACAATGCGATCTCAGGTACTGTCGACATTATCTCCGGAACCAAAGGTGAAATAAAATTTAACGTAGCCTCTGATAATATTTATGATGCCAACGAAGAGATCATCTTCACACTCCATTCACCGCAGAATGCCAGCTTGGGATTAAAGTCGACGCAACGCGTTGTGATCACAGAGACCTATGTCCCTCCGCATCTTGATCTGATTGTTGATCAATTTGGTTATGATAGCAGTATCATACTCAATAACACATCTAGCGCTGCCTCTACCGTTACCGCCTCTGTTGCAGTTGTATCATTCAATGCAGCCAAAAACATTGATATCGACTGGAGCGCTACCGATAACGCTCTTTTGACACAGAGCACGATCAGTAACAACCAACTGACGTTTGCAGCAACCAGCATGCCAAACGGCACTTATAAAATTAGAGCAACGGTGACTGATTATGAAGATCCTGAATATAGGCAATACCATTTCGAAAGAACCATATTAAGCCACGATTTATCTAATCTACTTGAACTACCACAACCACCAGCAGATGTACCATATATATTTGCCACCTCTGCAGGTGCAACGATAAACTGGCCTTTTGTACCGGAAAATGTAGAAGTAGTTTTTCAACCTCAACCATTGTATACAGCAAGGCTTGGATCATATAATTTCAGGCTCTTCACCGAAAAATTGCCAATTATTCCAGGCGGACTAAAACTCAGAAGAGGTGATATCTCACTTCAAGCAAACAGCCAGACGGGTGGGTATAATCTTGTTAAAAGCGATATCGCTGAGTATGGTGGCCCTAATGGTGGTCCATCCCTATACCCAGCAGATGATAATCGACTCCCTGATCAGATTGTCGAGTTTGAGATCGCCGGTTTAACGACACCTGGCCAGCGTATCAGTATTGTGATCCCTCAAGAAAGCCCTGTTCCTGAAAACCCACTCTATCGAAAATACATGCCACATACTGGGTGGGTAACTTTCGTCGAAAATGCTAATAACAGCCTTGCTAGCACCATAAAAGTCAATGGCATCTGCCCACCACCGGGGGATAGCGCATATACGCCCGGTCTCGCTGCGGGAGACAACTGTATTCAACTAACCATTGAAGATGGCGGCCCAAATGACGCCGACCAACAAGCCAACAGCATCATTAAAGACCCTGGCGGTGTTACCAGTGAAACTGCGACGACTACAAGTGTGAGCGCTAGCAGCGATAATGATTCTGGTGGAGGTGGAGGCGGGGGCTTAAATTTACTATGGCTTTTAATGCTATTTATAGGTAGGAAGGCCTGCCGTTTTCGCTAACCCGTGTCAGCCGATCAAAAATAAAAGAGCCTACAGGTAATCGATGAAGCTAGTCGTTGATTTCAACAGGGAGCCAGTAAGCAGTAACACGTTGCGCCGTATGCAGCCGGTACAAGACATAAAAAAAGGTCGATGCGCAGAACAAGGGGGAATCAAAACACTCTCAGCGTGCAACTTGATGATTGCCAGGCCATATGAGTTTTATTATGATGGGTGTCTCGGTAAGTAAGCATTCCAAAAATGGTAAGATAAAAAAATATGTCAGATATTGATTCATCAGCGCTATTTGTCAGGGTAATTGAAAATCGTAGTTTCTCCGAAACATCTAAACGTTTCGGGGTACCTGTATCAACAATCAGCCGTCGTATTACCCAGCTTGAATCTAACCTCGGTGTCAGGTTAATAGAACGCTCTACACGTAAGCTAAGGCTAACAGAATTAGGAAAGGTTTATTATGATCATTGTCGCTTAGCCTTAAACGAATTCGATTTGGCCAAATTAGCACTAAGAGATCGTGAAG
This sequence comes from Gammaproteobacteria bacterium, assembly GCA_021648525.1. Taxonomy (GTDB): domain Bacteria; phylum Pseudomonadota; class Gammaproteobacteria; order SZUA-140; family SZUA-140; genus SZUA-76. The sequence goes on from JAKISP010000030.1 coordinate 46,346, forward strand.
TTGAAGTTAGCGGTTTAATAAGAGTATCTGTACCACCTAGCCTTGAGCGCTGCTGTGTTGTGCCTTTGGTGGCTGCCTTTCAAAAATGTTACCCAAAGGCCAGGGTGCGTATTTGCGTTACTGAACAAAAACTGAATTTAATTAAAGACCATGTCGATATTGCTTTGCGTGTAGGCAATATAGAAAATGAGAGCGTCGTTGCTCGTCCTTTGATCTCTTATCGCCATGTACTTGTTACAACACCAGAATATTTAGGGGCATCTTCTTACCCAACTCACCCATCTGACTTGAATAAATATCAATTGATCTGTTTTACTGACTGGTATGGCGATACTATCTGGATCTTTAAAAAAGATGCCATTACCGAGGAGATTAAAGTTAAAGAGATTATCTCTTTGAATGACTTTTCTGGTATTCAGGTATCAATCGAATCTGGACTTGGTATAGGTGAACTGCCATCCTTTATGTGTGATAAAGCGATTAAGGACGGTGTGCTTGTTGAAGTATTACCAGACTGGGGGTTTAGCCCACTTTCCTCAACCCTGGCATCTCTTTCAGTGGTTTACCCTGATAACCGACATTTATCGAGACTAGTGCGGGTATTTAAAGATTTCTGCATTGAAAACATAAGCAAAATTTTATCCTGTGATAGTAATAGGCCTACACAATTAAAAAGGTAACTATTCAGCTCACCCCTGATTGGCCCGATTACGGCGTCAAAAATTCTCATTTACACCTGTAAACTGCAAATTTTTTCCTTGTACTCGAACAAATCAGGGGCAATCTGCACAGTGACTATTTTATTTTTCACTATGCTGAATAGTGACTTAAAAAGTTGACTAAAATTTTATCGTTATAAAGCAGAACTCAGGAATACTGAATCCAGCTCGCATTTAATGTGGGCTTTCCAGAATTGGAAAGCTTATTTTCACAAAACAGATCTAATTTAATTGACGAAAATCAAATATCCTGAATCAAACGTATATGGTGCACAAACAGGAAAATTGATATGAAGAAAATATTTCATCTTACAGCTGTTCTGGGTTTTTTATTTAGCAATCTGGCAGTTGCTTCGTTACAACAAGATATTTCAAAGGAAATTAAAGCCGTTATTTACGCTTACGGAAAAGCAATGAACGCATCTAATGTAGATGAAGTTGTCAGGCTATACGCAAAAGACGGTCTATTTATGCCATCTGGACTGCCTACAGCTGTAGGTGAAAATGAGATTAGAGATGCATATAAACATGAATTCGAGGTCATTGATCTTGATGTGAACATGGATATAGATGAAATAGCCTATGATGGTAACATAGCGTATGTAAGTAAGCGCTCAACAAACCCCATCTAGCAGAAGCTCATTTAACGGCAGCTGATTCCAGACTCATGTTCCAGGGCAGTAGCGCTTCGATATCCTCAACACTAGCCGCTTGAGGAAGCGCTTTAAAAACA
>JAKISP010000075.1 GCA_021648525.1 Gammaproteobacteria bacterium
GGGCTGATTGTTTTGTATTCGTGAATAAGCAGTTCTTTGATAGCATCTTCGGCAGCAAGCGTGATTTCTGCGCTGCTGAGTCCTATCGCTTTGGTTGCAAGGTTGGACCACGGAAATCTTTTTGTGACATAGGGTTGAAGTCTGTTTTTGAGTAAGATAACAATCTCGCTCTTTTCGGGTAGTTGATATTGAATAACATCATCAAAACGCCGAAATAAGGCGTAATCCAAAATTTCAGCGTGGTTGGTGGCGCAGATAATAACGCTGTTGGAGTCATCTTGTTCAATCATCTGTAAGAAACTATTCAGTATCCGTCTTGCTTCGCCAACGTCATTGGGCGCTGTCCGCTGAGAACCAAGCGCATCAAATTCGTCGAAAAAATAGATGCCTCTTACCTCACGAATGGCATCAAAGACTTGTCTAAGTTTTGCCGATGATTCGCCCATGAATTTAGTGATCACCGCATCAAGTCTAACCTGGAATAGCGGATAACCTAGCTCACTGGCTAATACCGATGCAGTGAATGTTTTACCTGTGCCTGGCGGGCCGACGAGTAGTAGCTTGCGCCTGGGTGAAAGGCCGTGATTTTTTAATTTGCTAATATGGCGCTGTTCGCGAATGACACGAACAAGCTTGTCTGTGACATCGTTTTTGGTGATAAGGTCTACCAGCCGAAAGCGGGGTGTTGTTGCGTATAACAGCCCTGATGAGTCTTTTAATCCCTTGGATATTGGGGTGGGGGTGTTGGATTTGGCCTGTTTTTTTGCTTTATCGACTATATCTCTCAGGTCCTGGGCGAGCTTACCGTGCCCGTTGCGAGCCTCGTGTGCTGCCATTTGCAAAGCAACAGACAAAAAACGCTCCTCATCCTTTGCGAGATGCGAGAGTAATAGCGCCTTTATTTGCTCAGAACTAGCCACGGTTTTTAATGATCAGTATGTTCATGATATGTCGTTGTATGGGGTTTATTGTATGACGATAGCAGCTAAATGTCGTACTTTCTTTGCTAGGAGCCAATGGATAATGGTTTTGGATGCGGGCCTGAGCTTAATCGTCAGGCATTGGGCAGATATTAATCAATTCATCTTTATAGCTGCGCTACTTTTATTTGAGTTCAGTTGCGCACTGTTTAAGCCCTAACGCTAGTGTGGGGTAGCGGAGTGTTATCCCTAGTTCACGCTTAATTAAGCGGCTATCGATGCGCTTTGATTCGCGTAGATAACTCAGCATACCTGGACTTAACGTCTGTTGGGCTCTCTCCCAGCTGATTTCAGGTGGTGGCTGCAAATTAAAAGTAAGGGCCACTTCTTTAAAATATTGCGAAATGGAGCCAGGATTGCCATCGCTAACATTAAAGATGGCGACTGATTTTGTTGGTTTGAGCGCTGTTGCAATACAGATGTTGGCGAGGTCATCGGCATGTATGCGGTTAGAAAAAGGGGCGACCTCTAATTGTAAAATGGGTTGCCGCGTCTTTATTTGCCTGAAGGGGAGGCGGTTTGCGCTGTAGATTCCGCTAACCCTGAGAATTGAGATGCTAACAGGGTGGTGGCGCTGAAATTCGATCAGCTGTTGTTCAGCATCAAGGCGGCGTTTACCTCGTGAATTGCCAGGTTGGGTGGGTGTCTGCTCATTAATCCACTCACCCTTTGAATCGGCGTAAACGGCGGTTGTGCTGATATAAATAATACGTGCAGGGGCCGATGAGCTGGATTCGAGGGTAGAAAGGAAATTTTTCATCCTTAGATCCTGATCGCCACTTTCAGTGGGTGGGGCAAAATAAAAGATGAGGCTGTTACTCGGCATGGCTGGTAGTGGAGAAGCAGGCTGGTCGAGGTCAGAAATTACCGCACTAAAACCGAAAGATTCTAATTTTGCAGCACGTTTTACTGAGCGCACGATGCCGGTGACCTGGTATTGCGGCTGCAGCCGTTGTCCGACGCGGGCACCGATATCACCGCATCCAATAATAATAGCATTTAACATGGGGTTTTCCTGTCGTGGAAAATGAAGCACAATGTGCGGCTAATATTTCTAATTAGGATAGTGTAATGGGTTTTAAAATTGTTATCAGCCCGGCAGGCAAGACATTTGAGGCGGAAGAGGGCGAAAGCATTCTGGATGCGGCACTTCGACATGGCGTGAGCCTTTCGTATGGCTGCCGTAATGTGGTTTGTGGTGCCTGCAAGGGTAAGCTTATATCGGGCGAGGTGAGTTATCGGGACCTTGAGCCTACCGCGTTAAGCGAGGCTGAAAAAAGCGCGGGGATGATACTGTTTTGCGGCGCGGAACCGTGTAGCGATGTGACGGTTGCGGTCAATGAGATTGCATCGTCGGAAGAGATTATCGTTGAGCAGTACCCGGTTCGCGTGGTGAAACTGGATAAATTAGCACCGGACGTGATGCGTGTTTACCTCAAACTACCGGACTCTTCTCGTATGCAATTTTTGGCGGGACAGTATATCGATGTCCTGTTGCGTGATGGGCGACGCCGTAGCTTTTCTCTGGCGAACGCGCCGCATGATGATGCGCTGATTGAATTGCATATTCGTTATATTGATGGCGGTGAATTTACCGATCATGTTTTCCGCGATATGAAGGAGAAAGAGATGTTGCGCATTGAAGGCCCGCTTGGCGGTTTTTTCCTGCGTGAAGCATCTCCACGCCCAATGATATTTGTTGCGGGCGGCACGGGTTTTGCTCCAGTTAAAGGGATTATTGAGCATGCGCTAGCTGAGAATATCGATCGGCCTGTGTATCTCTATTGGGGTGCGCGTGCTGAAGTTGATCTCTATCTGAATGAATTGCCAAAAGAGTGGGCGGAACGAGGTGTAGTTAATTATGTACCGGTTTTATCTGATGTGAATGAGACCGATCAATGGCAGGGGCGCAGTGGTTACGTACATCAGGCTGTGCTGGATGATTTCCCTAACCTAAGTGGTTATGACGTTTATGCGGGAGGTCCGCCAGTGATGGTCTCCGCCGCACGTGATGCCTTTAGTGCGCAGGGATTATCTGAGGAAAATTTCTTTTACGATGCGTTTGAATTTGCAAAAGACTCAGTTGTGTCAGAGACCTGATAGCCGCTGCATTTTAAGATTAAAAAGGCGAGGATGTTTTTACATCCTCGCCTTTTTTGTTAGCGATTAATTGCTATCGTGTCATGAGACTTGCGCCTGCTGGGGTTGTGCTGCCAGCAGGATGCCGGTGCGGCTTTCGATCACTTCATTTTTTGCTGGTAGTGCAATCTGCTGTGCCTGGGCCGGTAGCGCAACGCTCATAGATAAGCCTTTGCGATAGTATTCAATCGCTATTTCCTGTTCACCCGTTTGTTCCATCAGTGCGGCAAGTTCTTTGCAGGTCTCCGGTTGTGGATCGGCATGCAGGCTTGCTTCAAGGTAGGTACGTGCTTTATCTAGATCACCACTGCGCAGTGAGAGACGGCCTAAGGTCAGCAGTAATACTGGATTGGTGCGCTGACTGCGCAGCAATTTTTCAGCATTTTTGTACTGGCGATCCAGGTTGTTCCCTTTGATGATGCCGTAAAGGTAGCAGAGTTCATCACTCCAGCTTTTATTAAGTACTTGATAGATTAGTTCTTCACTCTGGTGCCCTTCACCATGTCCAACTAATGCATGGCTATATTCTAACAGGACACTTTCCTGCTTTCTGATGCGGCGTGGAGTGCGGTGCCATGCACTGATTAACAGGCTGGTATCATGTGCTGCACATTTAAGTAATTCTGCATAAGCCATGTGCTCAAGACGATCCAGGTCGAAGACTGATAAAATGTGGTTTTTACGCAGCGCAGGCAGAATATCGATCAATTTATTCCACTCGCCCATTTTGGTGTAGAGCCTGGCAAGTTGCTTCAGGATAGTTTCGTTTTTGGGTGCAAACTGACGCAGCAGTTTCAGGCTTTCTGCGGCTTCTTCTAACTGCCCGTTGCTCATTAACAGTTCTGCCTGAGTCAATGACACTGCAATGCTATCGCGTGGAGCAAGCTGGCGGGCCATTTTCAGGTAATGGTCACGACGATCTTTTGCGTTAAGCTTTTGTGCCGCACGTGCGGCGCCAAGGTAGTTCAGGACCGGCAGTTCACCAGCCTGTGCATTTTGTGACAGAAGCAGTTCTGCTTTTTTCCAGTTGCCTTCAGCAAGCTCAATCATACCCTGAGCATTGGCCATGCGTGACTTACACTCTTTACGGTTGCTGTTCCACGAAAGGAACGTCAACGGTGACTTGATTGTTCCCATCACAAGCTTAATGACATTGTAGAGGATGATGGAAATGACTATGCCGACTGACAGCACCAGCACCAGGCTTGCTTCCATGGTCCAGCTGCCGTAGTTAACCATGACATAACCTGGATCGTCTTTCGCAAAGAGTGCGATGACCACAGAGGCGAGGAGAGCGATGATTGCTGTAATTAATAGTTTCATAAGGTTGTCACTCCGCGACTAGTAAAAATTGCGGCGTCGATAGCGACGCTTGTTGATGGTGTCAATGCCAGTATCTGGTTTGAACGACTAATCGGTGAAGACACTTTCAAAGAGTTGTTGGCGATGAATTTTTGCAGTGCCTGTAGTGATGCTGAAATATCAGGCAGGTTAGTATCAATCGTTGCCTGTTGTAGTTCACTCAGGATAGCGAGTGCGCTAGCCCCTTCTGTTGAGTTTACGTCATAAAACTGAGATAGCCATTCGCTGCTGATAGTCAAGTTTTCATGAAAGGTGCTGTTGTCTGCTCGTAATAGAGCAAGTCGTGCTGATTCTATTTTTAACTGCAGATTTTGCGTCAGATAGGTGTGCTTCTCTGGTGTGAACGGTGCCATCGCAGGATCCTGGCTATTGCGTACGGTTACCAGTGGTTTAAGCGCAGTCCAGACTTCGTTTGCCAGAATTTCCCATTGTTTGCGATCACTCGCTGTGCTGCTGTTAACCAGAGATGCCTCTTTGGGCCTGGCTAGCGGAAGTTGCTCTATGTTGCTGCCAAGGGTGATGAGTGTCTGCGCCATTTTCGGGATATCGAGATTAGGTACATTACCTAGTGCTTCAATTTCACTGTTGATCATCTGTTGAATATCAGCAAGTTCAGGCAGGTTTAGCTCAGCCAGTTGTTTAGCTGAGGCGTTGAGCGCAGTCAATGCGGCATCAACGTCATGTTCCAGGTTCAGGCGGCTGTTGGCAATGTGGAGCAGATACTCAATTTCAGCCAGAACCCAGGCAGACATTTTGTCTTTTTCAGCTTCAGCCTGAACTTCAGACTTGAGTGAAGATAGCCCTTCGTTAAGTGCGTTGACATTATCCTGCAGTGACTTCTGCTGCTCTTCAAGCGAGCCATGCCGACTCTGAACCGTCTGGATTTTCTCATCAAGATTAGCGTTGATATCGCCGAGTCCGTTCTGGTGTGTATTCTGTAGTGTTGCAACGCCACCTTTAACTTCACCCAGCTCGCGCTGAAGTGAGGCTAGCTCGCTCTTTAAGCGATCAATCTCGCTTTGAAGCGTATTAACAGTGATCTGTACCGAACCAAGTCCTGATTCAACTGCACCGACAGAAACAATAGTCGGTTTAAGCGCTGTGTTAATGGAATACTCAATCTGTCCATCCTGGTCAGATAACAGTGTGTTTAATTTGTTGGACTCATCCCAGCCTTTATAGCCAAGCCCAGCCGCACTGACTGCTGTGACAAGGGCCAGTAGTGCGATTCCATTACCACCACTCTTTTGAGGTGTAACCGCAACCGCTGCAGGCGCAGACTCTTTTTTGACTGGTTCCTGAACCGCAACAGCCTTTTTATCTGGCGCTTGCCTGGTATCATTATTCTTTGTTTGCGACTTCTTTTTATCGCCCATCTTACTCCCCCCGCTGAATTCCCCTCCGGAACCGATCAGCATACCACTGTTCTAGACTATTCAGTAAGCCCTCATCGCTGGCCTCATGTGCCACCACTGAGTTGTGACTGAACCCTAATGTTCTGGCAAGCTGAGCTGTTCGCTCGCTTATGACTATTAACGGTGTTGTGAGTAACCACTCTCGCTCGGTTTCCGTGGCCATCTCAAACAGGTTCTGTAGTCCTTCGTTGCTGGTAACAACGAACAGGTCGATACTACCGGATTTTCCCGCCTGCTGTATATTCCTGAGACCTTTATTAGGCCTTTTTCGCCGATAAAGATCAATGGTTTCAATATATGCATTACGCTGGGCCAGGGTCTCTGCTAATAGTGTTCTGCCACCTTCACCTTTGAATATCATTATTTTTTTGCCAGAAACCCTGGTCATGGGGTCGCTGCACAATAATGATTCGCTGTTAAAGCCTTGATCTGGAAGAATATCAACAGCAATGGCATGTGCCTTTAAGAGGCTGGCGGTACGCCTGCCGATGGCCGCGACCTGGGTGTTTTGTGGCCAGCGGAATGATGGCGGTGCCTGTTTAAAGAGTCCCTCGACCGCATTGGCACTGGTAAAAATGGCGACATTAAAATTTTCGAGTTGGCTCAGTTTATCCTGAGCGGCCTGAATGTCTGTGGGTGCTGTGATTTCCATAACTGGCAGGCGGATGGCTGTACCACCCGCCTGTTCGATCAAATGGCACAGGTGCTCGGCTTGATGCGCGGGTCGTGTGACCACCACCCGCAGTTGATCGAGCTTTTTTGAGAGGCTAGCGGCTGGCATAAACCTCTTTGAGGATTCTATCTGCACCGCGCGACAGTAACTCTTCTGCTAGTGCCACGCCCATTTTTTCAGCTTCATCGAGGGTGCCGTTGATTTCGCCACGAATCATTTCGCTGCCGTCAGGCGAACCCACTAGTGCGCGCAGGTGCAGTTTGTTGCCGTCGATTTCAGCAAAGCCACCGATTGGTACCTGGCACCCCCCTTCGAGGCGGTGGTTCAGGGCGCGTTCTGCTGTGACGCGAATATGAGTTGCTTCATCATTAAGGATGCTAATGATTTCGTTAACGCGTGGGTCATCGACGCGGCATTCGATGCCGACGGCACCCTGGCCAATGGCAGGCAGACAGGTGTCGGTTGAAAGCTTACCCGCGATGCGATCAGTCAGTTCCAGTCGCATGAGCCCGGCTGCCGCGAGGATAATCGCATCGTACTGGCCTTCATCTAGTTTTCTCAGGCGAGTACCCACGTTGCCGCGCAGGCTGATCACGTCGAGGTCCGGGCGTAGTGCACTGAGCTGGCACTGGCGGCGTAGGCTGGAGGTGCCGAGTTTCGCACCCTGTGGCAACGCTTCAAACGAGGTGTATTGATTAGAGACGAAGGCGTCGCGAGGGTCTTCGCGTTCGAGAATCACGGGCAGGTGTAGTCCTTCAGGCAATTCCACCGGCACATCTTTCATTGAGTGGACAGCGATGTCTGCGCGTCCATCCATCAAACCTTGCTCTAACTCTTTAACAAATAGCCCTTTACCGCCAATTTTAGCGAGTGGTGTATCGAGGATGATATCCCCCTGCGTGTTCATTTTAAGCAGCTCAACCTCAAGCCTCGGATGCGCTTCACGCAGGCGACGTTGCACATGTTCCGCCTGCCACAGGGCCAGTGGGCTTTGGCGGGTGGCGATCACGATTCGATTAGTGGACATCTTGTTAGTACTTCCCGTTTTTTAGATCTGTTGCTATGAAATCAGTATTGAGCAGGATTTCCCGCTGAGGGACAATGCTACGGGCTGGCGTGGCTGGAGGCAAATAAAAAAGGGTGGAGAGGGGGCTGAACTGTTTGAGCAGGTTTTTGATTTCACTGTAAACTGATATCTGCTCGTAGAGTGACTTGCCAGGCTCGCGACCACCTTTCGCACCTACTCAATGCACTAACGCCCCGACCACAGTAAGCACAATCAATCCTGGGTCAAAAAAATGGCTAGAGCACCTGCTAATGCAATACCTCCAATCAACGCCCCATACTCCTCATACGCCACTTTCTCCGAATTTTCACCCGCAGCATCGGCATTTTTCACTTTCTGCCCGGCGAATGTCGCATCAATCACAATCGCACCCACCGCACTCACTCTGGCGATTTTCAGGAAACGTTTCAGACGTTGGACATCACTGGTGTTGGTAAGATCAATGCTGTGTTTACGGCTGCGCAGCGCTCGCATACCGCGCTTTGTGCTTTTCAGGACGACGTTGCTACGAGCCATGCTGCTGACTTCGCTTTTGTAGACCTTACTCAGTTTTTCGTGGGCCGGTTGTACTTTGTCAATTTTGATTTTGTTGCGCTGTTTTTTGCTGGCATTTTTCCATTCCACCAGGCTGTCGTTGTAGACTTGCAGCGCCTGAATATACCCCTTGCCGCACGCCCTGGAGGCTCCCAGTAGCCCACCGGCAAAGGCTTTGAGGGTATCGTCATTTTGCGGCAATGTATCGACAAGGGTGCTGATGGCCATAATTTCATCGCCGTTGTATTGTTTGAGCAACTGATTTAAGACACGAGCTTCTTGCCCAGCAAACCGTGGCCCGATGTTTACCTGCGGTCTCTTGCGTTTGAGCTGCTGTTTCAGGTTATCGGGAATCATCAGGCATTCATTGGCAAGCAGGGGCTGATTGGGATAGTGCCCATTGTATTTTGCCACAATCTTGCAGATGGACGCTTGCTCGGTGGCGGACGTTTCATGGCAATGCCGGGCGACGAAATCCGGTAATTTTTC
>JAKISP010000031.1 GCA_021648525.1 Gammaproteobacteria bacterium
GGGTGAGTCGCATGCCTAATCCTCTTGGTTTGTGGTTTTTTGTTCAAACTCTAAACTTAACAAATCCAAGAGGGTTTTTTAACCGATTACAAGAATATTTCTTTATTTTTCATGGTATTGAAGATTTCTGGATGGGCACTAACTATACCTCATCTCAATGAGGCACGTTTGACAGCTAAAACTAACAAAACACCCATCATAATGTCTTAATTCCCTCGTTCTTATGATGGCCGTTCTGTTTGTTCATTTTAATTAAACAGATCAATATAAGAGCCATAACGAAACTGGCGGTTACGTGCCTGACCGGTCACTTCCATCAGCAAGCCATGATCGACAAACTTGATCATCAAGTTATTGGCTGCCGGATAGGAGACATTAGTTAGCTCTATAATGTCCTGCACTTTAATAAAGGGGTGTTGGTAAAGTGTTTCCAATACCTGCATGGCGTTACCTGCCACACGGCCAAAATGTTTAGCAATCAATTTACGGTGGGCTTCGCGCAGATCGACGATTTTACGTGAGGTCTCGGTGGCTTCCTGTGACACTTCGTATATGCCTTGCAGGAAAAATTTGAGCCACGCCTCCCAACTGCCATTTTCGCGCACCGATTGCAGTTGCTCGTAATATTGCTGGCGATATTTTTTGAAGTAGTGGGAGATGTAGAGTACAGGGGTCTCTAATATCTCGCGCTGATAGAGCATAAAGGCGATCAGTAGACGTCCGACACGGCCGTTACCATCCAGAAAGGGATGGATGGTTTCAAACTGGGCATGGGCCATACCAATTTGCAGCAGGACGGGTAAGCTTTCATCATGCAGAAATTTTTCAAATTGGCCGAGTATCTCTTCGAGCTGTTGCGGCGGTGGCGGGACGAAAGTGGCTTCTTTCAACGTGCAACCTTGTGGCCCGATCCAGTTTTGAATTTTTCGCAGTTCGCCTAGTTGGGCGTTACCGCCTCGCACGCCATTTAGCAGAACATTGTGAATCTCACGGATCAGTCTATTGGAGAGTGGCAGTTCAGCCAGGCGCTCCAGACCGTAGTTCGTGGCACGCACGTAGTTAAGCACTTCATTCACATCACGCGGATGTTCGCTGTCGAAGATTTTGGCTTCCACTTCAAGGATGTCATTCAACGAGCTTTGGGTGCCTTCAATTTGGCTGGAGAGCACTGCCTCTTTGCGCACGTACATAAAGACAAACAGGTCGGGATTGGGCAGGGTGCGGATGGAACCATCCAGCCGCCCGAGGGCACGGTCTGCCCTGGATAGCAGCGCCTGCATCTCGGCATCGATCTCCAGCGCAGGCGTTGGCGGCAGCGGCCTGGGGATAAACGCCTGATGGCCGCCCGGCTGAACGGCAAATTCACCTGATCGGGTTTGGCTATTCATGTGTTAAAGCTTACCTTTAAATAAATGATGCAGCACGCAATTTATTAAAGGTAGACTTTATCATAGTGATAAGTAATGTCTATATGTAAGGTAGCATTTAGTAAATGCTGATAGATGATACTGGCTCTCATATTGGGGAGCAGGTCGAAAAAAGCCCGCTATTTCGATATGTCAGGCTTAACCTGTCGGCCTTTCCGGCAGATTGAGCAGATCATCACCCCAACTCCTTGTGGTCGGTGATGATGGAAACCACCATCATCTCCAGTCCCAATTCAAAAAAGCAACTGGTGGCGCAGACCATGAAACAATAGGCCTTCGATCCTGGCATTTTGATAAAGATAGATGAAGGCTGAACTATTTTCAGGGGCCCTAAAAGGACAAATCAGAGATGGCGCGCCCGACAGGATTCGAACCTGTGACTTCCACCTTCGGAGGGTGGCACTCTATCCAGCTGAGCTACGGGCGCGTGGCCTGATTATATCAGCACTGAACATTTAACGTCATGTAATGGCAGCACTATTCACGCCATTGTTGAAGAAAGTGGCCATAAAACACACCACCACGTTCACCACAGGTTGCCGTTACGAAACCGTCCGCACGCTTAACGATCTGCGGCCGCTGCCAGGGTTCTCTTCATCACACTTTTATTCCTGAGGTTTTAGTCGTCAACTTATTCAACCGTGACTGACTTTGCAAGGTTTCTTGGTTGATCAATATCAGTGCCTTTCAATACCGCCACATGGTAAGAGAGTAGCTGCAATGGAACCGAATAAACAATCGGCGCAATGGCATCGTCAACCGATGCAACCGAGACGACTTCTATTCCGTCTTCCGCTTCCACATGCACCGATTCATCTGCAAATACCAGCAGTTGCCCACCACGCGCACTCACTTCCTGGAGGTTCGATTTGAGTTTCTCCAATAGTTCATTATTGGGTGCGACTGCAATCACCGGCATATTGGCATCAACCAGTGCCAAAGGGCCATGCTTTAATTCACCAGCCGGGTAGGCCTCAGCATGTATATAGGAGATCTCTTTAAGTTTTAGTGCGCCTTCCATTGCCACCGGGTATTGCGTGCCACGCCCCAGAAACAACGCATGGTTTTTATCACCAAACTGCTCGGCAACTTCTTTGATTTTATCATTAAGGGCAAGCACATCTTCAACCTTCGCGGGCAATGATATCAGGTGTTTTACCAATGCCTCTTCGACATGTTCTGGCATCGCATGACGTCTACCCAGTGTGATCACTAGCAGCATCAATGACACCAGCTGAGTGGTAAATGCTTTGGTTGATGCGACGCCGATTTCTGGCCCAGCACGTGTCATTAGAAAAAGGTCTGACTCTCTCACCAGCGAACTCTCTGGCACATTACAGATTGCCAGTGAATGGCCAAAACCTCGTTTCTTCGCTTCTTGCAGTGCTGCCAGGGTATCGGCTGTTTCACCTGATTGTGAGATGCTGATGATCAGTGAGTTATTGCGTACGACCGGGTTGCGGTATCTGAACTCACTCGCCACCTCAACGCTACACGGCACACCCGCCAGTGATTCAAACCAGTAACGCGCAATCATCCCCGCATGGTAACTCGTACCACAGGCTATGATGTGGACACCCTTTACCTCGTCAAAAATTTCACTGGCACCAACGCCAAACGCCCCTTCAAGTACCCGCTTTTTACTAATACGCCCTTCAAGGGTTTCTGCAATCGCATTTGGCTGCTCATGAATCTCTTTCATCATGTAGTGGTTGTATTCACCTTTGCCCACTGAATCTGCGGTTAGCTGGCTGATAGTAACAGGGCGTTCAACGACCTCGCCATTCACATCATAGATCGTTACTTTATCTTTGGTGATATCGGCGACATCGCCATCTTTAAGAAAAATGAACTGCTGGGTGACAGGCAACAGCGCGGCAACATCAGAGGCAATAAAATGTTCACCAATGCCAACGCCAATAACCAGCGGACTGCCTAACCTTGCCGTAATTAAACGGCCGTCATCTACATTACTGATCACACCCAGTGCATAGGCTCCTTCTAGTTTTGTTGTCGCTGCGCGCACAGCGTCCAGCATGCTTTTGCCCTGCTCCATATATTGATGGATCAAATGTACAATCACTTCTGTGTCAGTTTCTGAGGTAAATTCATAGCCACCCTCAGTCTGTTCACGACGCAATTTTTCATGGTTTTCAATGATGCCATTATGCACAACAGCCACTGTTTTACGGCAAACGTGAGGATGGGCATTGGCAGTGGTCGGCTTGCCGTGTGTGGCCCAGCGTGTGTGGCCAATCCCAACGCGACCTTTCTGAGGGTCTTTGGCAAGCACGACTTCCAGGTCATTAATCTTACCTGGTGCACGCACTCTGCCGATACAACCTACTTGATCGAGTACTGCGATACCTGCGGAATCATATCCACGATATTCGAGACGCCGTAGCCCTTCTAATAGAACAGGTACAATATCTCGCTCAGCAATTGCTCCGACGATTCCACACATAACTCACCTCTTTACCTGTTTTCTAGCAGATCCATCCAGTCAAAAATTATTTTTTCTTGTGCGGACGCGTCCATGAATCAATCGATCGTTGTTTAGTCCGTGTCAACGTTAATGCATCGGCTGGCGTATCATGTGTAATCGTTGAACCCGCGCCAATGGTCGCGCCAGCACCTATTTTTACCGGTGCCACCAGCTGACTATCAGAGCCAATGAAAGCACCATCACCAATCTCAGTAAGATGTTTATTAGCACCATCATAGTTACAGGTAATAGTACCGGCACCAATATTCACATCCTTGCCAAGAATGCTATCACCAACATAACTAAGGTGGTTGATCTTAGACCCTTCACCCACTTGCGCTTTTTTCACTTCAACAAAATTGCCGATCTTTACGTTGTCTGCCAGTTGGGTATCGGGCCGGATACGTGCAAACGGGCCAACCATGCAGTGACATCCCAACACTGAATTCTCAATCACACTGTTAGGCAGGATGATACTTCCCTCACCAATGGTTGCATTGATAATCACACAGTTTGCACCTATCTCAACATTGTCACCCATGACAACATCGCCTTCTAAAATAACGTTGATATCAATAATGACATCGGTGCCTGTTGCAACCGTTCCTCGTAGATCAAAACGTGCCGGGTCTTTTAATGTGACGCCAGCGGCCATCAGCTGTTCTGCCTGTTGTCGTTGATAGTATCGTTCGATGCGCGCTAACTGGCTCCGGTTATTAATGCCTTCAACTTCTTCTACTGCACTTGCCTGTGAAGTCTTTACCTCAATACCATCACTAACGGCCATCGCAATGATGTCTGTCAGATAGTATTCACCTTGTGCATTGTTATTTTTCAGACGGCCAAGCCACTCTTTTAGCTTTCCGCCTGAGACAGCAAGGATGCCTGTATTGACTTCGGTGATCTTACGAATCGCTTCAGTCGCGTCTTTCTCTTCTGTAATGCACTGCACGACACGGTCACTATTGCGAACAATTCGCCCGTAGCCATGGGGGTTTGGCAAGTCTGCCGTCAGTAATCCCATACGGGTAGTAGAGACCTGTTCGAGTAGCTGTTGAAGGGTCTCTCTGGTCGTTAATGGCACATCACCATAAAGCACCAGCACCACATGGTCATCAATCAAATGCGGTACTGCCTGCGCAACGGCGTGGCCAGTGCCAAGCTGTTCTTCCTGCTTAACCCAGCTAACGTTGCGCGTGGAGAGGGCATCTCTGACAACTTCACCACCGTGGCCATAAACAATATGAATATCCTGAGCAGAAAGTTGCTCTGCAACATCAATCACGTGAGTCAATAACGGCTTATGTGCCAGCTTATGTAACACCTTGGGGAGTTTCGATCGCATCCGCGATCCCTGACCTGCTGCGAGAATAACGACACTTAAATCCATTTGGTCTCTTTTTGATGAGTTAGCTGAAGTAACGGTTTAGTTTTCACATTTGTAATGTAGCAATAACAACAAAGGCCGTCTATTAAACGGCCTTTGTCGATGCAATTTATGTTAAAAAGCGAGCTAATTTAACGAGCGCGACCCTTTAATTTTTTGATCGCCTGTAACTGTGCAACGGCTTCTGCTAGTTCAGACTGTGCTTTGGCGTATTCGAACTCTGAAGTTTTATCTTGCAATGCATCTTCAGCTTTCTGTTTCGCTTCCAGTGCTGCCGCTTCATCTATGTCTTTAGCACGTAATGCCGTATCAGAAAGCACGGTTATTACATGAGGCTGAACCTCAAGCATGCCGCCAGAGACATAAAATGACTCTTCGCTATCACCATTTTTCACTCGCACTTCACCGGGCTTGAGCTGCGTCAGCAGTGGCGCGTGGCCAGGAAGAACCCCCACCTCACCCATCACTGCGGGTGCAAATACCATCTCGGCAGTACCAGAGAAAATTTCACTCTCGGCACTTACGATGTCTACATGTATTGTCATTGCCATCACTTAATCCTGCCAAATATACAAATGCAATTATTAAAGGGGCTTAAATTTAAACCCCTGGTATTTCCCTGCAGCGTTAAAGCGTCTTGGCCTTCTCAACCGCTTCTTCGATGACCCCAACCATGTAGAATGCCTGCTCTGGCAGGTGGTCATATTCACCGGCAATAATCCCTTTGAATGCAGTAATCGTGTCTTTCAGCGAAACGTATTTACCAGGCGCACCGGTAAAAATCTCAGCCACAAAGAAAGGCTGTGACATAAAACGCTGAATCTTACGTGCGCGGGTGACGGTCTGTCTGTCTTCTTCTGACAGTTCATCCATACCCAAAATCGCGATGATATCTTTCAGCTCTTTGTAGCGCTGCAAAATGCCCTGTACGGCACGAGCAGTATCATAATGCTCCTGTCCAATGACCAGTGGATCTAGCTGACGTGAGCTTGAATCCAGCGGATCAATCGCCGGATAGATACCGAGCTCTGCGATAGAACGAGACAGTACAACGGTCGCATCCAGATGCGCAAAGGTGGTTGCTGGTGATGGATCGGTCAGATCATCCGCGGGTACGTATACCGCTTGAATAGAGGTAATCGAACCTTTATTGGTAGAAGCAATACGCTCCTGCAATACCCCCATCTCTTCTGCTAGTGTTGGTTGGTATCCTACCGCAGATGGCATACGACCCAACAGCGCAGAAACCTCGGTTCCCGCCAGGGTGTAACGGTAGATGTTATCGATAAACAGCAGTACGTCACGGCCTTCGTCACGGAAATATTCCGCCATGGTCAGGCCCGTTAGCGCCACACGCAGACGATTACCAGGAGGCTCATTCATCTGACCATAAACCAGTGATACCTTGTCGATCACGTTTGATTCTGTCATTTCGTGGTAAAAATCGTTACCCTCACGCGTACGTTCACCCACGCCAGCGAATACTGAGTAACCGCTATGCTCGATCGCGATGTTACGGATCAGCTCCATCATGTTAACGGTCTTACCAACACCCGCACCACCAAACAAACCCACTTTACCACCCTTCGCGAATGGGCAAAGTAGATCGATCACTTTAATACCGGTCTCTAGTAGCTCAGTACTACCAGACTGCTCTTCATAGCTAGGCGCTTTACGATGGATCGCCCAACGAGTATCTTCGCCAATCGGCCCTTTTTCATCGATTGGATCACCCAGTACGTCCATGATACGGCCCAGTGTCTTTTCACCGACGGGTACCGCAATCGGCCCGCCAGTATTGCTAACCGCTTTACCACGCTGAACACCATCGGTAGAACCCATGGCGATGGTACGAACAACACCGTCACCCAACTGCTGCTGCACTTCCAGGGTAAGATCTGCGTCACCCACGTGTAATGCATCATAGACCCTGGGCATGACGTCGCGTGGAAATTCCACGTCAACAACAGCACCGATAACCTGTACTATTTTTCCTGCACTCATCGCCTCAAATCCTCTTATAAAATTTTAATATTTTGGGAGCCTCTAATTTATTCTGCGGCAGCGAGATTGGTGGTTGAAATCTCGCTGCCGCTGGTATAAATCAAAGGTTCCCTTATCTTGCAAAAATTCTGAACAACAATCTCAGCCAGGTGTCACGCTATACAGCGGATGCACCACTAACGATCTCGGAGATCTCCTGAGTGATCGCTGCCTGACGTGCTTTGTTGTAAATCAGCTGCAAATCACCAATAAGATCACCTGCATTATCAGAAGCCGACTTCATCGCTACCATGCGTGCCGCCTGCTCACAGGCGAGGTTTTCAACCACACCCTGATAGACCTGCGATTCGATAAAACGAACCAGTAAGGCATCCAGTACTTCTTTCGCTTCAGGCTCGTAAAAATAATCCCAGTGGTGCGCTAGCTCTTTGTCTTCTTTCTTCTCAACCGGCAACAACTGCTCAACCGTTGGTGCCTGGGTCATGGTATTGACAAACTCGTTGTAAACCACATAAAGGCGATCAATCTTGCCTTCATTAAAGGCATCCAACATCACCTTAACGGAACCAATCAAGTCTGTGATCTCAGGTCGATCACCTAAGTTTGCAGTCTGAGCAACCATATTACCGCCAAGACGAGCAAAAAAAGCACCACTCTTACTACCAATAGTGCAGAGATCAATCTCTTTACCCTGGTCATGCCATTCTTTCATCGAAACAACAGTGCGTTTAAACAGGTTACTGTTCAAACCACCACACAGACCACGATCTGAAGAGATCACGATGTAACCAACACGGCTTACATCACGCTCTTCCATATAGGGGTGCTTATACTCAGGATGCGCATGAGCCAGATGGTCAACAACATTGCGCATTTTTTGCGCATAGGGGCGTGAAGCCCCCATCCGATCTTGCGCTTTACGCATCTTACTCGCAGCGACCATTTCCATCGCACGCGTGATCTTTTGCGTATTCTTAATGCTATTGATCTTGGTGCGTATCTCTTTGCCTACGGCCATTACAACTCTCCCGTCTTTACCAGACGTTGTTTGCCTTGAATGACTCGATAGCGGATGTCAGGCCTGCTTTGATATCGCCATTGAAATCACCAGAGTCATTGATGGTCGCCACTAGATCCGCGTGGCTGCTATTCATGTAGCTAATCAGTGCCGCTTCAAAGGCTCCCACCTTGTCCAGATCAACATCATCAAGAAAGCCTTCATTAGCAGCGAATAGCGAGGTTGCCTGATCCGCAACACTCATCGGCGCGTACTGCTTCTGCTTCATTAACTCGGTAACACGCTGTCCACGTTCCAGCTGTTTACGTGTTGTTTCATCAAGGTCAGACGCAAACTGAGCAAACGCAGCCAGCTCACGATACTGTGCAAGATCAAGACGTACGCCGCCACCCAGTTTCTTAATGATTTTGGTCTGTGCTGCACCACCAACACGAGACACTGACAAACCCGCGTTGATCGCAGGACGAATACCCGAGTTGAACAGATCGGTCTCAAGGAAAATTTGTCCATCGGTAATCGAAATCACGTTAGTGGGTACGAATGCCGATACATCACCACCCTGAGTTTCAATGATTGGCAATGCGGTCAAAGAACCGGTTTTACCTTTCACTTCACCATTGGTGAACTTCTCAACGTAATCAACGTTTACACGCGCAGCACGCTCTAACAGACGGGAATGAAGATAGAATACATCACCGGGATACGCTTCACGACCTGGCGGACGGCGTAGCAGCAGTGAAACTTGGCGGTAGGCCCAGGCTTGCTTGGTCAGATCATCATAAACAATCAGTGCATCTTCACCGCGATCACGGAAGTATTCACCCATGCTACAACCCGCGTAAGGTGCGATGAACTGCATCGATGCTGGATCAGATGCGGTCGCTGCCACAATAATGGTATGAGCCAGTGCATCATGCTCTTCCAGTTTGCGCACTACATTGGCAACCGAAGAGGCTTTCTGACCAATTGCAACATAAATACAGGTAACACCCGTGCCTTTCTGATTGATGATCGCATCAATTGCCACCGCGGTTTTACCGGTCTGACGATCGCCAATGATCAGCTCACGCTGGCCACGGCCAATCGGCACCATCGCATCGATCGCTTTCAAACCCGTTTGAACTGGTTGGTCAACACCCTGGCGTGCAATCACACCTGGCGCTACTTTTTCGATAGGGGAGGTACCATCTGACTCAATCGGCCCTTTACCATCAATCGGCACACCAAGGGAGTTTACCACTCGGCCTAGTAGCCCTCTGCCGACAGGAACCTCAAGGATTCGACCGGTACATTTTGCGTTATCCCCTTCAGAGATGCTTTCGTAAGCGCCCATGATAACGGCACCGACAGAGTCACGCTCAAGGTTAAGTGCCATACCAAAGGTGTTGTTGGCAAATTCAATCATTTCGCCCTGCATCACATCGGCCAGGCCATGAATACGAACAACACCATCTTTAACGCTGACCACGGTACCTTCGGTACGTGCTTCGCTAACTGCATCGAAGTTTTCGATTCGTTGCTTAATCAGCTCACTGATTTCTGCTGCATTTAACTGCATGTTTATATCCTCTATAACGAATTGTTTTCAGTGGGTCTTAAACCAACATTTAATGGGTCAGGGCATGGGTCAATTTTTCTAACTGACCAACCACCGAACCGTCGATAACCATATCGCCTGCGCGAATAATGGCACCACCCACTAGAGAGTTGTCTGTTGTGCAGACGAGCTCGACCTCGCAACCCAAACGCTTTTTCAACGCTTTTTTGATGCTGCTCTGCTGCGCACTGGTCACCGGAAATGCGGAGATCACCTGCGCCTGAACTGTTTTTTCAGCCTCAGCACGGTATTCTTCGTACAACGTTGTGATTTCAGGCAGAACGGTTACCCGCCCATTTTCGACCAGCAACTTAATCAGGTTTTTTGCAGCATCATCAAATTGCTCACCACAAACACCAATAAAAAGGTCAACTAGTTGTGTATTGCTCACCCGTGGATTACCGACCACGGACTGCATTCCACTGTCCTGTGCGACAACAGATGCCAGCGCCAGATTGTCAGACCACTGCGCAAACTGCTTGCTTGCCATCGCCTGCTCAAAAATGGCCTGTGCGTAAGGACGTGCGATTGTGCTTTTTTCAGCCATGCTCGTTTAGCCCCCTTAAATCTGGCCAACCAGATCTTTCAACAGATCGGCATGCGTCTTTTCGTCCACTTCACGACCAAGAATACGGCCCGCACCAGCAGCAGCAATAGATGCCACCTTACCGCGGAGCTGCTCTTTGGCACGATTCGCTTCCTGCTCAATCTCAGCTTTAGCAGCAATGATCAGACGATCACCTTCTGTCCGTGCCTTCTCTTTTGCCTCTTCGACAATTTCGTTGCCACGTTTTTCTGCCTGAGCCATGATCTCGGCTGCCTGAGATTTCGCCTCAACCAAGTGCTCTTTAGCGCGCTTTTCAGCAAGTTCAAGATCATGCTTGCCCTTGTCCGCAGCGGCCAAACCGTCAGCAATGCGCTTCTGCCTTGCCAGCAGAAGATCATTCATCGGGTTCCACAGCACTCGATTGACGAACCACAACAGCGTAACGAATGCAATAATCTGCGCAATCAGTGTTACGTTAATATTCATCTAAGTCTCCTAAATAAATAAGGGATTACCAACCAGGGGCCGGTTAAACCTTATGCGCCAATTGCGCTGCTTAGGGCACCTACGAATGGGTTTGCAAACAAGAACCACATTGCGAACGCCAGAATGATGAAAGGGAAAGATTCCATCAGACCTGCAAAGATAAACATATTGGTCATTAGCACTGGACGCATTTCAGGCTGACGCGCAATCCCTTCAAGCGTTTTCGCACAGATCAGGCCCCAACCGATAGCTGAACCCAGACCCGCAGCCGCAAGGATAATTCCGACGCCAACAGCAGTAGAGGCATAAATTTGTGCGATCATATCAGGTGTCATTTGGTACATCTCCTATTTAAAAAATATTAAATCAAAACGCTAAAAATTAAACTACTAAATAAATCAAACAAGAATTAAAACGTAATGCATCTCGCTCTCTATACTTCTAAAGAGCGCGACGAACTAATGGTCTTCTGTGTGCGCCATCGCCAGATACACAATGGTCAGCACCATAAAAATAAAGGCCTGCAGCGTAATGACCAGCAGATGGAAAATCAACCAGCCCAGGTCAAGTACAACCTGCAGCGGGAACCAGATTAGTGCGCCAAGACCCACTGCCATGGTGCCACCAATCAGTGCAATCAGCAGGAAGACCAGCTCACCGGCAAACAGATTACCAAACAGTCGCAGACCCAGGCTCAATGGCTTCGCCAGCTCTTCAATCGTAGACATCACGATATTCACCGGGATAAAAAACTTACCAAACGGGTGGAAGACAAACATCTTCAAATAACCACCAACACCCTTCACCTTAATATTGTAATAGATGATTAAAGCAAACACCGTCAATGACATCGCCATGGTGGTATTCAGATCTGTGGTTGGTACCACCTTAAGGTATTCGATACCTAACACACCCGAAGCAATCAATGGCAGTAGATCAACAGGAATCAAATCCATGAAGTTCATCAGCCATACCCAGACAAAAATCGTTAATGCGAGCGGTGCAATCATCGGGTTATGACCAGGAAAGGTGTCTTTTACCTGCCCACTAACAAAATCGATAATCATCTCGACAAAGTTTTGAAAGCCGCCTGGCGTACCAGTCACAAGATTACGCCCCAGGCGCGCACTCACCACAATCATCAAAACACCAAGTGCAACACTAAAAAAAACCGTATCCAGATGTAACGCCCAAAAGCCAGCTGCTTTGTGTGTCACAGGATCACAGTCACCAACACAAAGGTTGGTCAAGTGATGCTGAATATACTCGACTGTTTCGTTACCACTGGATGATCCGCTCAAACCTGCACTCTCCAAAAATTATTACTAAATTCTTATTATTCAGCACTTGTCTGTTTCTCGCGGCCCTGTCGGCCAGCCATCAAAACAAACACTAGTTGCGTAATTACAAAACCGATAATCAACGCCAGCGGCGCCATCTCGAGCGCGCCTAATCCTGTTCCAAACAGGACCAGGACCAGTACAAAACGTACCACTGCGCCCAAATATAAAATCATCTGGCTCGTTTGAGCACTTTTTTCGGCGGCAATGGTGGCGCGATTAATCCCGCGGCTCAACATTGCGGCCGATGCAACACTCACTAAACCGCCATAAAAAGCAGAAAGCGCCGCCCATGATCCATCTTTCAGGAAAAATCCAGCTGCTATCACAAGGCCAATGCCTAGCTGCATCAATATGATTTTCCTGGCATTATCTGCCAACTCAGCTGGTTTTGCAGAATCGTTCATCCGAGCTTACTCAACAGTCCATGCACCTTAATGATCCCGCCCACTATACCAAGGCCGCCGAATATTAGCATAAAGAGCGGCTGAGTATCCAGCCAGTAATCAACGAATAAACCGAGGCCAAAGCCAGCGACAGTCATTGATGTCAGCATCGTACCAACACCAATCAGCAAAAGTCCGGGGCCCTTCTGTTCGCTCATGCGCTATATTACCTGGCTCATCCAAAACAGGGAGGACAGTATATCAAAAATAGATTCAGTGGGTTAGGGCTGAATGACAACAAATTTTATTTGATGTGCTCAAGGATACCTTCCAGCTCATCAAGACTATTATATTGAATCACCAACTTCCCTTTGCCTTTTGCAGAGTGCTGAAATTTAACCGCCGCCCCCAGTCGCGCCGACAAATCTTCCTGTAAACGACGTACATCAGGATCGTTTTCAATGCTCTTCGATGATTTTGCCTTAACCGCCGGTGATTGTGCCCGCCTGACAAGCTGCTCGGTTTCACGCACCGACATCCCTTTTTTAACGATGCGTCGCGCCGCCTCAATCTGTGCATCACCCTGCAGCCCCAATAAGGCACGCGCGTGCCCCATCCCCATATCACCAACCTGTACCATCTGTTTCACTTCGGCACTAAGGTCAAACAGGCGTAATAAATTAGAGACCGCCACACGAGAACGACCTACCGCCTCGGCGGCCTCCTGATGAGTCAGCTCAAATTCCAGAATCAGGCGCTGCAATGCCGTTGCTTCTTCCATCGGGTTCAGATCTTCACGCTGAATGTTCTCAATCAGCGCCATCGCCATCGCGGTCTGATCGGGTACATCACGTACCACCACCGGTACTTCATGCAGCCCCGCAATCTGCGCCGCGCGCCAGCGACGCTCACCCGCGATGATCTCGTATTTGTTCTCTGAAACAGGGCGTACAACAATTGGCTGCACCACACCCTGTGCGCGAATCGACGCGGCTAACTCATCCAGCGAATCGGTATGCATATCAGTACGCGGCTGATACTTACCACGCTGCATCACATCAACCGGCAGATGACGTAGATCTGATGTCCTGGCCGCCGCCTCTGTGGTAGTCGGCACAGGAGCCGCGCCGCCCAATAATGCATCAAGCCCGCGTCCTAAACCGCGCTTTTTAGTCGCCATCGATTACTCTCTAAAAATAGTGTTAACTAAATTATTGTTATTAATCTTTTGAATTTTATAAATAAAATTTTTTATGCGACCTGCGCCGCCTTTGATTCACGACGCAATATCTCGCCCGCCAACGCGAGGTAGGCAAGGGCACCGCGGGATGTCCTGTCATACTGAATTGCTGGCAGACCATGACTAGGGGCCTCCGCCAGGCGTACATTTCTTGGTACGACGGTACGATAAACCTTATCGCCAAAATGGCTGATCAACTGCGCCGAGACTTCATTCGACAGGTTGTTACGCGGATCAAACATGGTGCGCAGCAACCCCTCGATTGAGAGACGCGGATTAGCGGTCGAACGCACCTGTTCAATCGTCTCAACCAATGCGGTCAATCCTTCCAGCGCATAATATTCACACTGCATCGGGATGATCACCCCTTCAGCTGCCACCAGCGCATTAACCGTCAGCATATTGAGCGTCGGCGGACAATCGATCAATATATAGTCAAACTGACCATCAATTGATTGTAGTGCCTTAGCTAAACGACTCTCGCGACCATCAACATTGAGCAACTCAACCTCTGCGACAGTCAAATCACTATTCGATGGCAACAAGCTATAACCAATATGCTCCTGATGAATCATCACCTCACTGGCGGTTGCCTCATTAAGCAGCAGGTCACAACATGAGCGCTCAAGCGAATTTTTATCGACACCACTACCCATCGTCGCATTGCCCTGCGGATCGAGATCAATCAACAACACACGACGCTTAGTCGCCACCAATGAAGCGGCCAGATTAACCGTGGTAGTGGTTTTACCCACGCCACCTTTCTGATTGGTAATTGCAATAATTCTGCTCATAAACATTTCCTTAAACCGGCTCGCCTTCCGAACGGCTTTTTAGTCAATCTTTGGCTTTAACTGCACAATATGACGCGCCGCATCATCGCCTGGCACCGTCACTGCCGACACTTCTACTGTCTCACATAATGCTTCCAGTACGGCCAGTTCAGCCGTCGGATACTGCCCCTTCATCGCCAACCATTCGCCCTCAGGGGCAAGCAGGTGCTTTGTTAATGTCACCATCAACGACATTTCAGCAAAGGCACGCGATGCAATCTGATCAAATAGTCCCTCAGGTTCGGCTCCAGTCAGGTACGCCTCAACCCGGCCATTGTGCACCTCGACATTGCCAATTGCCAACGTCCCGATCACTTGCGTCATAAAACGGGTCTTTTTGCTGCTGCTATCCAGGAGTACAAACTGGATTTCGGGGAAGAGAATTGCCAGCGGTATCCCCGGCAGTCCCGGCCCAGCTCCCACATCCAGAATCCGGGCCCCCTTAATGTACGGCACCACGGTGAGACTGTCGAGCAGGTGTCGCGTCACCATCTGCAATGGATCACGTACTGCGGTCAGGTTATAGGCCTTGTTCCATTTTTCGAGCAGCTCCAGATAATCGAGCATCTTTTGCTGCCGCTCATCGTTGATCGACAATCCTAGTTCAGCGATACCCTTTTTTAACAGCGCTGCCTGTTGCGCGCGCAGCGCATCATTAATAGCCATCAAGCAGACCTCGGCCCAGCGAGCGCCGAACGTTTTTTCAAATGAACCAATAACAGTGAAATTGCCGCTGGAGTCACGCCCGGCACCCGGCCCGCCTGGCCAACGGTTGCGGGGCGCTGCGCCATCAATTTCTGCTGTACCTCTATCGAAAGGCCACGTACCTGATCATATTGAAAGTCATCTGGCAGGGCCGTTTCTTCATGACGACGGTGTCGTGCAATCTCTTCCAGCTGACGTTCAATGTAGCCCGCATATTTCGCCTGCACCTCAACCTGTTCGGCAACAATCGCGTCAATTTCAACGGGGTTTGAACAAGAAAGCTGCATGATCGACGCATAGGTTACCTGCGGCCGACGCAGCAGATCAATCAATTTCTGTTCTTTTGTCAGTGGCCCACCGAGGATATTCTGCGATTCTTCTTCACCCAACTGGCCCGGGCGCACCCATGTTTCGCGCAGGCGTTGTTGTTCTTTTTCGATCGCCTCGCGTTTTTTCTCAAATGCAGCCCAGCGCTCATCATCAACCAAACCCAGCTCCCGTCCTTTTTCGGTGAGACGCAGATCAGCATTGTCTTCACGCAATAACAGGCGATACTCGGCACGACTAGTAAACATGCGATAAGGTTCTAATGTGCCCTGGGTAATCAGGTCATCAACCAACACACCAAGATAGGCCTCATCGCGACGCGGGCACCACGCGGCTTTTTCCTGCACCTGCAACGCCGCGTTCAGGCCTGCAAGTAACCCCTGTGCCGCCGCCTCTTCATATCCGGTTGTACCGTTAATCTGTCCGGCGAAGAAAAGCCCAGCCATATGTTTTGTCTCAAGTGACGACTTCAATTCACGCGGGTCAAAATAATCATATTCGATCGCATAACCAGGGCGAATGATGTTGGCTTTTTCAAAGCCCTTCATCGAACGCACCAGCTCAACCTGCACATCAAATGGCAGACTAGTCGAAATCCCATTGGGATAGACCTCATTGGTGGTCAACCCTTCCGGCTCCACAAAGATCTGGTGAGAATTTTTATCGGCAAAACGGACGATTTTATCTTCGATAGAAGGGCAGTAACGTGGCCCTGTGCCCTCAATCACCCCGGTATGCATCGGTGAACGATCAAGAGCCGCACGAATAATATCGTGTGTTTTTTCATTGGTATGGGTGATGTGACAGGAGATCTGACGTGGATGATCTGTCACCTTTCCCATATAGGAAAACACCGGTAGCGGGGTGTCACCCGGCTGTTCGGTCAATTGTGAATAGTCAATCGTACGGCCATCGAGACGTGGCGGCGTGCCGGTTTTGAGGCGATCAACGGTAAAAGGCAGTTCACGTAGACGGCGGGAGAGGGCATTGGCTGGCGGATCTCCCGCGCGGCCACCCTGGTAATTTTGCATCCCAACATGAATCAGACCACCCAGAAATGTCCCTACCGTTAGCACCACGGTTTTGGCGCGAAAGCGCAACCCCATCTGGGTCACAACACCAACGATACGCCCGCTTTCGACAACCAGATCATCAACCGACTGCTGAAACAGGGTGAGATCAGGCTGATTTTCGAGGGCAGGGCGCACCGCCTGACGATACAAAACACGATCCGCCTGTGCACGCGTGGCGCGAACTGCCGGCCCTTTACGTGCATTCAGGGTACGAAACTGAATCCCCGCCCTGTCCGCCGCCTTGGCCATCAGACCACCCAGTGCATCAACCTCTTTAACCAGATGCCCCTTGCCAATCCCGCCAATCGCCGGATTACAACTCATCTGCCCCAGAGTATCGATATTATGGGTCAGCAACAGCGTCTTTACCCCCAGCCGCGCAGCCGCTAGCGCAGCCTCCGTACCGGCATGGCCACCGCCTACTACAATTACATCGAAATTGTCTTGATAAAACATGTCGTGCTCACTTAAAACTAACCACCCGACCGATTTTCGGGGGAACCAGGTATTTTACGCGAGAACGAGGGGTTAACCAAGAGGGGCAGCTAGCGGTAAGCATACCGCCATCAATAAACAACCGGCACCAGAACCAATAGTCACCATTTTACTCAACTCAACAAAATGGTTTTCTGCTTGCTCATCTGAGTTTACACATGACTATTTTGAACTTTCTATGCTCCAAAAGGGATCTATCCCAAATAAATGCAAACCAAGCTCCCCCTCAATTATATTTTTTGCAATACCAAACTGATGCTTAATATTTTTATCATTCGACGTATTTATCTGAGCAAAAAACCGATATAAGGGCGGCTGAATAATATTGTTTTTGTAACTACTAAACTCCACCTTCCTCATTTCTTCAAAGCTATATAAATTTGCGCAATGCGCCATGTATTTTGCAGTCGATGGCGTCAGCTTCCTTGCATCCTTAGAACACAAATGCCTAAAAACCCGGACAGCCATCCCTAGCGGATTGGGATTCTTCTCTAAAACAATATCAAGCACTCTTGATTGCATCTCTTTAAAGTAGTTATCCCTATATATAAACTGCTGAGTTCTCCAGTTCATAAGAATTGCATCCCAGTTCAACACAGTGGTATCGGTTAAAGAACTTATACCATCATAAGAAACAAGCCCTTGTTTGATTGCCCACGTATCTTCTGCATTCCAGATATCAACAGGCCATCCGCCAACCATAAGTCGGTAGCCACCAAATTTATTTTTTTGGGCCTTTAAAGACTGAAGGTAAGTAACAAAATGAGACCAATTTCCTTCCACAACCAAATCAATATCAGAGTTAAACCCATTGCGACCAAAAAGAGCAAGATCACGAAGAACGCCCCCAAACAGATACACATCACCATCTGGCATTGCATCAGAAATAAAACTTAGGAACTCACCTATATTTTGACTTGGATATTTGACTTTATTCTCATTCTTTTCTATAAAAGATAAACTCAGCGATAATTGATCTTTATTTTTTTCAGCCTTTAAAGGCTCTTTAAATAGTCGACCGACTCGTCGCCTTAGGTTTTCAGTGGTTTCTACAGGTTGTAACTTAGGTTGGTGCATTTTCAAGGGACTTCAGTTCGTTATGTTTCTTAATCAAATATGACTCCGTCATTCCCGATATAGTATCGCACAGCAACTGACACTTATCATACATCGTTTTATCCGAGGCATTATAGACTCGTCGATAATTCTCAGAAATCCCCCCAAATGCATATCGTTCGAACGGCTTATCTGGTTTCTCATCATTTTCAATCGCTTTCCATAGCATACTCATCATATTTTTTATATAGTTATTCCCCTGAAGCTCAAGCCTTAAAACCTCCTTATGTTGAAAACCATAACGAAAGTCAAACTTTTTTGAGGCCTTGCATAACTTTGCACAATTAGAATTTTCAATCAGTTCAAAGCCCGGCTTGATGGTGCCATTCATCATCTTATCTATATTTTCTACAAAAACATTTGTAGCAGCTTCTACCATTACAGAAATTGCTTTAACCCTAAACATCTGCATAGAAATATCATTTAGCTCAGCCGAGCTCAGCGAGTCTTGCTTAAAAATTTCGTTTTTTCCCCTTGCAGTATTTACCACATCATCAATAACACCATCTTCAGAATCAAAGCTCGTCAAATAATCCATCAAATCATAAAACGATGCATAACCCTTCTTTACCGTATCTTCAGCATCAATGATTGAATACGCAATGTCATCACAGGCTTCCATAACATAAGCAAGAGGATGCCTTATTCCCTCTTCAAGACCGGTGTGCTTCCATACGTCACTAATAATTGCCTTTTCACTCTTAAAAATACCAAACTTCTTAAATCCGCCTTTATTTGACGACCCATATATACTCGGGTATTTAATAAGACCAGCGAGGGTGCCAACTGTTAAATTCAATCCATATTGGTCATTCAATACTTGCAAGCACGTCACCAACCTGAATGTCTGCGCATTTCCATCAAACTTAGTAAAATCTATATCAACCTCTTCCTTAAATTCATTTTCAACGAACCATTGCTGAATTGCAATTTCACCTTGATGGCCAAAAGGCGGGTTCCCTAAATCATGGGCTAACCCAACAGCAGCCAATAAAGAGGGGACATTTCTTTTAACGCCAAGCTTCTCATGGTTTTCCCCAAAAACTTTTTCGGCATGCTCAAAAGCCAGACGGACACCAATACTTCGAGCTAAATTACTAACCTCATGAGAATGAGTGAGCCTCGTTCGAATTGAGTCATTTTCTTCCATGGGAAACACTTGTGTTTTATCTGATAACCTACGAATAGGTGCCGAAAATAAGATACGATCATAGTCGCGTTCGGACTCTGTTCGGCCGATACCACTCCCCATAGACTCCCCACCTCCATGTATAGCCTTACGCCTATCTTGATTCAGTAGTTGCTCCCAGGTAAGCATCCCTTATCCTCTATGTGTTATCAACAGGTTTGAGGCATACTCCTAAAGAAAAGAGGGAAGAGGTTTTTTATCTTCCTTTTTATATGCCTATTACTTAATCCAGCATACACAATAAAATGAACAGACTGTGTGAAAAAATCACAATCATATAAAAAATGGAGGATTAGCATTTAAGCGTGAAAGAGAAATCAGTGCAGCTCCACTGGCGACTCCGCAGAATCATCAACTGCCTGAATCACCACCCAGGGTGCGATCACTACTGCCCAGAAGAGTGGCTGGGTTTTAACCCACGCCTCAGCATCCGCGGTTTCAGCGCGACGCACGGTACCGGCACTGAACCACTTTTCAAGCCCATCCTTGTCATCATTCACCATCGTAAGCGCGACATCAATCAGATCGATGCCCGGATTCACCGCCACCACCACGCCGCGCGCAAAATGGCGTTCTAGCTCATGCCACTCCATCTTGCCGGTTTCACCAATCAGCCTGGCACGTAACGCGTCCACCTCTTCACTCATACTTTATTAATCCACTATCAGAAACAAAAGAGGCCGGACAACCTACACCTACAGGCTGCCCGGCCATCGAAACTGTTTAAGAATCTATTTTACTACAATCGTCACCACAGCGGAAACCACCGGTGGTTGATGCGGCACATGGCCTTTATCACCCAGTATCAGCTGCAGCGTATGTTTTCCAGCAGCAAGTTCAAACGTGGTTTCAGTCTGCCCTCCACCAAAGTGTTTCACCTCTTTACCCATGCGCTTATCCATCGCCGGCAGTTTTTTGCCATTAACCAGTAGGTGGTGATGGCCAGTGTTCTTTGTCTCCGTGCCAGCAGGGGCAACACCCATGCCACTCAAACCAAATACTACTTTAACTGGAGAGGTGACGGTCTCGCCATTGGCCGGTGATACGATATAAACCGCAGCCCCTTCAGCCGATGGTGTTCTATCATTCGCCAGTGCGTTAAATGAAATCAATGTCACTGCACAAATCATTGCTGTCTTAAAAAGTCTCACTGCATTCTCCCTGATAAAGTAAGGTTAAATAATCGATTACATCTTTACGCACGCTCACTCTACCACAATCTGCCGACCATCAAATTCCACAGCTTGTCCAGGGCGAATTTTACAACGCTTGCGCAGCTCCACCTCACCATCAACGGTGACATTGCCATCGGCAATAATCGTCTTGGCCATGCCGCCACTATGGCATAGGCCAGCTAACTTCATCAGGTCACATAGCGCCACGTATTCACGTCCTTCCAGATCAAATTTTTCCATCGCGCCATTTATACCTTTAAATATGGTTAATCTCTCTCAAAGCACTATTCTATGAATTTATGGGGATATAGGCTATCTTCAATTTTACTACCTGGAGGAATAAACCTGATGAATCACAAATTACTCGGATCACTGCTGCTGTCTTCAATCTTCGCGATTGCCAACCCTTCGTTTGCAGAGGAAAACCACAAAGAGGGACATCATGGTGAGGGTGCCACAAAAGGTCACCACGATAAATCAGACAAAACTGACCACCACAAGAGCACACACAAAGAGGGACATAAAAAGAAAAAAGGGCACCATTTCTCACCTCACTGGGCCAAAACCCTTAGCGATAAGCAACGTGTTGCCGTCGACAAGATGCACCTTAAGCTAGGCACACAACATGCGATATTAAAGGCACAGGCAACACTGCTGCAAAAAGAACTCAATGTGATGACGGCAAAAGATGGTGCGGATCAAACGACGATTCATACCAGGATCGATGAGCTGATGGCGGTCAAAGCAGAGATTATGAAGCGTCGCTATGACCACCTGACCGAGATGCGTGATGCACTCACTGAACAGCAACGTATTTCATACGACATGTCGATTCTCAAACGAGAAGGGGCTAAATAGTACGGTTAAATATCTCACCTGGGAGGCTGTCGGGCTTGCATAATCGTAGCGAGGTAATGCCATTTTGCACCCGGAGGGCATAGTCAACGAAGGAGCTGACAAACGGGTCGAAATGGTTTTGCCCAAAGGGCACCATGTCCGCAGTAGATTCACCCTGAGCCCGACAGTCTCCTAGAAATAACGAGCCAGTTCCAGTTGCAGGTAGTCATCGTCACGGATACCGGCAAGCAGGTCGTTGTCTGGTATATCCAGAAAGGCGCGAGCTTCGAGGGTGATTTTCCAGGCATTGCCGAGGCGGCGACTGGATTCAAGGGTCAACAGCTGGCTGGAATCGTCAATGTCAGTGATGATTCCGAACAAGAGCTCGCTGGATTGCTCGTCGTTGAGGGTCAGGCGTGCGCCCAACATGATGTCGTCAGCGAAGGGGGTGAGCGCATTGTCGCCGCGTTCGTCGTAGAGGACTTCGCTGAGCATGCCAAGATCAGCGGCCCCCTCCATGATACCGACAAAGGTGTATTCAAAGCCGGCGGTGAGAGCAATATAAGATTCAAGTTGGCCTGAACGACCGATAATTTCGGCCTTCCATAGCCAGTCGCCAGAGGTCGCCTGCAGGTCGAGGCCCCATTGTTCGATGAGATCGTAAACCGGGAGCAGTGCCTGGCCGTCGGGCCGGATTTCGAAACGAGGTTCACGGCTGGTACCATTGAAGTAGCTCAGCCCCATATCCCACTCACCGATGGCGCTTTCCCAGCGCACCGCATAATCGATATTGCGCTCTTTACGAGAGGATTCGTACCGGGCATTGTTAGTATCAATGGGTAAGGTAAAACGCAGGCGACCATCAACTCCCGGGAAACTGCGTTCGCGGAAATAGGGGAGGATAAACAGGTCGAGGGTACCCCAGTCACGGATCAGCGCCAGATTAAGCATCGGCTGGCCAAATTTTTCTTCACCGTCAGGGGCCTCCACCAGGTCAGTCTGGTTGATAATATCGACCAGATGTTGCGATTCAGTGACGCCCCAGAAGAGTTTGCGTATACCCGCGCGCAGTTCCCAGTCATCAGCAGCCTTGAGCCAGGTCAGTTCGCGGATGTCGGTATGGCTACGTTCACTATCGTTCTGATCCCAGCGAAGAAAAGGGACAAAGGTGAAACTCTGGCGGCCGCCACCCCACTCCCGGTAGTACTCGGGTTGGGCAGCGAGGGAGAGATTATTGCCGTGTTGACGACGGTCTACTGGTTTGTACAGAAAAGCACGGTATTCGCTGCTCACATAGCCGGACCATTCACCTTCGCCGGCACTGGCCGGCAGGACGCCACCAGCGAGGGTGCCGTACAGGAACGTAATCAGCAAGCGGTGTATCACTTCGCCTGCTCAGCGAGCGCGCTTAAGACTGTTGCGGTCAAAATCACGTCTGTTGAGAGCAGTTTTAAGGTGGTAGTCCGTCCAATAGAGATCCGTGCTTTTTTTCGTCTGATGGTTAACCATATGCATCTGCCTGGGTCGCCAGTATTGCCCGAGGTATTGCTGGTAGTCGGAAAGTGTGAGCGTTTTGAGAAGACTCTTTTTGCGGTCATAGAACTCCACTTTCAAGGGTTGGTACATCTCTTTGTCCAGCCAGGTGAGAAGGCGTGTATAACCAGAGTATTTATAGACTGGATAACGTTCGATGACGAAAGTGTCACGGCCGTCGAGGGTCTCGTCGCGAATGTATTGGTAGCGATATTTTTTCACTTCTTGAGAGGTGAAATCTTCATAGGCGAATTCGCTTCCCATGAAGGGGCCGGACTTGTTGTTGGACGAGATCCGTTTGACACGCTTTAGCGCGGGCAGATAGAGCCACTGCTCATCCGGTTTGAGGGCATGCGTGTAGCTCAGAAAGGCGGTGCCTTTAATGTCCCGCGGGCTATCGAAGATGTTGAGGCTCTTGTCACCATCACCATCCACTTCCAACGCCTTATTGCGAATCTGACGTACGCTCTCCTGACCGTGCCGATTGCGCAGCACCATTTTCAGGCTGGCGGTCTGGTTTTGCCAGCCGGTATCGCGGCGATCGGCTTCCAGGGCGATGGCAAGGCCCTTTTGTTGCGGTGTTTCCGCCTGGGCCACCATGGGTAGCAGAGCGAAGAGCAAGCAGGCTGCCCTTAATCCTGGCAATGATATATTCACCGCAGATAGCTTTCCAGTTTTAGTTTTACGCATGACATAGCTCCTTAACCGAAGCAGTGGCTGGTTGTTTTTTGTCGTATTGCATCAGCAGCGGCAGCAGTAGCAAAAAATCGGCCAGCAGAGCGAAGGTGATGACGATGGCAGTCAACAGGCCCATGTTCGCGTTGAGTTGAAAGCTGGATAGCGCCAATATCAGAAAACCGCAGACCAATACCATAGAGGTGGTAAACAGGGCCACGCCGGCATCGCGGAAGGCGTAGCGTACGGCACCTTCACCATCGAGGTTCTTTTCGCGCCGCGCTCGCAGGTATTTGCTGAGAAGATGTACCGTATCATCCACGACAATACCCAGGGTCATACCGGCAACAATCGAAAGACCGAGGCCAACCTCCCCCACCAGCAGGCCCCACAGACCGAAGCCCATAGCAGCGGGCACCAGATTGGGAAGCATGCTGATCAGACCGATTTTCAGCGAGCGCAAGGCGAAGATCAAGATCAGCGAAATACCAATCAATGCCAGCGTCGTGCCCGTGAGCATGCTAATGATATTGCGTTCGCCGATGTGAGCAAACATGAGTGAAGTGCTACTGCCACCAGGGTTGATGATGTGGGGGGCGTTGGCCGCCAGCCAACCACTGGCACGTCTTTCCAGCGCCAGCAGTTCGTTGCTGGAAAGGGTCTGCAGGGAGGCCGTGAAACGGATGGCGGATTTATCAACGTTGATCTGATTGTTGAGATCGAGTCCGTAAGGCAGCGACATTTCATACAGCAGCAAGTATTGAGCCGCCAATTCACGCTCCTGCGGCAGACGAAACCAGC
Source organism: Gammaproteobacteria bacterium (assembly GCA_021648525.1). Taxonomy (GTDB): domain Bacteria; phylum Pseudomonadota; class Gammaproteobacteria; order SZUA-140; family SZUA-140; genus SZUA-76. Next base: position 24,677 of record JAKISP010000031.1, read on the forward strand.
GAGGATCATCGCCGTGCATGTTTTTGTTCAGCCGGCGCATGATATCGGTGATACTGTTAACGTGGATAGTTTCCGGTTGGGCACGAAACCAGTTGGCAAAGGCCTCCACTTCTTGCAGGAACTGCGGGTCGCTGATGTTGCCGGGCTGTCCAGAGTTTAACGAGTAGTCGATGACATAGAGACCGGTGAGGTTTTCGGCCATGAAATCGGCATCCTGGCGGAATTCGATACTTTGATCGAAATAGTGCACGAATACATCATTAAGTTCATTGCGTGGGATTGCGGCGACCAGCAGTAACACAGCCAGCGTCATACCCCAGATCAGTTTATGTTGCTGGCGAACCACAAAATCACTCAAACGGTGCATAAGATGGGTTTCATCGTTCTGGGTCTCGCATACACGTGCTGGCAACAGGGACATAACTGCGGGTAGCAGACTAATGGCAAGGATAAACGAGGTGACCACGCCCATAGCAACCATATTGCCAAGATGTTGAAAGGGCGGCACGTCAGAGAAGTTCATGCTCAGGAAGCCCAGTGTGGTAGTGATGCTGGTGATGAATACTGGTTGCATGTTGATGCGCAGGCTTTCTACGATGGCGCTCTTTTTGTCGAGCCCAGTACGCATTTCATGCAACATAGTGACTATGATGTGTACACAGTTGGCGATCGCGATGGTGAGGATGATGATAGGTGATGAGGCTGACGGTGGGGTAACAGGGAAACCTATGTAACCGCCCAGCCCCATACCCACGATGATGGATGAAATGATTACCAACAGTGTACTCAGGGTGCCGCTGATGCTGCGAGTCATCAGCCCGAGGATCAGAATCATCACTCCGAAACTGAGTGGGATCAGGCCCTTCATATCCTGTTGTGAGGCCTCGGAAAAGGCGTTGTTCATAAACACCATGCCGTTAAGACGGATCTCGATGTCAGGATATTGAGTCTCGATTCTGCTGGCGAGATCACGGGCGAAGGCGGCGACCTGCAAAACTTCAGCGGAGTTCTCTCCGGGCAATTGCACAGTGACGTTAACGCCAGTGACATGAGCGCGCTGTGACACCAGGCGATTAAGCAGGATGGGCTCGGCGAGGGCAATGTCGCGGATTTTGCGGCGCTGGGAGACGTCGCCCAGGTCGGTTTCGTCATCAATAAGGTGGCGCACGACCAGTTCGTCGCCGTTGGCTTCGGTATACTGGAAGTTAGATAGTGAATCGACGCGCGTGGAGTAGGGCAGCTGCCAGGCCTCTTCGCTGAGGATCTTGATGACCTCAAGGGTCTGTTGATTGAAGACGTCGCCACCCTTAGGCACCAGCATAAACATGACGTTATCGTTCTTGCTGTACTGTTCCTCCACGGCATCGAAAGCAAGCATTTGAGGGTTATCATCACTGAAAAACACTCGATAATCGGTATTGAAAACGAGGAGACGTCCACCGCTGGCAGCAGCCATAACCAATAGTAGTGTGATCAAAATGACGATCCAGGGATGTCTCACTACCCAGCTGGCATAACGGACAACGGCGGCTGGATCTTTCATTTTTATTACCTGTCGATTATCCCGCCACTTCGCTAAAAATTATTTGGCGTTCATACCCGAAGGTGCACCCCGTGCCAATAATTCACTCATTTACACGACAAATGATCCCTTTTGCCCCCCGGCCACCCTGTGCAACAGGGGCTTCATACAATCTTGCACACTTCGTTCTCTCGTCCGTACTCAATTGCTACCATTGTGTCTCTACGGCCACTAAAGAATGCACAGGCGGGCTTCATCGCTGAATTGAGTCATCCTGGCACCCATAATGGCGGGACTATAGCGAATTAACAGTGAACATTCAACACAATATTTACTATTAAGTAATCACATCAGGAACAGACAAGTTTGGCGGGATAAACCCGGGAGTGTTAACAATCACCCCTGGAACCCGCAGCGGGATGGGTTGAAGGGTGCGTTTGTGGTAGTACGAGTCAAGGCGTAACGATGAAAAATATTATTTTATTACAATAAGTTACAGCATGGGAATGCGCAGCCACCAAGAGATGATTCGGCTCGTAGCGGCAGACCCTGGTATGGATCGAAATTTCTAGGAATTGATGATACGGAAGGGGCGTGAAGAGGGCGTGGAAACCTCTCGGTCCGTGCTGGACTGATTGCTCAGCAAGCCATTAAGTATGAGTCGTACCACGCATTTTGCCCGTTGATGTAAGGTTTCTAGCGGATACAGGGGCATAAGTAGTGGCATATTGAAGGAGCTGGTAGCACTGGCAATGGCGGTGGCAGTGACGTCAATGTCGCTAATCTGGAATTCGCCCCGTGCGTTGCCATCCTCAAGTAACTCCACCAACAACTGGTGTTCGCCCTGCTCATGCTCATCGACAATGTCCATACGCGCATCACATATGGCATTAATCATTTCGGTCATGCGCGGACTGCCTGACCATTGCTCGTGGGTATGATCCAGTGCCAGCAGAACGACCGCCTGCAGGCGTTCTGCAGCGCTGCGTTCGCGCTGGTGAACCACGGCCAGCATCCGTTCACGCTTGACCCTCAGGCAGTTGCAAGCCAGGGTGGCACCGATATCCAGTTTGTTTTCAAAATAGCGGTAAAGGTTAGCCGCAGACATACCACAGTCCTGCGCCACTTCGGCCATGGTGGTCTTGTTGTAACCAAACTGGGTGAAACGTTGGGCTGCGGCCTCAAGAATACGCAGGCGGACTTTGTCACTGGATTGTGTCATCTTGGCATTCATAGCATCGTGATTATAATGAATTAATTTCGTATATTCAACATAAAGCCTTACCTTGATGCCCTCATTACGAGAAGCTAAGCAACTGCAGCAGCCTAACTGAGTTTGAACTGTTTACCCTGAACCAATCATGAAGTCCCAGCTAAACATCTGCTAAACTTGGCGCTCTTTCTATAAACCAACTATGTAACGCGGCACAAACCGCCAAAGACCAACACCGCTATGAGTAAATTCTGGAGCCCGATCGTTCACCAACTCACCCCCTATGTGCCGGGTGAGCAGCCGAAGATCAGCAATCTGATCAAACTTAATACGAACGAAAACCCATACGGGCCATCCCTAAAGGTGCTCAATGCAATTGAGATTGAAACCGGGAACTCCTTACGCCTCTATTCCGACCCAACCTCAGAACGACTCGTTAATGCAATCGCACAATATTACCAGCTCAAACCACAACAGATCTTTGTCGGCAATGGTTCTGATGAAGTGCTAGCACACACCTTTCAGGCGCTGTTTCAACATGGTAAGCCACTGCTCTTTCCCGATATCACCTACAGTTTTTATCCGGTCTATTGCAAACTCTACGGGATTGAGGCTAAAACGATTCCACTCAACACCCATTTTGAAGTTGACCTAAGTGACTACCTTCGCCCCAATGGCGGCATCATCTTTTCAAACCCCAATGCGCCCACTGGCCACGGGGTCGGGCCTGGTGAGATCGAGATGTTACTCAGGCAAAATACCGACTCAGTGGTTGTGGTCGATGAAGCCTATATCGATTTTGGTGGTGAATCAACAGTCGCATTGATTAACGAATACCCCAACCTGTTAGTGATACAGACATTTTCAAAATCACGTTCACTAGCTGGTTTGCGCGTTGGTTTTGCAATGGGCAGTGAAGCGTTAATCGCTGGGCTTATTCGCGTTAAAGATAGCTTTAACTCATACCCGCTCGATAGTATTGCGATCAGTGGTGCGGCAGCGGCCATGCAGGATAGAGTCCACTTTGAATACACTCGCAAGCGCATTATTACTTCACGTGAACAACTCACTGCGGAACTTGAAACACTCGGCTTTGATATCATTCCATCGCAAGCAAACTTTCTGTTTGTCACCCATCCACAGCATGATGCCGCTGCGTTAGCAGGTGATCTCCGCATAAAAAATATCATTGTCCGTTATTTCAATAAACCACGGATTGATCAATACCTGCGCATCACGATCGGTACCGATGATGAATGTAAAATACTGGTTGATGCATTAAGAAATATTGTTAACACCCCCTAGTACACCGTCCAGGTTATATTGACAGGTTCGGTTGATCTGTCAGTTTCAGGGTAAGATGTGTCGCTTATGTAGAGTGACTACACGGCGCTTTCTCGCCTGACAGTGGTAAAAATAAAATGTCAACCGGCCCTAGTTTTTCATATGATTGTTTTTCAACGCCACATAATGGCCAGACGAATATTCCAGCCATGCCAGCTCTTTCTCTTTAAGTGGTCGTGCCTGCCTTGCGGGACTGCCCACATAGAGATAACCACTCGCTAACGTTTTTCCCGGTGTAACCAATGCACCCGCCCCCACCATCACATGCGCTTCAATAGTCGCGCCATCCAGCACCGTCGCCCCCATCCCTATCAGCGAAAAATTGCCAATGGTGCAGGCGTGCAGAATGGCGCCGTGACCTACGGTAACATCCTCACCAATCACCAGCGGGCTACCACCGGGATTATATTCATTGTCTGCCGTGACATGTATCACCGAACCATCCTGTATATTAGTACGTGCACCAATCGTGATCGCGTTTACATCACCACGCGCAACCACCATCGGCCATAGTGAAGCATCTTCACCGATGGTGACATCACCAATCACCAGCGCCATCTCATCAATAAAAGCACTTTTGGCAACGGCAGGGGTGATATCTAAATATTTTCTGATGGCCATGATGGTTACTCCTGTAATGAACAAAATAATTGTCTATTAACGCATCGTCACCAGTTCTTCAGCACTGGTCGGATGGATCGCAATGGTGTTATCAAAGTCTGCCTTAGTTGCCCCCATCTTGATCGCCACCGCAAAGCCCTGCAACATCTCATCTGCTCCGTCACCGATAATATGGCAACCCACTATTTTTTCAGTGGCACCAATCGTCACTAGCTTCATCGCACTGCGAGGCTTGCGTGCCGTCATCGCATAATACATAGGAACAAAGCGTGATTGATACACCTTCACGTCATCACCAAACTGTTCCCGCGCGTCATCTTCTGTCATACCAACGGTACCAATCGGCGGATGACTAAACACCACCGATGGGATATTACTTTCATCCAGCCTGGCATCAGGCTTGCCGCCAAAAAGGCGATCCGCTAGTTTTCGCCCAGCCGCAATCGCAACGGGGGTTAATGCGGCCTGACCGGTCACATCACCAATCGCATAGATACCTTTCACTGCACTGTTCTGAAATTCATCCACTGGAATAAAACCGGCATCGTTAATACTCAGACCCGCCACGTCGAGGTTCAAACCATTCACCTTGCTTTCACGTCCAATTGCCCAGATCAGGGTATCATAGCCATCCATTACACCATCATCTGTACGCAGCGTAATTGTTTGATCATCTGCGCGCTCAACGCTCGAAAAACTAACACCGGTAGTGATGCGAATGCCATCATCCTGCATCTGTTCCATCAGCTCTTCACGTAACATCACATCAAAACGGGCAAGCAGGTGCTGGCGTCGCAACATCAGACTAACCTCACTACCGAGTGCATTCAATACGCCTGCCAGTTCCACAGCAATGTAACCGGAACCCACTATCGCCACCCGGCGTGGTAATGACGCTAGCTCAAAAAAACCATCGGAGGTAATACCATGCTCAGCGCCTGGGATATCGGGAACAGCAGGGCGGCCACCGCAGGCAACGACAATGTGATCCGCATGATAGGTTTCACCATTAACCATGACGCTACTGTGCGATGCAAACACAGCGTGCCCTGCAATCATCGTTACCTCTGAATTCGCCAGGTTACGCGCATAAATATTATTCAACCGTTTAACATAAGCATCACGCCCCGACTTCAATTGCGGCCAGTCGACCGTCGTCAGCGTAGCATCAAAGCCGTATTCAGGGGCATCGTGCAGTGCATGGTTAAGTTGTGCGGCATACCACATCACCTTCTTGGGCACGCAACCAACATTAACGCAAGTACCACCTAAACGACTTGACTCAATGACCACGCATTTCATACCGTATTTCGCCGCACGCCGCGCCACCGCCATACCGCCACTACCACCACCGATAGCAATTAAATCAAAATGCTGTGCCATCTCTACTCCCTGTTTGATCACATGCTGAATACGCTGCCTTCGTTACCTATTCTTTTTTACATGGTACATTAGATGGCGCTAATGCGTGAATGAACAATTAAAGGTACCTTCAAAACCATGAATAACCCATTGCTTGATCTCAGTGGCCTGCCACGATTCAGCCTGATAAAACCGGAACATGTTGAACCTGCGATTAACCAGGTACTAGCCGATTGCCGTACACAAGTGGAAACATTGCTTGCCACCAACACGGCCTACACCTGGGACAACCTGATTCAGCCACTGGAAGATATAGATGAGCGCCTGTCGCGCGTCTGGTCGCCAGTCAGCCACATGAACTCGGTTATTAACAGCGATGAACTACGCGCCTCTTATAATGCCTGCCTTGGCAAACTCAGTAACTACGGCACAGAGATGGGGCAGCATGCGGGTCTATTCAAGGCCTATCAATCAATCGCGAAGGGTGAGGAATATCACAAACTTGATCGTACGCAGAAAAAGATCATCGATAACTCGATCCGTGACTTCCGCCTCTCAGGCATCGACCTCAATGAGAAACAACAAGCGCGCTACAAAGCATTAATGGAAGAGCTCTCTACCCTTACCAGTAAATTTGAAGAACATATTCTTGATGCGACCCGTGAATGGAGCAAAGTCATCACTAATGAAACAGACCTTGCCGGGTTACCCGACTCAACCCGCGCAATGGCACAACAAAGCGCTACGCAACGAGAGCAAAAAGGGTGGCTCTTCACCCTCGAGTTCCCATCATATCTGGGCGTGATGACCTATGCCGATGATCGTGATTTTAGAAAAGAGATGTACACCGCCTTTGTGACCCGCGCCTCGGATCAAGGGCCACATGCTGGCAAATGGGATAACACCCCGCTGATGGAAGAGATCCTGGCACTGCGCTTTGAAGCGGCACAACTACTCGGTTTTGAGAATTACGCCGAGCGTTCAATCGCCACCAAGATGGCAGTTTCGACATCACAGGTGATGGCGTTCCTCTCTGATCTCGCCGAACGCTCGCTGCCGATCGCTAAAAGCGACCTCGATGAACTACGCACCTTTGCCAATAAACAGCACGGTATCGCAGAACTGGAGGCGTGGGATGTCGTCTATTACGGCGAAAAATTACGCCAACACAAATATTCAATCTCACAGGAAGCGATCAAACCTTATTTCCCGGAACACCGCGTAATTGCGGGTATGTTTGGCGTGGTCGAAAAGCTCTACGGCCTTAACATCACCGAATCACGCCGCGTTGAAACCTGGCACAAAGATGTACGTTTTTTTGAAATCTTTGATAAAGATGGCCAGCTGCGCGGACAGTTCTACCTCGACCTCTACGCACGCCAGTTCAAACGTGGCGGCGCGTGGATGGATGAGTGCATCGTGCGAAAACTAACCGACAACGGCAGCATACAAACCCCGGTCGCCTATCTCACCTGTAATTTCTCGTCGCCGATTGGCGATGACCCGGCTCTCTTCACCCACGACGAAGTATTGACACTGTTCCACGAATTTGGTCACGGCCTGCACCATATGCTGACCAGGGTGGACTACCCAAGTGTCTCCGGCATCAACGGCGTGGCATGGGATGCAGTCGAACTGCCGAGCCAGTTTATGGAAAACTGGTGCTGGGAACGTGAGGCACTGGCGCTGATTTCTGGTCATTATCAAAGCGGTGAAACCTTGCCGGATGAAATGTTCGACAAGATGATAGCGGCGAAAAATTTCCAGTCGGGGATGCAAATGGTACGTCAACTGGAATTCTCAATCTTTGATTTCCGTATCCACCTGGAATTTGATCCTGATAAGGGCGCTGCAATCCATGAAATTCTGGATGATGTGCGGCAACATGTTTCAGTGATCAAACCACCCTCGTTTAATCGCTTTCCACACAGTTTTTCTCATATCTTTTCAGGTGGTTACTCAGCAGGTTACTACAGTTACAAATGGGCAGAGGTACTCTCTAGCGACGCCTTTTCACTATTTGAAGAGAAGGGAATTTTCGACCGTGAGAGCGGCCTTAACTTTCTGTCGATGATTCTGGAACGGGGCGGCTCGCGTGATCCGATGGAACTTTTTATTGATTTCCGCGGCCGTGAACCTCAAATCGATGCGCTACTCCGCCATAGCGGCATCGTTGCAACATAGCAAACCTCTGCTCTAAATTCTTTTTCGCCCTTCATTCTGGGGGGCGCTTCATTACCATATCGCTGATCTGCCATTAGTGGCACATTTAATGCTGTATTAATTGACAGATGAAAAGTGCAATTTTTTTGACGCTGGCAGGCGACCACATGCGTAAATTCTAATATCATAGTTTGACAAGGATCTGACAGACATGACCACATCGACAGCAGGTACTAGCTCCCTGCAAAAAAAACTAACTATTTCATACGCCATGATGACTAGCATCATCGTGTTAATTTCAATCGTAACCATCTGGCAAGTCAATGGTACTAAACAACTTGCCCATAAAGTTAGCGAACAACGAACCCCGGCCGCATTCGCGAGCATAAATTTGCTCAATGGGATTAATCACGATATCTCTTCATTAAGGGGCTGGATAATTACTGGCGAAGAGCACTTCAAAGAAGAGCGACACTCCTCGTGGCAAAACAAAGTAAAACCGGCAATGGCAACACTTCGAGCCAAATCAGAAAACTGGAGTAACCCAGAAAATATTGAACAGCTCAATAGTATTGAGCAGTTATTAAGCGAATTCGACACCGAACGCCAAAAGATCGAAGATATTGCACAAACTCAAAATAATACCCCTGTGATTAAACTGTTACACGATAAGGCAGTACCTCTTACTAATAGCATGATCAAACAAATTACGCGCATCATCAATCTTGAGTTAACGGTTAAAGAAGATATTGGGCGCAAAGCACTGCTTGGCATGATGTCTGATGTACGAGGTACCACCGCATTGGAGCTCGCAAATATTCATGCATTCCTATTATCCGATGAACAAAAATACCGTATTGCATACGATAAAATAGCAGCAAAGAATAATAAACGTTTCTCCGCGCTTAAAAACAATACGAAGCAACTCACTAAAAAACAGCGTCAAGCATTTTGGGTATACGCCGAAGCACGTAAAAAACTTGCCCCTTTGCAGAAAAAATTACTCTCAATGCGAGCACAGCCTGACTGGAACCTGGCTAATTACTGGTTAAAAACTAAATTAGAACCCATCAGTGCTCAGATCCAGTCGCTATTAGTTGATATGTCAAAAGAGCAGCAGAGGCTATTAATTGATGACAGTACAGCAATCACAGCTAAAGCAGATCGCCTCACGCTTACAATGTGGGTCATGCTGATACTGGGTGTTTCAATCGCCATTGCCCTCGCCAGGCTTGCAATCAATACTATCTTCAATCCACTCGCCAACCTACGTACCACATTAACTAATATTGAACAAAACTCAGACCTTTCTATCATGGCGAATATTGAAGCCAATAATGAGATTGGGCAAATGGGCAACGCCCTGAATAAGATGCTCTCAAAAATAAAAACCGTCATGTCACAGGTCACTGGTGCAAGTACACAGCTTGCTGCTGCATCCGATCAAATGTCTTCTATCAGCGCTCAATCTAATCAGGGAATTCAAACCCAATTACAGAAGAGTGAGCAAATAGCAACAGCGATTAATGAGATGAGTGCCACTGCACAGGAAGTTGCCCGCAGTGCTAACACCGCATCACAGGCAGCCCATGATGCCGATAGTCAGGCGAAAGAAGGCGAGACAGTGGTTAGTCGTGCCGTAGAATCCATCAATGAACTAAATGGTGACGTACAACGCATTTCCGATGTCATCAACATGCTTTCTTTAGAATCTGAAAATGTCGGTCGCGTACTTGACGTCATTAAAGACATCGCCGAGCAAACTAACCTGCTCGCACTTAATGCTGCCATTGAAGCAGCAAGGGCAGGCGAACAAGGGCGTGGCTTTGCGGTAGTCGCCGATGAAGTCCGTACTCTTGCCGGCCGGACTCAGGATTCAACGCTTGAAATTCAACAGATGATTGAGAAGTTTCAAAAAGGCACACAAGATGCCGTTTCGGTAATGGAAAGTGGTAAAGAAAAGGCTGACTCAAGTGTTGCTCAGGCTGGACAGGCAGCTAGTGCACTAACAGAGATCACTCATATGGTATCAAAAATTAACGACATGAATACCCAGATTGCCAGCGCAGCAGAAGAACAAACCACGGTCGCAGAAGAAATTAATAAAAACATTCTCTCTGTTAACACCATTACACAACAGAATAGCCAGGGGGCACAACAAACTGAAAATGCTAGCCGTGAACTTTCAAAACTTGCAGTAGAATTGCAGTCGCTGGTACAGACATTTAAAACCTGATGACGCTTTTTTGATCAGCTGAAAAAACGACTGCACCGAACTCAGCTGCTAAAATGAAATATCAATTAATCACCATAATCGATGCACTCTTTGGTAAAAGCAGGCAATCGCGTCAGTGGCCTTAATTTTGGCTTCTTTGAAATTGAGGATTATATATCCATGTTTTACTGTCGCGTATTTTTTCTAAATTAATATTTTTATGTCAAGATTATGAAACCGTTATTTTATACGCTTTATCAGAATACTGGGATAGTCTAGAGTTTCCTTGTATGATCGCTTCAACACTTATCGTATTCAATTGAAAAAACCGTCGTGATATCGATTAATAGCATCAAGAATAAAATTTTGATCTTCGCAATCCTTGCCACGCTTATCCCGTCCACCGGGCTAGGGCTACTTTCATTCTGGCAAAATGAGGCGATGCTCACTGACAATGTCACCCACCAACTACACACACTAGCAGTTGATGCTAATCGCGAGCTGGAATACTGGCTCGAAGAACGCATTGAAGAGGTACGCACGCTATCCACTTCAAACACGGTTATTAATGGACTCTCCCATCAAGCCGGTTCATCATCAAATAACAGATCACAAACTTCGCAGGCACTGCCATACTACCTGCAACTGGTACAGGATAAACTCAGCCCGCTACTTCAACTGGCAGTGCTCAATACCAGCGGGAAAATAGTTGCCAGTAGCGGCGCCGCCCCAGCGCCGGTTATCTTGCCAAACCCATGGCCTCAAAGCGCAACAACCGACGGCATCATTATTGAACCACCCCACTGGAATCAAAGCCATCACACCACCACACTCACTCTGGCCGTTCCGGTACTTTCGCTCGACAATGAGATCCTCGGCGCTCTGGTCGCAGTCGTCGACCTTGGCACGATACTTCCCTCGCTAAAATACGCTGCAAAACTATCATCGGGCGATGTGCTGCTGATCGACCTCGCAGGTAATCCACTGCTTGGCACCCACCACCGGGACGCTGTATTCACGCCAATCGCAAGGCAGGTACTACAACGCCTACGCACAGAGGAGGGCAAGCCCCTCACCTTTGAAGGGCATTTGCAGAATACCGTACTCGGGCTCGCGCTGATACCCCAGACCCTACCAGTGATTGTGGTGGTGGAACGTGATCGAGCTGATATCTACGCAGCGTGGTCCGCCTTTCGTAATCTATTCCTGGCCCTGATGGGCGGACTCACGCTACTGGTAGCAATCATCGCCTGGCGCATGGGGCACTCAATCGTCATCCCACTTGAACGCCTGACGAGCGCAGCAGACCGTATCGCCGCTGGCGATCTCGAGATCCAGCTACCAGTAGCGCGACGTGATGAACTCGGACACCTGACCCAGGTATTCAACCAGATGACCGGTAATCTACAACGCAGCCGCGACGAATTCGAGGCCGCCAGCCAAACCTTGCAAAAACAGAATAAGCTACTTGAAACACTCTCCATTACCGACAGCCTCACCGACCTTTATAACCGTAAAAAGCTCGATGATATCCTCGCCGATCAACTTGCTCGCTTTAAACGCAACCAACGTTCCTTTGCCATTCTCATGCTAGATATCGACCGCTTCAAAAAATTGAATGATACCTATGGCCATCTCGCAGGTGACCAGGTACTGGCAAGCGTCGCTAGAACACTTTTCAGCTCGATCCGCAATATCGATTTTGCGGCGCGCTACGGCGGCGAAGAGTTTGTTATCGTTCTACCCGAGACTACACTATCTGCCGCCCGAGACATGGCAGAACGTATCCGTATCCAGGTACACGGCGCTACCTATCAGTTCAACGACCAGTCGATAGCGGTCACCCTGAGCATCGGTGTTGCCAACAGTCGCAGTAGTGATGAATCAGCAGATGCGGTGCTAGCGCGTGCCGACCAGATGCTCTATGAAGCCAAGCGCTCCGGCCGTGATCGGGTACATTGCACGGATTAACAATGAATCAGGTTTAATCACGCAGAACCTGTGTACGCATCACCCAGGCAGGGTCATTGAAATTTGTTCAGGAGGGTGCAAGACTAATTTTAACGCCATATCGTACCGTCTGAGTAGCATTTTAAATGCCTGTCAAGGTGCTTCAAGTAATTCGATCATAACCCAGCCGAAATCACCGACCTCAGTCTGCACATATAACCATTGCCCCTGATAGGCACGCGCTACGACCGGTGTCGTCTTCTTTAGCACCTTGAGAACAGTAGCACTGCTATTCGGTTCACGACGCAGGTGACTATCAACCTTTATTTTTAACGGGATAGCCACTTTAAAGGGAACTTCAGATGTCGCTTCCGTCGCCGCTGTCAAGTGATTATCCATTAACATGGTAATGAATTGCTCTGCCTGTGCGACATGATCTGCGGCGATGCTGTGTTCATCTCGTTTGAAAGAAGTTCTAGCAATATCAAGAAGCCGCTGCGCTAACGCCTGCAGTGATGCCTTGCGCTCTGTTCCCAGCGTGGAACGTAACATTTCCATGGCCACCTCTACCTCGGCAAGCTGTGAAGCCACATCTGCCTCAGTGGCAAACCGACGCAACTTAATCTCTGCCCTCGCCGCCTGACTGGTCGTCTCTTTCAGTTCCTTAACCTGGCTCTGCTGGTGAGCTCGTAGTTGGCTGATTTCCGTCTCCTTCTGCGACAGAACCTGCAGCAAATGCATGATCATTTGCTGTTGTTCATCAAAGGACATGGGTAACGGGTCTAACGTGGGTATAGGCGGAGGAGGGAGCGCCGTTGATCTGGAAAACGGCTGGTGGGTACAACCAACTATGATTAGACTACATAACATCAATGTAAACCACCGCACCAAACGATGTGTCATGCAGCCAGGCCTTTTAGAAAGCGGCGAACCCAGCAAGTACTGTCTCTCAGCGTAATACTGGTGATGCCAACGATAACCACGCTCATTCTCCATCCTCATACTGTTTTATGATACCCGTAATCAGAATTAATTCTGAGAACACTGGTTCAGTGTAATAACTATTTTTGACGTTAACGCATATCACTCTTACATTTTCGGTACTGCACCACAAACATAGTAATTAAAACGGTAATATCAATACTGGAAAATCCTTTTTTATTTATAGAGACCTTTTAACAAGAAAGGGTTTTATGCGTTAGTAAGGCAAAAATACAGATGACCTTATCCTCCGATTGTTACCTTCGGGTTACCTCAAAACAAATGCCGAGGTACCTGTTCACTTATTTTTTAACTAAGCGAATGCCCTCTTTTTCAATCGTGATCACTTTCTGTTTATATAAAATACCAAGCGCTTTTTTAAAGGCTCCTTTGCTAATGCCAAACAGTTCTGAAATTCTGGCAGGATCAGATTTATCATGGACCGGTAGAAAGCCATCATTTTCATTTAGTTTTTTTTCTATCAAAAGCGCATGTTTACTGCGTTCACCAGCACCACCCCGCAATGTCAGGTCAATCTTGTTATCAGGCCTTATTTTTTTAATAAAACCCTCTTTGTATTGGCCAAAGCTCAGACGTTCGTGTACATCATTGGTATACAACACCCCCCAGTGGGTATTATTAATGATCGCCTTAAAACCCAGATCCGTGGTATTGGCTATGATCAGTTTCACCGCCTGCTTCTCTTTAAATTCATGAGGCCGTTCATCATCCAGAAATTTATCCACCTTTGATGAAGCAACAATCCGATTGCTTGCTTTATCAAGGTAGAGGTAAACCAGATATGAGCGCCCCGTTACCATCGGCAGGTGCTGCTCACCAAAGGGAACCAGGATCTCTTTCTCCAGCCCCCAGTCTATAAAGGCCCCCACTTTAGTTGTCGCCATCACTCGGAGATAGGCGAACTCACCCACCTGTGCAAACGGCGTTTCGGTCGTCGCCACCGGACGGTCTTCGGAATCTAAATAGAGAAACACATCGATATAGTCGCCAATCGCTAGATCATTATCTGCATATTTACCAGGCAACAATACCTCTCCAAGGTTTTTAGCATCCAGATAAAATCCAAAATGGACGCTTTTTACTACTTCTAAATTGTAGTGCTTTCCAACTGTGATCATTTTTATTCCAAATAGTCGATATTATACAGATAGGAAAATAATTTTCTCCGGGTTTGTGGTTATAGCCTGAGCTGAGCTTATAACGTAACCCGGCTGGAGTCTCACTCTACCTTTATTAGCTTTTGATATTTCACTATAAAGCATGCCTGTTATTTAAAAAAAATATTGTTTTTCATGTTCCTGCCACCGCAGAAATGACGGATAGAACAGCAGTTAAGTTTGGTTTAAAAAAGAAGCCTCAATCTCATCCAGACGCCCCTGTGCGGCTAATAAAGTATTCAGCATCTCTCTTACCGCACCATGACCACCCCTAGATTCTGTTATCCATTCGGTTTTTTCACGCACACGCAATGGTGCATTAGCAGGTGCAACAAATATTCCAACATGCGGCGCACAGGCGAGATCAACAATATCATCCCCCATGTAAAGCACCTGCTCTGCCGATAGACCGCTCTCATTAATCATTGCCTTAATATGTTCAATTTTGTAAATATGACCACTCTTATAAAAGTCGAATTTAAGTTCACTGATACGCCGTTCAACCGCCTGACTCACTCGGCCAGTTAATGCACCAAAATGCAGCCCTGCCTTTTGCGCCATATTGATGCCGAAGCCATCCTGGGTATTAAACCCCTTTGACTCGGAACCATCCGTACTATAGATAACAGTACCGTCGGTCATCACACCATCGACATCCAGGATGACCAGTTTGATCACCTGCATTTTTTGTTCTAATGTTGCCATGATTGATTTAAGCGTTAACTGTTATTTCTGACATTCGGTGATGATATCAATCAATAACTGCTGTGCCTGGGTCACCTCCTCAAGCTCATTAAACATAAAAATAAAATAGTCATCGTCTCGTTCATAGACCATACCGGGCATAGAGGCACTGGTCACATTGTAATGAATCAAGGATCGGGTCAAGGTGGCGTGAACCTGGTATTTCACATTAAGCCAACTCCCGCCATCACGATGAGCGGCGTACATCTCCTGTATGGGGATGTTTGTAAAGTCGACCGTCATCACATTTTCATTTTCAAACGCTTTATCGGCTTTGGCAAATGTTGTGCTTTTACTAACCAGAACACAGTGGTTATCTTTATTAAAAGCCGACTCCACCGTGGTAAAAGAGCGGCTACTCTCCAGCGTACCATTCAACGGGTTAAAGGCCAGTAATTTAGCACGGGTATCATCGGCCGCCATCGCATTCATGGTCAATAGCGCACAACAAATTAATAGTAATGATCGCATTGGGTATCTCAATCCTGTCTCTGTTTTATTCTGCAAATGAGTATAACATTGCAATAAATTCGGGATGTAGCTATAAATAGCGCATGTTAGGATTTTTTAAACGCGAACCGTTACTGGATGAAGAGTCGGTCGAATGGCTCTTTGAAGCCTTCGGCTGGTCGCTACGCAGTTTTGGCAGTGCACCTTTTTACCAAAACACTATTCTCGTGACCCCCACACCCAGGCACTTCCCTGGTAGCGGCACGAGTATTGAAGCGATGGCTGATTTGATGATGAACCGCGTCAAGAGCTACGCAGGCCTGAGCTACTGGCCAACCCAGGCCGTTGATCACCATCAATTTCGAGGCGACCCGAGTGATCTGCCATCGGTTCATCAAATGTTATCAGCACTAGCAGAGGAGAGTGATTCCCAGCAACTAATGGATGCATCGCAAGGAGAGCTCATACTCTTTTATGAACCCAGACAGGTCGGCAACCCAGAGGTGATGATTGCCAATTTTTCCCATGCACTGATGGTACATCTCGCCGTCCTCGCGGAACTAGCGCCGCCCTGCGAACAGGATTTATTGCCTCACCTCACCGAAGTGATGGCAGTCACGCATGGCTTTGGTTTGATGTTTGCTAATACCGCGACGCCATATCGCGGTGGCGGTTGTGGTAGTTGCCGTTCTCCGGCAATGGAGCGAGTGGGCAATCTATCCGAACGTGAAGTTGCTTATGCGTTAGCGATCTTCTGTGTATTAAAAGAGGTGCAGGAGAAGGAGGTGACACACCACCTGAAAAAAACACTAAAAGGGTTTTTCAAAAAGGCGCTGAAGGATGTCAGTGGTCGCGAAGCAATGCTTGCCGATTTGAAAGCAATTGATGCGCCTTCGCATTTTAATAAATATGAAAGTGTCATTCCGACGGTGAGTGGAACCTAGCTTTAATAGTGATCCTTTAATGCGTTCTCATACGCCGCTTCTTAGCTCTCACGCCGCGTTTTAGTGGACATCCTGCGTTATTGAGATGAAGGATAAGTGCCTGCATGGCTACCGGACGATGGGGTATCGTATTACTGAAATAAACAACTTACTGAGTCCTAATCAAGCAACGGTCAAGCAAATTTACTATGCGTCAATACAGCACGTAGTATCGTTTAACGAGTAGCTAAGTGCTTACCCAATGCACCGAGGCTAGCAGCTCCATGCTATAAGGGGTTTCAAAACCTTCAATCAATGCCTCCACTTGCGCCAGACGTTGGCTGGCATCCACATCGTTGGTCAGAAAAGCATCGGCATCGGGCATGAGATGAATCTGCGCATCTTTACTGCGATCACCATAACCACGGATAAAGTGGCCCTCAATGCGCTGCAACACATGGTTGAGGTTTTCAGCATAAGGGCCGAAGTGGTGTTTTACATACTTTAGTCGCAATACTTCTCCGGCCTCTTGCAGGAAATATCCCAACTTTTGCACCTCCAGTAAATTAAGGAGAATCCATGCGGAAAAACAGGCCAATGTTGACTCACTGTGAACACTTGATGTAAAAATGTCGGGTCTGCAGAAAGGAAGGGGGCAGATGTTCACGCTTCACAAAAATCAGTGTTCATAGTTGCAGTAATACGCAGCAGCTGTGACCAGACATTAATTCCCCAGCTTAGTACCTGCGGGGCACTATTCGAGATTATTTTTCAGATGCCTCTAAACACCCCGACACGCTTATCCCAACAGCAACGTATGCAATTTATCCAGCGCTTCACGTCTCTTTTGGTCTCCCATTTTCTCCAAATTCTGTAGCTTCCATTGGATGGCAGGAAGATTTACCGCCTGGGGGAAAACAAAACGCGACCAATCCGCATCTCCCCGCTTAACAGACAACAAAAACTCCTTATCACTGTTGCTCAGCCGAGCATGCAGAGCTTTCACTAAATCTGAACGAGCATTCAATAGCACCGGCAAACTCACCGCCTCATTCACCATGCCTTCAAATTCGGCATGGTAAAGATCCGTTATATCTATCTCATTGGGGGCCAACAACTCCACCATCGGGCGATTATGGCCCATCAGATAGACCAGAAATGCATTTTTCAGGTCTTCCGTGATGCCTTCGTTTTCCAGCAATAACTTCACGTCAAACAGATCGCGAGGGTGCTGCCGATCCAAAGCGGCACAGATTTTCCCTGCATACAGCTCTTCAAAGGAGAGCACTTGCATTTCGGCATAACCAAATCTCTGCTGGACGCTAGCACTCAACACCTTCACCGCAGGCGGAAACAAACTGCCACGCAACACTGGCGTGACCTCTATCTTCACCGTGGTATTACCACGTTGCACCACCAGCCGTTGACGAAATGTGGTACCGCGCAATACTCGGCCAGTCACTCGCGAACCTGGCAGCAGTTGCTCAATATCTTCACCAATGCTGGCCAGCGCCGCATCAATCGCCGTCAGGCTGGTGTTTCTATCCTCAACCGGGAGATAGACCAGGTCAATATCCACTGACAAGCGCGGCATATCGCGCACAAACAGATTGATCGCCGTGCCGCCCTTGAGTGCAAAACATGACTGCTTTGCCGCCAAAGGCAGCAACTGCACCAGCAGTTGAACCTGATCAGAAAAATTCGTCGTCATGCTTTACCATCTCTCTGGGCACAGTGATTTGATAACGCTTATCCAATACACCACCCGATACGATCATTCGCTTACCACTGCCCAAATCAACCCCATCAACATTCAACGCATTAAACCAGGCGTGATGATGACGCTGGGCAAACCACAAAAATATCCGCTTGGCCTTCACCTGACCACAACTCGACAATAGCGACTGCAACAACACCGGGCGCAGATTGACGGCGGAGTCGAACAGTTTATCCAACTGACTGAAATCAGCCTTGCTACTCACCTCCACTGCCAGCTCCAACAATGCCAATTCCGACGTAGCATAGGGGACGGGCCAATCCCAGTGGCCAAAAGGCTGATTCAACAATGCGGATTCAGGCAATACTTCAAACAGTTTTAGCTTGTGCTGTGTAAATGTGAAGTCCCCCTCCACCTTGGACAACCAGTTCGGCAAGGCAGAGAGAGAGTAAAGCTGTATGACATTTTTATCACTCAAGGCCAGATAGTGACTCAAGCCCTGCTGTTGCAAAGCGCTGATGCCACCCACATGCAGATCATGCCCCAATTCCCGCAAGGAGTAGAGCAAGTGCTGCCACTTCAAAGGCGGCCCAGGCCGCCGGTAGACCCCACGCGCCACCGCCTGTAAAACTCCATTACGGACAAAAGCATCCACCCGGTGCCTGGGAAAGCCTTTTTCCAGCAGCCAGGCGCGGTCTACCACCTGCCCTTCTGGCAGTTGGCTGACAAGATCAAAAGGGGGAGAGTTCATGATAAAAGTTTATCTCTGCTAGACTTTGCATATCCATGGTATGCATTATGGCTGCCAGGCAAACCACAATCAAGTTTATCTTTTGTGTTTTTTGCATACTAAGCATATGCAAATTGAGGTAATTTCAAACCATGAGAGCATAATCAATAGCTTGTAAGAAGTATTAGCACTGCTAACACTTCTTTTCGTTGCATAGGGACGCGAGTTACAGGTGTTCGCAGTGCGGACACTGTCAACAGCAACATAAATCACCATATGATTTTGCTCTACGGAATGAAAAACACCCTGGATTTTCTCCCTCAACTGGCCGATACTTGAAAAAACTTGATTTCAATAATGGTCTCACTATAATGCACCGCAATGCGTAAGGTCATCAATCAAACAACACTCCAGTCAGCTCTTAAAACAAAAGGCTGGACCCAATCCAAACTGGCCGACGAGGTGGGTGTCTCTGCCCAATCAGTCACCAACTGGATACAGGGAGAAGGCTTTCCACGCCCCGCGACATTATTGAAACTCGCCACATTACTGCGCCTCAGTTTCGAGCAATTAGTCAAAACCGACGAGAGTGATCGTCCGGTGGTCGCTTTCCGCAAAAAAGCCAACGCCAAAACGCCCCGTCCATCATCCACCAATACAATAAAGTCTGGAATATAGGTACGTGTGATGGAGCCATATTGATAGGGCACTTCCAACCCAAGGTTGTGATTTTTAACATAGGCTTTCACACTTGAATGGCCTTCTGCCACGCGGCAAAATTCAGCTTCCCAGTCGCTATCCAGCACTACCCAGTTGATATGACATCTGCGTGAGTCCGTTTCCCAGCGGTCTGTTTTTGATGTGTTGAAGCTAACATTTTTAGTGGTGCCTACCGGATTGTAGGCATCAAGGATGGCTTTAATAGGGCGCTCTTTTTTGGATTCTGCTTTGGTAATGGCAGCGGTGATTTTTTCGCAGGCCATATCTGCCAATTCCAGATACATGAGCTGGGCAGGATAGGTACCGCCCTTACATTCCAGATAGTTATCCAGCCACTGTTTGACGATGCGTTTCACCGGCCCAAAAAGATTGGTTCGCGGCGGCTGCCCCTGCTCACGCCATTTTTTGTAAATGAGGTGGGTTGCCAGATAAAACACCAGGGATGAACGGCGCAGGTCTTTCAGATGCTCGACCGTAAGATCGATGGTCTCACCAATGATGCCGGATTGCAGAACGTGGGAAGGGCCTGTGAGTTCGGGTGTCAATATCAACGCTGAGTCAGTGTTAAACTCTGCTTCGATTTTATCTTCTGGTAGCTCTACGCGGTAACCCTCTACGCGAGGAAAACGAATTTCCAAGTGATCGCGCTCTGGTCGCATGGCCTTAATCTGTATCGTTTCTCTGGGACGCTGTGGCGGAGCAATAACGGGCTTGGCATTAAAATCAAAAGGGATACCCAGCACATCGGCATATTCAACATCGAATTTTCCATCACTGTTAAGAGTGTAAGATTGCCGACGCAGTGCACGACCAATCACTTGTTCACAAAGCAGCTGTGTTCCAAATGCTCGCACACCTAAAACATGAGTCACGGTATTGGCATCCCATCCTTCGGTAAGCATGGAGACAGAAACCACACAGCGCACTGTTTCACCTAACCGCCCCTCTTTACCAACCGTGTTCATAACTTCGCGCAGCAGTTCTTGATCTGTTATGGATTCTGCTTGTTTGATATCACCGGTACGCTCGATAACCTCCTTACGATAGCGTTCAAGTTCGTCAGCCGCCATTTCACGAAAATTTTTGTCCAGTGCTTCGCCAGATTCCAATTGCTCACTATCGATCAACAGTGTGCGAGGTCTGGCATAACGCTCACCATTGGCATCGAAATTTCGGAATAGCTCCAAGCGCCCATCAACCAGCTGGGTGTTTCCATCTGCATCTTTTTGAAAAAATCCTGAAATATAGTCGTGTACCAGTTTCGAGGTAGCGGTGTTGTTACAAACCAGGATAAAACAAGGCGGGACTTTAATACCGCTGGACTGCCAAAGTTCGTAGGTTTTTTTGTAATGTCCATACAAAGCATCAAGTGCTGTAATCAGATCGAGAGGCAATTTTAGCGGATCAATATTATTTGCTTTTCCACGCCCCTTTTTTGGCATTTGAGTGCGAATGTGATCCCATAAATTTCTGAACTTAGGCATCTCCCCGCCGGGGATATTGTCAGCAATAGGAACCCGAGGTAGTTTAACAATGCCACATTCAATGGCGTCCATGAGAGAGAAGTCGCTCATCGTCCAGGGAAACAGAGTACCTTCTGCATAACCCGACCCCTGTAGAAAAAATGGTGTCGCCGATAGATCAAGCACTCTGGAGACACCTATTTTTCGGTTGATGGCTTCCAAACCTGAGATCCAAAGTCTGGCTGCTTCGCTGTTCTTTTCCGCCTCTTTTTTGTCGTCGCCCTTTAGCCCATCATCGTCCTTTGTCTCTGGCTTTTCTCTATAACAGTGATGGGCCTCATCATTGATGACCATGACGTTCTTTATTCCCATCAATGCAGGCATCACGCGCTGAAGCATTTGACCTTCGGTCTCAAGGGTGTTGAGTGCTTCACCACGGCCTTGCAATAAAGAGCGGCCACCTTTAGATATGTCTACCCGTTCGCGTAGCTTGAACGCATGATAGTTGGTGATAACAATTTTGGCCTTTTCCAAATCAGGCAACATATCGTTAGGCACAAGCTCACGGCTAGCGTAGTAACTGTCTGGATCGTTGGGCAACAAAACACGAAGCCTGTCTTTAATCGTCAGACCTGGTGCAACAATAAGAAAACCTCGGTAAGCGCAAAACAAACGACACTCTAGCCAGCGGATAACCGCTAATGCAGGCTCTGCTTTTTAAATACAGCAGAGAGCACGCATGGATCATTCACCCGACATTCAACTCACAAAACGGCAACGTTA
>JAKISP010000032.1 GCA_021648525.1 Gammaproteobacteria bacterium
CGGTCATACCATCAATCGCGCGACCGGCTGCTGCCTTAGAAATATCGGCTGACTCGGCCACAGCGTCGATCAATTCTGCTTTATTCACTATTCATGCTCCAAATTAATTATCTGCAAAAAGGTATTTCAAAAACGCCTAAATATCCTGCAGAGGTAGTTTTCAACAACGGTGCCTTTTATACATACGCATCACGCCTCTGTCAAGCGAGTCAACTAAAAAACACTATAAAAGAAGGCTAAAGCAAAAGATCCCACTCGCTGAAAGCGCGAGCAGGATACCCCAGGATGCGCCCTGATTACAAGGACTTTTAAAGTTTTTTAATGCGGCCTGATCTGGCCACTCTTTTTTAATTTAGATCCTTTTTTGCTGGATCCAATTTCACCACCATCTTTATCAACGATCGGTTCTGGCATATATTGCAGTGCCGCCAGCAAAACCTCATCAATCCATTTCACGGGCTTAATATCAAGGTCTTTTTTGATATTCGCAGGAATATCAACAAGATCACGCTTGTTGTCATCAGGAATCAGAACGGTCTTGATCCCGCCACGATGAGCAGCAAGTAATTTTTCCTTAAGGCCACCAATCGGTAACACTTCACCACGCAGTGTAATTTCACCTGTCATCGCCACATCGGCACGCACAGGAATCCCTGTTAACGCTGAAACCAACGCTGTACACATACCGCCACCTGCGCTTGGACCATCTTTAGGAATACCACCCTCAGGCACATGCACATGAATATCATTCGTTTGATAAAAATCAGCATCAATACCCAGCAAGTTCGCACGACTACGCACAACCGTCATCGCTGCCTGCACAGATTCCTGCATCACATCGCCAATCTGGCCAGTGATCGTTAGCTTGCCTTTACCCGGCATCACAGTACCCTCAATGGTCAGCAATTCTCCGCCTACTTCAGTCCATGCCAGCCCTGTTACCTGGCCAACCTGGTCATGCTCTTCAGCAAGGCCAAAACGAAAACGCTGCACACCAAGGTATTTCGCAAGATTTCGTGAACCTACGACAACTTTCTTTTTGCTATCGCTTAGCAGGATGCTTTTAACAACCTTACGACATACCTTCGAAATTTCACGTTCAAGGCCGCGCACACCTGCTTCGCGAGTGTAGTAACGAACGATGTCACGAATCGCCCCTTCTGAAATACTAATTTCATCAGACTTTAAACCGTTATCTTTAATCTGCTTGGTCAACAAATAGCGCTGTGCAATACTCACTTTTTCATCTTCGGTATAACCGGAGAGACGGATCACCTCCATCCGATCAAGCAGAGGCCCTGGAATGTTCATGCTGTTGGCAGTACAGACAAACATCACATCCGAAAGATCATAATCAACTTCTAAATAGTGGTCATTGAAAGTCGAATTCTGCTCCGGATCAAGCACTTCAAGCAGAGCCGAGGCAGGGTCACCGCGGAAATCGTTTGCCATCTTATCGATTTCATCCAGCAGGAAAAGTGGATTTCGTGTCTCAACCTTAGCCAGGTTTTGTATAATTTTACCTGGCATCGAACCAATATAAGTACGACGATGTCCACGAATTTCAGCTTCATCACGTACACCACCCAGCGCCATGCGGACAAACTTGCGATTAGTGGCGCGCGCAATTGAACGGCCTAATGATGTTTTACCGACACCAGGCGGGCCAACTAAGCAAAGAATTGGCCCTTTTAATTTATCCACACGTTGCTGCACAGCAAGGTATTCAAGGATACGCTCTTTAACTTTATCAAGACCAAAGTGATCTGCCTCAAGCACACCTTCAGCCTTCGACAACTGACGACAGATCTTGCTTCGTTTCTTCCACGGCACATTGGTAATCCAGTCGAGGTAGTTACGCACCACGGCCGCTTCCGCCGACATCGGTGACATCATTTTTAACTTGTTAAGCTCGGCATCCGCTTTTTTCTTCGCCTCTTTCGACATGCCCGACTTTTCAATCTTCTGTGTCAATTCATCGAGTTCATTGGGAACATCATCCATATCACCCAGCTCTTTCTGAATCGCCTTCATCTGCTCATTCAGGTAATACTCGCGTTGACTCTTTTCCATCTGGCGCTTAACGCGACCGCGGATGCGCTTTTCAACCTGCAACAGATCAATCTCTGACTCCATCAAGCCCATCAAACGTTCAAGACGGACACGTGCTTCGACCTGTTCTAATAGCTCCTGACGCTCTTCAACCTTCAACGTCATGTGTGCCGCAATGGTATCCGCTAAACGACCTGCATCCTCAATAGAGGCCAGCGATGACAGCACCTCTGGTGGTACTTTATTATTCAGTTTCACATACTGATCAAACTGACCCAGTACAGATCGGCTTAATACTTCGGCCTCACGTTCAGGCATTTCTGCGGCGCGCAATATCGAAATTTGCGCCACAAAATATTCCTGTGTCCCCATGAAATGGATGGTACGGGCACGCTCTACTCCTTCAACCAGTACTTTTACTGTGCCATCGGGAAGCTTTAACATCTGTAAGATGGTAGCAACCGTACCAATGCTGTAAATATCTTCTTCCTGTGGATCATCAATCGATGCATTACGCTGCGACACAAGCATGACCTGTTTGTCACGCTCCATTGCAGCCTCCAGAGCCTTGATCGATTTATCCCGACCAACAAACAATGGAATCACCATATGCGGATACACAACCACATCCCTTAGTGGTAGAACAGGAAGAATCGTTTGCTCTTCATCCACTTCCGTTAGCGCTTCATTCTTCGCCATGATAAGCCCTCATTTTTTTACGGGGTGTAGTGAGGCTACACACTCTCTCATTAAATTCATCGACATGTATGCGCCGTCCTTTACACCTAAATACAGAATTTTATATAGGCACGAATAATGCATTTTTCAAGGGGAACTGCCTTTAACAGACATGAAAATTATCTCAGATTTATACCGCCTATAATAGGCGGCACAAATCGCTATCAATCGTTTGTTGCGGAAGCCTGACCTTTTTCATTACTGGCATAAATCATCAGCGGATCAGAATCAGCATTAATCACGCTTTCATCAACGACCACTTTAGCCACGCTCTCAATCGATGGCAGATCGTACATCGTATCGAGCAATACGTGCTCTATAATTGAGCGCAATCCACGCGCACCCGTTTTACGCTCCATCGCCTTGCGTGCCACGGCACTCAAGGCATCGTCTCGAATATCTAATTCACACCCTTCCATTTCAAAGAGCTTACCAAACTGCTTGGTAATCGCATTTTTAGGCTCTGTCAAAATTTTAATCAATGATGCCTCATCCAGCTCTTCAAGTGTCGCGATAACCGGTAGACGGCCCACAAACTCAGGGATCAAACCATATTTAACCAGATCTTCCGGCTCAACAGAATAGAGAACCTCACCGACTGGGCGCTTGTCATCTTTGCTCTTCACTTCGGCAGAAAAACCGATGCCGCCTTTTTCTGAACGATCACGAATCACTTTATCCAGACCGGCAAATGCACCACCACAGATAAACAGAATGTTTGAAGTATCGACCTGCAGGAATTCTTGCTGCGGATGTTTACGCCCCCCCTGAGGTGGCACGGATGCAACAGTACCTTCGATCAATTTCAACAAAGCCTGCTGCACACCTTCACCAGACACGTCACGTGTGATTGATGGATTATCTGATTTACGCGAAATTTTATCGATTTCATCAATATAGACAATGCCACTCTGCGCCTTATCCACGTCATAATCACATTTCTGCAGCAGTTTCTGGATAATGTTTTCAACGTCTTCACCCACATAACCCGCCTCAGTCAACGTTGTCGCGTCAGCAATGGTGAACGGTACATTCAGCAATCGAGCAAGAGTCTCGGCCAACAACGTCTTGCCACACCCTGTTGGACCAATAAGCAGGATGTTACTCTTTGCAAGCTCAACATCACCCTTCTTGTCAGCCACCTCCAGCCGCTTGTAGTGATTATAAACCGCAACTGCCAGCACTTTTTTAGCGCGTTTTTGCCCGATCACATACTCATCAAGGATGTCATTGATCTCATGGGGCGTTGGCAATTTAGCACCCTGCATGGAAGCAGATTTCTCCTGCACCTCTTCTCGAATAATATCATTGCAGAGCTCCACGCACTCATCGCAAACAAAGACCGATGGGCCTGCAATTAGCTTACGCACCTCATGCTGACTCTTGCCACAAAAAGAGCAATACAGTAACTTTTCGCTCTCTTCAGTTTTATCGTTGTCGTTGTCTTTATCATCGCTCATGACTAACTCCGCTACTTCATGATTAAAGGGAACACACGCCCTTTATCCGTTCTTCCGTCAATTTCGTTACACATTACAAAAAATGCAACTATTATGCCGTGTTATCGTTTTTCTAATACTGTATCGATCAAGCCGTATTCAACGGCCTCATCGCCTGACATGAAATTATCACGGTCGGTATCGGCCTGTACACGCTCAAGTTTCTGCCCGGTATGGTTTGCCATCACCTTGTTTAGCTCATCTCGAATACGGAGAATTTCACGGGCGTGGATGTCAAAATCAGCTGCCTGCCCCTGAAACCCACCCAACGGCTGATGAATCATCATCCGGGAATGAGGCAAACAATAGCGTTTGTCTTTCGCACCACCCGTCAGCAGCAGCGCACCCATGCTGGCTGCCTGACCAATACACATGGTGCTGACGTCAGGTTTAATAAACTGCATGGTGTCATATATCGCCATACCCGCGGTCACGGAACCACCCGGCGAATTAATATAGAGATGTATATCTTTATCTGGATTTTCAGACTCCAGAAATAACAACTGCGCCACAACAAGGTTAGACATGTGGTCTTCAACCTGCCCTACCAGAAAAATAACCCGCTCTTTAAGCAGCCTGGAGTAAATATCGTAGGCACGCTCCCCGCGTGAAGACTGCTCTACTACCATCGGAACCAGATTCATACTAGTCTCTCCTGTTACCATCTGATCAATTGTTCTATCGGTCATCACCCTCTATCCTTTAATGCTTCCTGTTGCTCGGCAACTATTTGTCTTAGCTAGAAATATCCATGAATTCTCAGGCTTAGATTACTCACTTTTCTGACCTTTTCATACCAGAAAAACAACCTGATATCATCAAAACTTCATCATGGTACGGCTTTAATATTCGGCTCAGGCACTCCATTCATGAGCAATAAAACGCAACTTTATCTGCTCTCCCTGAAAGCAGACCAGCTCCCACCTCAACTGACCACTATTCGATGCTAATTTCAATAAGATAGCAGTTTTCAACAATCCAGTACCAGCCTCTCCTCTCGTCAACACATATTGCGCCAGAAAAGAGTGATTTTCAGCAAAAAAACCAGGGTTATTACTTAGGACGCTCCATTAATGTTTCAAAAGTCGTTATCTGATCTTCAACCTGAATTTTTTCCAGAACCCAGTCAACGACCATCTCTTCAAGCACCACCGACTCAATTTGCCCTAAACGCTCACGCTCTGCGTAATACCACTTAACCACTTCATCAGGTGTATCATAAGTGGATGCAACGGTCTCAACCGTTTCACGGATCTTCTCAGGAGCGGCTTTAAGATCATTAGACTTTACAATTTCAGAGATCAACAGGCTTAATGTCACACGACGACGCGCCTGGTCTTCGTACATTTTGCCATCTATCATATCCAGCCCGTCTACAGGCACACCCTGTTTGCTCAGGTTGGCTTTCATCTGGTTCATCAGCGCATTGATTTCATCATCCACCAGACTCTTAGGCAGCTCAATAGCGTTGTTCTCAAACAGCATGTCCATCACCGCCTGTTTG
This sequence comes from Gammaproteobacteria bacterium, assembly GCA_021648525.1. Classification (GTDB taxonomy): domain Bacteria; phylum Pseudomonadota; class Gammaproteobacteria; order SZUA-140; family SZUA-140; genus SZUA-76. Next base: position 5,794 of record JAKISP010000032.1, read on the forward strand.
GTCTTGCCTTTAATCGCCTGATCGAGCTCATACTGCATGCTTTTTCTTAGCTCACCGCGCAGATCGTCCAGATTCTCAATACCAAAATTCTTAGCAAACTCTTCGTCGATTTCGGGCAGCTTTGCCTCAGAAACAGATTGAATGGTGACCGCAAATTCAGCTGCTTTTCCTGCAAGCTCAGCAGCCTGGTAACCCTCAGGGAAAGTCACATTAACCGCTGTCTCGTCACCCTTTGAACAACCAACTAACTGATCTTCAAAACCAGGAATAAAAGTGCTGGAACCCAGTACCAGGGACACATTTTCACCTTCGCCACCCGCAAACTTCTCACCATCAACGGAGCCAACAAAATCAACAACCAACTGATCTTCTGTTTTAGCAGCCCGGTCTACTTCTTCCCATTCAACGCGTTGACGACGCATTTTATCGATCATCCCATCGATGTCGGTCTCGGCGATCTCAACGGCAGGTCTTTCAACACTCACCCCTTCAAATGACGCCAGCTCAACATCTGGGTAAACTTCAAAAGTGGCAGTAAATTCAATGTTGTCGTTCTCACCTGTCGGCTTAGGCTCAAAAACAGGCATGCCTGCTGGCTGTAATTTCTCAGCTGTCAGTGCTTCATAAAAACTGGTGCGAGTCACTTCGTCCATCACTTCCTGGCGCACTTTAGATCCATATTTGTTTGCAACAACCCTGGCAGGTACTTTACCCGGACGGAAACCAGGTAAATTCACGGTACGCGACAGTGATTGAAGACGCTTCTGCACCTCTTGATCAACACGTTCAGCAGGCACTGCTACCGTCATTTTACGTTCCAGCGCGCTAGTGGCCTCAACAGAAACTTGCATGTCATCTTTCCTCAATTAACTAAAAATAATTCAATTACAATAAAATCAGGTTGTTGAAAGAGCCCAGGACGAATACAGGATAAGGCAAATTCGACGAACGCCCACAATAGGCACTAAGAAGCGCAGTTTACACGGACTAAATGCGCATTTCGAGCCGAATTTCCTGTGAGCCACTGACAAATAAACACAACACAATCATTTTTGAGGTTTTTTTCAACAATCGGCTCTATTATTCACGACATCTGCCCATGCCTGGCTGTGATGCAGGACGTAACCAACAGGACTAGATCCCTGCGCCAGTAATTTCGTCAAAGAACAAACAACAGAGAGATTAAAATATGGTGCGAAAGGAGAGACTCGAACTCTCACGGGTTGCCCCACTGGTACCTAAAACCAGCGCGTATACCAATTTCGCCACTTTCGCAAAGTATGAACATATTACGATGTAATATGCCTGGCTAACAAAATACTACCGCAGTATATATTTAAACTGCACATCTTTAAACACCACACCAACCACTATAATATAATGGTGGGCCGTGTAGGGATCGAACCTACGACCCGCTGATTAAGAGTCAGCTGCTCTACCAACTGAGCTAACGGCCCAAATATGGGGTGAACGATGGGGCTCGAACCCACGACCACCGGAATCACAATCCGGGGCTCTACCAACTGAGCTACGCTCACCATAAAACCTTAAAACAGAGCCACACTATAAATATGGCGCGCCTGGCAGGACTCGAACCTGCTACCCTCGGCTTAGAAGGCCGATGCTCTATCCGGATGAGCTACAGGCGCTTAAACCGCCAGGATGGCTATCCCGCTTCATTCTCGGGGACGACCATCCACAAGTCACATTAGGACATGGGACAGACTGACTTTAAATGGTCGGGGTAGAGAGATTCGAACTCCCGACATCCTGCTCCCAAAGCAGGCGCGCTACCAGGCTGCGCTATACCCCGAATTGCCTCTTATGTTTAAAGCGCTATCGGTAACGTCACGACCATCGCTTCTCACAAGGCCGTGGATAATACCCGTGGTTTGATCGAACGTCAATTCCATGACTCACTTTTCTTCATGTTTTATGTGAATTTTTTTCCAGGCGATCCAAAAAGCTACAAAACTCACCATTGCCGCCAACAAAAATGTCCACGATGGCCCCAGGCTTTCCCATGTATAACCACTATAAAGACTACCAATGGCACCACCCGCACCAAAACTGATACTGCTATAGAGCGCCTGCCCTTTCCCCTGGTGACGACCTGCAAAATATTGATGGATCAACGAAATCGCAACCGCATGAAACACACCAAAACTAAAGGCATGTAGTAGCTGTGTAAACATCATCACCGCTAGCGATTCCGCCCACCATGCCACCAACAACCAACGTAATGTCGTGAATGCCAATGCCACTAACAATAACCAACGCACACCAAAACGCGGAAAAAGGCGGTGCATTACCAGAAAGGCACCAATCTCGGCCACTACCCCTAATGCCCATAACATCCCGATCGTGCGGCTTGAGTAACCGATATCACCAAGGTAAATGGTAAAAAACGTGTAATAAGGGCCGTGTCCCATCTGCACTAAAAAACAGATCACCAACAACGCCACCACAATCGGCTGTCGTAATACATTTCTCAACGGCTCATGGTCAAGCGGCAAATGGCCCGCTGCACGCTCCGGCACCACCAGGCTACTGAACCAGATCGCAGCAAATAGCATCACCAGCACCAGTGGCAACAAGTCTACCCCGCGTGCCTCCAGCAGTGGCCCCACTACCACCACTGCAATAATAAAACCCACCGACCCCCACAAACGAATGCTGCTGTAGCGATGGATGTTGCCATCCAGGTGGCTCATCGTCGCCGCTTCAAACTGCGGCAATGTTGCATTCCAGAAAAAACTAAAGAGACAGGTCACAAACGCCATCCACCAATAGGAAACGCCGAGAAAAACACCACCAAAGGCAATTACCGACAATAGCGATCCGAGTCGCACAATCATCATCCGGCGGCCAGAGTGATCGGCGATCCAGCCCCAGATATTGGGGGCAACAATCTTGGTCGCCATCAAAATCGCAATCAGTTCACCAATTTCACGCGCGCCAAAACCAAGCGATTGTAGATATAATCCCCAGTAAGGCAGCAGTGCCCCAAGGGCCGCGAAATAGAAAAAATAGAAGCCGGAGAGACGCCAGTACGGCGCCGCTTCATCAGGTTTTGACATTAAGGCTGAGCAGGAATAACAGGAGTTTCCGACTGCACGTCGGCATTCTGTGCACGATGGCGCAACATATGATCCATCAACACCATTGCCAACATCGCCTCCGCAATCGGTGTAGCGCGGATACCGACACAGGGGTCATGCCGTCCTTTGGTCACCACCTCCATCGGCTCACCGTGGATATCAACACTCTTACCCGGCAGACGCAGACTCGACGTCGCTTTGAGCGCAATACTGGCACGGATATGCTGCCCACTGGAGATGCCACCCAACACCCCCCCTGCGTGGTTGGTGAGAAAACCTTGCGGGGTTATTTCATCACGATGCACGGTGCCCTTCTGTTCAACACAATCAAACCCTGCACCAATCTCAACACCTTTCACCGCATTAATGCTCATCAACGCATGGGCGATGTCTGCATCAAGACGATCAAAGATCGGCTCACCCCAACCCGGCGGCACCCCTTCGGCCACCACGTTAATACGCGCACCAATTGAGTTACCCTCTTTACGCAGCGCATCCATATACTTTTCCAACTCCTCCACCTTAGAGGCATCAGGACAGAAAAAGGCATTATTACCCACCTCGCCCCAGTCCAGCGCATCCGCCTTGATCGGCCCCAGTTGTGCCATATAGCCACGAATCGTGATGCCGTAACGTACCTTCAGGTATTTTTTAGCAATCGCACCTGCCGCCACACGCATCGCCGTCTCACGTGCAGACGAACGCCCGCCACCGCGATAATCGCGTGTGCCATATTTCTGCTGATAGGTGTAGTCGGCGTGACCAGGGCGAAAACTATTCATAATATTCGAGTAGTCTTTCGAACGCTGATCAGTGTTTTCAATGATCAGACCTATCGGCGTACCGGTGGTCTTACCCTCAAACACCCCCGAAAGAATCTTCACCTCATCCGCCTCACGCCGCTGTGTGGTGTGACGCGAGGTACCCGGCTTGCGTCGATCGAGATCAAGTTGTAGATCTGCAACGTCCAGTTCAAGCCCCGGTGGACAGCCATCAACGATGCAACCAAGCGCAGGCCCATGACTTTCACCAAAAGAGGTGACCGTAAAAAGTTTTCCAAATGAATTTCCTGACATGGGCAATATTGTAGCGGAAATCGAGTCACGGTGTCTCGTTCAACATTCCCCACTATCGTTGTCCGCTTAGATGATCAGCAGCCTGTCTGGCTCAAGCCTTGCACAAGCGTCCACAGGATCAGATTAGTCAGCTGTAAGTGTTACCAATAATTAAAAAAATACTTCAAGCAATATCCATGAATGGATCAATTCATTTTTTCGTTTTTAAAACACGGTTGGTGCTCAGGGTGAATAATTTCCGATCAACTGCCGAGGTTAACTCACTAAGACCTTTTTTATTTCGGCTCTGTTTTACACTTAAAGAGGTACGACTAACGTCGCCTTTTTCACCCCTGATTGATCACTAAACCGCACCTGCTGGTAAGATCCTCGCTCCAGTTTCAACAGCAGGCAAGGGCTAGTCAACATCTGTCCAACCATCATGTCACGGCCTGGCGCTATCCATTCCAGCAAAACCTCCGCACTTCCCTTCTCGACTTTAGCGCTGGAACTCACCAACGCCAAACGATACCCCAATGTTGGACGCAGTCCCATTTCCATCAGGACAACCCGCTCACGATCAAAATCTATCGTCGGCATCGCCTCCTGCGGAAATTTGTCATAAAGGTGCTGTAGCGCTATCGCATTTGAGACCCAACTGGCCTGTGCATCAGGTTCTTCTCGCCCACATTGCATACTGGCATAAAGTACGCTGACCTCGACACGGGCTGAAGCAGCATCACCATTACGCACCGCTGAAGAACTTGAGGCGCATGCAGTCATACCGGAAAAGGTTGTAGCAAGCAACAAAGAGAGTATCGTTTTCATTAATTATTCCAGCTGTTTTATTGTCGGTTGCCGCCTGAATCCCATTGGGGTACCTGCGCGCTGAAGCAGCGAACTCGCCTGAACCCCCACACCAAATCCAGTGATAAAGTCGAGCCCACTATGGGTATCATCACGCCCAATGGTACGGAAATCTCCCGGTGAAAAATAGATGCCACACGCTTCACCGAAATCACAGAGCAGAGAATCATTATCGAGGTCTGTCCCTCCAACCACATAGTATTCACGATCAGCAGGAAAAAGCACATTATCAAACTGGTAGCGATAACTGCCACCCTCTGCCGCACCTTGCCACTGATCTAATACACTAAAGTCAGCCGTATCAATCAACAATACATAATGGTAGCCCGCATCAGCATTAAGTGCCTGTGCTATCACCTGCATCGACACAGAAACGGTCACGCTATTCACCGAAGAGGCAAAAACAATCTCAGCCTGATAGCTCCCTTCTGATACGCTCGCCCTGTCAACAATCACCCGGTATAGCCCTGACTTTGTGGTGGCATTCACCGTTGCTTCACTCACTGTTAACCACCCAGGCGCACCCGTCACTGTCACCGAATTGATTTGCAATGTACCACTGCCGACATTGCTAACCGCCAGCATCGCACTGCTGCCTACCGCCCCCATATTAAGAGTGGTTGGTGAGATCCCCAGTAATGGTGGCGGGGCTGGTGCCGATTGAGCCGCGACTACCGCGCTATGGGCATTGATCAATCCATGGCCAAAGATATCATCGCGTCCCACTGCGCCAAGGTCTTCAACAATCGCGCCGCTCTGTAACAACGCATCAACAGCGGCAGGTGTTAACGTACTGTTACTCGATTTCATCAACGCAACCACCCCAGCCATATGTGGTGCCGCCATTGAGGTGCCATTATAAACACCATAGATAAAACTCACTGCCGCGCCCGAATCATCGCCCAGCGTACTCAACACACCATCGCCAAAACCATCGCCATCAATATCCGTGCCGGTATAACCGCCGGGAGCAGCAACATCAACCGTCGAACCGAAACTGGAATAAGGTGCCTTCTGTTTACTGATGTCCACCGCCGCTACCGAGATCACACCCGCATAGGCCGCCGGGTAATTAAATACACTCGAATTTTCATTGCCTGCAGACGCAACAACAATAACGCCCGCACCACGCACCTCGGTGTAGAGATCCTGTTCAGCCTGTATAGAACCACCAACCCGCCCCAGGCTCAGGTTAATCACATCGGCGCGCTGTGTTGCATTCAATATTATGCCGGAATCGTTACTCAAACCCGCCGCATAACGCACACTCTGTATGATGTCGTAACTCGTGCCACCATTTTTACCCAATGCGCGCACCGGCATAATTTTCACGCCCGGTGCCACACCGGCAATCCCACTCCCACCCGCAGAAAAAGCGGTGGCGGCCGCCACCGTACCAGCCACATGTGTACCATGAAACGAACTTCTTGCCACTCCAATGCTATCACCGGGATCATCAGGGTTTGCATCAATACCCGGTTCGCCATCGCCGGAACTACTGTCGCTGCTGATAAAATCATAACCACCATCGGCAGAAAACTGACCCTGCAGGTCGGGATGGTTAAGTAACACGCCGGTATCAACCACCGCAACAGTGACACTCGACACACCTGTTTCAAGATCCCATGCAGCAGGTAGATTGATCAACGGATAATGCCACTGGCTGCTATACAGCGGGTCTGTCGGCACCGCGTTTGTCTGGTAGATGTAGTTCGGCTCGGCATAAAGCACATCAGCACGTTGTCGCAGCGCTTTGATCACCTGCATTGTCTCAAATTTAAGCTGCTTATCAACATTATCAAAGCGGAACTGGCGATCACGGTTTTGCACTAACCCCAGTGTTTTAAAGGTCGCAGGCCGCGCCTGCGATGCGCCAAGGTTCATTAACTGTGAACGTTGATGACTGCTACCCGCTTTCGCCTGCAAACCAAGCGCGGCAGCCCGTGCCGCAGGCAGTCGCTTAGCAGCAGGAATACTCAGATCGTCGCGAAACTTTACAATCACGTCCCCTGCGACAAACGCATCGGTAGAGTTCAGCCTCCCCGGCATTTGCTGAGGGGCGAAATTTCCAACCGTTAATGTGTAACTGGAATAGCCCGAAGCAAGCCGCACTTCAATAAAATAGTCGCCACTTGCGCTAATGGGAAGCGTTTTAATTGCTCCGGATGCAAGCGAACTCGCTTCCAGTGTCGGCAGGCTAGTACCATTATCATTATAAAGATAGAGATCCAGGTCGCCGGTAAAGGCATTCGCTATCGTCACCGTTACTGTTTGCCCAGCCTCTAAACGAACACGGTAATAATCAGAAAGATCCCCAAAACTCGATGAACCTCCTACGGGACCAGATCCTGCCAGATTCAGATAACCGCCAAGCGTAACCGGACTCGGTATGGCTTGTGCTACCAGATAAGTATCATTAGAAACATAGCGTGCAAACGGGTCATTAACATCACTATCAACAACCGTACCTGCTGCAATTCCGATAGTGCCACTAAGCGTCGATGTGGGAGCCGCCGAAATTACCGGGGGCGCCACCCCGCCGCCGCCACTACTGCCACAACCATTTATAAAAATAGTGAGCACGACACATAGAGAGAGGCGACAAGAGCCTTTTCTGCTTAAACAACGATCAATCAACGGCATTACGAAAACCCCGACAAAAATTTCCGCTACCCATTTAATCGTGGTATCGGAAAAACTAATATCTTTTCGCTCAAAAGCACCCATTCATGCGCGTATCGGCCGCGAGCTACAGGGCTTGAAAACCTATGGGATGATTATACCTGCTGGCGAAAGCTTTACTATGCGAGGAATATCACAAAAACCAATCGAAACTTTCGCGACTAATAACAATTCCGACAGGGAATTCAGATGTTCAAGATCGCAATTACCATCAATGTAACCCTGGCGGAACACTAGATCACCCTGGAAAAACGCTGTTCAGTCTGCTGACGCAGATAACGATCAAACACCATGCAGACATTGCGGATCAGCAGACGACCAGCCGGCAGCACGCTGATCTTATCGCCATCAATCGTCAACAACCCATCTGATTCAATCTGACGAATCTCTTCCATTTCCAGTGTAAAGTATTCAGCAAAATCGATATTGAACTGCTTCGCGATCACGCCCATATCCAGTTCAAACTGGCAGATCAGTCTGGTGATCACTTCACGACGCAGAATGTCATCATCATTTAGCTCAACCCCGCGATAGACGGGTAACTTACCGGCATCAATCAATTCGGCATACGCTTCAACCGTTTTCACATTCTGGCTATAGGTATTAGCCACCATGCCAATCGAGGTAACACCCATCGCGACCAGGTCACACTCCGCATGGGTCGAGTAGCCCTGAAAGTTACGGTAAAGGGTACCCTCTCGCTGCGCCACGGCCAGTTCATCATCCGGCCGGGCAAAGTGATCCATGCCGATATAAACATAACCAGCCTGCTTCAGGCGTTCATTGGTCATCTGCAAAATATCGAGCTTTTCGGTCGCTGACGGCAGGTCTTCATCAAGGATACGACGTTGCGGTTTAAACATCTCCGGCAGATGTGCATAGTTGAAGACTGAAAGACGATCTGGCCCCGCTGCAATCACTTTGTCAACTGTTTTTGCAAACCCGGCCAGTGACTGAAATGGCAGTCCATAGATCAGATCCACACTCACCGACTTAAAACCCTCAGCCCTCGCCTGGTCAAGTACCGCAAAGGTCTGCTCTTCAGTCTGAATACGATTCACCGCCTTCTGTACTTTAGGGTCAAAATCCTGCACACCCAAACTCATGCGGTTAAAACCGAGTTCACGCAACAGTTTAATGGTATCGTTTTGCACCTCACGCGGATCGATCTCAATCGAATACTCACCGCTGTCATCATCATGCAGATTAAAATGTTCACGGGTCTTTGCCATTAGCGCCATCATCTGCTCATGGCTGATAAAGGTCGGTGTGCCGCCGCCCCAGTGAAGCTGATCCACTTTGCGTGATTTATCAAATAGCGCACCCTGCATCTCAATCTCTTTAAACAGTGATTCGAGGTACGGCACCGCGTGTTTGCGATTTTTGGTCGCGATCTTGTTACACGCACAGTAAAAGCAGAGTGTGTCGCAAAATGGAATATGGAAATAGAGCGAGAGAGGCCCACCTGCCCGGTTGCTCTTCGCGGTGACAGCGTGATATCCCGCCTCAGCAAAACGCTCGTCAAACTTCACTGCTGTCGGGTACGAGGTATAACGCGGACCACTTTTATCGTAGCGACGAATTAAGTCGATATCAAAAACCAGTGACTGATCCATACTAAGCTCCTGACCCGCCATGGGAAATTAATATCGGCGCGGGTAATCAGCCATTATAAGGGAATTCAGCCTTCGCGGCGAATTATAACCGCCATACCCGACTGTAACCCTATGATATTTAAACTGATATAACAACCGCACCAGATAGAGTCAATATGAGAAATCGTATCAAAACACTTCAGAGTACTAAATGACGAACCCAGAGCAACTTATTCATAATGCTTAGCATGCGCCTCGCCTATACGTGCCGTAATCTTATCCCAGTCATTCACGAATACGCCCAGCACCTCAGACAGATCATTTTCCACTAACCAGTCGTAATTTTTATCCTGATAGGCTCCAATCACCTCGCTATAACGCGCTTTGAGCACTGTATTCGCAGGGTCAAGATTAGTCACCACACCAAGCCCTGTTGGGTGGGTCGGGATCGTAAAGCAAGTAAGGTCTGGACGAAAATGGCGCAGGGCAGCGATCACTTTCCATGGATCTCCTGACCAGAATCTGGTCGTGCGGTCAGGATCCGATGATACCGTATCAAGCGGTAGGCAGTCGTGTATGACCACCACCGTATTGGGACGACTAAATCGCTCTATATTCATAAAATCGCGTAACGCCTGATCGAATACATGCAAACCATCAATAAAAGCAAAATCGAGCGAAGAGTGCCCCAGCACATCCGGCAAATGATGCTGCTCAAAAAAGGGGTCACTACCTAAACTAAACACCTGCGTTGTATCAGGCAAGGGGTAGGTAATTTGAGGCTCAGGATCCACCCCAACGGCGACCGTCGATGGCTGCGCCAGCTTAAGCGTTTTACCTGTCTCTACCCCTATTTCCAGATACGTAGCAGGCTGAAGCCACTCATGGAAATTAGCCAGCCGCTCTATATACCAGGGGCCGGGCATCACCGAGCTGGCCAGACCAATATAAGTGGCTTGATGGTCAGTATTCGGCAGGCTTAACGCCTTTCGAAACACCACCTCAGCCTCAGCATAGCGTTCAAATTGCAGTAGAAGCCGCCCCATCACCATCAATCCATAGTAAAACTCTGGCGCTATCGATAGCGCCTTCTGAAGTACAGCCCTCGACTCAACGCATCGATTAGCAGCAAGGTAAGCCTCACCCAATGTGCTTAACAAAAGAGGATTGTCAGGGTTTAGCTGTAACGAATTTTGCAACTGTTCAATGGCTTTTCCTGTGATCTCCTGACTCTTCGACAACAGAACAAATGTCCGAAGGTGTGAAGCTTCAGGCTGCCCTGGCAGTTCTTTAAGAATAGCATCACAGGCATTAATCGCTTCATCCAGTTCTCTTAAGGCAAAATGGCGAGAAGCCGCCTCAAGTGCCTGTTTAAGATCTTTCATCGAATACAAACCCCGTCATTATAATTAAGAAACAGCGCATTAAAAACGTTCTAAAACTCAGAACTGGACACTATTGTCAAGCCAACCGCTTGTCAACAAAAATAAATTTTAGTCATCGATACCCTGAACTTAAATCACTACCACTATCAAAACAAACAAATAGAAACCCGACCGTCTTAGGCACTAGCGATCCACTTTAACCGGTTGTCGCGCCTTATCATCCACAAAACATAACAACACCGCACCTGCCACAAAGAGAATCAACAGTGACAACACCGCCAGTCGGTGGCTATCGGTCGCAACCGCTATCCAGCCCATCATCAACGGCCCAGCGACAGCGGCAAATTTACCCAGCATATTGTAAAAACCAAAAAACTCAGCCGCCTTATCTGCTGGAATTAAACGCGCATAGAATGAGCGGCTAAGGGCTTGAATACCGCCCTGTACTAGCCCAATCATCATTGCGAGGCCGTAAAACTCGATCTCTTTCTCAATCATCGAGGCCCACACAGTAATCCCAATGTAAACACCAATCGCGATAAAGATCCCTGCCTTTGCGCCATAACGCTGCCCCAGTTTGCCAAACACAATCGCAGCTGGGAAACCAACAAATTGAGTAATCAACAGCGCCACAATCAGGCTACTGGAATCAAAACCGATCGATAGCCCATAATCAACCGCCATGCGCACAATCGTATCGACACCATCAATATAGAGCCAGTAGGCCAGCAGAAATAGCATCACCACTTTTAACTGACGAATTTCATGCAGCGTTTGACGCAGCTGTCGCCAACCGCCACACACAATCTGCCAGCTCGATTCATTACGTGTCGATTCAGGCTCTTTCACAAACAGTAGCAGCGGAATCGAAAACAGCCCCCACCACAGCGCAACACAAATAAATGAAACACGTACCGCCTCGCTCGCATCATCCAGCCCAAATACGCTCGGCCATAATGTCATCGCCACCATCCCCGAAAACAGTATCCCGCCGCCGAGGTAACCCAGGCTATAACCAAGCGCGGAGACTAGATCAAACTTCTCTGCCGGGGCCACCCGAACAATCAAAGAGTCATAAAAGAGATTGCCACCCATAAAGCCGATCGATGCCAGAATATAGATAATCGCTGCCAGTGCCCACGACCCCTGTTCAATAAAAAAGAGCCCGCCGCTCATCACAATACCCATCAAGGCAAAAAAGAGCAGGAACTTTTTACGCGCTGAACCACGGTCGGCTATCGCGCCAAGCAATGGAGCAAAGACCATGATCACCAGGCTCGATACCGCATTGGCAATACCCAGTTGATAGGTACTCTCCGCAGCACTGAGGTCTGCACCCCAATATTGTTTAAAAAAGATCGGGAAAAAACCGGCAATCACCACCGTCGCATAAGCGGAGTTGGCCCAGTCATACATCGCCCACGAAACAATCTGGCGTGACTCACCATCATGTTTAAGGGAACGAAAATAAGATACGATCACGCGGCCGAAAACAGCTCGTGATATTCCACCAACTCCTGTGCCGTTAGCAGAAAGACCCCATGGCCACCATATTCAAACGCCAGCCACATAAAGGGGACAGTAGGGAAACGCTGCGCCAGTGCCGCATCACTATTACCCACCTCGACGATCAAAATACCATCCTCGGTGAGATAACGCGGCGCATCTCGCAAGATACGAACCGCAAAGTCGAGTCCGTCTTCTCCGGCAACCAACCCCAACTGCGGCTCGTGATGAAACTCTTCCGGCATCGATGCAATATCCTCAGCATCCACATAGGGTGGATTGCTCACAATGATGTCGTAACGCCGCCCATCAAGCGCACGAAACAGGTCAGATTCGACCGCATTAACCCGAGCACCTAATTTGTGTAATTCAATATTTTGCTGTGCCACCGCCAGCGCCTCGGGCGAAATATCGGCCGCATCAACCACCGCATCGGGCAAGGCGTGCGCGCAGGCGATCGCGATACAGCCACTACCGGTGCCAATATCGAGCACCCGACTAACCGGGCGTTGATCCGGCCACCACGGTGCAAAACCATTAACAATCAACTCACTAATCGGAGAACGCGGTACTAGCACGCGCTCATCGACATAAAATCGCAAGCCACAGAACCATGCCTCGTTAGTGAGATAAGCAGCAGGCTTGCGTGTCTCGACACGTTGCTGAAACAGATTGGCGATAGCACGTCGCTGTGCCAGCGCGAGTGGCTGCGGTGCATCCGCCAATGACACATCCAGTGGCATCGCTAACGCAGCAAGCACCAGCCACGCCGCCTCATCCAACGCATTATCGGTACCATGGCCAAAATAAATACCGTGCTGCTCAAAGCAATCAATACCCCAATGCACCCAGGCCTCGGCACTATCGAGCGTATCTATCGTTTCATCTGCTATCTGCATCTATTCAAAAACCTGTCGAACCAGGACTATCCACAAAGAAAACAGCCACCGCATTAAATGACAGTGGCTGCTTGTATCATCAATTGACAAAGGACCGATAATTACTCGGAACGCTCCGTTACTTCGATAAGATGATACCCAAACTGCGTCTGTACTGGGCCATGAACCACACCAATCGCATCACTAAAGACAACATCATTAAACTCTTTAACCATCTGCCCTGGGCCGAAAGTTCCCAGATCACCACCACGGCTACCAGATGGGCATTTCGAATGCTCTTTCGCCACATCAACGAAATCTGAACCCGCTTCGATCTGTGCCTTAAGCGAATGGCACTCCTCTTCACTATCCACCAAAATATGCCTTGCACTTGCTGTTGTCATTGGAATTCCCACTTTTGATAACAAATTTCTAAAAAATCAAACATCGTTCGCCTATTATCATACCCCTTTCACACGGTTTCCGCGACGCCGAGACTTAGCCCTTTTTTTGGCTCCCCGCTATTTCAGGTGGGTAGATTAGTTTGCCACTACAACCCCTGAACATGCGGAGTAGAGAGACCCTGTACTACCTGTGGATAATGTAAAGACCACCCAATACAGCCGTGTTTTAATTCAGAAAATAACCGGTGCCCAGTCTTTGACTTATTTATAATCTGGCCCCTTAGCTTATGATAGCGGCGCTGTTAATAAATGTAAGCTTAAAGTAATCCCTAATCCAGATAATCATACCTCCTATTAAGCAACATAAATACTTGGAGATAAATATGATTAAATCCTGTAAACCACCCCTACTTGCCTGTCTGTTTTTACTCTGTAGCGTGACTGTCGGATCGGCGATTGCACATGAGGCTAAGACTGAAGCCTTCACCGCTTATATGAGTGGTGAAGGCATGATCTTAATGTCAAAACTACCGATATTCGACCCGGAAGTACCTGGCAGAGTGATAGGCTTTTCCGATTATCAATCAAGCATCCCCACTGGCGCTACTGGCAAGCTTGATTTGCAACTGACAGCTGATGGTGGCATACGCTACAAGCTAGACATTGCTCACCAAAATCTGTGGTCGAATATAGATGGCTCGCCGGGTACAGTGGGAGTCATTCATATTCACCTGGGCAAGAAGGGTTCATACGGCCCGGTAATGTTCGAGCTCTTTAGTGCTCGGGATAATGGGCAATATCCAGATAATGGTCAATATTCTGGAGAACTAACGGCCGATAACCTGTTTACCCGACCCTTTACTTATGGCCCCATTCGACCAGCATCTCTTGCCGAATATGGGATAAGCACGATGGCGGATGCGCTTAAAGCTATCCGTGATGGCAATGCGCATGTCAACCTTCACTCCGCTAAACATTGGCCCGGAGAAATTGCAGGTAACATTGAACGGGTTAAAGATAAACGTAAGCGTTATCGCAAATAATAAAACCAAAGATTAAAAAATTGCTATGGAGCCGGGCCTGGAAAGGCCCGGTGCGATAGAACTGAAAACAGGGTATCAGGAAAAGCGGCATTAATATTTGACTGACTCATCCTGTTTTTCGATACGTTGATGCAGGCGTTCCAGCAACTGCTGTGTCTGGCGTAATTCACGTAACAGCTCATCACGCGACACTGGCGGTTGTAACTGCTCCAGGCGCTCAATTTTTGCCTCTTCCAGGTTATTCAGCACCACCGCAATAAAAAGGTTAATGATCACAAACGTTCCCATGATGACAAAGCTGACAAAATAGATCCACGCCAACGGGTGCATTTCCATCGCGGTGTACATCACATCAGTCCAGTCTTCGAGCGTGACAATACGGAACAACGTTAGCAGTGATATCCCTAACGTACGCCAGTGTTCAGGGTCATGTGCATGGAACAGATGGTAACCCGCCACTGCATAAATATAGAATATGATGCTCATCAATAGCAACACATTTGCCATGCTAGGGATTGAACGGATCAATGTTGAGACGATCATGCGCAATTCAGGGATCGCCGAAATCAGACGCAGCACTCGCAACAGACGCAATAGACGCGCCACCATTGCCAGGTCGCCGGTAAACGGAATCAACGACAGCACCACCACCGTGAAATCAAACAGGTTCCAGCCATCACCAAAGTAACGCTTCCACTGCGGTGCGACTGCGGTAATTTTAATGATCGCTTCAAGAATGAAGATCCCCAGCACAATATGGTTTCCCATCTGCAGCCAGGTACCATATTGAGCGTCAATATCGACCGAAGTCTCCAGCCCCAATATCACGCCGTTAATGACGATTACCGCCACCACAAAATGCTCAAATGCCTTATGCTCTGAAATTTTCTGGCAGAATTTTCTAATCACGTTGTTTTACCTTTTCAAATCGACAATATTCACAGATGGCGGCTATTATAGACGTTTTTCACGTCATTCTAAATTATCATCCTGCTCAACAATGACGACCCCTTATTTCATAAAATTAACCGCTCTCGCCACCACGCTCATAGCAAAGCGCTATAGTAATCATGAACTCTCAAGGGATATGAAAAAAGGCACAAAAGAAAAGCAAGACTCTGATTACAGAATGTAAGCAGACACCAGGGAGTAATCAATCAAGGAAAACTCTGCCAGGGAGAGCAGATGCGCAATGGCTTGCGCACAACCTGTCAAACGAGATTAACAGCCTCACCCCGACTACGATGGAAATTTTTCAGCCAACAGCACCTTCGCCTCTTTTTCTATATCGTTCGCGTCAATCCTGGCTAGCAGCGATTGAAACTCAGCGCGCTTACCATGACGTTTCATGAGCCATTTAAAGGAAAGACGCTTGATATAACACAGCGCCGCAATCATCAGGCCGACCACAAGCAGCCATACCTGAATGAAAATCGGCGGCATACGATCAATAAATTGCGCGTACATAAAAAAGGAGAGCATTAATCCCATTCCTAGCGAGATACCAATGGTGACCATAATACTCTCGTACTTCTCTTTAAGAGCGGTGACCGCCTCAAGATTAACCTGCTCAGACATGGTTTAAGCGTACCCCAAAGTAATGCTAATAATTAGAATTTGCCACATTCTAGCAAATAACGGCCGTTTGATGGACGTTTCCATCTAGCTCATCAGGAACCAGGCAGATCAGGGAGTGAATACCTCAAGCTGCTCAGAAACATCCATCCACTCTGATTCAACCTCATCCAGCTCATTACTCACCGCCACCTGCTTTGCCAGTACCTCTTTCAGACCGTCGGCATCGTCATAAATCTCACTGCCCGCCAGCTGCGCCTCAATCGCTTCTTTTTGGCTATTCAGCTTATCCATCTGCTGTTCCATTTTTTTCAGACGATTCTGCAGTGGCTTCAGGGCACGACGCTGTTCAGCATCCTGCTGGCGGCGCGCCTTGCGTGTTACCTGACTATTCACCCCTGGCTCATCGCCAGTCGTCAGCAACGCAACATCCGATTCATCGGCCTCTCGCCGCGCAATCATCTGCTGACGATAACTCTCCAGATCACCATCAAATGGCGTCACACAACCACCATCGACCCACAGCCAGCGATCCGTCACACTGCGCAGCATATGACGATCATGCGAGATCATCACCAACGCCCCTTCAAACCCCTGCAGTGCAACACTCAACGCATGGCGCATCTCCAGATCTAAATGGTTAGTCGGTTCATCGAGTAGCAATAGATTTGGGCGTTGATAGACCAGCATCGCCAGCACTAAACGCGCCTTTTCACCCCCCGAAAAAGGCTCTACCGGGTCGGTTACCTTATCGCCATGAAAGGCAAATCCCCCCAGGAAATCGCGCAGTTCCTGATCACGTGCGCGTGGATCAAGGCGCAGTAGATGCTCCAGCGGGCTTTCATCAAGGTGTAACTGTTCCAGTTGGTGCTGCGCAAAGTAGCCAATACGCAGATCCTGCGCCCTGGTAAAATCACCACTGACAGGTTCAAGCGTATCCGCCAGCACTTTAATCAACGTTGATTTACCGGCACCATTGGCACCAAGTAACCCCACTCGGTCACCACTCGCCAGCTCCAGTTTCACATTCGCCAAAATTGGTTTACCGCCATAGCCAATCTCAGCATCGCGCATCTGAAATAACATATGCGGCAATTTCTCTGGCTCAAGAAAAGTAAAATGAAATGGCGAGTCGATATGCGCCGCACTGATCATCTCCATCCGCTCCAGCGTCTTGAGACGACTCTGTGCCTGCTTCGCTTTACTCGCCTTGGCCTTAAAGCGCGTCACAAAG
Source organism: Gammaproteobacteria bacterium (assembly GCA_021648525.1). Taxonomy (GTDB): domain Bacteria; phylum Pseudomonadota; class Gammaproteobacteria; order SZUA-140; family SZUA-140; genus SZUA-76. Next base: position 23,119 of record JAKISP010000032.1, read on the forward strand.
CTATGGATATGGGCGATCTCTTCCTGTTGTTTGATATAGGCCGACTGCTGCTGCGCCAGACGCTCGGCACGGCGCTTCTCAAATGCACTGTAATTACCGGTATAAAGCTCAATTCCACCCTGCTCAACATGGGCGATATGGGTGGTAACATCATCGAGAAAATCACGATCATGCGAGATCAGCAACAACGTCCCCTGATACTGGCTCAACCACGCCTGCAACCACATCACCGCATCCAGATCCAGATGATTAGTCGGCTCATCCAGCAGTAGAATATCGGAACGGCACATCAACGCCTGCGCCAGATTAAGCCGCATACGCCAGCCACCCGAGAAGCTCTTAACCGGCGAGGCTTCCTGCGCGGTGGTGAAACCCAGCCCGTGCAGCAAGCGTGCCGCACGACTACGACAGGTGTAACCATCCACCGATTCGAGTCTGGCATGCAACTGCGCCTGACGATTACCATCATCCACCTTCTCGGCTTCAGCCAGCTCGGCCTCAATGGTGCGCAGCTCAACATCACCATCAATCGCATAGTCGATTGCCGAACGATCCAGCGCAGGTGTCTCCTGCGCCACATGAGCAATCACCTGGCCAGGTGGCAGGGTCAGTTCACCCACATCACTGTGTAGCTGATCACGCACCATCGCAAACAGGCTCGACTTACCACAACCATTCACACCAGTCACACCGACACGCTGCCCCTGGTGAATGGTAAAAGTGACCTTCTCGAAGAGTATCTTGCCGCCGCGACGCAACGCAACGTTGGTAAAATTTATCATGGGCCGAATTTTAGCACGACAAGACAGCCTGAGTGGACATACTAGCTGGAGTGGACATCCTCGCATCAGCCTCATAGAAGATTGATGACGAATGGCTCAATATGTACTATCCACTAATCTTTACGCCAATTCCCATTACGCGATACATTGACACCATGCTAAACACAACGTTCAATAATTGTCCTTGCGATAGTGGTAGCCAGTTCATGGACTGCTGCGGTCAATACATTAAAGATGAGATCATCGCTCCCACTGCTGAAAAGCTCATGCGCTCCCGTTATAGTGCCTACACACTCAACGACAGACACTATCTATCCAGCACATGGCACGCCACCACACGCCCCGCCCGGCTTGACCTCAATCAAGAATCACAATCCAGTTGGCTGGGCCTTAAAATCTGCAATATCAGGGCAGGCGATGCAACTGATAGCAACGGGACTGTTGAGTTCATTGCTCGCTATCAGACCGAAGAAGTCACGAAGGTCATTCACGAAATCAGCTACTTTGTTAAAGAAGATGAGCGCTGGTTCTATGTCGATGGTACACTTTCACAGCCAACTCAAAATAGCCCCTGCCCCTGTGGTAGCGGTAAAAAATATAAACGCTGTTGCGGCAAATAAAGCATGAGACAGGGAATACAAAAATGGAACTGGAACAACGTACTGAGGCAATCGAACATGAAGTTTTAACGAGCCTTTACACTAACTGCCCTGCGGCAACTAAAAAGGCACTCGGATTTCGCCTGGTAAACATTGATGACGCACTGCTGCTCACCGCCAGAGCAGATCCAAACATCATGCTTAACCGCGTGCATGGGCTCTGCGGTAACAAAGAGATCAAGCCGAGTACAATTCAAAAAATCGCCGCCACCTACACCGCGCTTGGCATCAAAAACTACTTTCTTCACCTCTACATTGAAGACCAGCCACAGGCGAGTAAACAACAGCTTATCAATGCAGGACTGATTGAAACCCGAGGCTGGATGCGATTTATCCGCGATAACAGCGTACCACCAGCATCAAGCACTGAACTACGTATTGAAAAAATCGGAAGTGATCATGCCAATGAATTCGCCCGCATTGTATGCCAGGCATTCGATATAAGTGAAGCCGCAATTCCAATGATTGCGGCACTCGCCAATGATCCTCGCTGGCACCTGTTTGCCAGTTTTGATGGTGACACCATGGCTGGCGCTGGCGCAATGTTTGTGCAAGATGACATCGCATGGCTCGACTGGGGCGCAACCGCGCCAAAATATCGCTGCAAAGGCAGTCAGGCAGCCATCATGGCGACACGCATTGAACACGCCAAATCGTCAGGCTGCAAACATATTGTCACCGAAACGGGTGAAGCAGTTGAAGGTGATCCACAGCATTCATACAAAAACATTATTAAACACGGCTTTGCAGAGATGCGTATGCGCCAGAACTACAAACCGCAGCCGCAATAGCTGTCAATTCAATAATTCAGAGCCGCCCCTTTTGAGTGTGTCATATTAGCGGCTTCAATAAGCCCAATGGCATTAAAGGCAAAATAGCCTTTCCATTGCAGGTTTTTTCTCGATTCACAAGGGTAGCGGGGAATGTCTGAAAATTATCAACACCTGCCCGCTTAAGCATGTCAATGAAGACCTGGCTAACGACGGGAATGACACCACCAAAATAATGTCCGGGGTGATCATTCTGTGGGCACTTAATACCGAAAACAAAAGGAATCTCAAATTTTTCTTTAAGGTAATGCTCATCAATAAAAGAATTTCCCAATCCTGTTTTAGGGTAATCATAAACTGGATATTCATGGTACAAGCTTTCCTCAAGAATCATATATCCCATGTTTAGCTCCTGTTCTCAATAATTATTTTTTCACCATGCTCACACTCACAAACTTCGTCATGATAGATAAAGGCCAGACTGGAACTTAACTACTATGGAATAAATTCCATAGGTTAGCGCAGCCAATGTGCTGACGATTAAAATCGTCAAAGCCACACATTGTCTAACCGCTCATGAGTCAAAAGCTATCACAACACTGTGCTGCGCACAGGCTTGCAATGAAATTGCATAGTTTTTACTAACGCACTGTGACAATAAACAATGTCCAACCTTTTCTGTCCCCGGTAATGTGTTTTTCAGCCCTTGCAGAGAGTCTATCCAGGGCATCGTTCACCCGCACACTGGATTGAAATTGTTTCTTTTTTTTATCCGTATAATCTCGACAAAGTGGGCATTCATCAACCCAACTCTTTATTCGCTCACTCATTGTTTTCAATTTTTTAATTAAAAATTCATCATAAGTCATGTGTAGCCGCTCATCATTTGGTACCTTCTCCCGTTTACCACGACTATTGATTTTTGTTTCAGGGATATTGTGAGCGCCTTTATGGAATTGGCGTCCAGTGATTTCCATAATGTGATTGGCAATGGCCTGTCTATCCATCCTGTCCCATGCACCAGCTTTCCCTTGGTATTTTCCGGCACCGGCGGCATCCACAGACCATTATCATAATTATTCACACCGAATAGCCGGTGTCCGCTTCAATAGTGCCGTGGCTGGCAAAGGGAGATGACATGAAACGACAGAGGTCTGAAGGCGAATACACTATAGCTTCGTCTATCAGATACATAGTTATTTATTCCCATTCATTACTCAAAATCCCTTGTATATAAGTGTGTATTGCATTTTAAACATTTATTTCCACCTGGCAGAAACCCCTGCCATTGTGTTTTGCACATAACGCATTCAAACAATACTCGCCGCCCGGCAGGCACCTGTTTTCGTCCCTGTACTTTTTTCTCCCTTGCATCCGACTTAACCTTTTCTTCAAGTCGTTCTAAAGCCTGCTGGTGGCAACGCTGATAACGGGGATGGAATACCCACTGTTTAGAAGATACATCATTTGACAAATATTCGATCAGCGCAGACTGATAAGACTGATTCTTGTTTTTAACCTGCCGGAAAATTGTGTTACGCAACTCATCGAGGGCAATTGTCATAACACCACTATGGTGATCACTTGGCGATTCCAGCTCCTGGGGAACCGCTCTTCCTGGGTGAGTGAAATATACAACAAACTTAAAATCGTTAATGTAACCGACGAGGTCAACGGCCACTCCCTCAAAGATAGCTTCAACAGCCACATTGGATAGAAAAATTTCTTTGGCTTCGGTAATTAGAAAAGACTCATGCACCGAATAACCTTGAGCAGACCCATATTGTGAAACAGAGTCTCTGTACTCAGGCAGTTTGATCTTAAACTCATTGTCGATTATCTGCCTGGCCATCATCCTGACAGAAAGATAAAACGAGAACTCACACTCTTTCTGAGTCTTCTCGTACACCTTACGACTGGCATGGGCAAAGTGCCACTCCTTCTCTTCCCCTTGCCGGGCTACCAGGGGTGTTTTACATGCAGGACAAATACAGCCACATTTACTTCCCCTGGGAACATCCGCAATATCAACCAGCGTTCCACTGTTAGCTTCTAACCCAAAAGGTATAAGATTGAAATTCATAACGCAGCCCCTCGTTACACACCATTTACACCCAACGCCTCTAAAAACTTTTCAAATTCATGCAGTATCACAATCCCCACCACCCCTGGCTTACGCAGGGTTAGGTTTAACTGACATCACCCATTCAATGCCTCATCCAAGGTGGTCACTACTTCGTAATCAACCCCAATCGCTTCAAAATGCCGACGGCCACAAGTAATCTTGTCACGCTCTTTATCCCGCAACTCAGCCTCGTTACGTGTGCTCTTGGTCTCACGAATCAGATAGAGTTTTTCCTCGCCCTCGGTGACCAATGCCCAATCGGGATTGTACGGCCCCACTGGCGTATCAACTTTAAACTGCGGTGGAAGCTTGCAATAAAACTTTACACGCTCGTCACTGTCACAGGACTTGGCAAATTCCTTCTCTACATCGGAGTCATATTCCACGTAATCGTAAAGCGTTTTTTCGATATTTTGTACTTCATACAGATTATTGAGATAGCGAGTGATACCATTTTCCTCTTCAATCTGGTGCATCTCATAGACTGCGCCACCGATCTTCTCGTACTGAATCCCCTTTACGGTTACGCCATGCAACTCTCGCTGCATACAGTCAGTCACTTGATTGATGAATATCTGGGGATTACGAATAAAGTCCGCCAGCCGTTCAGACTGTTTGAGGATTCTAACCAGGGTATGACGGGTTAGCTCGGTACTATTTTGCAAGTAAGCCAGCAAATCAGGTAACTGAGGTGCGGCTGCCACTTCGCGAACACCCCCTGAAATTTGCTGCCCCTCAATGCCTGCATGACTCATGCTTTGGCTATACAACTCAGTGGTAATCCGTGTTTTGTAGATAGGCGGCATCTCATGTATCGCTTGCGCTGCGGATTTAACCAACTCTTCCGTATCAAACGTGACCCGATAGCGAGTGCGCTGGCTGATGCGCTGCCACAGCTCACGGAAGGTTGGATCTAAAAAAATGTTTTTGCGTAAATTGAGTGTTCTTCGGTCACGAGCATTCACCACACGGTTTTTGAATACGTATCGATTCATCTCATCGACAATCTGCGGCCGCATGTGCGCCCACTCATCTGGCAGCGCAAGTACAAAGTGAGGGTTTTTCGGATCAAATTTATCTAAAATCTTACCACTCTCATCGATGTAACCATCGGCAACAAGCGATGAAAATAGTTCCTTGGAAACGTCCTGCCCTAAGGGGCTATATTGCTCCGCCTCAGAGTTTATTAGTTTGGCAAAGGTCGTCACATCCACCTTGCCAAACTCTAAACCGTAATCCTCCTCAAATTCATTCTGTAATTGCCGAGCAAAGTCTTCATAGGATTCATTCGCCACCACCGTCAGGCGGTTAACCGACGGATCACTCACCCGCTCACCCTGTTGGTTAACCGGCAACCGCAAACCACGCCCAATCTCCTGGCGCTTACGATCCTGAGATTTTGTCTCGTTGAGTGTGCAAATCTGGAAAACATTCGGGTTATCCCACCCCTCTTTCAAGGCACTGTGAGAAAAGATAAAACGCAGTGGTTCTTCCAGCGAAAGCAGCTGCTCCTTTTCTCGCATGATCAAGGCATAGGTCTGCTCATCTGCCTGAGCCTTACCCGTGGTATCTTTCACGATGCCTTTTTTATCTTGAGAGAAATAACCGTTATGGACTTTCTCTACATCAAAATTCAGCAACCCTTTATAAAGTGGTTTGTTACGTAACTCCTGATAAGCCTCCTCAAACCACTGGCCGACCTTACCCAGCGTCGTCGAACCGTCATCGTTATAGATACGATAATTCGCTACCTTATCAATGAAGAATAGCGAGAGGACTTTAATCCCCTTACCTTTCACCGCCTGCTCTTTTTTTAGATGCTGCTCAACCGTCTCATAGACCTGAGCACGCATCAGCTCATCGCCTAAACCGCCCAGTGCTTCACCTAACTTAACCACTTGGCCGTTGCTAAACTCCACATGCTCGATACCGGGTTCACAGCTGATGTTGGCAACAACCCAACCACTTTGGTACTCCTGCCGCTCTTTCGCCTTCAGGTAAAGATCATCCCCCTGCTTTACGGTTACCGCCTTTTTCCTGGGGCCACCCTTCTCACCCACATTGATTTGCAGCTTAGCTTTAATGCCCTTTTTGTTATCCACGCTTTTTAAAGCGACAAAGGTGGTATTAAAGCTTTGATCTTCCACCAGGCTTGCCACTTCAATACGCTTAACCAGGCGCAGGTCATAGGCATCAATAGGATTTAACACATACAACAGGTTATAAGGATTTTTGTGAGTAGCGGAATAGCGCAATGTACAAAGCGGATTCAAACTATCCAACGCCTGAGAACGTTTGGTCTGCTCTTTACGGGTATCCCCCTCCACCGACTGCGGTTCATCAATGAGTAGTATTGGCTTGGTAGCGCGGATAAAGTTAATCAACCGACCCTGCTCACGATCCTGGTTAAGAATCGCCGTTGCCTTATCAAAGGCCTGGATATTGATAATCATGATTTGCAGCGCGTTAGCCCCGGCAAAGGTACGCACCTGCCCTGGCTTTTTAGCATCATAAACAAAGGCATTAAACGGTGTCTGGTCATACAGCTCTTTGAAGTGATCCCGCGTCATCTGGATGCTTTTTTGCACCCCTTCGCGGATTGCCACACTCGGCACCACAATAATGAACTTGGTAAAACCGTATTTTTTGTTCAGCTCAAAAATAGAGCGAAGATAAACATAGGTTTTACCCGTTCCCGTCTCCATCTCGATAGAAAAGTGTCGCCCCGCTAACTCGGCCTGTTTTGGCACATTATTGGTCTCTTGCACCTTGTGCATATTTTCCAATAACAACTCATCACTCAGCACCAGTTGATTAGCCATGGCAGAGACATTACCAAACGACTCATCACCCATTACCAGCTGGCTACCACCCGCCTCCTGACCTAAAGCAATAGAATAGGTCTCTTTGGCCAGCGGCTGGCCTTCAAACAGGTTGATAACGGAATCAATCGCTTGACGTTGGTAGTCCAGATTGCCATCAAATTTAAATTTAAGCAGCGACATTATTTATCCCGCCCTTTGTCTTTAATCTGTTTAACTGCCTTATCGAAATCACTCTCGAAGTGACGATCCTGAGCAACCCTAAATTTCTGAAACTCGACGTCTGCAAACTGCTTAGCCAGTGCCGCAGAGACACTACCCGCATCATTGAGCAACTGATAATCATTGAATTGCAGAAAACCATCGAGCTTGGTTATCCAATCATCCATACGCATGGCATTTTGGCGTTCGGCCTGCAATTCGGCAAAGTCGAGATACATAGTGACAATACGGTTAAGTGAACGCAGTTCATCTTCCGTGAGATAATTCTTCGCCACACCTGCATCGCCCTTGAGGATTTTTCCTTGCGGTGCATTTTTCCACGTCGTCAGGCCCATATTGGGCTTATCACTGTTTGCCCGTTCTTTAATCAGTTCAGCGGCGGTATGGCCGTGAATGGCCCAATGGAGTTTGTTTTGTACCTTGGCGTAAAACGTCTGGGTAACGGATGCTTTAGGGTCGTAATCAATCGAACACTGGGCGTAGATGTCGGTAATCTTTTGATAGAAACGGCGTTCACTGGCACGTATCTCACGAATGCGCTCCAGCAACTCATCAAAATAGTCTTTACCCCAGTGTTGACCCTGCTTAAGTCGTGCATCATCCATCACAAAACCCTTGATGATGAATTCACGCAAGGTCTGGGTGGCCCACTGGCGAAAACGGGTCGCCTGCCAGGAATTCACTCGATAGCCCACCGCGATAATGGCATCCAGGTGGTAGACGTTCGTCAGGTATTTTTTACCATCAGCGGCAGTTATTCGAATTTTTCGAATAACTGAATCCTCGCTAAGCTCTTGAGTTTTAAATATTTCCTTAAGATGATAGTTGACCGTATTCACCTCCACGGCAAATAGCTCGGCCAACTGCTTTTGGCTCAACCACAGGGTTTCATCCTCAAAAAACACCTCCAGATGCACTGTCCCCTGGGGGTCGGTGTAAAACAGTATCTGTTGAGATTGATTGCTCTGTTCGCTCATTGCACCCCCTTAAAGAGCATTTCGGTCTCAGAATTTACTTCGCAGCTGCCCTCTTGCCGAACTACCGAGCAATCCTCGGCAGTTGCCCCCTCACGCCGGGTTCCCACCGTCTTCTGTGGTTCCAAATTAAACAACCTTAAATACCATTTCGGTCTCAGAGTTTTGTGAGCGAGATTTAAAGGTCTGCACCGCATTGACCTTGAGTTGGTTGTTACCCTGAAAGCTCTTATCCAGGCAGATAAACTGGCCAAAAACGAGTTCCACCACCTCATCAATGAGTTCAGCGGTGATTTCCTCTTCTAGACAAATCAACAATTCACCATCACGTATGGAAAAAACCTGCTTGCCTGCTAAATCAAGGGTTTCGATCTTATCAGTCGGTAGGTAACCCGCTTTTAGCAACAATTCGTAAAGAATCTCCTCTTGGGTGGCGTCGGGATCAATGTGGTTAGCAAAAGCATCTAGCGTTTTACCAATTTGATCGGCATCCAGTTCCCCGCTTGGCGTTTGCCACTGTTTGAAATTGGATTGATCCAGCTTTAAGACTTTGAAGCCTAGATCCAATTCACCCCTGCCTTCGAGATCTAACTGGCCTTCGCGTTCTTGTCGGATTTTTTGGCCTGCGCGGCGAATACGTTCTTTGCAAACGTCAGCTATAGTTTCAAAACCAGCCTGAAATGCCTTGGTTGTCTCCTGGCAAGGCTCTGGCAACTGAACAGAAATAAATTTAATCTTCTGTTTTTCTGAATTATTATCAGACTTAACATTAAATACTGAATGCGAAGTTGTTCCTGAACCCGCAAAAAAATCCACAACAACAAAATCATCTCCTTCGTTCATTTTAACGAAGTAATCAATTAGTGAAGTTGGCTTGGGATAATCGTCAAAGACCAATCCTAATGACTCTATTTCTGAGGCTGCCTTTTGAGATCCTCCAAACCCTGCCAAGGAGGATATAACGTGACTTTGGGTATCTGATCGCTCTTTTACGGCCTCGATTGCGCCCGATGCAATCACCTCAAAACAAGTACTTTGCCCCTTAGAGTCAAGCACTGGCTGGAACTTATTTACTATAAACGCTTCAAGCAATACCTTTGAACTCCACCCACTTCTTACTATAACTGGTGAAGTTAGCTTTCCGTCTTTAAAATTAGCAACAGTTAAATAGTGAGGCCAGCTATCATCGCGAGGCTCAACCACTCCTTCAGAGAATATTGCCGGAAACCCAATAGGAAGTACGATGTCGCTCACCGGATTTTTGGGACCATTTTTTACAACAGTATTCCTAATTTCCGATTTAAATATTTTACTGTCTTCAGAAGTATTTGGGTCGATTACGGGTGGGTGAGGAAAGAAAGCCTCGTTTCGCGTATAACATAAAATATACTCGTGACAATTTTTTATCTTGGCTTGGTTATCAAAATTCCCATCAGTCCTCCAAGAAAAACATGCAAGTAGATTCTCCTCTCCAAATATCTCATCACACATCCTCCGCAGATTTTCCACCTCATTATCATCAATCGAGATAAAGATCACCCCATCCTCCCGCAACAAATTGCGCGCCAGATAAAGTCTGGGGAACATCATATTGAGCCACTTGGTATGAAAACGTCCTTCGCTGGCTGTGTTGGTAGTGAATTTTTTACCATCATCATCCACCAGGCCGGAGTAAGCCATATAAGTCTCCAGGCTCTCTTTATAGTTGTCGGGGTAGATAAACTCTTTGCCGGTGTTATAGGGCGGGTCGATGTAGATCATCTTCACCTTGCCGTAGTAGCTCTTTTGCAAGAGCTTTAAAACTTCCAGGTTGTCACCTTCGATAAAGAGGTTTTCTGTATTATCAAAATCCACCGACTCTTCACGGCAGGGTTTAAGGGTGGCGCGGCTGGGTTCCTGAATCAGCTTCATGCAGTCACGCTTGCCCGGCCACTCCATGCCATAACGTTCACGGCGGCCTTCATAGACATCACTGAAACTGCCTAGCTCGGCTTTGAGTTTTTCAAAGTCGATCGTCTCAACGATCTCACCTTTAGCATCGGTGGTTTCGGTAAAGACGCCGGGGAAGAGTTGTTTAAGCTCTTGTTTGCGTTGCTCGCTGATATCGAGCGTTTCGCCGCTCATTTTGTCTGGCATTGTGTTCTCGGACATAGGGTCAATTCCTGCTTCATTCTTACTTGGCTTGCGCCTTATAAATGTTCAATATTTGGTTCGCTTAATCGCTGACTTCAGCGCCTGAATCCATCTGTTTTTCTAACGACTGTCGTATGAGGCCCATGACATAGGGCAGCTCTTCTAGGCTACTTAAGCCGACTTCTACATCGCCATTCCCCCAACGGCCAAGGTTAGTCACATCCTTGCACATCTCTCTGGGGTCATCTATTTCATGGAACGCAACATTAAGTGAAAGGCGTAAGCGCTTGGCTTGCGGTACAACATCAACAAAATTGGTCTCTGCTTTGTAGGCGACATAGAGTTTGAGAAACTCTTCCGCCACGCAAGGATCGAGTGCCACCACTTGTTTACGGAATTCATTAAACAGCTCCCGCAACGAGCCTGAAGCCAGATGCGGATGGTCGTCAATGGTATAGCTACCGGCTGTCGTTGCTGCTGAAGGCTTGTAGGCCGCCAACAATTCTGTATCCAGCATGGGGGCTTGCCACACTGAAATCGCTTTGGCCGCAAGATACGACGCACGCCCTGCGATGGCCTCTTTGTTCCAAGCGCCTTTCGTTGCAAGGTTTATGTTTAGGCGAAGTGGACTTTGGGCAAAACCACCTTCCATTCCACACTTGTCTGCAAAGCTACGGTTGCTGTATTCGGAGTTGTAACCCGTCAGAGTCAGATTGCCTAAGGTGTGGCGGTAGGTCTCCCAGACTGCCTCCCAGGCTTGCCCAAGCTCCTCGCGCCAAACAGCGGGGACTTTATCAGCGTTGTTATCACTCTGAGGCAGGATATGTTCGATAGTGTATTCATCCACGGGCACACGCTCTTTTCGCCCTTCGTTTTCCAGACGACGCAACCAATAACTGCAACTCCGAAAGTTATAGAGATCGCGTATTTTCATTTCACGCTGAAACTCATCACCCTTTGGAAAGCGACGATAGGATGGCAGCAACATAAAGGCGGCTTTGAGGCTCTCCAGATAGCGGTCTTTCTTGAGACTTTTACCCATGTTGGCAAACGTCTTATTCATAGAGTTGGTGGGAATATTACAGATTGCACGGCGGAACACGTAACTCTCGATCAATCGCACCGCCTGTAACAGATCCGACTTAGCCAACGTCTGCTGTTTATAGTCATGATAAAACTCAAGCAGTAATGGATAGGCAACATCTACTTTGAGTTCGCGCAGATCATGAAAGGCTTGTCTTAGTTCACTATCTTCTTCAGCACCCAGGGCCATGGCGCAAAAATAGAGGGCATAGCGATAGAGGTCTTTGAGAAGTTCTTCAACCCCCGCTTGATCTATTCCTGATGCACGTGAATGTTTTTTGAACACCTCGTATACATCCTGCTTACGGGGGATATCATTGGTTTTCACGGTGAGGTAGTGACGCATAAATGCATCGAAGTGGCTATTGTATGCCTCTTGGCCAAAAGCCAACTCCATCGGCCGCCAGTAGTGTTCATAAAGATGGGTTTGGAGTTTTGGCTTCAACCCCATGAGAATGAAGTTACGAATAAGATCGGCTTGGCTCAATTCACGCCCGGTGGAGTTCATGCTTTCAAAAATAAGCTGTGGATTGTCCTGCTCACGGTCGAGTGAGATATCCACTACCATCAACTTAGCAATGCCTTTGCATATGCTTTCAAGCCCGGTCTGATTTTGCTGAATTAATGATTGAAATAGTTCGAAGTTCTCAGTCACCCTGAGTGAAGCATCCTTCGGAGGTTCAACTTGCTGCAAGATAGATAACAGCGTGGTTTTATCGGTTTGGGTTAATACCAATTTGTAGTGACGTTCCCCATCCTCCTCTGGATTAAGCAGGTAGTAGTTACGCACTTTTTTGGCGGTAAACCCTTCGATAGGCTCACCAGCGCCTATTGCTTCTGCGAGCGCGGCCAGTAGCAGCGTTACTGTGGTTAAACGCTGTTGGCCATCGATAACCAATAGGGGGGATTGCGAGCTGATAGAATAAAGACCTGACTCAACATAAACCACCGGGCCAATGAAGTGAGCGGACACCTTATCGCTTGAGCCTGCGCGTAGGATATCGCCCCATAACTGACGACACTCTTTTTCCGTCCAGGAATAAGTTCTCTGATAAATTGGTATAACGAACTGTGGAGACTTCTTAAAAAAGTCGAGTAATTTTGCTTCAGATGCTTTCATTATTGATTTCTCACCATTAGACCAATTGCCAGTGCACTTGAAACAAGGTTTCTGAATTAACTTGCTGCGCTAGCTGAGCCTCTACCAAGTCCAGCAGACTCTCTTTTTTATCTTCTACCTTACGCGATGCTTGGTCATAGTCACGCCATGCATCATCACGTTTTCGGTCGATCTCTCTTATCTTTTTCTGTATCGCCAGTTTGTCCGGTAGGTTAGCCGAGCTACGGGCCTGCTTTTTAAGGCCGGCTATTTCATCATCAAAACGCTTTAATTCGCCCTTTAAGCCTTTGCGTTGATCTTCTGCCCAGTAGTTAAGTTTATCCATCTCCTCTTCAAACCACTGCGCTTTTTGAATGGCGAGGGCATCCAGAATTTGCTGCTTTCTCTGCTGAGAGTGCTCTGCTAATTGATCATTAAACGCAGTACGGGTTTCATCATTTAACGTTGCAGGCAGTTCAAACAGGCGGCGTAATGCGGCCTCTTCGATCATTTCGCCTGCTTCCGTCATGCCTACCAGGATGAGGTGATCCTGGGCATCTGCACCGGTGACGGATACTTTGTCTACACGGAGTTGACCGGACTGCCCAACATAGGGTTCAAGCACGGCAATTTGTTGCTGCCAGTTGCTGTAATCAAAAACAAGCGTTGCGGGATCAAGACTTTTCTGGCTAGCGCTCTGAAGTACATATTGTGCCAGCGGATGGCCAAGGCGATATCGGTGGGCTTCACCAAAATCACGCCCTAGGTGGTAGGGGCCATCAGGGACTTGGGGGCACTGTTCCGGTTTACGCTCCAGGAAGAAATTTAGTTCACCTCGATCAAAGCAGCCATAATCAGCCAACTGGTGCCGAGTAAGCTTCCATAACATCTGTTCGTATTTATTGAGGTAATATTTTCCCTCTTCCATATTGATGCGCAAGCGGTCATGAACTTCGGCATCAAAATTTTCTAATAACTTCTTGCGGGTATCTTTCATGGTGGCGGTGATTTGCGCATCCATTTCAGTTCGGAGTTCATCAAAGGCCAGTGCTATCTGTTCTGGTTTGCGGCAGGTTTGGTAAATATTGACAATACGCTTTTCGAAATCCACCCCTGACTCAATGACACCCAACACCTCATCTGACACACCAAATACGCCAGAGAAGAGCTGGAATTTTTCTGCCAACAGTTCATAAACACGTTGATCGGCGGCGTTGCCTTTGTTGAGAAAGTTAATCACGACCACGTCATGTTTTTGGCCATAACGGTGACAACGACCGATACGCTGCTCTATCCGCTGAGGATTCCAGGGTAGATCGTAATTGACCACCATGGAGCAAAACTGAAGGTTAATACCTTCGGCGGCGGCTTCGGTGGCAATCATAATCTGGGCGGTATCTCGGAAATGGTCTACTAGCGCCGCTCGCATATCGGCAGAGCGCGATCCTGTCACTTTGTCTGAGTCTTTATGCTTATCCTTCCACTGCTTATAAATCTCTCGTGACTGCGGATCAGCATTGGTGCCGTTAAATAACACCAGTTTGTCCTGGTAACCACTTTCTGAGAGCAGTTGAACTAGATAGTCCTGGGTTCGGCGTGATTCTGTAAAGATAATGGCTTTGTCTTGCGCTTGAATTTCCTTTGCTTTATCAAATCCTGCTTTGAGTGCTTGAAGTAAGGCCACTCCTTTGGCATTTTGGGTAATAGAGACAGCAAGCTCTTTAAATGCCTCTAGTGAAGCTATCTCCTCTTCAATGGCGGCAACATTATCGGCATCAAGCAATTCAGGCAGGTCGTCTTCCCCCCACTCATCAGCATATGAGTCATAACCTTCAAAGTCCTCTTCTACACCTTCGATACGTTCAATCAGCGATTGATTATCTTTCAGTTGACAACGAAGTTTATTGGCTAACGTTTCCAATGCCCCGGCAATGGCAAAGGTGGATGAGGCTAATAGTTTTCGAAGTATCAAGGTCATTAAGTGGCGCTGGGCATTGGGCAGTGCATACAGCGCGGGTGAACATAGGTATTCCGATACCCTGTCATACAAGGTCAGTTCATCGGGTGATGGTGTGAACTCCTGGGTGATGGGGATACGGTTGGTATAGCTGATGTATTCCAAAACCTGCCGACGCAGGGTACGGTGACATATCGGTTTAAGACGCGCCTGTAGCTCATCAAAACACTCTTCGCCGGTCAATCGAGCATATTGGCTACGGAAGCTTTTTACATCACCAAAGGCATAGTCATCAATCAGGCTCACTAGACCATATAACTCCATCAGGGAGTTTTGCAGTGGCGTGGCAGTCAGTAGAATTTTAGGCACATTGGCTAAAGCTGTTTTTAAGGCTTTGCCTATCTTATTGTCATTGCGGTAAACATTTCTAAGCCTGTGTGCCTCATCAATAACAACCAAATCCCAACGGATAGCCAGCAGCTCTTCACTTCGCTTAGCCGCAAATTGATACGAACAGAGCACGAGACCATCTTGCAAAAACGGCTGAGTTTTCCCCTCTTTTTTAGCCTTATTGTAATTTTTAGCTTCGAGAATAACGGAGGGTAGAAAAAACTTATCCACCATCTCTTGAGACCACTGTTTACGTAGATTGGCCGGGGTAATAACCAGTATTCGACGCTTGCCCTCTGCCCATTTCTGCGACAGCACCAGACCTGCTTCGATGGTTTTTCCAAGCCCTACTTCATCCGCAAGAATGGCACCTTTTGATAGGGGGGATTTAAATGCAAACAAAGCCGCTTCTAACTGATGAGGATTGAGATCAACCTGAGCATCCAGCAACGCGCCTGCCAGCTTTTCTGAGTCAGCAGCAGAGTGACGACGGCTTAATTCGTGCGCGTAATATTTAGCGTGGTAATTCGTGATGGACGCCACTTAGATCACTTCCCTGTCGTTTTGTTATTTGAGTCGTTACCGGGGTTCTTATGGTTGGGCGCTATCGCAATATTCTCAACACCGTAGAGTACCGGACTGTTTCTTAGCCACAACTGATACTCGCCGCCTCGCAAGCCATGATCATCAGAACAATCCACATTCCACCGTCTAAGTACATAACCCGCGACAGCAGCACGAACATTTTGCTTACCTACACCATCGATCATGTCGTAGTCCAATTCGATTACTTGTGGGTGCTCAATATTGTCTGGGTGTGGCACCAACTCCATCTCGACAATGCGATTCCATTGAATGTCATGCTTTAGGTCTTCGTGTTCCTGAAGTAGTGCGTCTAGCAATTCTACTTTGGTAATTCGAGTAATCACAAAATCACCAAAACGTTGGTTCTTGCGATCAAAGGTTCTGACGTGCCAGCGCAGGCCATTGTCTACCAATACGAATGGCACCAGCTCGCGTGTAGTAGTCCCTGAACTGGTTGAACTGTATTCCACTTTCACCGCTTTGCCTTGATGAATGGCTCGGGTAATCACGGAAAGCACATCAAGCTTCGGTTTATTTAGTTTTGCGGGTGTCTCACATGAGACCATCCCTGCTGATGAGCCAGTAAAACCTTTCCCACCACCCTGAGAAAGCGCAGCCAGCACCTTTGATTCTTCATATTCGAAGACGGGTTTAAATCGCTTCGAACGAAGAAATGCCCTGGTCTTGGTATCATAATTAAGATTATTCGGCGCTAAGTCGCTATAAATTCTGAGATCACGCGTAGCCGCGGCCGCCTTGATTCCAAAGCGCTTTATCAAATCACTACGGCCCACATCCCCCAGAAAGTACGCCCGAAAGTCTATGTGTAGCAGGCGCTCTCTTTGAGCTTGTTTTATATCCGAAAGAACCACCCCTAATCCCCTTTGTTACTACTGAGAATATTTTACCCCAAAAACGCGCCTTATGCGAATCTTTTTTAGGATTAGTTGTTTTATGTGCTCTATCCACCTATTTTTTAGGTAACGTTATTTCTATCAGGCCAGGAGCCTGTCGGACTTAGGTGATCGTCGCGAGAGAAAGCCATTTTGAGACCATTTTTTCGATCATTTGAGGCGAATATTGAGCATATTTAACGAAATTGATCGGAAAAATGGACCGAAATGGCTTTTTCGCAGTAGATTCATCCTAAGTCCGACAGGCTCCTGGAGATGGGCTTTAGCCGTTAATCAGACACAGGAATATAAATCATGGCCACTAATCCTCCCAAGGGCGATGGACATAGCAACGGTGCTGTCAGAGACCGTTCCCAAACACAAACCCCTTCAGGGCACTACGTGAAACGGGATAGCGACACTGGTCGTTTTATGGACGTTAAAACATCCAGCTATATCTCGCTATTGTGCAGACAACACTACTAAGACCTGGACGATTATATTATCAATCATTATGATTGACTGCCTTGTTTGGCGTTTTTCTTCAGCTCCTGGAGTTTCATCACTGCCACTGTCTTAGAAGATAGAGGTTTGATACTCTGTATTACTGCCATAGGCATCCTTTTGATTTTATTTCAGTTTGTCTGGCAACCTGAAGAAAAGTGTCACGTCTGGATTTCAATAACACTTAGCAAAAAAAACGGTGCTTCAAGTGTCGCTTTTCAGTGAGACTTTAAGAGACAATGAAAAATACATTTCAATAACATAAGCAATACAACAGCATGAGTTCTAAAGAAAAAAACACACAACACACACCGATGATGCAGCAGTTTCTACGCATCAAGGCAGAACACCCCGACATGATGGTCTTCTACCGCATGGGGGATTTCTACGAGCTCTTTTTTGATGATGCCCGCAAGGCGTCGCGCATTCTCGATATCACCCTGACCAGCCGCGGCAAGTCCGGCGGCGAACCGATCCCGATGGCGGGTATCCCCTATCACGCGGCCGATAACTACCTGGCGAAGATTGTGGCGCATGGTGAATCGGTCGCGATTGTTGAGCAGATCGGCGATCCCGCCACCAGCAAAGGGCCGGTGGAGCGCAAGGTGATGCGCATCGTCACCCCCGGCACCGTTACCGACGAAGCACTGCTGAGCGAACGCCACGACAACTTGCTATGTGCGATTCATCAGCTCGATCACACCTTCGGCATCGCTACGGTTGATCTCACCAGCGGGCGTTTGATTATCTCGGAGGTCAACGACTGGCAAGCGCTGCTCGATGAACTGGAACGGCTCAAACCGACCGAACTACTGGTCAACGAAGATAGCAACCACAAGGCAACACTTGGCGAACGTGCCGGACTGCGCGCGATGCCACCGTGGCACTTTGAACTGGATAGCGCCACCCGCGCACTAACCCAACAGATGGGCACCAAAGATCTCAACGGTTTTGGTGGCGATGCAGTACCGGTCGCCGTTGCGGCGGCGGGTTGTCTGCTGCAATACGCACGTGAAACCCAACGTGCGGCACTGCCGCATCTGCAAACCATTAAAGTCGAACAGCGTGACGAAGCGGTGATCCTGGACGCCACCAGTCGCCGCAATCTTGAACTCGATACCAATCTTGCCGGTGGCACGGAGCATACCCTGAGCTGGGTGATGGATCGCACCGCCACGGCGATGGGCAGTCGCCTGTTTAAGCGCTGGCTCAACCGCCCGCTGCGTGACCATGAGCGACTGCACCGGCGTCACCATTGCATCGGCGAACTGATCGAGACACAAACCGATAGCGCCCTGCATGAACTGCTACAGGGCATTGGCGATATCGAACGTTGCCTCGCCCGTATCGCCCTTAAATCTGCCCGTCCGCGTGATCTGGCACTGATTCGCGATGCGCTCACCGCACTGCCAGCACTGCACCAGATCGTCACACCACTAGACACCCCATTAGTCACAACACTGCGAGAAGCGCTGGGGCTGCACCCGGAACTGCTTGAGCTATTGCAACGGGCTATTCTTGAAAACCCACCGGTATTGATTCGCGACGGCGGTGTCATCGCCAGGGGGTATGATAGCGAACTCGATGAACTGCGCGAACTCAGTGAAAACGCGGGGCAATACCTGCTCGACCTGGAGCAGCGTGAACGTAAACGCAGTGGCATCAACGGCCTCAAGGTGAGTTACAACCGTGTGCATGGTTACTACATCGAGATCTCGCGTATCCACTCCGACAACGTACCGGAAGATTACATCCGTCGCCAGACACTCAAGACTGCGGAACGTTTTATCACACCGGAGCTAAAGGCGTTTGAAGAGAAGGCGCTGAGTGCTAAAGAGCGCTCGCTGTCACGCGAGAAGATGCTCTACGAAACGCTGCTTGAAACACTATTGCCACACCTTGCCGCACTACAGGCAACCGCCGATGCGCTGGCTGAATTTGATGTGCTCGCTAATCTCGCCGAGCGTGCCGTCACATTGAACCTCGCGGCACCCTGGCTAAGCGATACACCGGGATTGATCATCGAAGGTGGCCGTCATCTAGTGGTTGAGCAGGTGCTTGAGACACCATTTGTTGCCAACGATGTACGCTTTGATGACGAACGCCGTATGTTAATTATTACTGGCCCCAACATGGGCGGTAAGTCGACCTATATGCGCCAGACCGCACTGATCGCGATCCTCGCTTCAATTGGCAGTTATGTGCCAGCAGAACGCGCCGTGATCGGCCCGCTGGATCGCATCTTCACCCGCATCGGTGCCTCGGATGAACTCGCCAGCGGGCGTTCAACCTTTATGGTCGAGATGACCGAGACCGCCAATATCCTGCACAACGCCACCGAGAATAGCCTGATTTTGATGGACGAGATCGGGCGTGGTACCAGTACCTTTGATGGCCTCTCGCTGGCGTGGGCCTGCGCCGACTACCTGGCGCAAAATCTACGTGCCTTTACCCTCTTTGCCACTCACTATTTTGAGCTAACCACCCTACCGGAAACAAACCCGACCAGTGCCAACGTCCATCTCGATGCAGTTGAACATGGCGATACCATCGTTTTTCTACACGCCGTGAAAGAGGGCCCGGCCAACCAGAGTTACGGACTACAGGTTGCGGCACTGGCTGGGATTCCACGTTCGGTGATCGAGCAGGCGCGTGAACGGCTGATATTGCTTGAAAATGAGGCCGCTAAACAGCCGTCACAACCGAGTATCAGCACAGGAACAAGCGGCAGTACCGCCTCAACACCGCAATTTTCACTGTTCCAGCCACCGGCAGATCATCCGCTGCTGGAGGCGGTTAAGACACTAGATCCGGATGATTTAACCCCTCGGCAGGCGCACGAAATGCTCTATCAGCTCAAATCACTGTTAAAAAATGCTGGTCAAGGCTGAAAAAAGCGCAATAAATCCTATATAATGCGCAGCTGATTCGGTATGCCGGATCATTTTCAGTGCGACAGACACATCATCATTAAGCTTAAGGTACGGAGAATTCCATGACATTTGTTGTGACCGATAACTGCATCAAGTGCAAATACACCGACTGCGTCGAGGTTTGCCCAGTAGATTGCTTTCATGTAGGCCCGAATTTCCTGGTGATTGACCCGGAAGAGTGTATCGATTGCACCCTGTGTGTGCCTGAATGCCCAGCCGAAGCGATCTATGCTGAGGATGATCTGCCTGACGATCAGATTCATTTCACCCCGCTGAATGCGGAGCTGGCTAAGATCTGGCCAGTGATCACCGAGATCATCGATGCACCGGAAGATGCTGATGAATGGCTCGGCGTGCCCAATAAGCTCGAACATCTTGAGCGATAAGCGAGCCGACACCGCGTTGCCCCGGCGCCAATCCGGGGCGGCTAACAATCTTCAGCCCTCCAGCAACACCCCCGTTACCCTCTACCCCTACGCCGACAATCTGTTTGCGCAGCTGGCATCTCAACTACTCACACAGCACCTCTCCGACAGTGACTCGGACGCAGCACTACGCCAACGCGGCGACCTCACTCACTGCATCGTATTGCTACCGACACTCAACGCGATCGCGCCGCTACGCCACCAGCTATTAAAACAGGCCAATGCACTCGGCATACCGGCGCTGCTCGGGCCGACGATCAATACCCTGCGCGGCTGGGTTGAAGCCACCACACCCGCCAGCCGCGAACGACTGAGCGCCCAGGGGTGTGAGTTGATGCTGATCGAGGCACTCGAAAAATTTCCTGATCTATTTGGCAACAGTAGCCCGTGGTCGTTAAGCGAATCGTTGATCAAACTCTTTGATGAACTCACCTGTCATCACATCACCCTGCCCGATGATATCAACACCTTTATCAAACAACTCGAACAGGCCTATGGCACTGATGATGCCAGTGACACTGAGATCAGCGCGCTGTCACGCGAAGCCTACCTGGTGCATACTCTGTGGCAGGCGTGGCATCAACAACAATGTGAAGAGTCGGTGATCGATCCGCAAAGTGATTATATCGAGCGCCTGGCAACCAGCCTGGCGGGCATTGCAGAACAGACACAGCTCTATGTCGCCGGTTACTATCAATTGATCCCGGCGGAAAAGAAATGGCTCAACACCTTAATTGAACGCGGCCAGTTGCAACTGCTACTACAGGGCAATAACGATGCCAGCGTGGTTGCGGATGACTACCACCCCGATGCGGTGATTCATTCGCTATTAAATAACCTGCCCGCAGTCGAGCGTATCGACAAACCTCAGAACGATTACAGTGCACTGCTGGATCAGGTCTATCCTCCGCTCGCCAAAAACCTGCAGAACTGCCAGACAGCACCGCTTGCAGAACGCGCGCAGACCTTTGCACAGCAACATCCCACTAGCCCCTGCAACGAGTCGATCCATTGCTATCAGGCAGGCAGTGCAGAACAGGAAGCCGTGGCGGTAGCCACACAGCTACGAGAGTGGTTGCACAGCGGCAAAAAGCGCATCGCAGTGGTAACGGAAGATCGCCGCCTTGCACGTCGCCTGCGCGCGCTGCTTGAGCGTGAAGCGATCATACTGAAAGATCACTCCGGCTGGGCACTCTCAACCACTCGTGCAGCTGGCACCATGGAGCGCTGGCTAGAGGCGGTCGAAGAAGAGTTCGACCAGCAACCACTGCTTGATGCACTTAAGTCGCCCTTTGTCTTTTCTAAACAGCCACGTGAGACCTTCAATAAAACCATCTATCGCTTTGAACAGGATATCGTGCTGCACGAAAACATCGCGCGCGGTATGTCGCGCTATCGCAATGCGATTGAAGTGCGTCAACGTCGCCTGCCGTGGAGCAATGTCGATACCGCCTCGGTGCATGCACTGCTTAATAGCCTTGAAGCTGCCGCCGCACCACTACTGAATTTTATCGATAACCAATCACATTCGCCCACCGCAATGCTTGATGCGTTGCAGCAAAGCCTGAGTAGCATTGGCATCTGGCAAGCCTATCGTGATGACCTCGCCGGTGATGCAATCATCACCGAGATCAACGCGATGCGCCACGCAATCAAAGGGCGCAACCTTAAGATCAACTGGACTGAGTTTCGTACCTGGCTCGGGCGTGCGCTCGAACGTGCTAACTTTGCTGCGCAGGATAATGGACAGATTCAACTGCTCACGCTGGAACAGAGCAACCTGCAACAGTACGATGCGATTGTGATCGCCGGTATCACCCAGGAGCACTTTCCCGGTCAAAAAGAGCACTCACCTTTTTTCAATGACAGCGTGCGCTATGCGCTTGGCATTCCGCCTGCCAGTCAGGTACTGGCCACCCGCTTTTATCACTTTCGACGCCTGCTTGAAGCAGCACCAAATTTCCTGCTCAGCTGGTATTCTGACGAAGGATCGGATATTTCAACGCCATCACCGTGGCTTGAACTGCTACAGAGCTTTCATCAACTCGCCTATGGTGAGGCGCTGCATGATGGCGGGCTGGCACAACGACTGGCCGCCTACAAACAACAACAAATGGCACAATCGATTGAAAGCCTTAATACATCACCTGCGCCCACCGCAACAGTACCGCATGAGTTGATACCAAAAATTATCTCTGCCAGTAGCTATCAAAAACTGATCGATTGCCCCTATCAATTTTACCTCAGCTACTGCCTCAACCTGCGTGCTGCCGATGAGATCCGCGAAGCGTTGCAGAAGTCAGACTACGGCGAACATGTGCATCACATCCTGCAACTGTTTCACGATCCAAAGGGAAAAGAGGCCTTTCAACTGCCACTGGATAGCGACCATCGCGAAGCCGCTATCGAACACCTGAACGCCATCTCACAACGCATCTTTAAACAAGACCTGGAAGATAACTACCTGCATCGCGGCTGGTTACAACAGTGGCTCGCGACTGTACCGAATTATATTGACTGGCAGATTGAACGCGCACACACATGGACAGTCAGGGCGGTCGAAAAATCTGCCAAACTCGAAACGCTTGACCCCCTGTTTGATATCAAAGGCAGACTCGATCGAATCGATAGTTCCGCAGAGGGTGACAGCGTACTCGATTACAAAACAGGCAAACCCGCAAGGCTAAAAGAGATTGAAGCAGGCGAAGCAGTCCAGCTGCCCTTTTATGCACTGCTATCAGACCCCGCACCCCATCGCGTGGAATACCTCGCACTCGCCAAAGAGAAAGTAAAAACCGACGGGGTATTAGAAGGCAAGCAACTCGCCTCACTCGCAGAACAAAACCGCCTGCGTTTAAAACAGCTCATGGCAGAAATCAACGAAGGCAAACCACTGCCCGCCTGGGGTGACGAAAAAACCTGCAGTTACTGTGATATGCAAGGGCTTTGCAGAAAGCAGGCCTGGACAAGCGGCCACAAACCTGTCGACATCCCCTGATTAAATGTAGCCCGATGAGATGGTCTCCTCCCACCTCCTAATCGGCGTCATAATGCGCCATGATGGGAGTGTAGATTCCGTCAAACAGAAGCAGGAGGAGACCACATGAAGATTACTACGGTTGGG
>JAKISP010000076.1 GCA_021648525.1 Gammaproteobacteria bacterium
CCCCCTGGACGCAATATTCACTGATCATCATGTTGAACCAGTACATGACTGGATAGATGAACCAATGCACGTTATAGAACGACACCGACTCGGCATTTTCCTGGGTATTACGGTTTCCTCCTTGACCAACCACGGCAGCGCTGGCCGATCCCAATGAGATACCACCCAGCATGGGAGAACACCAAGGTTCGCGCACCGCTTCAGCAATACGGGCGGGTTCCCAGAACGTCACACCGATACCGATACGATAATAGGGAATGGTTGCTTTGGGGCAGATACAAATGGGGGGTGGATAACCGTTAGAGGCACCAGAATCGACTTGCCCCATGGTTGCCACTGGCATCGCGCCGATATAGATCGGGAATACACAGCTCCAGCAGATATCAGTGATGGGATTGATAAAGGGCATCGCCCCACAACCGCCGCCTGCTTTTGCAGGCAAAGAGAAGCTTGATAACACGATGACAAAACAGAGCGCCGTTAATAATCGAGACTTACGCCTAACCATGATTATCTCCTGGCACGATCTCATCAATCCGTAGTTTTTTACCTTCCTGGCTAATAAGTGATGGCACAGTTTTGATGCCAAACTTCTCGACGTATTTACCGTGTTGATCGAAGTAGAGTCTTATTTGCCATGCTTCCGTTAACTCAAGCACCGCGCCTTGAATGAGGATGGGTCTCACTTGATTGGGATAACGTTTAAGGTAGTCATGCGCCCATGCTGCTTGTTCAGGATCATCGCCATCAAAAAACAGCCACTGCTGTGTCATGGGTACGTAATCAAGTGGGTTTACGGTGGTGCCTGCTGGCCACAACACATTGCCTTCGTGATCAACGATGTCTTGAGATAAAACGATGGTGGGATCGAAATAGTGGACGCGATGTTTTTGGGTGCGCGGTAGAACAACACCTTTAGGGCGATTGGCATGAGCGATGAAGCGCTCTTTCATCTGCTCTTCAACTTCGGCCATCTTGCCGTTGGCTTCGGCTTCTCTGAGCTTGCTGTAGAAACCTTCAAGCATGTCCGGCTCGGCAATTTCGTAGGTCTGACCGACTACGCCCAAGTCATACACCGTGGCATGACTGGAATAACCCCCGTTGGGCCTAGTGTTAGTGGATTACCACGTTGGGTCTGTTCTTTTGCTTCACCGGCAAAAATACCGTTGATGAAAAAACGCCTGCCATCACAAGTGACCACATCACCTGGCACCCCCCGAATGATTTTTAGAAACGGCGCACCTTCAGGGTAGTAGGGGTTTTTGGGAACACGGATACCTGCAACGTCATTACGTTTAGGCAATTCACCGCGTTCGATCTGATAAAAAAGCCCCGGCAGGCTTTGATCAATGTTGGTGATATACCATGGCGAACACAATGCTATGACCAACATCGTGACCGAGATGCTGGTGGCTCCGGTAATGACCAAAACAGTAAACAGTTTTTTAAAGCGAGCCATTGAGCCTCCTGCGTACTTCTTCAGTCAGGTTTGGTGCGCCGGTAATGACCGCTGGGCTGACCAGGATCACCACGTTGTATTGTCGAGCTACGTGAGTAATGGCTGCATCAAGACGTTTGGCAAAGGCTTGGCCATTCGCTTGTATTGCCGCGTCATCCAGGCCAGGGGTTATTTGCTTGAGTTGTTCTGCCACTAACACCGTGGGATCAATCACGGCAATTCTGGGTGTGGGCGTCTCCAGGCGATCATTGATCATTGCGGTGGCAGCACCAGAGAGGATTGCCACAATAATTACCACGATCATCTGTAGGTTCATCGTTTAACTCCTGCTGCCAGTTGTTCTACTGCCTGGGCCAGCGTCGCACCTTGTGCTATCGCTTTCTGAATAAACGCGAACTCAGTACCTTTGGTGGAGTAGAGTTTTTCGGTAAAGGGATCGACGATTAAACGGCCAATGGCCATACCGTCAGGACTGTAGGTGGCAACTTCAGAGTATTTGCCATGAATGGTGTGGATAGAGCGCAACAACTTCATTTCAGCTTCATCCATAGAGAAACGGCCAGAGGCTTGTAGCTGCATCAAGCTCTCTTTCTTTTGGCGAAGTAAAAACACCCAATCTGAGTTTTCAAATGCCGCTTGCGCGGTGCCTGATTTGTAGTAGTCGTTGACACCTTGGGTGACCGTTAGAAATGCGCCTTCGTATTTACGTGCGGTGCGATAGCCTTCTTCTATAAAGGCTCCGGCATTGCCGTAGCCCATCAGTTTCCAGGCTTCATCGATGACGCAGAGTTTGCGTTGACTGCGATCCCCCTGATACATGTCTTCGGTGATACGCATCATGAGCAGAAGTAAAACCAAACTCTGCAAGTCCGGCATGGCATCCAAATCTTTCAGCTCTAGCGCCACAAACGGCCGGTCGAGATCGAGGTTGTTTTCGCCTTCAAAGAACTTGGCGTAAACGCCTTCCTTGGTATACGGAAAAAGACAGTCGGCCAAATCGCCTTTGCGACTGTCGCCATCCTGTTTCAATGCATCGAAAACGTGGCTGACGGTAGTCTGCTGTTTATGTGCCGTCCAAACCTCTTTCAGTGCTTGTTCAATCCAGGACGACTCCATTACGCCCAATGGCGTGTTAGGGGATGCCATATGTGCCACTAATGCCTTGAGCATGGGCAGCTCGTCCGTGAAGTTATCTACCCGTGTGAAAGGATTGAGTACAATTTTCGTATCACGGCTAAAATTGAGGTAAATGCCATCAAGCAGTTTGCTGATGTTTTTGTAGGATTCCCCACGGTCTATTGTCCAGACACGGCCACCTGTGCCAAGCACGGACATGATGATCTCTTGCGTCAGGAAGGATTTACCTGAACCCGATGCCGCCGCCATTGCCATGTTGTAGTTTCCCTGTTTGTTGTCCCAGGGGTCAACGTGCATGATCTGGCCACGCCGACCTTGAAGCATGATCAGTGGTGTTCCTGTGCCCCACCATTCCGCCGTCGCAGGGGCAAGGTTGGCACATGACCATGTGAGGAAAGAGCGCAGTCGTGAAAAGCCTTCTAGCTCCTTAACAAAAGCTGGGCCAGCCATCATTGGCAAAGCTGATAGAAAAGCATGTACGGAGACAAAAGAGTCTCTTGTTAATGACCATCCCGCGCTTTTATACAAGGCTTTAAGCTGATGCTCTGCTTGGCTTCCCTTGCCGTGGGGTGCCAATAAGACGATTTGAAAACCACCTCTGACCAGCGAGTGTCCCGCTTGAATTTGGGTGCTGACAAAATCCCAATCTGCCTTGCGATCTTTCCAGACTGGCACGAACTTACCCATAGGGGAGTCAGCCATCTGAGTTGCACGAGCCGATTTGTATTTAGCTTCACCCGCAGCGGAGACTTGGTCGGGTACAAAGACATTAAATGTCATCAAAAATGGGCAAGGGATACGCAGGGTGTTGGACATCAGATCGCCGATTAATTTGTCCATCCCCCAACCCGCCCACTGCGGTGGATACTCGCGTACGGAAAACATGCGGGTATCCAGCAACATATCGCCATGCTGGATCGCTAAACCTTCACGACCCACCAAGGCAACGGTATCGCCATCAACCACCTGATCGCGTATCAACTTATCTTCTTGGTAGGTCAAGGTGTCACGTTTGACCTGGCGGGGATTAAGCAGGGTATCTAAGAAATTAACAAAAGCCCCAGCATCCATTGGGCGTGATGTTAAGCCAGCGGAGCGTAGTGTGCCGGTGATGGACTCCCGTAGTTGAACCAATGTCTCATCGCTGTGATTATCATCCAGTGGTTGGTTAACGCTGAGAAAAATACGGAAGTCACGCACCAACATCGCTTGATCAGAAAAGAGGGACTTCCATGTGCCGCTTAGTAGGTAATCAACACGCCGTCTTAATGTTGCACGAAAGATGTTTTCATTACGGTGATGCGGTCGGATATGATTCTCGTCATCGTCTTCATTCGGCTTGTCTTGTTCACGCAGATCAGCCCAGCGTTTCATCAAGGGCAGAATGTCCGGCGAGGCATAGAGCGTGTACTGTGCGGTGTAACCGGATGGCAACGCGCTGTAGATACCCGATAAAACGCGCAACGTCTCTTCATCCATGCCCACAGAGGGTGTGACCTCCAACAGAAACGACAAACAATCTTCATTGTGATAAAGGCCGGTATCCTCATCCCACGATTCATAAGGCAGTAGGTGCGCTAGGCCATGGCGTTGTAACAGGGCATTCCACTCATCTTGTGTGGGTGGCAATGCGTTATGTGCCAAGGCATCACCCGGCGGTGACTCAGAAAAGAAATCCCGGAAGGGTTTGGTTAAGCGTGAGAACAAAACTACATTCCCTCCATTAACCAACGGCCGTTGTCGAGACGCAGATAGAGGTAGGTTTCATCGTGCAAGGTGCCATCTTCGTCAGGCCAGCGTGAAACCCAGACCCGCATCGTGCGTGGTGGAATCAGAACGGGAGCGCCTGGGGTGACCGTCACAATGTTCGGTGTCATCCGTGGGGGTGCCGCTTGTTCGGGTTCTGGGTCGAAAACCGTATTTCTATTAGCGCCACCGGCCAACCTCATTACATCGGCTTGGGCGGCGGGTGCTTTTTTTGGCTGGCTTGCCTCATCATCACGATAGTTTGGTGCCGACCTCATCTTGAGGGTGCCGTCCTTGGCCATGCGGTGAACTTCACTGATAGGTTTACAGCCAATGCCATCGGGGACACCACAGGCATATTTGGGTGTGGCACAACCCACGAGCAATAGAGGTGAAAGCACAAGAGATAAAAGAAATAGTTTAGGCATGACGGATTACCCTTGTTTCGCGGCATTGAGCCACGCCTTGAGTTGTTCGGCCTGAATATAACCAGGACGTACACGACCGTCAGGTGCAACTAGCGTAGGTGTGCCGTGAATGTTGTTGTCACGCGCAAAGACTTCGACTTGTGAGATCGCGGTGGTTGTTTTACTCAGGCAAGTTGGGTCAGCGTTATCAGGCAGTGCTTTACCTGACATAACAGCATCAAGGGATTTCAACGGATCAGAGGAACAAAGAATCGCAGCCGCTTTGCTTTTTGCGTTGGGGTGCAGACCTTCTACTGGATACATGATCGCGTAGACTTCTACATCTTTGAGTGCTGACAACTGGTCATGGAATTTCTTGCACCAAGGACAATCAGGATCGAAAAAAACCGCCAACTTTTGTGTGCCACTGCCGCTGTACTTGACCGCCGTATCTAACGGCAAGCTATCCCATGAAATCCTCTTCTGAGATGAAAGCGTGGCTTCCGATTTACGTGCCGCTGTTAGGTCGGTAGCGGTGTGCATGTCATAGATGCTGCCTACGACCAGATACTGGCCAGTAGGATCGGCATAAAGCACGTTATTACCGGCAACAATCTCTACCAGCCCCTTAACCGGTGCCGGTTGGATGGCGGTTATCTTGGTGTTTGGAAGTGCCTTACGAACCGTCTTCTCGACAGCACTAAAATCGACATGTTCATCACTTGCAGCAAAGCTGGATGTCGATGCAATCAGAAGTGTCAATGCAATGGAAAATAGCTTTTTCATAATGTGTGTTTCTCCTCAAGATTGACACCCAGCTCCACGCCTTCTGTCAGTACAATTTCAACCACGCGACCCGCATCAATCTCAATAATCGGATAGGTCTCGTCAGCACGTTTTAGATACCAGTCGCTGATTTTTTCCAGGGCGGTGCCAAAACCCGAAGCCACACCAAATTCCAATGTTTTACTGGGATCGATGGTGCTGACAGCCCCTGTGGGTGAAGTCAAAACATTGCTATAGGACTGAGATATGGCTTGACCAATGCCACCGGCAGTACCGGCTAACAGTGCGCGAGCAACCAAGGCACCTTGTTTGGAAATAAGGTGGCCACGCATTCCGTTTTTGCCGTCCTCGCCTGAGACAAAACCTTTGATGGGGACATCCAAAATCTCACCACCGCGAAGTACACAAGAGAGCCGTTCCAAGCGTAGGTAGGCACGTTCATCGGAGATCCGCCCGAAACCCGCCGCGATAATGCGACACTCTTTAACGCGACTGCGATAACGATTAGGCAGGGAGGCAGTATCGAGCAGTTCCAGTAGGACAGGATGCGGGTTGGTATCTGCTCGACCGCCAGTGGGGGCATCTAAACCAGATAAGAGCGCTGCGGTGGCAAAGGCACCGGGAGGAATGCAGTTGCGGATATTGCAGCGCTCTTTTTTCTTTTTACCGTCTTTTGTTTTGCCGCCTGTAGTAGTGTTATCTAATAAACTCACTGACAAGATGGCGGGTGGTGCGATGGCCTGTGTTTTGGGCTGAACGCCCAAGTTTGTTGCTGTACGTCCGGCTGCATCGGAGAGTGCCCTGTCCATCACCTCGCCCGATCGCATCGTTTGTGCTTGCGGTGCAGGTGGTAGAGGTAGTGCAGGAAACGCGGTCGGCTGGTCGGCTCTCTTTATCGGTGGCGGTACTCGCATTGAGCGTGTGGCGCTGTTTCGAGTGGCCTGTGCTTGATCTTGGCGCAGGATCGAAATCTCTTCGCGCAGCTCTTCGATGGTACGTCCAAACTCTGTGTTGGACTGTTTGAGGGAGCTGATATCGGCTTCACCTCTTGAGATCCACACTTCACGGGGATCGACTTGTTGCCCTGGCAAACTGAAGCGTTGGCTCACTTCATCATCGGTGGAGACTTGATTTGACTGATCAGGGAGCTGGCGTTCTGGGTCAGTCAGATAGAGGCCGAGCAGAATGCCGCCAAATATCGTTACTGCAATGGTGACAGTGACGATAGTCTGCTTTTTACGCGCCTTGGTGTTATTGATCGTCGGCGTGGTGCTACTTTCTGTCATGGTCTTTGCTCCATCTTACGAATGATGAAGACTTCAGTGGATTCATGCGGTTTAAGCAGGTGTTTGTCGATGGCCACCGCTGCAATGGGATTACCCTTAATGGCGCGAAATTCACGTTCATCAAGCCGCATCTCTTTTTGGGTTAAGTTTGTCAACCAGTAGACTTCACCACTGAGCGAGTCACCGCTGTAGACGATCTCTCGTTTGAAATGCACCTCATCCCAAAGTGGCATAACGCGGGAGGATTGAATCGGTGTGTAGTTATCCGGTAAGGCGCGTCTTCCCATGGCCTTGGCCAATCGTTCAACGCGCTTGATATAGGGCAACGAGCGTTCACCAGAACTTCGTTCACTGTTGCGATAGGGAGGACGGAGAAATATAGTTTCTGCCGGTACGTCTTTGGGTGCGGCGAGCAGAGTATAGGTCTCACCATTGTCACCCTTCACAAAGAGCGAGAATGGTTTAGCACCAATAACGCGGACAAAGAGTTGCCCACTGTCGGTGTCGGCCTCCAAGGTCATGCGATCTTGTGGCCCCCAGATATGTTCGATGCGCGAACCGTCAGACATGGTGAGCCGGTTTAACTCTTTTAGAGACATGACGATGGGGATGGTCTTGCCATCCACGACATCCACCACCTGGAGCGCAAAGGCGCTACCGGGCAGAAGGAGTATCGTGATCAGTATTAAAAGGTTTTTCACGGTTGACCTCTTTAAATTCGATGATGTGGAGGAAGCCGCCATCGAGACGGAATTTCATGCGATAGGTAATGCGCTTTTCGGATACAATCTCTTTACCGACACGCAACAGCTGCTGGCCGGTAATGGCGACAAAATTTCCTCTTACCCTGGCATCTACCGGAAAGAACAGACTCGACATTTCATTACGTTTGATGCGTACGGCTTCGTCCTGTAAATGCGTTTGTAAAATGCTGACGCTCTCCGGTGCGGCATAACGAAGAAACACCTTGATGCGGTAATCCACATTCTTCGGTGTGTAGGAGAGTGCAAGGGACGCAAACCATTCACCGACTTGCATCAGGTATTCAGGACTGGCTTTGTCTCCCTGAATCGAGAACGGTTGCTCCATATCCGGCGGAACAAAAACCGTCTTCTCTCGGGCATCGTTGGTAATGATGTGTGTGACCAACAACAGGTTGGAAATCACCATCACGACGGCAACCCCCGACCACATGCGGTTGCCCCATTGCGCCGTGGTGAGGCTGGAACGAAAGCGTTTGAGCTTCATCCGGTGTACTCCCGCACATAACTAGGGGCACGGCATTTGATCCACAGATCGGATCGCGTGTACCAGTAGAGGAAGCGTAGGATCAAGCCCCGACCGCCAGCCTGTTTGATACGAGCCAAGGCACGGGACATGAATACCCCCAAAACAATGCCCAGGATGAACTGCTGAAACAGGGCACCAAACAGCATCAAAAAGATAAAGGTGCCTGCCTCATCGGCATCCCACA
>JAKISP010000033.1 GCA_021648525.1 Gammaproteobacteria bacterium
CAGCAACGTCTACAAAAGCGAAGTCAGGAGCATGGCTCATAACAGCGCCGCCCTGAAAAGCACAAAACGCGGCATGCGAGCGCTGCGCAGCCGCAAACAGAGCATTGACCTTACCAATACCGATGATATTCAGCGTCTGAAACGTTTCCTGAAAATCGCCAGAGTGAGTGCGGTGGGTGCGATTGTGATTGATGCGACATTCGCCGGGCAGAAAGTGAAAAATGCCCGTGCTGCGGGCGAGAATGCGGAGAAAGTGGCGTATGAAGAGTATGGGGCGTTGATTGTGGGGATAGGGGCTGCCACTTTTGCAACCGCTGCCGTCGTTTTTTTTGCGGGCCCAGGACTGATCCTTCTTACCGTCGTAGGTGGTGTTAGTGCGCTATTGGGTGCAGAAGGTGGACGTGAGGTTGGCAAATGGCTCTACGAGCAAATATCCACCTACGAAGCGGCAATGCCCTTCGAACGAAAAAAACAACTCCTGTCAGAGGTGCAGTGAGCATATTGTAAAGATAACAGTAAGCGTCAAGCATGGGAATTTCATTCGAAACTAAAGAATGGCTTGCATCAACATTTGCGTTTGGTGTTGTTATCAGTTGTTTGGTAGGTATGATTTTGCTTCCCATCCTCTATTTTCGGTTAACGCGAAAATATGATGCGATGTTTCCTGAATATAATCGCATCATACCATTCCCTTCTATCGCAGGAACGGTGCTTAGAACCGGTTACTACTCCTCATTTATTGTCTTTAAAAACCATATTAATGGCAAACGCCATATAATTATGCACGACGTTACCAATGGTTATGATTTTCGCGGCAATGCCTCAATGCTTGATATTGTTTTGAGTTATTTGTATATAATCATTACCTTTTTATTTATAGGGAGTCTGATTGCTTTACTTTTTTTCACCAAAGTACTCGGTGTCGAGTTATGAATATCAATCTGACTGATTCCTGTGCAAGAACAAAACACAGCGCAACAAAATCAACAAAGTGCAACCGGCCCACGAAAAACTCAGCAAAGTCAGAAGCATGGCTCATAACAGCGCCGCCCTGAAAAGCACAAAACGCGGCATGCGAGCGCTGCGCAGCCGTAAACAGAGCATTGACCTTACCAATACCGATGTGTTCAGCGCTTGAAACGTTTCCTGAAAATCGCCAGAGTGAGTGCAGTGGGTGCGATTGTGATTGATGCGACATTCGCCGGGCAGAAAGTGAAAAATGCCCGTGCTGCGGGCGAGAATGCGGAAAAAGTGGCGTATGAGGAGTATGGGGCGTTGATTGGGGGTATTGCATTAGCAGGTGCGCTAACCATTTTTTTTGGCCCAGGATTGATTGTGCTCACTGTGGTCGGGGGCGTTAGTGCATTAGCAGGAGCGAAAGGTGGCCGCTGGGTTGGTGAATTACTCTACGAGCAAATATCAGCCTATGAGGTGGCGATGCCATCCCAACGGAAAAAACAACTATTATCTGAAGCCGCTTTGAGTGCATTGTAAACCTAACGATAGACATCTAGCTATGGCACTTTCACCTGAAGTCAAAGAGTGGCTTACGCTACTGTTAGCATTTGGGATCGGCATTTGTGGCGTTGTGACCATAATTTTGATCCCTGTTATGTACTTTCGATTGACGCGGAAATATGATCCTATGTTTCCTGGTCATGCCAATTTAACTGATGGCATCGGGATACAAGGGGAAATTAACCGAGCCGGACGTTACATGTGGTGCATTGTTCGCAAAGATCTCAGTCAACGCAATGAGCGCATCCGTCACATAACGGGAGGGTATGATTTTCGTGGTAATGCATCACTGTTCGATATTATTTTATGCTATTTGATGTTCTTTTTCGGTCTGACTTTTATAGTCAGCGCATTTACATTTGTTATTCTTACAGAAATATTCGGTATCGACTTATGAGTGCCAATTTGCCCGATGCAACGATGCCCAGCGCCTGAAACGTTTCCTGAAAATCGCCAGCGTGAGTGCGGTGGGTGCGATTGTGATTGATGCGACATTCGCCGGGCAGAAAGTAAAAGATGCCGCTGCTGCGGGCGAGAATGCGGAGAAAGTGGCGTATGAGGAGTATGGGGCGTTGATTGTGAGTATTGTGGCTGCCGGTGTTATAACCTCTTTTTTTGGCCCAGGGCTGATTATTCTTACGGTGGTTGGCGGGATCAGTGCGCTGGCAGGAGCGAAAGGTGGTCGAGAGCTTGGCAAGTTGCTCTATGAACAGATATCAGCCTATGAAGTAGCGGTGCCCCCTGAACGAAAAAAACAATTCTTTTCAGAGCGTACGTTAAACGCACTCTAAAGTGTAATAACGTGGTAAGCAGAGAGTTCTAATCAAAGCTTCCTATGAAAGATTTTCTGACAATTTTACTGGCTGGTGGCGTTGGCATTTGTGGGTTCGTGGCCATGATTTTACTCCCTGTTATGTACTTTCGATTGACACGAAAATATGACCCCATGTTTCCCGATCATGCCGACCTTACCGATGGCATCGGAATACAGGGGGAAATCAATCGATCCGGACGCTATATGTGGTGTATTATTCGTAAAAACCTGAGTCAGCGTAATGAGCGCATTCGTCACATAACAGGAGGATATGACTTTAGAGGTAATGCGTCACTGTTCGATATTATTTTATGTTATTCGATGCTTGTTTTTGGCTCAATTATGTTAATCAGTTTATTTATATTTGTTATTCTCACGGAAATATTTGGCTTCGAACGCTGATCACCTGGTGCCATTCTGATTAATGAATGCCTGATGATTCCCGATAACCTGGAACAGCAGCTCAAACGCAAGAGACCGCAGGTAAACATCGGGCCACGGTTTGCCGGGCAAGAAGCTCGTGTCTTAAATCAGTTGCTCAAACAATACAACGGCGATGAAATTATGGCCATCAGCACCCTTGTCGATGCGTTGCCGCAAAATGAAGATACCCTCAAAGCCTTTGCTGGCGGACTACTAGGCGCCTCCAGAGCAAGAGGTAAGGGGTACATTCAGGCGTTGCAAGTCTACAACGACAGCCTGGTGGAATGGAAAAACGCCACCAAAAAACAGCGCAACAAAATCAAAATTGACAAAGTACAACCGGCCCACGAAACACTCAGTAAAGTCTACAAAAGCGAAGTCAGCAGCATGGCTCGTAGCAACGTCGTCCTGAAAAGCACAAAGCGCGGTATGCGAGCGCTGCGCAGCCGTAAACAGAGCATTGACCTTACCAATATCGATGATGTTCAGCGCCTGAAACGTTTCCTGAAAATCGCCAGAGTGAGTGCGGTGGGTGCGATTGTGATTGATGCGACATTCGCCGGGCAGAAAGTGAAAAATGCCGATGCGGCGGGTGAGAATGCAGAGAAAGTGGCGTATGAAGAGTATGGGGCGTTGATTGGGGGTATTGCGCTAGCAAGTGTTATAACCGCTTTTACCCTTGCTTTTATAGGCCCAGGGCTGATTATCCTTACGGTGGCGGGTGGTGTTAGTGCACTAGCAGGAGCGAAGGGCGGGCGCAAAATTGGTAAGTTACTCTATGAACAGATATCAGTTTATGAAGCGGCAATGCCTGCTGAGCGGAAAAAACAATTATTGTCCGAAGCAACCTTGAGCGCATTATAAACGCAACGGCAGACATCAAATATGGAAATTTCGCTCGAAACTAA
Source organism: Gammaproteobacteria bacterium (assembly GCA_021648525.1). Lineage (GTDB taxonomy): Bacteria > Pseudomonadota > Gammaproteobacteria > SZUA-140 > SZUA-140 > SZUA-76. The sequence goes on from JAKISP010000033.1 coordinate 3,664, forward strand.
AGAGTGGCTTGCGTTGATGTTTGCGTTTGGTTTTGGTTTTGGTTGTTTGGGGTTCTTTATTTTACTCCCCGTCCTGTATTGTCGGCTAACGCGAAAATATGATGCGATGTTCCCTGAATATGATCGCATCGTACCATTACCTACGATTATGGGTGCGGTGACCAGAACGGGTTTATATGCTTGTTTTATCGTTTTCAAAAACCTCCGCAAACACAAGCGCCATAAAATCACACAGGAAGTGACCAATCATTACGATTTTCGAGGCAACGCTGTACAAATCGATATTGTTTTGAGTTATTTATGTGTGTTTACTGGCTTCTTAACGATTGGAAGTCTGATTGCTTTCCTTTTTTTTACCAAAGTACTCGGTGTTGAGTTATGAGTATCAACTTGACTGATTCCTGTGCGAGAACAAAGAAAAATCAAAATTGACAAAATACAACCGGCTCAGCAAAGTCTACAAAAGCGAAGTCAGCAGCATGGCTCGTAGCAACGTTGCCTTGAAAAACACAAAGCGCGGTATGCGAGCGCTGCGCAGCCATAAACAGAGCATTGACCTTACCAATATCGATGATGTTCAGCGCCTGAAACGTTTCCTGAAAATCGCCAGAGTGAGTGCGGTGGGTGCGATTGTGATTGATGCGACATTCGCCGGGCAGAAAGTAAAAGATGCCGCTGCTGCGGGCGAGAATGCGGAGAAAGTGGCGTATGAGGAGTATGGGGCGTTGATTGGGGGTATTTTATTTGCTGGTGCTATAACCGCCTTTTTCGGCCCAGGACTGATTGTGCTTACTGTGGTCGGGGGCGTCAGCGCATTAGCAGGAGCGAAATTCACTCAGAAAAACGCTCACTGGCACCATCTTTACCCTGTTTGTTATACTGCCACTCGGTACGCAGGGCCCCACCCGCCCAGCTGCCAACCGCCGTACAACAGAGCCTGAAGAGCATTGTGAACACCCCAATTTAACAACCAATACATGGTGCTTGGTCGTTTGTATTTTTGGCACCTGTACCTGATTATTGCGGGTCAATGCATCTGAACCATCAGGTTCAGGGAAACACCTTTTCGACATCCTGTCATTTTCCAACGCTCAATAGTCACCCACCAATCCAATGTGAATTTATCACATATTTCCGGGGTAGTACCTCACATCTATTTTTTTGAGCTTAGTCCATTATAAAACCTGTCTCTGGCATCTGACACTTAGTTCACACACTAAGCAGATTCAAAGATACCACAAGGAAGTAATGCAGGAGGGATCTGGTTAACAGGGATACAGGATGTGTCCCTCAGATCCTATACTTCAACACAACTCGAATAACACGTGAATTACTAGAACAGGCAAATGAAAATGGCAACAATCATTACCCATGACGACCTTCATAGCCTCACCAGTAAATTAAGTAAAGCACGTTCGCTAGATGAAATAGAGCAGCAATGCATTACATTTTGCCAACTAACCGAGTTCGATTATTTCAGTTATTGCGCCACCATTCCCACCACATTAACACGTCCCGATATGATAGAGATCAATAGTTACCCAGAGGCGTGGCGGGCACTTTATCAGGACAAAGAGTTAATCAAAAAAGACCCCACGCTTATCTATGCGGAGACAAACCATACACCCATCACGTGGGACAAGATGATACCTCAGCAGTTAGATGATAAAAATTCGCGTATGTATATCCGCAAAGCAAAAAAGCATGGTTTAAAGAGCGGTATCAGCTTCCCACTGCGAGGAAATGTTGGCAGTACCGCAGTACTGAGCCTGGTTTCTAAAAAGAATGCCCCATTACCACAGGCATTAGTCAACACAACCCTCACCTTTGGTTCCCTGTTTGCGACCTATGTACATGATGCAGTATTACGAATTTTTGATGAAGACCTGCTACCGATTAAAAAGAAGCGCATTAGCCTCCGAGAAAGAGAGTGCCTGCTTTGGGTTGCAGAAGGGAAAACCACATGGGAAATCGCTCAAATTTTGAAGATTGCGAACCGTACCGTGGTCTATCACCTGGAAAGAATCATTCTCAAGCTTGAGGTGAAAAATCGTCAGCAGGCCGTCGCACGCGGTATGATGATGAGCTACATCTCGCACCGGCTCGACTGGGAGCCATCATCGCACCACAAAAAACCTTCGCCAGGAAACACATCTTAATCCCTCTTCACCACTCACCCTGACCAGTAACACCCAAAACCTGGCCATTAGCAACGCCTCAGCCGCCGTGGTGCTTGCTAAATCGTACGGACCATACTAGGTTACCCACTCAACGCGCCAGACAATCCCTGAGAAGGAATGTAATACGCGCTCTAAAGCAGTGACAAATGGGGGTAGGGGATATGAAAAAACGGCAGATCCAGCAGGGCAGGCGATCAAAGTTACTTGCATTAACATTCATCAGCGCGACAGCACTGTTGATTGGCGCTGGTAGCGCCTTCGCCAGCAACCCTGCACCGCCTAAAAGTGAATACATGACACCCACTTTTGATTCCATGATAACCTACACCCGCCCAGCTGAAGTGCCACAGGGCAAGGGTAATGCCGCTACACCAGAGCGCATTGAGCTCGGCAAGCATCTCTTCTTTGACCCCCGCCTGTCCGGCTCTAACTTCATTAGTTGCGCAACCTGCCACAATCCAGCTCTAGGCTGGTCTGATGGTCAACCAACCGCTATCGGCCATGGCATGCAGGTACTCAGACGCGCCACACCCACCATCATCAATACCGCCTACCAGAAATTCCAGTTCTGGGATGGCCGTGCAACCACGCTGGAAGAGCAGGCACTCGGGCCTATCGTCGCAGCGGGTGAAATGAATCAACCGTTAGACGAGCTGGTTATCGAGCTAAAGGCGATTCCTGGTTATGTCAAAATGTTCGACGCCGCCTATCCTGAAGATGGCATCTCGGCATCCTCTATTGGCAAAGCGATTGCGCTATTTGAGCGTACCGTGGTCTCCAGCGAATCGAACTTTGACCGCTGGTTAATGGGCGATGAAAAAGCCCTCACTGAAGAAGAGGCATGGGGTTTTGTGGTGTTCGAAGGAAAAGGAAATTGCGATGCCTGCCATAGCGGTTTTAACTTCGCGGATGACAAATTCCACAACATCGGCCTGAAAGGTGTCACCAATGAAGGTCGCTTCGCAATCGAACCTAAAGCATCACTCAAAGGGGCATTCAAAACCCCCACCCTGCGAGACATCGCACTCACCGGGCCATACATGCATAACGGTGCCTACGATACACTAGAAGAGGTAGTAGAACATTACGATACGGGTGGGTTTAAAAATTCCGGTGAAATCAGCAAAGACTTAAAGTCTTCGTTAGAGCTGAGTGACCATGATAAAAAAGCCCTGGTCGCCTTTATGAAAGCACTCACTGGTAATCAGGTGAAAATCACCGTGCCGCAGTTACCTGCCAGATAAGTAGTCAGCCCCGAAAAAACATTAACTCACTGATAATAAAAAATAAGTCAGTCAAAAACCATAATCATCTCGACCGGATAACCTGGAATACAAGCTCGGTTTCCGGTCGAAATGGCGAACAAAAATACTGGTGCGTAGCGCTGACAAACACCATCGCATTGCACAAAGGCGCACCTACCTCAATGAAGACAAAAATATTTACAGCCTCAAATCGGAGGCATAAATGCCTAATCAGGATTGTTTCTGTCATTCTCTATAGTTATTTTTCAACGCCATTAATCTATTTAGCATTATCTTCAATATTGTCTGAAATATCAGAAAAAGGAAGCATAAAAACCTTAACTCTCTCTTTCAACCCATCATAAGCCTCTCTGGAGTCTTCAAACATCTCATCCAGACCAGACACAAGGTTTTTCTTAAGAAGAACATATTGATCAGTCGCAAAAATCAATTTTTCAGTAATTGAATTATCAGGAATAGCTATACGCATATAAGATTCTTCGTTCTCCCTGGCATCTTTATCTAGACACGAAATATGCTCAAGCCAAAATAGCATTGCCATCAATCGTTCACGCTCATCACTCCCTATCTCTGCTTTTTGGTGGTAGGACAACGCCTTTAACAAACGATAACTATTATGCAGCCGCTTCAACTGACGAGGATTAGTAATACGCAAAGCCCTGGATAAAGCCGCAAACTGATCACGCTCTTCTTTAGAGTCTTTAACCACTTCATCAACCATTATCTGATTTTTATTCGGTTCATCTGACTCTTCAGTCGTTTTTCCTGGAGTAACATCCGACTTAACAGAATCATGCACCACGTTGGCCGAAGTCTCAGAAGGTTTATTATCATCACCGCCCTCAACATCATTCCCTGTCACTTCGCCATCAGACCCGCCAACATTACTTTCGACACTTGCCTCAGCAGACTGAGAGTTTCTTAGCGCAGGCTCGTCACTAACATTCACAAACAAAACCTTATCAAGGTATTCACCAATCTCATCATCACCCGGTGTATCAAGCTGAATCGGTAATGTAAGAATCTTACCCAGATAATCACGTGCGATAGCATGGGCCGTACGCTCGCTGCCTTTCTCTGCAAGGTTATGGTAGTGAACTGACAGTGCGGCCAGTGCCATACGATGGTCAACAGCAATAATGGTGGTGACATTTGGCAGATCCATTACCAGCTTGACTGCCTCAAGGGTTTTTACGATGCCTTTTTCACCGCAGCGATCCAGGTCGTCGATCATGAATAACAGGCGTTTATCATTGGTCATGATCATCTTGCCATCGCCTCTTCCATCAGGCGTTAAAACTAGTTCACATAGCGCTCTTACTTGCTGTTGGATAATGGGAATTTGACCAATATGCTGCCCAAATTTTGGTAAACGTAGGTATGTCTGCAACTTCCCGGCTAATGGATGTGCGAATACCGTTTTAGTTTGCTTCCAACATGCAAACCATGTGGCTAACAACCCACTCCCTACCGCAGCACCACTCTGCCACGCCTCTTCTGCATTCAATCCCATCCAAAGAAGAACAATCACAATTACAAACCAAACTGACAAAACAGCATAAAATTCTAATGGTTGGGTTTTTACTGCAAATCGACATGCCAACCCAAATCGCTGCCCAAAACATAGATCCTTTGTTAACCCATTAACCACCTCCTGCGCCAACCCCGCCTGAATATTATCGGTGTGTTCATAGGCCCACGCATTGAATGTGGCGCAAAGGTATTTTGTTTTTAGTTTATTGAACCCATTTATCGGGCGCTCTGATAGTGCATCCTCAAGCATATTGAGCACACTTGACTTACCTGCACCCCAATGACCTAGCAGGCCTATTGTGTTTTGGCCGTTGTAGTCTTTGTGATCCAGGAATGCGGCTAGTGCCTTGACTAGTGCCTCTCGGCCGAGGGCATCTTTTGTAGTTGCATAGTCGCCAGTTGGGCTGGCTACTGAGGCGGTTTCAATCATATTCAGAGCCGAGGATTTATTTTTTACAATGCTCTCAGGTATATCAATAGGACGTTCAACTTCATCAGATTCTGAATCAACATCAGGATCATTTTTGTGCTCTTGATACCATGTATTAAAACGGCGCTCAGCCTCGTCAATATCCCATGGTTTGCCATCGACCAGATCCATGTAGCGCTGAACGACATCTTCCATTCCAAACTCAGCTAATGTTGAATACCACCGCTCAATAAGGCCATCCCACTCTTCAGGTTGGCGGTTATCACCATCGGCCTTTTGCCATAAAGGCGCGAACAGCAATTCCGTTGGGACAGGTGTAGACTCGGCCACTTTTGTGGTCTGTTTGTGCTCGTCCCACTGCATAAGTTGCTGTAGACCCCATTGCATGGAGGCCTTGGTGGTGTAGGCTCTAGCGGCAAAGATGGCGGCAGTGTTGGCAGTTCTGACAGCTGCGTCGACAACTCTGGCATCGGCAGATCTGGCATCGGCGACAGCGGCTCTGGCGGCCTGGTTGACAAAGGCAGTGGAGAAGGCAGCGGCGTCGCCATCGTAGGCACCGCCGTTATCGGCGACGTCGTAGGCGGTACCGGCAGCAGCGACCGCGGCTCTAGCTCTAACGGCGATGACAGCGGCAGTGATTTTATTACCAGACACCAATATAACCACATCGATCGCCGCCACCACCGCAGCCAGATGCCGCCGTCGATCATCCATTGGCCAGCACCTGAGCCCACCTTCATTGCCACCTAGCAACGGCATCATACGCACTGCTGCACGAAATAAAAAAGCTCTGATCGCCTCTCGCGTCAGGCGCTCAAAATTCTCCCTAGTCAACTCTGGCAGTTCAGGTGTTTTAGCAGCAGCCATTATCATTCATCCATATAGATAGTCAGGAATACTAACCCGGCTAGTTGGGAAATCAAAACACGGACACCAAACAACCGCAAGATAGCCCTTAATGACGATTACCAGTCCAGCCGCGCGCCAGGTTTCTGGATCCCGGCCTGCGCCGGGGTGACGGACTCTATTTTCCCCGGTTCAATTTAATTTCCGTCATTCCCGCGCGCCCGAAGGAAGCCCCCTTGGGAATAAAGCCGGAATCCAGTAACATACCTACGTGAGTAACGAACTAACATAACCCCACAACATCCCACCCGAAGTAACGATACATAAAGCATTAACATATTGCCCACCCAAACCACCCCATGATAATCCTGCAAAAACTCAGCTGGTTTTTTCGCCTGTACTGGAAACGTTACGCAATCGCTTTTGTGGCGTTGCTGGTGATCTCCTGCCTGGCGATGGTAGCGCCGTGGATTACCGGTCAACTGGTTGATTCAATCGCAAATGATACATTGACCTATGAGCATCTGATCGAAGAGATCGCACTACTGCTCGGTATCGGCATTGTCATTTATGGCTTACGGGTGTTGTGGCGACGCCAGCTCTACGGGGCTTCGTTCAAACTGGCGGCACTAATGCGCGGTAAAATCTACGACCACATGACATTGATGGCTCCAGGCTTTTTCCAGCGCCACCATACCGGTGACTTGATGGCGCGTGCCACCAATGATGTCACGGCGGTGGAAATGACAGCGGGTGAGGCGATCCTGGCTCTGTTTGATGGGGTGATGACGGGCGTGGTTGTGTTGATCATGATGGTGGTGATGGTGAGCTGGAAACTGACGCTACTAGCGCTGCTGCCGTGGCCAGTCATGGGCTATTTTATGTGGAAATTCGGCCACCAGATGCATGATACCTTTAGCGAGGCACAGCGTCAGTTTAGCCTGCTGAATGATAAGACACAGGAGAACATCACCGGTATCCGCCTGATTAAGGCGTTTGGGCAGCAGCCACAGATGGAACGCGCTTATAGCGATGTGACCCGTGATGTCAGCGCAGCGAATCTTGCGGTAGCCAAGGTCGAGGCAAAGTATGACCCGGTGATCTACCTCACCGTGAGCACCTCATTTTTTCTCGCAGTAGCAGGCGGTGCGTGGCTGATCTATCAGGATGAACTGACGATTGGTGAGCTGACTACCTTTACCATGTACCTCACCTTTTTGATCTGGCCGATGTTTGCCTACGGCTGGACGTTGAATTTGATCGAACGCGGTTCGGCAGCACACACGCGCATTGATGAGCTGTTACAGACCACACCGGCGATTAGCAATGATGGCGCACGCAATAGTGTTGAAAGCACCCACATCGATGCCAGCATCAAGCGCTTTGCATATGAGGAAAACAATGATGTGTTACATAACATCAATTTTCAGATTATCCCCGGCAGTACCTTTGGTATCGTCGGCCATACCGGCAGTGGCAAAAGCACCTTGATTCAACTGCTGCTGCGCATGCATGAAGGCAGTGAGACAACGATCTGTTTCGATCACCACGACATTAAAACATACAGGCTCGAAACACTGCGCAGCCAGTTTGGGCTGGTACCACAGGATCCCTTTCTATTTTCAGTTACGATTGCCGAGAACATCGCACTTGGCTGCCCCGAGGCATCTCTGGATGAAGTACGTGCTGCGGCAAAGCTCGCCTGTATCGACGATGAGATTATGAACTTTCCCGAGCAGTACAGCACGCTGGTGGGTGAACGAGGCATTACCCTTTCGGGTGGACAGAAACAGCGTATCGCAATTGCGCGTGCGCTGTTGATCGATCCACCAGTATTGATTTTTGATGATGCCCTCTCGGCCGTTGATCTGAATACCGAACGACAGATCCTTGCGCACATCAAAACAGCGCGACGCGGGCGCAGTAATATTATCGTCTGCCATCGTCTCTCGGCCGTACTGGAGGCGGATGAGATCATCGTATTGCGTCACGGCACCATTGAAGAGCGCGGGCGTCACACACAGCTACTGCAACTGAATGGCTGGTATGCGCAGATGTTCCGTTATCAGCAGATTGAAGCGGCGGTGCAGCATGGCTAATAGTAACACCACTGAAACACGCGGCCCATTAAAACGCCTGCTGGGTTATGCACTGCACGATAAAAAACGACTATGGCAGGCACTGCTATTATTACTGATCGCCACCGCCGCCGATGTTACTGCGCCGTTATTGATCAAGGTCTTTCTCGATGATTATGTGGTGCCCGGCAACTGGCAGATGGATGCGATTATCTGGATCGGCATCGCCTATATCTTTTTTATGCTACTCGCAGCCACCACCAACTATATGCAGGCGGTGCGCCTCAATGTGATTGCACAGGGGGCGGTGCAGACGCTACGTGAGCAGGTTTTCGCCAGGGTGATGCGGCTGCCACTCAGCCATTTTGACCACACCCCGACCGGTAGCATGGTGTCACGTATGACCAACGACACGGAGTCGATCAAAGAGCTATACGTGAACGTGGTGGGTTCTTTTATCCAGAACATGATGCGCATCCTTGGGGTGATCATCGCGATGGCTATTCTGGACTGGCAGTTGATGATTATCTGCCTGTTGTTTGTGCCAGTGGTCGCCTTTTTAATGTGGCTCTACCAACGCATTAGCGCGCCGCTATTTCACCGCGCACGCGGCCTGTTGAGTGACATCAACGCCAAACTGCACGAGTCGATTCAGGGAATGCGAGTAGTGCAACTCAATGGACAACAGCCGCGCTTTCGGCGTGATTTTTCATCGCTTGCTGAAGAGCATTACCAGGCACGCCGCCGCAACGCACACCTTGATGCATGGCTACTACGCCCGCTGGTTGATCTGCTGCAAAAGCTAATCCTGGCCGGGCTGCTATTTACCTTCGCTTATCAGTCGCTCGACAACCCGGTTGAAATCGGTGTGATCTACGCCTTTGTCACCTACCTCGGGCGCTTTGCCGAACCACTGATTGAGATCACCCAGCGCCTTAACCTTTACCAGCAGGCAATTGTTGCGGGTGAGCGTGTCTTTCAGCTGTTAGATACCGAAGTGAAAACCATCAGCCCTGATGACAATGCTCGCATCACCAGTGGCAAGGTCGAGCTTGACCATATCCACTTTAGTTACAATGAGAAACAGCAGGTGATCAATGATATCTCACTGATGATCCCGGCCGGAAAATTTCACGCCATCGTTGGCCATACCGGCAGCGGAAAAAGTACGCTGACACAATTGCTGCTACGTTTTTATCAACCACAGCAAGGCCTGATCAAGATTGATGACCAACCACTAAATAGTTTTAGTGAAACAGAACTACGCCGCGCGGTTGGCATCGTGCAGCAGGACCCTTTCATCTTTAATAGCAGCGTGCGTGACAACATCACATTGAGCGAAGCAATCGATGAGCCGACCATCATCGAAACGGCAAAACAGGCCGGGCTGCATTCACATATTGAGCGCCTGCCACAAGGGTACAATACGATACTGGATGAACGTGGCAGTAATCTCTCAACCGGCCAACGCCAGCTACTGGCCATGGCGCGCGCACTGGTTCATCGCCCACAGATTTTGATTCTGGACGAGGCGACTGCGAATATCGACAGTCACACCGAAGCAGTGATCCAGCAGGCACTGATGAAGCTACGTGGTAAAGTTACCCTACTGGTGATTGCGCATCGCCTCTCAACCATCGAGAAGGCCGATGAGATTCTGGTACTACATCAGGGAGAAGTGGCACAACGCGGCAGCCATGTAGCCCTGATTAATCAGCGTGGTATTTACCAGCATCTCTATCAAATGCAAACGATGGAACTGGAAGATGAGTAAATGCCCTACAACCGCTATCGAGCGTCTCAGCGCAGACAGAGGGGTTTTTATGTTACAGTGAAGAGACTGTTAATAACCGATTCCGGCATACAATGAGCGACAAAACTCTTTACTGGTACGACTACGAATCTTTTGGTCTGAGTCCAATGTTTGACCGCCTGGCGCAGTTTGGCGGGGTGCGTACTGATATGGATCTCAACATCATCGGTGAGCCGTTGATGCTCTACTGTAAACCCGCCAATGACTTTATGCCGAATCCAGTGTCGTGCCTGATCACCGGTATCACGCCACAAAAGGCGTTGGCAGATGGCCTGCCAGAGGCGGAATTCATTCGCCAGATTAACGCACAGTTTTCTCAACCTAACACCTGCGTGCTCGGCTATAACAATCTACGTTTTGATGATGAGTTTACCCGCTATAGCCTCTTCCGTAACCTCCAGGATCCCTACGCACGCGAATGGAAAAATGGTTGCTCCCGCTGGGATCTGCTTGATGTGGTTCGCATGACGCGTGCACTGCGCCCAGATGGGATCGAGTGGCCCAATAATGAAGAGGGCCGCCCCAGTGTGCGCCTTGAAGAGTTGACCGTTGCCAATGGCATCAGCCATGAATCGGCGCATGATGCGCTCTCTGATGTCTACGCCACTATTGCGATGGCAAAACTCATCAAAGAAAAGCAGCCTAAGGTATTTGAGTACGCGATAGAGAATCGCAATAAAAACAGGATTCTTAAAATGCTTGATGTGCGCCAGCAAAAACCGGTGCTGCATATCTCTGGCATGTACCCGGTTGAACAGGGCAACCTCGCGGTAGTGGTGCCGGTGGCACCGCACCCCACCAATAAAAACGGGGTGATTGTTTTTGATCTTAGCCAGGACCCAACACCGCTCTATAAGATCAGCAAAGAAGAAATTCATCAGCGTATTTTCACTCCAACAGCGGAACTACCAGAGGGTGTTGAACGGCTGCCTTTAAAGACAGTGCATGCCAACAAGTGCCCAATCATTGCGCCACTCGGTACACTAACCGCTCACGCGGCCAAAAAGTATAAGGTTGACCTGAATCTCTGTCGTGCAAACCTGGACATCATCAAGTCCAATCCGCCATTGACTAAAAAGCTACAGACGGTTTTCTCTGGCATGAAGTTTGAAAAACGAACAGATCCTGACCAGACACTTTATGGTGGTCCTTTTTTCAGCAGCGATGATCGCGGTCGGATGGATAAAATCCAGCAACTCTCCGCTGATGAACTAAAAGATTACTCGGCCTGCTTTGATGATAACCGTCTGGATGAGATGTTGTTTCGTTACCGCGCACGCAACTATCCAGAATCACTTAATAGCGATGAGCAAGAACGCTGGGAAGCGTTTCGCACAGACCGGCTGAATCGCCCAGAAAAAGGCAAGCTCACAAGCGATGATTTTTTTGCAGAGCTACAACGACTGCGTGACGAACCTGAACGCAGCGGTGACGACTGGGCAATACTCGACGAAGTTGAGCAGTACGGAAAGTCAATTACACAGTCAGTCTGAATGGGTAAAAACCGATGGATAAAAGCCGGTTGAAAAAGATCATCTGCCTGCATGGCTACGCAATGAATCATGAATGGCTACAGTCATGGCTTGACCTGATTCAACAGCGCCTCGGCCACAACTACCAGCTACTCTACCCTAAGGGACCGATCGAATGCCCGGTTGAAGAGGTTCGCGCAATGACCGCACGCTTTAACATGATGCTACCTGATGAGCGTATCGGCAAAGGCAAGAACTGGTGCTGGTATCGCGCCGATGAACAGAAACCGCCACATTATCACCAGATCGAAACAGCACTGGATTACCTTGCGGATTACTTTTCACAGCATGGCCCGATCGATGGTGTTATCGGCTGGAGTCAGGGAGCAGTGATGACGGCTATCCTGGCCGCACTCAAACAAAACAGGGCAGCACATCGGTTCGATTTTAACTGGGCAATGCTGTGCGGCGGCTTTCTGCCTGGTGACGTTCGTTATCGAGCGATGTTCGAACCACCACTGAACCTGCCAACACTTCACGTGAGCGGAGAAAAAGAGTCACCATTCATGAGAAAGCAGGCAACTAAAATGCAAGCTGCATTTCTCAAAGCGGAGCGTCTCGACACCCCTTGCGGTCACATCATGCCGGTGAAGTATCCGGACGACATGGACAGGATAACCGACTGGATCATAAAACCCCGCTGATGCCCCTAAACCCTCAATGTCATTAAGCTAAGGGAAATAATCAATAATATCATAACACTACAACAGGCAAGGCGCGCCGTGAGGCCATGTAATGATGTGGTATTACCCCATAATCGCTATTACACAGGTTTTCATAGGGGAAGCTTGAGCATTGGTGCGCACAGCGCACCCTACAAATAAAGCGGTTTCATGCTTAACTTAATGACATTGTCCTAAGCCCTGTTTATTTTAAACTTATCCCTCTGTGATCCGATAGAATAAAAGTAAATATCTGTCCACTATTTTTCACGCTTTCATCTCATCGAGCACGTTTCAGGAAAACATCATGTATTCATGTAAAACAATTAAAACGGCACTATTCATGGTACTGGCAATACTACTCACAGCTTGTAGTAGTGGCGGTGGGGGTAGCGCTGCTCAGCCGCCGACCGCCACATCACCCGCCATGGCGGCCACGGCCACACTCACCTTCGAGCAGACCAAAAACTTCCGTTTCAGTTGGGTTGATGTGAGTGATGCCAGCCACTATAAACTGCTGGAAAACCCCGATGGCCTCTCCGGTTTTAGCCAGGTCGGCACGGATATCCCGCAGGGAACTCAAGGCACAGACCACATTGTGCCACTGCCCAAACGGCTTAACGCCCAGTATATCCTGCAAAGCTGTAACGCCACCAGCTGCACCGACTCGGCTCCCCTCTCGGTCAGCAACACCCTGGTCGCCGCGATCGGTTATTTCAAGGCGAGCAATACCGAGATGAGTGATCAGTTTGGCGTTGCTCTGGCACTGAGCAGCAACGGCAACACCCTGGCGGTCGGTAGTCGTGAAGATAGCAATGCCACCAGTATCAATGGCAACCAGGATGACAATACCGCAAACAGCAGCGGTGCGGTCTACATTTTCACCCGGGTGGATAGCTCCTGGAACCAACAGGCCTACATTAAGGCCAGCAATGCCGAGATGGATGATCGGTTTGGCACTGCTCTGGCACTGAGCAGCGACGGTAACACCTTGGCGGTCGGGGCGACTAGCGAAGCCAGTAACGCCACCAGTATCAATGGCAACCAGAATGACAATACCGCAAACATCAGCGGTGCGGTCTACGTTTTCACCCGGGTGGGTAGCTCATGGAACCAGCAGGCCTACATCAAGGCGAGCAATGCCGGGATGGATGATCGGTTTGGCATTGCTCTGGCACTGAGCAACAACGGTAACACCTTGGCGGTCGGGGCTATTTTTGAAGACAGCAGCACCAATGGTGATCAAAATGACAATTCGACTGCTAACAGCGGAGCGGTCTACCTGTTTACCCGCACTGGCATCGCATGGAGCCAGCAGGCCTACCTCAAAGCAAGTAACGCCAATGTGTTTGATCGGTTTGGCACTGCACTTGCACTGAGCAACGACGGCGATACCCTGGCGATCGGGGCTAATGGCGAAGGCAGCAACACCACCGGCATCAACGGCGATCCGAATGATAATTCGGCTGGTTTCAGCGGTGCGGTCTACCTCTTCACCCGTGCGAACAGTAGCTGGAGCCAGCAGGCTTACCTCAAGGCAAGCAATACCGGCGGGGGCGATCAGTTTGGCGCTGCCCTGGCGATGAGCAGTGATGGCAATACCCTGGCGGTCGGGGCTCCTCGTGAAGATAGCGATGCCCTTGACAGCGGTGCGATCTATGTTTTCACCCGCATCGGTGCCACTTGGAACCAACAGGCCTATCTCAAGGCAAGCAATATAGGAACAAATGATCAGTTTGGCACTGCCCTGGCGATGAGTCATGATGGCGATACCCTCGCGGTGGGGGCTGTTCTTGAAAACAGTAGCGCTACCGGTCTCAACGGCGACCAAAGTAATAATGCGGTAGATAACAGCGGCGCGGTGTATCTGTTCACCCGCACCGGCACCGCATGGAACCAGCAGACCTATCTCAAGGCGAGCAATACCGGCGATGGTGATCAGTTTGGCACAGCCCTCGCGCTGAACGACGATGGCAACACCTTGGCGGTGGGGGCTATTTTTGAAAGCAGCGCCACCACCGGCATCAATGGCAATCAAAATGATAATATGGCAACTGACAGCGGCGCGGTTTACCTATATTAATGTGGTTACGGCGCTCACCGCACGTTGTTTCATCCGAACGAGAGCCAAACTTAGCGGGATTAAAGGGGCGTCCCGTAACTCGCTATCCGCTTACGCCATCCCGCAAGCCAGCGCGTCTCATCACGAGGGGCATTGCTCACCCGACGTGTCAGCACAACATTTGCGGCACGGGCGAACTCGGCCATCGTATCATTCACATGGGGTCGCATTGTTTGCAATAACTGCAACAACCCCCATCCCTTCCCGCGATAACGCTCTTTAGGCGAAACCCCTTCCCCTTTAAAATTGACGTAATCGATCAATGCATAAACACCATTAGATGATTGGGCGACGCGGTAAAACTGCTGCTCGACATGCACTCGCTGCTTCTCTGTCGCAAGTGTTGCCAATATCTTTGGCAAGGCCGCCTCAAGGCGCAGGACGATAAATGCCACTTGTTGTGGCATGGTGTTTTCCATCAGCGCCCGCAGCTCCACCATGCGCCATGAATTAATATCATTATAAAACTCGCTACGACTAGACCACGGCGCATCATCTGTCTCAAGCAACCACTGCGGTAACGGCACAGCCGCTTCCGCCAGTCTATCGCGCAGCGCCGGAAAGCTCTCCAGAAAGGGGGCTTCGACACCTGGCGGATACCAGATAAAGTGGCCAATGCCGAGCGAGGGAAAATCTTCTCCACTGTTCCAGACAACCAGGTTTTCTACCTTGCCCGCCCCCTCATTTTGCCAGATACGCCGACCGATCTCTCGCGCATCACGCTCTGACAGCTTTAGTTCAAAATGGCCTGTGGCCCCCATTGGCGGTGGTAATGAGAGATCTGCTCCTGTTGAAAGAGAAAATAACCCTGCAAATAAAAAGGAAATAATTCGCCTCATGGCTCGACTACTTCACGCACGCACTGCCACTGCGCCAGTTTTTGTTCGAATGATAGTGCTGCATGAGCAGGACTGGTCGATGGTAGGCGCTGCATCTCAAGGGGATTATCGGACTCGGGTCTTAACATCGGCACCACATGACGTTTAAATGCAGTCTCTGCCTGAGCACCATTAAAAAACAGGTGGCGGATCGATGGGTACGCGACAAAAAAATCGGCAAAGTTATTGGCGACAATAGATGACTGTTCAATTGATGAATCAAGGCTACCTTCTCGTTTACAGTTTTTCATCACATCCCATAACGCAATTCTATTTTTCTGTATCAACATTAGTCGTTCTTCATAATTCAGCGGCGGCGGTACATTAAAGAGCTGGCCTATCATCGGCCAAAAGGCGTTGCGCGGGTGGGCATAGTATTGCGCCACGTCCAGCGATGCCTGCCCTGGCATCGAGCCGAGTACCAACACCGTTGCATCAGCCGTGACAACTGGCGGAAAACCTGTAATCACAAACACTCTTCTGTGCAAACCACACCACATCCTCCCATTCTGACCTCAATATTTTCGACTCGTAATAGCGCCCTGTAATATCAATTTGGCCCATGAATTGCATTTACTCATACAATTGAATGAATTTAAAGAAGATCAACACATATCAGCGCCTATTTACGATGGAGAGTAGCAGACATGGCATCACCAATTTCTAATAATAATCCAGCACTTATCGATCATAGAAGGGCTGGTGGCTCGAATAATGAGAGCGCCACAAACGACAATAAAATGAATGCCGGCAATGAAGAAGCTGCCGCCAAACGGCAAGATGACGCCATCAGCGTCAGTAATGCAGCACATGCACTCGGTACAACTATCAGTAGCCAGAATAACGGCAATATTCAAAATGCCAGCCAGGCATCTGAAGTCGCTAGAAACATCGCATCATTTTTTGCCGAGAATGGCACCGGTGCACTCACTGCACACGGCAATGGCAATGCAGGCCTCGCAAACCTGTTAAAAGCGAGCTAAAGCCGAATGGCACTTACTTAAGCCCATTTTACTGAGTTACCTCCAGAGCAATTCCAGATAAACCTGGGACTGTTTCTTTAGCAGGCCTTATAATCATAGTAATATCTTAATATTAGGACCTCCCTTAATTAATTAGCCTCACCGTTAATCAATAGAGCATTCAAATAATCGACTAATCTCTCTCGGTTCTCGGCCTCATTAAAAGTGTCAATGTGCTGCCCAGCTGGGATGCTCCATAGCTGTTTGGGCTCATTTGCGCGACGATACAGTGTTTCACCATGATGATAGGCCACCACACGGTCTTGTTCTCCATGAATCACCAATACTGGCACCCCCTTGGTACGCTCAATGGCTCTCCCCGGATGGTAAACATCAGAGATAGTCAGAGACAGAGGCCATTGCAGCGGCCAGGTTAACCAGAAACCAGCGAGTGCCTCACGCGCGATCATCTGATAGCTACTGAAACTGCTCTCAATAATCAGCCCTTTGATACGCGCTCGGTATGCGCTATTCGCAGTAGTGCTGATCGCAATCGCGCCACCCAGACTCTGACCAAATAGCACCAGCGGTACACCATCTGATTCAGGTTGCGCCAATACCACTTCTAGCGCTCGTTCCGCGTCCTGATGCACGCCTACCAGGGTAGGCTCTCCGGCTGATTTACCGTAACCTCGATAATCAAATAAAAAGACATTGAAGCCGCGTTCAGGCAGCCAATAGACACTACCAAGGTGAGTACTGATATTTTCTGCGTTACCGTGCATCAATAGCACCGTCGCGGTGGCGGGTTGCGTCGCTGCAGGTAACATCCAGCCATGAAGCGGTGTACCATCTTGCGAGGAAAACTGAATATCGCGATATTCCAGTTCAACATCTGCCGGTGTTCTAATCAACAAGGGGTGGGGGTAAAACAAAAATTGACTACAGCCAGAGAGCAGTACAATACACAGCAGCAAGGCTAAACAGCGCATCATCGGTTGCTGACTATCGATCTCTGAATCATGCCTCAGTATAGCGCTAACTCCCTGGTCAATTCAGCGCTCAAAAGTGATAACGATAAGCGAGTGTCGTCTCAACAAAACGCTCTGCCGTGTGCTTTTCACCATTCACACTCAGGTGCAGCGCATGATTCCGCGAGAGAGGGATATTATGACGAAGCTGTAGTCGCGAGCGATAGCTGTTATTTGAAAACTTCTCAGCTGCCAGTTCCAGGCGCGTCGTCATCGATGATAAATGCCATAGCAATCCTGCCAAAGCACCCACCGCTGGCTTAATCCGCTTGTCAGAGAAACCGCGATTGAACTCCAGACGCCCTGTTCCCAGCGCATAAAAGAGACCATCATCAAGTAACTTGTATGCGACACCTGCGCCCGCTGTCACGTGCGATGTGAGCCGATCAACCCCATTAGTCATCTGACGTTCCAAACCCGTGTAGACGCGCCATGAGAGCGGTGAAAAGAAGCGCGTGCGTGGCGTCAACGAAAAGATATCGATCACATCCAGTCGTTGCAACGTCACCTTATCGGTCTCGTTATTGGCGCGCAGTTCCAGGTTAGCCATATTGATATGGGCACCTCTCAGGTAACCATAACCATTGTCCTCCAGGCTGTGGAATGCCATTCTCATCGACAATTTCTGATATATCTGCCCATCACGCTCACCAACACCGATCGAGACACGCCTTGAATGGTGCCCCTTTTCAGGCTGAACCGGCACAACAATCGGCAGCGGGGTATCATCAGCTGGGTATTGATTCAGCAATCCTAACAAGGTATGGCTGCGTTTAGCGAGCACATCATCACGCGCCACCGTTGATTGTTGATAACGTTGATAGCGATAAGCCGTATCAATAATCTTCTGCTGCTTAGCCGCATTCAGCGCGACAAAGCCCGGTAATTTAACCACCGCAACATCCGTCACCAACCGCTCAAAATAGCCTTCTTCTTCAACTGAAAGCTGAGCCAATAGCGCCTGAAGCTCTGTCATTTGGGAGGGCCTGAAGAGAGCATCTTCAATCAAACCGGCTGCCTCTATTGATTTTACAGTATCGATAGGTATCGCGGTGATACCAAATTCATCGGTTAACTCCAGCCCTGGGCGAGCCACTTCTAGTAATTCCAGTAATCGGTATGAGCAGTTTTCATCAAAAAAATAGTAATCGAAATTGATCTCTTTCAACTCCCACAGATGAACCACCATCCGTTCAACTTCAGCGGGTGTTAGGTTCAGACGATACTCCCAGATATCTCGCTTTTCAATGCGATTATATTCACGAATCTTATTGTAGTAAGGCGTAACGATGAAGATGCCCGGATAGCCACCGGTTAACCCCTTAACCGCATACAGTAACGAATTATCAACCGCCTGCACATTCGCACCAAAATTAACGGCAAAAGAGAGCCATTTGGAACCATTGTCGCCAACTGAACGATCCAGCCTGAGCAGGGTATGGCCAAACATGGATGAGGGGCTGTTTAAATGGTAGGTCGGAAAAATTAACGTGACCTGCTCTGCCTGAACAATTCCGCGCCATTCAACATAGTCGGGGCATTCAACCTCAGGCAAGGTATGTGGGTCTATTTTAATCTGCGCAAAAAGCCAATGTAGACGCGCAGGAAAGCGGCAAATGGGATGCTCATTACCTTGCACGTCATCGCGATAAAATGCCGCCAATGTCGCCAGCATTTCAGCGCGAGGATTGTTTACGCCATCATCAGCATTAAAAAAAAACCGATCGTCAACATGGCTTAGATAACCACTTTGGGTCATCCGCTCTGGGTAGTAATGCAATAAATTAAGCCATTCGGACGACTGCCATAGCTGCTGCTCAACAGCCGATGCCTGCATAATTTCGAGCTGACCACTCGACGTAGCATGCGTTGCAGCAGAAAAACTCGCTAGCAAAATAGAAAAATAGAAAAATAGAATTCGCACACGTATTCACACAGGTTATAAAAGCAAAAAATCTCTGTGCCTTACGACACAGAGATCCAGGTAACAAACAGCAGTTTTAATTAAACTGCATATTTAGCTAGACGCGCATCAGATTTCATCACTGTTAACAGTGAGTCGGTCACTTGCTGTGCAGTTACTTTATCATGAGGGAAAATAGTACTGAAATTGTCATGAACAACCTTAGCAAAAGCGTCACGGTCACTCTTCTCAACACCCATCATCACAGCAACTGCATCTAGCGCTTCACCATGGCCACGTGCAACATCTTCAGAGAACTCATCCATGATGCTTGAGATCATAGAGGTGCCACCATATGTCAGCGCACCATCAGTCGAGCAGCCATTGGTGCCCGATGTCATACCAAAGGTTTTATTACCGGATGTACCATTGGTAATGGTGGCCAAAAGATGCGAGCCTACGCCAGACTGACCATCAAGTAGTAAATTACCCCAACCACAGCCAGGGCCACCTGGCGCTGCCGCCATTGCAGAACCTGAACCCAGGGTTAAAGCCGCTGCTAGCAAAATTTCTTTTCTCATATCGTTAATCTCCTTTTAGAAATGATTGAAAAATACCCAGCGCTTCTTCTATAACGACTATATTAAGTATAGTCAAGCAAGTATTCGGGTACATTATATTTCGTTACGCAAAAATGTTATTCGACTATAAACGATATAACTTTAGGAAAATACCCCTATTATCCGGCAAACCTTAATTGCACTGTAAGCGAGAATAATCTACTCAGGCTTGATCGCCACAAGTGAAATTTCAGTTGTTTTAGGTTCAGATGATGGTAGTCCCCATTTTCTCAGCAGGCCAAAATCTCGTTTTGACCACCACGGTGTGCTCTCAAGCACATCACTCCCAGTCAATTCAAAACCAGCATCTTTTACCAGATCGATGTACCCTTCCGCCGTCTTTTGCTCCATCTTCGGATGACGAAACAACCAGGCTACCCAGTAGACATGCAGGAAATGCTGGCAAGATTCGCTCAGCAACAATAGTCCACCCGGCTTCAGGACTCGGTAAATTTCCGCCATTGCCAGCTCACGAAAGCTGATATGGTGGATTAGTTGATGACAAAAAATCATATCAAAAGTGTCATCCGGTATATCCAGTTTTTTTACAGAACCGAGATGAACACCCACCTCACAACGGCAATTTTCACCAGACAACTCAGCGACTTTCAGCAATGCAGGATCAACATCGACAGCGCAGATTGATTGAGGCGCAAAATATTGTTCAAGCAGCGGAAATGATGCTCCCTGCCCACAACCAACATCCAGCAGCACAGGGTTTGCGGGGAGCCTCTTGCCCGCTAATTGATGCAGATCGGCGATCGCCTCCTTCAGCACAAATACAGACCACCATTCCGTGCTGAGAAACCATTTTCCAAACCGTGTCTCAGGAACCCACTGGTCTTTAAACTGATTAGAATTTGTCGAGTCTGTTTGTTCAGAACCTGGGGTAAATGTCGGTGCCATAAGGGAATACAGATAAATGGTTCTTAATTTGATGTCAGGGTCAGCTATAATAACGCGACATTATCTTCGGCCTCAAGGCAACAATCCTCATTGCTAGTGGAAAACACCACATAATTTCCACCTCGATTGTAGATTAACGCCTTTTCACACTATCCATATGATAAAACTCTCACGCACTTTTTTATTAAATCTCACCGAAATTTTACCGTTACCTCTATTTTTAGTCTATGCCGAGATGATAGATAAGGACATTTCAGCGCAGTGGCTAGGCCCCTACCTCCTGAGCAGCCTGCTAGCTATTATTATCAGCGGTTATCTCATAAAAGAAAGAATCCCTCTCAATAGAGTTATCCTCGGCATTAACCTCTATCTATGCTCAGGCAGCATTGGTTTGCTGTTCAGCTTTACCTGGCTTAACCATTTTTACGGTGAGATTGAGGCGGCAGGCATGTTATTCTGGATTTTGGCTACTTGTTTTGTCGCTTTATTTCATCCAAAGGGACTTTTCATCCCACCTCAATCTGACCAGAAAAAACTAACTAAAGGCGCTCTTGCCTTTATTAGCATCGTACTAACCGCTTGCCTTATTTCGATATTATTTCAAGGAAACCGACTCATTGCTGAGGTTCTTCCTTTTATCTTAGTTTTCACTAGCTACAATATTCTCCGCAATAGAGACATCAAACAGCAGGTAAACAAGGAAACTAATGAGGTTGATCATTAGCGAGAGGGACTATGTTGAACAGAGATACCTCCATATCTGCATCTGAACCACAACGAATAGCAAGCGACAAACGGTAATCATTTTCTAGCGCGCTTCGCCAGAAAAACCACTCGGCAGGCTTGCCACTCTTGTCATCATAAAACTGTACTGTGGCACCGTTATCCTGGTTTAACTGAAATCCAAAGTGGTCAAGTCCAGCCATCACCCCCAGGCCGCAGGCCTTCAGGTACGCCTCTTTCAACGTCCAGTAATCATAAAAAGCCACCCTCTGGGCCTTTTCAGGCAGGGCTAACAAACTAGCATTTTCTATTCCTGAAAAATACTCTGCTGCGATTTTCAGACAGGAGGCCTTACGCTGCATATATTCGATATCAATGCCTATATCATGGTGACGGGTAACCGCCAGCACAATATAGTCTTCAGCATGGCTTAAATTAAACCTTAAATTAGATAATGGCGAAGAGATCTCTGGCCTGCCATGCTCACCCCCTGTAAAAAACCACGCCTTCGCATTGATATTGTCATACCTGGATAGCGATGTCCGCACTAATACCCGAGAGAGTAAATCTCGATGTCGCAACTTATCAAGCGCATAACACTGCTGACGTTCAAGCTCCGAGGCAGACAGAAGACCACGATATTGATTCAGCAATGAAGTGTCGTTTAACTCACTACACTTCACTAACCATAGGTGAACCTCGTGCTCATCAAGATTCACAAATATATTACCTCATTCGTTGGCGCAACTTGAAAAGCCAGGGTGAAATACCGACTCCCCGAAAAATAAAAGGGCGTAATGTTTTTCAGTATTAAAGTGACCTCATCGCTTTTATTGCATGTTTCCTGACTTTTTTATGTTCAGCATTGTCAGCAACCTCCTGCAACACCTCGATAAAATCAGCATTACCAGAAGCACCAAGCGCCTTACTCAACCAGGCCATGAGATCGATATGAATTTT
Source organism: Gammaproteobacteria bacterium (assembly GCA_021648525.1). Taxonomy (GTDB): domain Bacteria; phylum Pseudomonadota; class Gammaproteobacteria; order SZUA-140; family SZUA-140; genus SZUA-76. The sequence goes on from JAKISP010000033.1 coordinate 26,108, forward strand.
ATCGCTATCAGGACTCTTATAACCAGCCAGTAAAAAATCCTTTACAGCAGCAAGCAGTACCGCATCATTTCCAAATGCATAATAAACTCTTTTCACACCGACTCGCTGTAACTCCCTTATATCAGAAGAGAGCATGTTTTTAACTCGCTGCATATCGTTCTCACCGGTGGCAACCTTGTCCAGGCCACCAGAAATCACAGGATTCCACTGAATGTGATTATCAAGCCGACCCATTGCCTTAAGTGAATGCTTGATTAAATGCCGGTTAGCGGCCTCATCGACAACCTTTTTCAGGGTAGTGTGATAGCGCTTATTTCCTGAAAATGACAATCCTTTTATATAATAAGTCACCTGTTTCGCGACTGTCCTGTCGGTCGTCATAATTTCAGCAAGAATAAGCTCAGCCAATGGTTCATATACACGCTCATCAGAAATCCCTAACCACTCAAGCTCACCAATTGCTCTTTTTTTGCTCACAAAAGAGCCTGTTTCAAATATCTTCTGATAATGCTTAATTTCATTTTCAAATTCTTCAGCATCCGCCATCACACCACTAGAACAGGCGACCCCGAATAAAAATCCCAGCGCTGACCATAGGATCCGCATTTTTTTATTAACCATTAAATTCTCCTGTCTATTTATACAATCACCCTCAAAACCAGCTAGCCTGGGTCTGTAATAACATTTACTCACCCTGCAATAAAGATAGCCTGGCTTTCATTAGCATTTGATCTGCGGATACGACCTGAATTGAGTAAATTGCACCCCCCATGTTATTCATGATGCAATCCGCTTTCACACTTAGTGAACCTTCAATTCTTTCTACAAAATCAACTGAAAGAACGAGTTCTTTAATTGCCCCAAGATAAGCGGATTGAGGGGCCTTAAAACCCTGCTGTATCAATGCTACGTGAATCGCAGCAACCTGAGCACCATACTCAACCAGCATCATACCACCCAGTCGACCATCGATTCTCAACGGATTATCAGTACAACCATGCGAAGATGTCCTGCAAATAATATTTTTCTGATCCCATTCTACGACCTCATCCAACAGGCACATCTGGCTACCATGAGGAATCATCTGTTCAAGTTCAGAGCGAGCGATCAACATGGGACGACTTTCACATCAATATATTGTGAACCAGGACTCGAGAACGTCAGCAAACCACCCTCCTTCCTTGCCAGTAACTCCAGCAACGGAATCGCTTTTGCCGCTGGATTATCATTTCTAAGCATTTCAAGTTCGCTCGATAAAGCCTTCGATTCATCGCGCAATTCTGAGACTAACGCGACAGTCAAACTTGCACAGGAAAATGCAGACTGGACTGGCGACAACAGAAACGCCGTGCCAAATGTTCTGTTCTTAAGCACCTTGTCAAGCAAGGGGACTGGGGCGCTAATATCATAGACCACCAACAGTGTTGGTATGGCTTCAACCGTTGCAAACATCACCGCCTCGACCAATCCTGCCGAAAAAGTATGATCACAGGCAGACAAGCTGCTCGACGGGGCTTGTGACCCTGTCGCAATGCTCCAGTACCCTGCCGCAGAATTATGCACAGAGTTATGGAACTGGGTCGGTGAGACTGCTCTGTCGGGGCCAGCAAATACCCTGCAAATATTATCAATAATATCCAGGTCACCACCAGACGATGCAAACACCGAAGCGATTTGACTCAAATCAAAATTTTTATTTGAAGAAACAGCATCTTCACCCGCCTGAAATGCGAGCCTGATAATATCTGTTGCACGACGACGCTCATTTGCAGGAAGTAATTTGGGACGATAACGCGCTAATGGCTCTGACTTATATACTGCATTGCCTGAAAACACGGGCACTGCTTCAACCCAGTTTGGCAATCCTGGCCCAGCTAAGCCGACAGCATCAACATAGACCGGCTTCATTGAATTTCACCAACAATCAAACTCACATTGCTACCACCAAAACCAAAGGAATTACTTAATACAGTTTTAACACGCAGCGAACAGCCTTCCATTAGGATGTTAATTTTAATACCAGGATCTATCTGCTGAGTATTAAGAGTCGGCGGTATATAACCCTGTTTAAGGCTCATCAATGAAAAAATAACCTCAACAATGCCGGCCGCACCAAGCGTATGGCCAGTCCAGCCTTTAGTTGAACTAGAAGGTGTTTTATTGCCAAATAGACGACTGATCGCCTTCGCCTCTGAAAAATCATTTGCAACCGTCGCCGTCCCATGAAGGTTAATGTAATCAATTTCCTCCGGGTTAAGAGCGGCAGAATGCAGCGCGGCCTGCATCGCAAGATATGCCCCATCCCCTTCTGGATGAGGTGATGACATGTGGAATGCATCACTACTCTCACCATAACCAAACAAACCCACACCAGCCATTTGTTGAGGGCGCTGCAACAAAGCAAACCCAGCCGCTTCACCAATCGATATCCCATTCCTGGCAATATCTGAAGGGCGGCATGGCTCTTCGGAAAGTAGTTGTAATGAATTAAAACCATACAGGGTCGTCAAACATAATGAATCAACACCACCGACAATAGCAGCATCGCAAAGCCCTGAGTGAATCGCCCGATAGGCCGAGGCAAACACCTTTGCACTGGATGAACATGCCGTTGAGATCGCAACACTGACACCATCGCAACCTGTATACGCCCGGACAAACTCCGCCACTGAATAAGTATTTTGTGTTGTCTCATACTGATACCAGTCAGGTAACGCTGCGGTATCATTCTCACGAGACAAATAGGCCTTCTCTGTCTGGTGCACCCCAGAGGTACTGGTACCAATAAATACACCCACACGAGCCGCGCCATACCGACTAACCGCCTGCTGAACAGATTCAATGAATCCATCTTGTTTGAGGCCCTTCAGCGCCAGGCGATTATTCCTGCAATCAAAAGCGGAAAATTGCCTGTCAATAACAATTTCATCCAGACCAGCCACTTCACCCACCCAGGTTCGCAGATCCGAAATATCAAAAAATTCACATGGATGTAATCCTGAGCACCCATCGTGGAGGTGTTCAACATTAACATCAACACCAGCCCCCAGAGCCGTCGTCAAGGTGTAATCAGTTATCTGAAGATGATTCATAGTGCCAGAAATTATAAAAATTAAACCAGTTATAAGGAGCTAAACGCACGTGGTGTTCCATACGTAATGCATATTTTTCGATGTAACCTGCAACAACCTGCGGTCGTTGTTGACGCGGTGCCGACGGCTGCTCTTCCATCAACTCAAAATAGACATCGTAATTATTGCCTCCTTTATATAAAGCAAAGCAGAGTATCACTGGCACTTTTAGCACCAGACTAAGCGACCAGAGCGATGTCGGAAATGCAGCCTTCTCACCCAAAAATTCACAAAAATGAACCGGCTCACCGACACTCGGCCTGTCAGCCATAATGCCTATCAGATCACCGTTCCTTAGAGCAGCTTCCATCGAAAGCGCTAACGCTGGAGCAGAGCAACCGGAATCTAATACTCGGCTGGCCAAATCTGGATTGAGTGTTTCCAGTAACGTTACAATGCCTGGGTTATGTGCTCGATCCATCAAGATACGAATAGGCAGCTTATGCTCATTTGCACCATAAACGCGCATCACATCAACACTACCCACATGAGAAACAAGCAGTAAACATCCAGTGTCATTTCTTGCGTGTTTACGAATAACATCCTGGCCAAAAAAATTGACCTGGTAATTCTCATAACGGTCCGATAAAAAAAATAACCGGTCAATCGAAACAACCGCAAATACATAAAAATGTCGAAACTGTTCAACCAGTGTCGGCTCACGAGCCAGTACTTTCTTTAGATACTGCCGAGAAGCCGTGCGAGCCGTGCCACCCGTTAAAAAGAAATAGCCAACAACCGGATACAAAAATAGTCGGATAGGCCGTCGACCAATATGAAGCGCCAACCATGCCAACACAGACAGCATCTTTTTATTGCTGCGTTCAGCCTGCTGTTTCCATTGCGTACTCATTTTATTAAGCGCTCACCAAAACCCGACTAGATAACAACGTACCCTTACAAATAACATTTGAACCACGCGAACAAATCACTTTTATCGCAACATCTTCGTCATCACTATTTGCCTTTAGCAAACTAAGTTCAATCGAAAAGTGGTCACCTGGCCGCACCGGTATCATAAACTTCAGCTGTTTAACCCCTGAAATACGTCGCCTAAAAACATCACTTGCATGGACAGAGATCCATTGCAATAACAGCGCACCAGGTACAACAGGGTTATCTGGAAAGTGCCCTTCATAACAAGCATGTTCCACCGGCGCAAAAAAATCAATTCGAGTAGGCGTAGTCATCACGTTATCTTTATAATTTCCTGGGCACTACTGATTAAAATTTTACCCACTTCATTTCGAGGCAGTTGTTTCACTCTCTTTAAAGGACGAGGAATAAAGACAGGATCCAGAAAGCGCACTAACTCCCGACTAATTTCCTGATTGGATAATTCGCTAACAACTAACGCAGCTAATCGTTGTATATGCTTCCCTGACGCTTCTGGCATAAAAGCAATCGCATCTTCAACGCCATTAATAGACAATAGTTTATGTGTCACATCAGCTAGAGAAATACGTTTACCTGCAATATTAACCAGATCAGAACCTCGACCAATAAAGCGAAATGTGTGTCTATCAAGCAGTTCTAAACAGTCTTGCAAGCGAGTCATATCAGATAAATGAGGCGCAGAGACAAATGGCTGACCTCGTTCTTCAGAAAGTACTATACCATCTAACATGCGCCACGATTCTTCAGCGCTTGTTCTACGAGTGGCAAGGCTACCCGCCTCCGTACAGCCATATATTTCCTTAATTTCACAATCAAAAGCTTGTTCTGCCTGGCGAGAAAGATCACTTGTCAATGGTGCGGTTGCAGATATCATCGTCACCACAGGTGGCATCTCAATTTCTGACTTTATCATTGCCCGAAGATGAACGGGTGTAGTCACCAGGCATCGTGGTTCAGGCACCTGGGCAAGGCTATCTGCCACCTCCTGCGGAAAAAAAGGATGGCTTGAGGCCATCACAGCAGCGCCATGCAAAGCGACCATAACACTCATCTCCAGCCCATACATATGCTGAGCAGGCACGGTTGCAACAATATTTAAGCGCTGTTCAACGTTGCAAAAAAATCGCTGCGCCAATAAAGTCGATGTCCCGACAAGGGTTCGCCAATATTTTTGATTGGCAGCAGGTTTTCCAGTACTACCCGAGGTAAAAGCGATCACAGCAATCTGATCACCGGGAATGGCTGGCATCACTAACGCAGTAGTCATCTTAGCGTCTTTCCGCTTATCCCCGACATCGATACAATTAAGTCCATCCACATCCAGACCATCATCGACCAGACAATTGCCAACCTGATATTCAGCGGCCATCTCGGTAATCGTTTGCGGCTGTCGATTGGGTGGTAGCAAGCTAATAGAACCATTCACTAGTGCTGCACAAAAAGCTAATGCGAAATGATAGCGGTCTCTGCACAGGTTTATCATATAAGGCTGTTCAGGCAAACACTCAGCAAGCGCCACCACCGATTGTAGAAACTCTTGCTGTGTGACCAGACGCATATCACGCCAGGCAAAAGGTTCATCCGGTCGATATTTCGAAAACAGCCCTGGTTTTTCTGTCATATCATCGCTTTCGAACATTGGCATTAAAAACAATACGCAGGTACTGAATAAAACCCGGGTGGTCATGATCACGAAAACGTACTCGCCTCACCACATATTCTCCGGCAAACAAAAAAGCGATCACCAAATAATTTATCACGTTGGTAAAAAGTGACCAGACTATCTCTGAAGCAACCCATGGTAAAATAGCAGCTTCCAGAGTAAGTAGCCCGAGTACAAACACCCAAACCACCGTTACCAGACGAGTATAATGTCGCATCTCTTCCGTCAATGGTCCCCGCGCCTGCTCTCCAATACCGGTAACGATTGGGGTTTGCCCTGGCATTAAGCTCTGGAAAAACACACTAAAGATAAGTAACGGAATCAGTATCGGGGGTAAGTAAAGAATAAAAATCGCAATATCGAAATAAGTGGTGCCTGCTGACACCAGGACAACTAGCAGAAAAATCAACCAGGGTAAAGAATCACCCCTTTTTAACCCTTTATATAATAGCCCGGCAGCCAATGCCATAATGGCAAACAACTGCATCACGGACCACTCCAATGCAATACCCAGATGCACATTTAATGGATACAACAACAATAGTGCAACCTGCATGATAGTGATCTATTCGAGTGTTAGTAATCAGCCCTGCGCCTGAATGTAATCTGAAAGCGAGCGCAGGCTTTCGAAGGTCGATTTATTATTATCATCATCCGCCTTCAGCTGAACATCATAATTTTTGGCAATTGCCAATGAAATCTCCAGCGCATCGATCGAGTCTAACCCCAGGCTACCCGGCATATCTGTACCAAAGAGCGGCGCTGCTGGGTCAATATCCTCAGCGTTAACATCTTCAAGGTCTAATACTTCCACCAGTATTTTAGCCAGCTGCTGCTCTCTATCCAACTGCATTACCATCTGCGATTCCCCAGATTAATTTTTTGATCGCTCACCCTAAATTTCTCGTAAATAGATACGATCACTCTGGCTTACATCCACGGTATTCACTAAAGATCCCCATTGTGACAAGGCGTTCGCTCTTATCAACATTCGCTTCATCCATTGCAGCAAGAATCGTTTCAGGTGGCACACATTGCTCAATCGTGTCCCAATAATAACGCATTAACTCCGCCGCCTCACTGCTACGCCGAGCAATCCGGGTAACCGCTGGTACTATTTTTTTCATATAAAATTTAAGCGCCGCTAACCCCAGCGCGCTACCTGGACGACTAATCTCAAGCACCAGAATTTTTCCACCTGGTTTAAGTACTCTCCTGTACTCGGTAAACAGCATCGTCAGGTCATCAACATGACGCAATGCATAACCCATCGTCACAAAATCAAAAGTGTTGTCCTCGATAGGTAGATTTTCCCCCAATCCCATCACCGCTTGTTGTACCCCAAGCCTGGTTGCTTCAGAGAGCATCCCTTTACTCGGGTCTACTGCAACAACCAATCCTTCTTCACCTACTATTTTCTGTGCGGGCAGGGATACCACGCCAGTCCCAGCACCGACATCCAGTACTTTCATGCCAGGGGCCAATCCTGCACGTAGCAGTGCAGTACGTCGATAGTGTGTACCAGAGCCAAAACTCATGACATTTACAATCCAGTCATAATGCTTTGCCGACGAATCGAACATATCATCGACTCGCTGACGACGCCCCTCTTCATCACCATAATATGCGGGTAAAACAGGGTGAGGGGCGATACGGTCTTTTTCTGTTTTCATAAAAATCTCAGTAAAATATTTTTTTCAATTAAGGTTTTAATTTTACAACAGTGCCTTTTAGCGCAACACCCGCAATTATATTGCCAGCACCACATTCAAACTCAGTTTCGCTACTAAACGGATTATTTTTATAGTTGCTCTGAATATTGATAACAGCATCCCCGCCCTCCCTTAGCGCCCTCTTTTCCAGTGCAATCAGGGCAGAAAGAAAGGCCCAGTTGCAAGCCTTGAGGTCAGACTTATTAAATGCATTTGTTTTTTTATTAGTCCGATACTCACCAAAGTTCCTGGCAATTTCACCGCTTTTCTGAGTATCAAAATAGAATTTCACTCGACCGTCGAGGCGCTCTTTAGCATCGTCAGAATTCAGCACATCCTGAACTGGAAATGTTAACTGGTCATTCCGAGCAAATGCATCGCTCACACAAAAAAGAACCATCAATAGAGGCACTAAAAATAGCCCTCCTTTCTTAATCAAACGATCTCTAGTCATCAACATGAAAATACCCTCTGGCTATTATTCAAAACGCTTAAAGACAAGCGACGTATTAATACCACCAAAAGCAAAATTATTCGTCACAACATACTCACAATCTGCCCTGTGCTCAGATCCGATAATATATTCCAGATCACCACAGGCGGCATCGGGCGTATCCAGATTAAGTGTTGGCGCAAACCAGCCCTCATTCATCATGTGAATGGTGGCCCAGGCCTCAACAGCGCCGCACGCACCAAGCGTATGCCCTAAATTGCCCTTAAGGGTACTAAATGGCGTTTTATTACCAAATAGTTTTGCAGTCGCAATCGATTCTGCCAGATCACCTCGATCAGTTGCCGTTCCGTGAGCACTAATATAACCAACGGCATCAGGCGTTATTGCTGCATCCTCCAGCGCCAGCGCCATTGCGACGCCCATCGTTTCAGCATTAGGCTGCGTGACGTGGCCACCATCAGAATTAGTGCCATAACCAACCAGTTCAGCATAGATTTTCGCACCCCTTTCAGTCGCATGGGACATTTCCTCAAGAATAAGGCTTCCGGCACCTTCACCAATCACCAGCCCATCTCTATCCTGGTCAAACGGACGAGGTGTTAAATCAGGCGTGTCATTTTTTGTGCTGGTTGCATATAAGGTATCAAAAATGGCAGCTCCGGCCGGGCTAAGCTCTTCACTACCACCAGCAACCATCACCTTTTGCTTGCCATATTTAATTACTTCATACGCAGATCCGATACCCTGACTCCCCGCAGTACAGGCACTTGAAGTCGTTATAATCCGGCCTTTTAAACCAAAAAAGACACCGACATTCACCGGCGCAGTGTGGCCCATCATACGAATATAGGTTGTGGCGGTTAAGCGAGACATGCTTTGATGTTCTAACATTTCAACAAAATCTAACACCGCCTCCACACTGCCATAAGATGATCCATAGGCTACCCCCATATCACCACTAGAGAGCACAGGCGCACCGAGCAGTCCCGCATCGATTATGGCTACTTCAGTTGCTCGAGTCGCCATCTGCGCCAGGCGGCCCATTGATCGCAGCTGTTTACGAGTGTAGTGGTCTGGCACTGCAAAATCAGGTATAGGGCCTGCCAATCGCGTATTAAGGTCAGGATAACAGTCCCACTCAGACATCACTTGAATGCCGCTTCGCCCCTCTCGCAAACCACGAGAAAATGTATCCCAGTCATCGCCGAGCGATGTCACGACACCCATACCAGTTACTGCTACACGCTTCATACTTAGATCATTCCACCATTAATCGAGATAACCTGGCGGGTAATATACCCAGATTCACCAGAGCAAAGAAAACTAACCAGCGCAGCAACTTCTTCCGGATCGCCCATTCGTCGCATCGGGACCATCTTTAGCGCCTCTTCAACCCTTACATTTCCCAGCATCTCGGTTTCAATCAAACCAGGCGCAACGCAATTTACAGTTATTTTTCTTTTAGCCAGCTCAATTGCAAGCGCCTTTGTTGCGCCAATAACACCCGCTTTCGCGGCCGAATAATTCACCTGCCCTCTATTTCCAATCAAACCCGATACAGATGATAATGTGACAATCCGTCCCGGTTTTTTACGATGTATCATGGGCATCACGAGCGGTTGAATAACATTATAGAAGCCATCTAAATTAGTATGAATGACCGAGTCCCAATCATCATCAGACAAAGCAGGAAAGGCATTATCCCGTGAGATACCGGCATTACATACAACGCCATAATAAGCACCGTTTGTTGCAATGTCATCACTTATTGCAGTCGCCGTCTCATGCCTGTTTGCAATATCAAATTGCAATACACGGGCACTACCACCTTGCTGCTTAATTTCGGCTAAAATAGCATCGGCAACATCGCGGTTGCTGCGACAATGCAGCACGATCTCATAACCGTCCTGATTCAGGCGCATCGCAATTGCCCTGCCTATTCCACCGCTCGCACCCGTCACCAGAATTGTATCCATCACCCTTTGATCTCCCCAGGAATCTCATCAATGTTAGAAGATAATATCGCCTTAATTTGCGCGCTTGCCATCACATGGCCATCGTTGCAGTCTCTAATTTCACAGCCAAACATCGCAAGATTGGTTTCATCCCGGAAAATTTCTTCGATTTTTATTTCCACAGGAGAGTTCTTTGTAAATTGAGACGCAAGAGCCAAATACTGCCGAACCCCGAGTAATAAACCAATTCGAATCGGTTCATTGTTCTGCCTGGAGACAACACCAGCAAATGCACCGATTGTTTGTGCCATATACTCAAGTCCCACCCAGATAGGCACATTCCCCTGCGCATCGCTATAGAGCGATTTTTTTTTGTGTTCGACTAACGCAACAAGATCACTTTCGCCACAGGAGATGATCTTATCGATTAATATTGCCGATCCCTCATGTGCCAGCAACGATGACACGTCATCAAATATCGGCCTTTTAACCACCGTTTCATCTGTACTATTAATACGAACTCCTCCAAAACCAGCATCAACGCCGTTCATATGGATTCAATCCAGGAGGACGCTATTTATTGTTATCCGGTAATTATAAGGGATGTCCCAATAAATAACATTATCAGGCCATGTTTTTCTTTGATCATATTCAGCGATTCCAGCCAGCTGCTGATTATAATAGATTTCTCGCATATTCTCAGTATCGACAATAGACCAGCCAACCTCATCCGGCAGTGAAGCCATGAACTGACGGTGCCAGAATATCATCTGCATCGTACCAAATAGCCGCCTAAATGGCAGTTTGATTGAAGCATTTCGCTCACGCACCACACTAAATTCGCCTTCACCATAAGTCATCGTTGCAATTCGCTGCCCCCAGGGCTGCAATAACAGCAATTTAATCTGATCAGCTGTTATTTCCAGCGCCCCCTCATAAAGATAATCTTCACCCTCTGCACGAATTTCAATTCGCTGTATCACCCCAACATCCAGTTTTAATTGATCCGGTGATAACAACTCAAATTCAGGTATTGTATGCACCGCGCGCTGCAGCGCATTAATACTGCCACATGAAGCAAGTAAAACCGCCACCACAGCAGATAATAACTTATGCCAATTAAAAATCATGACATTTTTTTGCCATTGATCTGTTTGGTATTACTCTAACCAAGGGGGCTAAAAACAGATTAAAAATACTGCCTAATAGAATCATCATACCAAATGCATGTAACATTGGCGTACTGCTTAACGATAACAAGCCAAACGACAAACAGCTGGTAAATGCAGAGAGCGTAACCGCCAATAAACACGCCTCATCATGCCCGGATGATTCATAAATAAAGATACTGTAATCCATCCCCAACCCAAGAATCAGAAACATGGCAAAAACATGAAAAATAGTCACCTCAGAGCCAGAAATAGTAATGATCACTAAAGTGAGAAGCGTCGACATAGCAGGAACAAAAACAAGTGCTAGGGAATGAATCTTTCGGTAATACAGCAACAGCAGCAACATCACCGCAATATAAGCCGTCACCAGCAACAAGCTAGCAGACTCTCTCTGCATACCCATCACATTCGTTAATTCATCAATTTTATTCACAAAAATAACACCATCAATATCATCCGCTGCACTTCTAAGCGCATCGGTATCCGACACCCCATAAAGCGTGATCAATGAAGCATGAACAGCGCCAATCTTACCTAACCAGAAAGTACTTTGATCTTCGCTGGCAAACTTCAACCACTCCTCAGGAAGCAGGTACTCGTTCTCACTATCAATAAATCTCTGCCGATGTGATTCAAAAGAAACCCCATCAAAACCAGCATCAATCATAAATCGCTCAGCGCCACCATTCGCGCCATACAGGCTGGATGCCAGTAATTTATAATTTAATGCCTGTCGCTGAATTGACGGTAAATAATGGGTAATAGCATCATACGAGCTGGTCGCCGACCCGCTCACGAGCTTGTCTAGCGTTGGTAAAAACAACTCTTCAGTTCTCAATAAAGCTTGTTCACTATCCGCTGTGACCAGATAAAACTGGTTAGGCGCATAATTCCTGAAAATCTGCTGAATTTTCTGTTCCTGCTCAATTAACTCTGCAGAGGGTACATGAAGCAAACGCACATTATCCGATGCCTTCATCAAATATAAATTAACGGCAATCGAAAAAATGACCATTGCCATCATAATGATAACTATCATTTTAAGCGTCAAACCATGCCAGAAACGCGTAGGAAACAATGCTACGCTTAATAAAATAGTCGGGGATTTTGCATGGCTATCCCTGATCGCAAGAGGATAGACCCCGACAACAAATAACCATGCCCCAATGACGCCGGCAACAGAAAATATTGAAATTTGAATGAGCCCGGGTAGCGCGGCCTGCATCAAAAAACTATAGCCAACCACGGTGGTAATCGCGCCCAATAAAATACCTGGAAAGATACTCCGTAATGTCACCAACCGAGAGTCAGATAACGCCGAACCACGCAGTCTTGCAAAGTAGTGTAATGAATAGTCAATCGTAACGCCAATCAAACTAGCCCCAAATACTAGCGTTAGGATGTGAATTTGAGGGAAAATATAACTACTGATAGTCACTGCGGTCAAGCAGCCGAAAACCACGGACCCCAGGCTCAACAGCAGAGGGTATGGAGAACCAAACGCAAGAAAAAAAAGCACAACAATCCCAATCACAGAGCCTACCGCAATGATTGATGCCTCTTTTTTTGCCTTTTCAGCGGCCTGGGCTGCGTGAAAGACCATTCCCATTTTTAATAAATTAACATCCGGAAAGTCTCTACCAAGTTGTTCCGCAACATCCTTAACGGCTATATCCACTGTCTCCTGTGCCGTCATATTCATCATACCCGCATCAAGATTCGCTGTTAACAAAATATAGTAACGTCCATCTATACCGCGCGCATCGAAAACAACAAACCCATTGAGAATCGAATGAACATTATCATCGGCACTCAAAGAGAGCATAAACGTATTTAATAAGCCAAGAGGGTCCTCCTTCGGCGTCGTTATTCGAGACCATGACTCTAACCCGTATAATAATCGAGAGGCATGACTGACTATTTTTTCATCATCTCCAGCCAATAACTGATCCCTGGTATCCTGAGTCAACAAGTGATGCTGATACTGCCTGTATAGGTCAATGATCTTGAATTGTTGATCGGAAACATTATCTAAACCGGGCCACTGCAAAGCAGCATTATCCATTAATACCTGCTCAACAAGCTTTGCCGCCCCCATCGCTTCATCGAGTTCCGAGGCGCCGACCAATAGAACAATTCTATTCCCTACTTTTTTTAGCAGACGATCACTAGCAGACTGAACAAGCTCATTATGTGTATCACGAGGAAGTAGCCCGCTTAGATCTGTATCTACGGCCAAACCCTGCTTAAGCACACCGACAATAAAGACCAGGATTAGCGCCGTTAACACAGCAAGCACACCTAGCGTGGCATGATGAAAATGATGGAATAAACGACTAACAGTCTGCACGCTCAGGTTATCATCAGTTTGGTTGTGTTAGACCCACTGCCTCAGGGATATCACCACAGGTATCAGAATCTAGCACTTGAAAATAGTCACACTGTTGCCGGTTTGGACTATCTGCCGATGTCATATTCAGAAAAGTTATTTCAGTTGTATCGTTACCTGGCGTTGATATCACCAGCGTCCGTATAAACTGCCCCCCACTAAGCACAATTCCACCAATCGCTTTTTTCACCATAAAGCTGTCTGGATCTAGCATCAATGACCATCCGACATCATCAAAAACCCAGCCTGAGTCAAAGGTGCTGTCTAGCTTTGCCAGATCCCCTCCCACTAGCGGTACAATGATAGAACTAATATTTTTAAGAACAGGGTTATCATCTATAAGTGTTCGCACCAGGCCATCCGATTTGCGCCAGTCAATCACACCATCCTGTATAAATGTAGATGCCTGAAAAAAAGGCTGCTGCGTCTCCCAGTACAACCCTCGACCTTGCCAATAAGTAAAAATACCCGTTGATTCTATCGAGCGTGAAAAGCCCTGAAGTTTTCGCGTCTGTTTAAATTCACCGGACAATACAACATGAGATCGAAGCTGGTTGGTTATTTCCTGGATTTTATCAGCCTCGGCCTGCGCCCAGACGGGTGACATGCCTGGCAGCAATATGAAAATAATACTTAATAAATGCAGGCTAGCCACCCGCATTACGCAATCCCAAGCTTTTTCAACAAAATGGGTGGCGACTCGAAACAAAGCTCTTCGGCCGCCATATCAACAGCCATCTGCACTGTATACCCTTTTGAAAGCCGCACACCTGAATCTTTATCTCTAATAAGGTATTTGATTTTCAGGCGATTTTCCCACTCAACTACTTCCGCCTCTATAATAATAATTTGATCCATACTCAGTGGTTTTACGTATTTTATTCGCATATCCACAACAGGCCAAGCGTAGCCTGAATTACGCATATTCACGTAGCCATAGTCAAATGAATCCAGCAATAAACAACGCGCCACCTCTAAATATTTAACATAGCGGCCATGCCAGACAACCCCCATTGCATCAACATCATGGAATGGGACTGTGATTTCTGTAGTAATTCTATGCATTAGTTTGCTGGACGACGCCACCTCATTAACAACAGCGGTAATCGCATTAACATGCCAAAAAATAATTTTGCATGCATGCGAGAAATTCTGACATTATCGTTTAAAATATCAAAGTGCGAGCTGATATTATCATCATAAATCACTCGCGTTTTAATTTGTCTGATATCCAGGTTTTCCCAGCATAAACGAACAAGAATATCCGTATCAAAATCCATTCTTTCGCAGATTTTGACCTTATCAATCAACGCTACCGTAGACGATAGTGGATATAAACGATAACCACACATGGAATCTTTGATGGAAAATGAGAGTGTATTTATCCATACCCACACATCAGTCAACTTCCTGCCCAGGCGCCGACCACGCGGAGCATTTTTGGCGATACGAACCCCCGTCACTACAGAAGCGGGATGCTGCTCAGCGATATCCATGAATTTTCTGATATCCCCCAGGTCATGTTGCCCATCAGCATCTACCTGTAGTGCATGAGTATACCCCTGATCAAGCGCCGCTCTCAAACCATCACAAACAGCCGCACCTTTTCCACGGTTCACATCAAAGCGCAATAAAAGGATATTAGGTTCAGTTGCAGCCAGTTCAGCCACAATACCTTTGCATGGTTCCAGGCACCCATCATCAACGATAATAGTTGGGAAGCCATCACGTGAAATACGATCAATAACAGATTTTATTTTTTCAGGGTGGTTATAAACAGGAATAATGACACAAGGTTTAAACATGCGATTAGCCAAAGATAAGATGACCAGAAGAATAGTCTCCAGCATTATCGAAAAAACGATAACTCAGGCGTCGACCTTCATTGGATAAGGTTAATTTTACCGACACGTTACTATTAGGCCTGATTGGGCGCATAAACTTGACTCGTTCGAGGCTTTTAATTGCATCAACAACCAACAGCGGTTGAGATAAAGAGACCACCCAGTCGACTTGTGTAACACCAGGTAAAATTGGCCTGCCGGGAAAGTGCCCCTTGAAATAGATCGAATCAACGGGAACATGTAGCATGTATAATAGCTCAAATTCTCCAATCTCCTGCTTCAGGATTTCAACCCCTGAAATTGTCACATTCGCGACGCTCAACTATCAACTGGCTCTTGCTTCTTCTCCTCTTGCTCATTAGCAAGCTCATATACTGCCTCAACAACATCCCCAACAGTTCTGACATTCCTGAATTTATATGGCTGTATTTTTTTATCTGTCAGCTCTTTTAGTTTCACTATCAAATCAACAGCATCAATACTATCGATATCCAGGTCTTCATATAGTCTTGCCTCAAGAACTACATCATCTTGCGCTACCTCGAAAAGCTCAGACATAGTGCTTTTCAGGTATGCAAGGATAGACTCGCGCGTATGCATATGTTCCTATAAACCTCTATTTAATATTTAGATAAACAACGAATAACATCCCGCCAATCAAGACAAACTCACCCCATCCAGAGCAGGATATTATCAGAATTCGATGTTTTTTTCATAAAACCCCTCAATATAGGCCGTCAATTCCCTCGACATTTTGCTTTGTCGACTGCCAGTGACTAAAAAAGGCTGAATCGCTATATCTGGCAATATGTTAATGACGAAATGTGGAGGAGTTTTGGGTATTTTGTACCAGGCACGCCCTTTACCCAGGGTCTGAGGCTCACAACGAATAACAACTGGCGTAATATCATGAGCGGAAAACAGCGCTACATTAGCAGCGCCACGCAAAAAGACTAATGGGCGCTCTCCATGGTCACGGGTTCCGCCAGGAAAGATGATTAACGAGTCCTGCCTTTTTAACGAATCATCACATTGTGCCATTAACTGTCTGGAGTTGTTTTTTATATAGCCAGCAGCACTGACAGGTCCCAGTACCAGAGGGTTACGCCAAAGCTGTTCTTTTACAATACAGTTTGCTCGCGGAATCAATGAAATTAAAAAGACCACATCTAATAACGTAGGATGATTAGCAATCACTAACTGCCCTTTTTCTTTTAACAACTCTCTGCCATTGATCTCATACGTCAACAGGCCGCATAGATTCATAAACCCAATAAAAGAACGAAATAATAGTGACACCATGTATTGAGCATAAATAGATCTTTTTTGTCGGTTAACAGGGAGCAGGTACAACACAGAAAACAGGGTTAGTGATGCCACAGCTCCGCCCAGACCAAAAAACACAAAGCTAATCCCAGTCGCTATCAAGCGCCAAATATAGTTAACGCGCACTAAAAACTGATCGACGTAACTACTCATTCTGGAAAAAGAACAAGCCAGTCACAATAGACATAAACCATCAATTTCAACTAACAGCTCCTTACGACAAATATCCGCCTCTAAAAAAACCGTTGGGATCACACCGCCAAAATGACTATGCACGCCCTCAGCAACCACGCTATAGTCACTTTTATGCCGGATATACACCTTCAACATACTCAATTTAGGAGAAGATTTTTCACCAAGCTGCTCGGCCACATGTGCCAGCAGAAAATCAATATTCTGACATGTCGTTTCTAGCTGGGCCTGAATATTATCTGGGTAAATTGATTGATGCCCCTGGATACTCGCTGTACCTGACAAATAAAGCTGCCTTTCTTCTTTCCACTCAACTAAAGTCGCACGCGCAAAAGAAGGAGAACGGGGGCCATATTCACGTGGGTATTGGTAGGCACTCATCTGCCTGGGGTTTTCAAAATTAATCCCAGCTCTATTTGAAGCCAGTAGATACACAATATTCCCATCTCCTGCATGACCAAGCGCACATGCTGAGGGAAACTGTCTGGGGTCAAACCCCATTTCTGTCATGGCTTCATGTCGCCCATAACAGAACTGTCGATACCGCTCTAATTCATCATCACCCTGGTTAATGTCAGCAATATAACTCCACATTCGGATGATGTGTGAACAAGGATGATTTTCAGTAAATTCAAGAAGGCGCTTATATGCTACGTTAATGGCAGATCTAAAGTCGACATACTCCTTTTCATCAACCGATATTCCGACCACAAGCAATTCATCCGTTTCTGACCAGAAAAGAGATTTATCCCCCCCTTTTCTAACAGGGGCACTTGAACGCCAGACCTCTTTTACTAAAGGTTTATCCAAAGATGTTAAACCGCAATGTATATGCCCTGTTTCACTCTCTATACTGCAGCCATGACCAAAACTAATGACCGCAAGAATATCCTCATCGCTGAGGAATTTCTCGATGGGATCTGATGTGTAACTGAACGAGATACCTGATAAAGCCCCTGTTAACTGATCTGATCTTAACTGCCCCATTAACCACCCTGTAGAAAAAGCTCAATCCCAACACGTCGAATGACGTAGGTCATTAATCATTATGGCCCTGCACTCCACAACAATACAGCTTATTAAATTTTCATGAAATATCAATGTCACCACCCACGCTACGTAAGCTTCTAACCACCGTGGGCAATGTACTATATTACCTAATTGAATCCAAGAGATAGTGAAAAGGCCTGGTTATCTGGCTTCAGAGTTCAATTTGGCACTATGATACCGTTTAATTCCCACCTATAATCCAACGAAAAAGCAGCTTAACTCATCAGACCGCGACACAACTTTGTTTTTTAGGGCAGAATGGAATGAAATCACAACAAATCTATCCTCTGGCCTTCAGTTTCGAATGTTTTCCAGAAAAAATAGACACAGGTAAAGAAAAGCTTCTTAATACCTGCCATCAATTGGCCACCGTCAACCCCTGTTTCTTCTCAGTCACTTACGGTGCGGGAGGCTCGACACGAGCACATACTTTGGCCACCGTCGATGATATCAATACAGCCACATCCATTGAGGTTGCGCCACATATTGCAGGTATTGGCGCCAGCAAAGGTGAAATGAGCACCTTGCTAGCACATTATAAAGCTCGCGAAATTCGCCATATTATCGTTTTAAGAGGTGACACGCCATCTGGGCTACGTGATTTTGGTGACTTTAATGACGCCATTGATCTCATCAACTTTATTCGAGAACAGTATGATGACTACTTTTTTATAGAGATCGCCGCCTATCCTGAAACACATCCACTAGCAACTAACCCTCAGATAGATCTGGCAAAGCTGCAACAAAAATTTGAGCGCGGTGCCGATGCTGCTCTCACTCAATTTTTTTATAACCCAGATGCCTTTTTTCGCTTTATTGATTCATGTGAAAAACTCGGGATTGATCAGCCCATCGTACCCGGTATCATGCCGATTACTAATTACCACCAACTGGCTCGCTTTTCCGACAGATGCGGAGCCGAAATCCCTCGTTGGATCAGGCAGCGCCTTGAAGGTTATGGAGAAGATTTAGCCTCAATCACGGCCTTCGGTGAAGAGGTCGTTACCCGGTTATGTGAGCAACTACTCGCAGGGGGTGCTGCAGGGCTGCATTTTTACACCCTGAATAAATCGTCTCCATCACTTGCAGTGTGGAAAAACCTGAACCTTAGCAACGATAAAAGTTCGCGTTCACGACGCTAAAGCATGCTGAGCATGCACGCCCATCATAAACGACGGTGTGCCCCAACACTAAAATGGCACGCTCTTACCATCGAAAGCAACGAAAGCACCTGCCTCATAATCATCAATATTTTCTATTACGCGACTAAGCCCGGCGACAGAGGTTGCTACATCAATCAAGCCTGAGTTATCTGTCATATCAGTACTCACCCAACCGGGGTGAAGTGTAATCACCTTAACCCCATCAACAGCAAGATCTAATGCCATGGATCGTGAAACAATCACCAGTGCTGCCTTGGCTGCTCGGTAGGCATAACACCCACCACTGGTATTGTCTTCATTTGAACCCATTTTTGAGCTCATATTGGCGATCACACCTCGAGCCGTAATCACTCGAGCACTTAATGTCTGGCTTACACGTAACGCACCTACGCAATCGACATCAAACACTTCCAGCATTGTTTCAGCGGTCACTGAATCAAATGACTGTCCGTGTACTTTTTTCGGCCCATAAATACCCGCATTGTTAATCAGCAGATCAATGGAATCAGGTATTCCCATCGTTTGCAGCCGCGCCTCTGAGATCTCATCCGTCACGTCCCACTGGATGCAATGCAGTCGATCATTATCTATTTCATGCAAGCCACCATGGTCACTGCGATACGTCGCCCACACATGGCACCCTCGAGCAAGATAGTACTTTACAAAACCAAGGCCGATACCACGATTAGCCCCTGTAATTACTACATTCATCATCATTCCTTAAGCTAATTTTAGCTTTAAAAAGTATATTTGATAAAGCAAATTCAATATTTGTAAGCGCCCTTGACCTGCCCAGTAAAAATCCAGACAACTATATCAGCCAAAATGGCGATAAACCTATTTTTCGTGCAAAAGAAAACCCCTA
>JAKISP010000034.1 GCA_021648525.1 Gammaproteobacteria bacterium
TCAAAATAGACCTTGATCTCACTGCCCGAACGACTGATGACAATGCGGTGATACAAGTTGTCTGTTAACCAGTCACTGCTGGCCTCCTTCGGTAACGCCGTGCGATTGCCGTCAATGACCTTGAACAACTGCGTAGCGCTTTGTTGATTGTTGAACATGGCAAAATAGTAGTTGTTCGCATTCTGGAAACCGAACACCACCGCATAGTCCGCCAGAGCGTTGCTGTCAACGTCATCCCCTAGGCGTGCTCTTGCAGTAAAGGTAAAGTCGCCATATGCTCCTGAAAGCAGCGAGTATTCGCCCAGCTGACGCTCCAAGCCCTGGGAAAAAGCAGTGGTGTTGAGCCAGTAAACGTAATTGCCTTCATCAAGGACAACTTCCCAGCGGCTTTCAGTGAGTGGTGTCCAGCCATCGGCGCTGCCATCTTCAAAATTATCCACACTGCGGTAGGTGAAGTTGATGCTGCTCTGGGCGGCGATCGTGTTGGGGGTTTGCGCCAGATCCTGCACGCTGCTGACCGAGACGGTGTAGTTGGTATCCGGGGTCAGTTCGCTGAGCGTGAGGCTGATGGTGCGGCCATCGTCACTCAGGCTGGCATTCGTCACGGTAATGCCAAGACTCAGTTGGTAGTTGCTAATGGTTTCCGCGCTGGCAGAGCTGACCGCTTCGCTAAAACGGATATCCACGCGAGTACTACTGGCCGCCGTCGAGAGCAGAGTCGGTGCGGTGGTGTCGGATAAAACGGTTAATTCAGCACTCATGCTGATGTCGCTTCCAAGGCTGTTGCTGACTTTAACGTAATAGGTGCTGCCACTGTCTGATGCGCTGACACCCGTGACGGTGACACGGCTACTGTCGGTATCGGCAATTTCAATAGTGCCGTTGCTGTCGGTGCGAGACCATTGGTAGACCAAGGGGCCGCTACCCGCAGCAACAACGTTAAAGGCCGCTTCTTCACCCTCTACTACCGTAACATCATCCGGGTGCGTCAGAATACTGGGAACAGTGGGAACCCCCGGCGAATGTCGGTACAGATGCACTCGACAATCATTGTCACGTCTAACCGAGGCGATGAAGATAACACCATGCTCATAGAGCGGTACTGCAACCGAGTCCATCGCACAATAGAGGCTGGAAAGCCGTTGCTCCCCCGTCTGCCCCCAAGTGTTGGTGTCGAGATTAAACTCCCAAATCGGGAGTTTTTCATTGGTTTGAGAGCACTCTCTATCATTGGGTTTTCCCTGGAATACCACCAAATTACCCGTATTGGGATCTATGGTTTGTATGGGGCCGGCACCCGTTTGCCCAAGAAAAGTCGGCGGATCCGCTAATCGGGTCACAACCTTGTTGCTATCCAGCATGTAGAACCGTCGCAACTCATCAACTTCTGGGGTTGGATCCGGTATCTCGCCGCCAGCGGAATAATTGAAGCCGCCACCGAAAAACATCACTCCACGATCCTGATTGTATTCACTGAAATGAGAAATCCCACCAAATGGTGCATCACTAAGGGTGACAGGGCTTTCCCAAGACTCTATTTCTGGGTTATAAAGAGCATACCTAGTCTCTCTTGGTCGCAATTTATCAACAAGTCCATCAAAAAACACCATTCGGTCAAGTTCAGGAAAAAACTCAAGTGCACTAAACTGCCCGGAGTTTATAGGTGCATTATCTAGCTGCTGCCATACACCCGTAGACAAGTCCATTCGCCATACTAAACGAGACTGGCCTATCCGTGACCAGTAATAGTGTCCGCGTGAAACATCAATAGCAGCATTATCATAACCGTGAGCACCCACACCAAAAGGTGGCAGCTCCAAAATCGTCCAAGTATTGTGCTCCTCTGAGTACTTGACAAACCCTTGATCCCATCTGGCATAAGGCCTTCTCGTGCCCAGGATATAAATCTCTCGACCTGCTGGGTACCACAGAGCTTCATCTGAAAACTCAAGAATATTGCCATAGTAGTCCAGCCTCCCTGGCGCATAAGGGGTCCAGACATCGGTATAGTTATGGTCATGCTCATGATCATGATCCAGAACCCGAAGCAGAGTCGGCGTCAGTGTCGGCAAAGGTTGCACCATCGCATCACAGGTGCTCACTGATCCACTTATTGGGAGTTCTACAAATTCGCCTGGCAAAAGATTCTTAGCAAGCTCACTCAGAACACTGGCAGGTGAGGATATTGGCGTTAACATTAGCAGAAAACCCAACCCATAAGCCTTTAATTGTATCATCATCTGTTTACACCTCCACTGCGACGAAACCGAAAAACCAATAACATGAAAAGAAGACTGCCACTCAGCAGCCCAAAAACACCTCCACCACCACTATTATCAGAAGCAACACTACTAGAGCCACTGTTGTCAGCAGCGCTATTATCGCTTGCCGCCGCAGTGACATTCACCGTACGCACCACTTGCGTCGCTGCATTCCCCGCTGCGTCCATCACGTTGTATGTCACGCTGTAATTGCCAATGGTAGCGGTATCCACCGCTGTAGCATCAATCACTATGCTGCTGATATCAACATCCATATTATCCATCGCAGTGGCACCCAGTTCGGCATAGTTCCCACCCATGGTGATGATTTGAGGGTCAGCGCCAAGCAGCGTAATCACCGGCGCAGTGGTATCTGGATCCGGGGTGTCGGGCAGATCAACGGCACCCGTCACGCTCACATCATCAAAATAGGCGGAGTCATTGTAACTACCAACACCCACCCGACCTGCCCCCAGACTGCTGTCGGTCGCGCTCAAAATCAGGGTGCCGTCAAAATAGACCTTGATCTCACTGCCCGAACGACTGATGACAATGCGGTGATACAAGTTGTCTGTTAACCAGTCACTGCTGGCCTCCTTCGGTAACGCCGTGCGATTGCCGTCAATGACCTTGAACAACTGCGTAGCGCTTTGTTGATTGTTGAACATGGCAAAATAGTAGTTGTTCGCATTCTGGAAACCGAACACCACCGCATAGTCCGCCAGAGCGTTGCTGTCAACGTCATCCCCTAGGCGTGCCCTTGCAGTAAAGGTAAAGTCGCCATATGCTCCTGAAAGCAGCGAGTATTCGCCCAGCTGACGCTCCAAGCCCTGGGGAAATTCAGTGGTGTTGAGCCAGTAAACGTAATTGCCTTCATCAAGGACAACTTCCCAGCGGCTTTCAGTGAGTGGTGTCCAGCCATCGGCATTGCCATCCTCAAAACCGTCGGCACTGCGGTAGGTGAAGTTGATGCTGCTCTGGGCGGCGATCGTGTTGGGGGTTTGCGCCAGATCCTGCACGCTGCTGACCGAGACGGTGTAGTTGGTATCCGGGGTCAGTTCGCTGAGCGTGAGGCTGATGGTGCGGCCATCGTCACTCAGGCTGGCATTCGTCACGGTAATGCCAAGACTCAGTTGGTAGTTGCTAATGGTTTCTGCACTGCCAGGACTGACCGCTTCGCTGAAGCGAATGCCCACGCGGGTCTCACTGACTGCAACGGCTGACACCAGGGTGGGCGCTTGAGTATCTGCGAGCACGGTTAATACCGCACCGCTGCTGCTGATGCTGCCGAGGTCGTTAGTGACATCAACGTTATAGGTGGCATTATCGGCCGGGGTCGTTGCCATTATCGTATAACTGGCATTGGTGGCATCTGCAATACTGGCGCCATTACGAAACCATTGATAGGCGAGTGTGGCGCTGCCTGAAGCCACAACACCAAAGGTGGCGTCCTCGCCTTCCGTTACCGTCACAGTACTGGGTTGTGTCACGATACTGGGCGGCACAGGGGTGAAACTCAGTTCAAACCGGTTGGCATGGGTGAGGGTGACAGCGCCCAGTGCCCATATATTCATGCCCATAGGGCGGCCCCAGCGCTCGACCACCTCCAAGTAGGCAGAATCTTCCCACACGGAGTAGGCCAGTTCGTAGGCACCTATTCCGTCAGTTGCAACAATGTCTCGTCCCTGCCCCCATGGCCACAAGTCGGGGTCTATCAAGTAAGGGGCATGAGTATCCAGTGCTAATTTCAGCCCCGCCCCAGTACTTGGGACGGTGTAGTTGTACAGATCCACGCCTTGCTGACGCGCAATTTCAGCTGTCATCGTCATGGCGTGAATTGCAAACATCGAGTACCCGAGCCCACCCCATTTACTATGGCTGGTGCTACGATCATGGGTACTACTGCTACGTTCATATTCCTGGGTCATAAGACCCGCATTCACGCTATATTCATTCACAATCTGACCCGGAATCGCATTTCGAAAATTCTGAAAAGCGGCATCCATAAGCACTTGGTCATTCGTAAACGCGCCAGCGACACTGAGAAAGGCGTTTCTCCAATTTTCAAAGTTATTATTCGACGGACTGAGAGAAATAGCACTTTCGCCAAAGGCCTGCACCCAGGCCTTGAACGCTGTTTTTTCCGCTAAATCCCATCCAGGGTAGTTCCAGGCCAAGTCTACGCCATAAATGACACCGCTCATTGTCGGGAAGAGTTCAATGCGATCCTGGTTAGCGTAAATTCTGGGAATCATCCCCGTTATCGGGTCGGTGGCCCAAATACGCACTAGTTCAACAAGTCTCTCAGCATATTTTGCATCACCACTAAAAGCATAAGCCATACCTAGATCACGTATTGCTATTCCCACCGGGCGCGCAGCTTCAACAGCATCATATTGATTTGGGGTACCAGTAGGAGAAGGCATTGTACAAAACGCCCTGACCGGAACCGAGCACCGGTTCACGCCGCCAAAAATCACACTAAAATCACGATCATCCTGTAACACGGAGTCTGCCTGAATGAGTAACTGATCATAAGCGCTTTTCCAGGGCTCCAGGTTTTTTGCTATCTTAGCCTTGATCGCGGCCAGTTCATCTGGATTTATCAGGGTACTGGGATGCGCTTGCTCATGTGCAATCGCCGTCGTAATGCTGCCCGCTAAAAAAATATTGATCAACAGGAATGCTAACTTTCCTTTTTTTGAGGAGAGCATGCTTTTATTGGTTTTCATGACGCCCCCAAATTTCAGGTTTTATATCGAACAGATTCACTGGCGTGACAGATGCCCTCCCTGGTTTTTTGCTGTAACGACGAAACCGAAAAACCAATAACATGAAAAGAAGACTGCCGCTCAGCAGTCCAAAAACACCACCGCCACTATTATCAGCAGCGGCGCGACTAGAACCACTATTGTCAGCAGCACTGTTAGCCACCGCCGCAACAACCGTCACTGTGCGAATCATTTCCGCCGCTGCATTTCCCGCTGCGTCCATGACGTTGTATGTCACAACGTATGAGCCTGCAGTAGAGGTATCAACGGCCGAGTAGTCCGCCTGGATTCTCGCGGTGATACCATCATCTATATCGATATTGTCGCTGGCCGTTGCACCTAAGTCGCTGTAAGACGTGCCCACCGGAATCGTTTGTGAACCAGGGCCTATCAGCGTGATGACCGGTGGCGTGGTGTCAACCACGGTGACGGCAACAACATTCACCGTACGCACCACTTCTGTGGCGGTATTCCCCTCTGCGTCCATGACGTTGTATGTCACAACGTATATGCCAACGGTGGCAGTATCAACCGCAGAGTAGTCATGCAGGATATTCCCGCTGATATCGTCACCCTGATTGTTATTCGCACTGGCGCCTAAGTCGCGGTAAGGGTCTCCCACTGTGAGCTCCTGTGAAGCAGGGCCTATCAGCGTGATGACCGGTGGCGGGGTGGCGGGTGTTATTGAGGCGACGCCTCCTACGCTCACATCATCAAAATAGGCAGCGTCGTTGTAACTGCCCACACCCACCTGGCCGACACCCCGGCGGTTGTCGTTGGCACTTAGCATCAGGCTGCCATCAAAGTACACGCTGATTGCGCTTCCCGCCCGGCTAACTTCAATGCGGTGATAGGCGTCGTCGCTGGGGCCGTTAATGTTGGCCGTCGCCAAGGTGGTTCTGCTGCCGCTTTCAACTTTAAACAGTTGTGTCGCGTTTTTCTGGTTGTTGAACATCATGTAGTAATAGTTCTTCTCATCCTCGAACCCGAACACCACCGCGTAATCGGCAAGGGCATTATCGCTCACGTCGTCACCCAGCTTCGCTTGTGCGGTAAAAGTGAAATCACCATAACTTCCTGGCAGTAAAGAATATTCACCCAAACGGCCGGTGGGGAGGCTGTCAAAGCCAGAGGTATTGAGCCAGTAAACGTAATTGCCTCCATCAAGGACAACTTCCCAGCGGCTTTCAGTGAGCGGGACCCAGCCATCCGCATTGCCATCGTCAAAACCGTCGGCACTGCGGTAGGTGAAGTTGACGCTGCTCTGGGCATCAATGGTGTTGGGGGTTGCCGCCCGGTCCGGCACGTTACTGACCGACACGTTATAGCTGGTGTCCGTGGCCAGCTGACTGACAGTGAGGCTAACCGTGCGGCCATCGCCGCTCAGGCTGGCGCCGGTCACGGCTATCCCAAGGTCAATTTGATAGTTGCCACTGCTTTCGGCACTGCTGGCGCTGACGGGCTCGCTAAAACGGATATCCACGCGGGTGTCGCTGGCCGCAACAGCTGAGAGCAGGGTCGGGGCGGTGGTGTCTGGCGATACGGCCAATACGGCACCATCGCTACTGATACTGCCCTGGTCGTTAGTGATATAGCAGTGATAGGTGCCGCTGTCTGACGAACTCGCCGCTATCACCGTGTAGCTGGCGCTGGTGGCACCGGGAATTTCGGTATTATCGCGGAACCATTGGTAGACCAGAGTGGCGCTTCCGGTGGCAACCACACTAAAAGTGGCATCTGCGCCTTCCGTTACCGTAATGGCATCAGGTTGCGTCACAAGGCTGGGTGGTGTAGGGGTAAAATTCAGAGAAAACATATTCCCGTGGGTGAGGGTATTGATGCCCATTACCCGAATTTCGTCCATGGGGCGTCCCCAGCGGTTAATGGCCTCAAGATAAATGGGATCTTGATAGTAAGAATAAGCCAATTCAAACAATGCCATATTATCATCCTGACTAATCAGGACAGATTGCTCATAGTTATATGGTGGCTCTACCCAACTTTCAGGGTCAATGGCAAAAGGGGCCATAAAACTCAGCGCCAATTTCAGACTCCTTTCGCCAGCAGCTTCATAGTCATAAAGATTGACCCCATGGTGGCGCATGATCTCCGCACCTTGAATCATGGCATTGATCGCATATAGCGAATAATCCAGGCCCTGGGATCTCTCTACCTCCTGAATCATGAGCCCGGGACGGTCACTGCTAGCGCGCGTCATCTGAACAGAAACCAGATATTTCCACGCTGATTCCACATAATCCAACAAACCTTGATCATCCAACAAACTACCGGCTGACGCGATTAGCACATTTCGCCAGTTGGCAAAATTGTTCACATTCGTTGAGGTGCCGTTGGAGGATATGATGGCGCTGATTTGCTGGGTTCTGGTCAAATCGGCTATCTTTTTCACCCAAGCTCGAAAACTTTCTTTTTCACTACCGACCCAGCCGCCCTCGCCATCATAGTTCCAGATCAAATCTGCACCATAAAAATAACCGGGCAGGGTGATAAAGAGTTCAATACGCATAGCGGTATCATCTGCCGCCATTCGAGTTTCTGGATCCACCGACCAAACTCGAATTAATTCAATGGCTTTATTGGCATATTTTGCCTCACCAGTAAAGACATAACCCAAGCCCAAATCCCGCACCGCATTGCCGAGTGCAATGGCCGACAGATAATCCCCCCGATCTTGTGCGCTATTGAGTGCACCAACGCGACAGTCAGGGAGGTTTCCATCAACTTCAACCCATCCACAACGAGGGTTTTCAGTATAATACTGCCTACTGGTTCTTCCTTCATAAGTCACACTCAACGGTGATTGAGTTAGCGCTGCATTGGCCGCGTCCATCACCTTGCTATGGGCACTGGCCCAAGGTTCTTCTTCAGTCACAACCTTCTCTTTTATCGCATCAATCTCGGCTTGATTTAGATACATATTGGGGTGCGGGCCTGCCACGGCCACACCAACAGATAGCACAAAGGCGATTAATACCAACCCAGCCCAGAACATTATCCCAGAAAATTGCGCAATACTTTTTGCTTTCATCGGATATCTCCGTGGTCGTAAATTCAATGAATAACATCTCGCCAAAAGAAACCAGCGATTGAACGGGTTCATACTTTTCTCTCTGTGCCGGTTAACACAGGGTGAGGATAATGGACGAAAGCTGAACCGCATTTCAATAACAGCAGAACTAATAGCGACAACATTCCAAAACCACCGCCACCACTTCCGCCGCCACTTCCACTATCAGTAGAATCGGCCGAGGCCAGGACTGTGACACTGGCAGTGCCGATGACAGAGAGTCCGCCCGAATCCGTGGCACGGAACTGAAAACTATCACTGCCGGAAAACCCGCCGTTGGGGGTATACACCAGCTGATTACCAATCACCTGTGCATTACCGTTCGAAGGTGACGAAAAAATGCTGATGACATGATTGTCGCCATCATCCGAATCAGTCACCTGCGCAGACACACCCGCACTCTGCGTACCCTCATTGGTAGTGATGCTGGCACTGGCAGCGGTGGGGGCGCTATTACCAGGAGGCGGTCCCGCTAACACCGTAACATTGGCAGTACCCGTAACGGACAGCCCTCCCAGATCACTGGCGCTGAACTGAAAACTGTCATCGCCTACAAATCCGGCACTGGGGGTATACACCAGCTTATTACCAATCACCTCCGCGCTGCCGTTCGAAGGTAGTGAAACGATGCTGACGATATGAGCATCGCCAACATCCGGGTCGGTCACCAGTGCAAACACCCCTGCGCTCTGAATATCTTCGTAGGTTGTAATAGTAGCGCTGGCAAAGGTCGGCGCGCGATTGGTGACGCTACTCCCGATCATGCGCAACAAGGCACGTCCCGTAACGGTTCTGCGGGTACGGTTGGCGGCTGTTTCACCAGGCCGCGTCCTGCTCCAACTACGGTCGGGCTTATCCCAGATTTCCAGGGTGATTTCGATGCTGTCGGCATTGCCCTCGGTCACCGTAGTGGGCAAGAAAACGGTGATCGTATCCGGTGAGCCGGTTACCTCAGGTGTAATATCAACGCCATTGGCGGTTACGCTGAAACGGGTAAAATCAAGTGGTGAATCATCCCATAGTCCGACTAAAATACTGTTCACGCTAGAGCCACCCACGGGCGTGAGGGTCATCACCGGGCGCATCATGTCATTATGCACATTAACTTTAGGCGCGCCGATGTCCAGCCAGCGGGCAATCAGACGTTTCTCCGCCACCGGCATGTCGGAAACGTAGGCTAGATGCTCGCTCACCTTGGGCCAGATTTCCGGGTATTCCTTACCTCTTTCGTCCACCACGACACCACTGCCCGCTGGCGGTAGGCCTGTGATCGGGTCACGCCCGTCCAGACGCTCGCCATACAGAGCCCACACCAGCATGCTGGAACGCGCACTGTTGACGGAAATCCAGCGTGAAGGTGTACAACACTGATAGCGCAGGGTAATACGGTCCGTCCCTGCTTCGTCAATATCCGTCAGACCATCGCCCGGTTTAGACCTGAAGCTGATGGCCGTGCCATCCTCGCGAGTGTATTTATTCTTGGTGAGCAATTCATAGGCTCGCTTATTGCCGTCCAGGCGCAGGCCGGTGAGTTGCTGGGCGGGTTGTCCTTCTGCATGACAAGAAGCACAGCGGTTTTGCACAATCGCCGCAATATTGTTGTCCCAATCCACTGCGAAGGAGCGCCTAGCCATAACGCCAGCTTCTCCAGCATAGGTTTCCCGCGCACTGGCGACGGTGGGATAACCGTTGGCATCTTCTCCCTCAAACAACGGTGCACTGATGCCGGTGAAGTCGCCAAATTCACTGACATTGGTTTTGGCTCGCGAAGTAAAGGGATCCATGCCCTCTCGAGTATGTACATGACAACCCGCGCAAAACTGCTGTTCGCCACGCGCAACGGAGCGCGAGGCAGTTTCGATATCCAGCGCCATGCCACGTTTGTCAATCGTTTGCATCAGGAACGGCGTATCGGCGGGAACCCGTACAATAAAGCTGGTATCCGGATTGCCTTGTTCGTCGACAGGTTCCACACCGTTGCCATCGGGTTTACGCACCGGATACTCACCCAGAATCCGCAGATGATGCCGTTGATAACCAGCCCATTTCTCTGCCCTGATGTAAGGCTCAAGATCTTCGGAGATCTGTGGCACGGGTATCAGGACGCGTATCCCAAAGATTTCATCATTATCAAAAATGGCTAGCTCAGCGCCGCTCACCGCAAGATTCATGTAGGTACGACCCGACATTGCGCCGCCTCCATCCTTCATATTCCAGGGTGTGCCGTTAAGCGAAAGAGTTTCCCTGTCGTACATTGAAGCTGCACCGGTGAGACCGTAGGGCGCACCAGCAGGCAGACGTTGATCTTTGGTGCCATCGTTGCTAGTAGGCGGACGGGTATTATTGGGGTCCGGACGCGCAATGCCATAAATATCCTGATAACTCACCACCGCACGCGCCATGATTTCATGGTACTCGGGGAAATCCACGACTACTTCGCCATCATCGGCGATATGCCCTATCTGGCGACTGCTATTGGGTTCCAGCGGCAACAACCAGATTCCGGCGTCCTTGCCGATGACTTTCATAACCGCCTCAAGTGTCGTATCACGAAACACTGAGGAATCTATTGTAGAAGAACCGCCAATACTGTAGGTTGCCAGCAAATCATTATCCGGCGCCGCCGCAGGATGGGAGAATCGGCCGTTCATGGTCACGGTACGACCACCCACCGGATGCACAAAATACTCCGAGGGATCGTATGGGGGCATCTGCGTATCACCCGAACCCGCCCTGGGTGTCAGGCGAAACTGCTTGGGGCGGGCAAACGGCACTAGGGAAGTGCCTGATCTCCAGGTATCCGGTAGCGAGGTGAGCACATCCCCGACCGTATTACCTTGATTAGTGCGATGCACAAAATCCGGCCCCGGAGGATCCACCGGAAAACGCTCCAGCGCCCCCAGCCCAATCTGCTGATGGGTGTAATACAGTGTAACGACAATGTCACCGTCCGACAGCTGGGTGAAATAGTGATACGACCAAAACGTGGCGTCGTTTTTGCCGGCAAAAATAAACGGTGCGGAGCCGTCGGGGTTGATTTCAAACAGAGAAAAATTGTTATTGGAAGTGCGTTGCAGCATCCGGTCGAAGTTGGTGTAAACAATGCGGCCATCCATCAAGGTAGCAGGGTGCAGCTGGTTTTTCATCGCACGATGGCTCAACACTTCCATATTTCGCCCGTCACGGTCCATCGCAAACAGCTGGAACATGCCAAAACCCTCTTGACGATTGCTAGTGAAACCAATACGACCGTCAGGCATAAAAAACGGGCCGGTGTCCATCACCGGGATATTGGATGTCCATTCCGAACCTTTTCCGGGGTGGGCACGGCCAGCAAACATCTTGCTGTCGGGAGACACCTGAGTCTCAATACCCATCTGCAAATCGTAGATAAAAACCAACGCTGGGTTGGCATAGGGTTTAAGGTCTCCATAAAGCCAACTCGCAAATCGGTTGCCACCAATAGCACCATTTGGATCAAGCCTCATAAAGGCCTGAAAGGCCACTGGAGTAACCCCCTTGCTGTCAAAACTGGAGAGAAACGTACGGGTATCCGTAAACTTGGTGTACACCACATAACGACCGTCAAAAGAAACGTTGGGGTCGGCCACCGAACACACAGGATTTGAGGTATCGTCCTCGTCGCAATCCACCAGCACTTTCTCTGCTGCGCGGTCACCGGGGAGCATACTGGAGTCATGCAAAACCAAATCGCAACCCGGCTGATGATAGACGTTGTTGGTGGCCGACAACCACAGGTCATTAACCCCGTTCCAGTTCAATAAATCCTCGGTGCCATTACGCGAAACCGGCTCTTTACCTCGCGGGCAGCGCACGTACACCACGTCGTAGTCAATACTGGCAAATTTGGCCTGATGTTGTGCCGCAGACGCTATTCCAGGCAGGTTGAATCCTGCTAAAATACCGAAAACAGCCCATACAGGCATGAAATATTTGATCATACTTTATGACACTCACGTTTGATGAGGCGACGCTCCCTCGTCGCGGCCCCCCCCCTTGCTTTCAATGTTAAAGGGGATTGACTTGCAACACACTCGTCTCTTCAAGCTCAATGAACTATAACGGCACCACAGGCAAAAACAATCGGACATCAGTCACAACACTCACATCATCTGCGCAAGTTTTTGATAAAACAGCGCTCAACAACTATGGACTAAAGTCCATAGGCTGCTCTTGGGCTGAAAGTCCCACCCTAATTATTCAAGAATTATATTCCCTGAGACCTTTGCACGACGACACTATTCGGCAGTCAATTTTTGGTTTTGCATTTATCAAGGGCGGTTAATTTTCTGAAACAATCCTGAGATCTCCTCGGGCACAAATGGACGCCCACGCTTATTGAGCGCAGTCCCGGTGATTTTCGCCTTCATCACCAGGCGCTCGTCCGAACTGCGATAGATATCCTGCAGAAAATCAAAACGAACCTTGGAGTTTTGCTGAGTATTCAGTCCAATCCAAAATTCATCGCCGCTGGTTAGCGGAGTCTTATAGTCCAGCTCGGCCCGCACTACCACCAAGTTAATATTGTTTTTGGCTAATTCCGCAAAATCAACCCCTGAGGCGAGCAGATACTCGTGGCGCGCATGCTCCAGGTAGTTCTGATAGACGCCATTATTGACGATCCCCTGAATATCACATTCATAGTCCCGCACCTTAAAACCAAGCCGAAATGCATATTCCATCGTAATTCCCTGCAGATTAGATAAAAAACAATATTAACTATAAAAACAACAGGTTACAGATAAAAAAATTAACAGTCAAAAACATGTAGGGAGCAAACCCATATAATATCCACTAATATTGATGAAAACCCTCTATTTTTACAAAATTTTCAGGTAAAATGCGCCCTTTTCGAATGCTGGCTGCTCAGGCCAATTTTACGACTAGCGGCCACTGAGCATCTGAGACAACATCATCCGCGAAGCATCGGCTGATAATTGTTTTGCCCCTTGAGCATACACTTAGAAACATATGCTTGGGGTGGTAATATATTTTAGCTCGATGGCGACCGCCGCACGCAGATTGTCGGCCATCTGGAACGTTTTTATTATTAACCAAACCTTATATTAAACATTAGAGTACTCACATGACAGACCTATCGCTTTACAGAAACATCGGTATCTTCGCTCACGTCGATGCCGGTAAAACCACCACCACCGAGCGCATCCTGAAACTTACTGGTAAGATTCATAAGCTGGGAGAAGTACATGACGGTGCCGCGACCACCGATTTCATGGAACAGGAGCAAGAGCGCGGTATTACGATTCAGTCCGCAGCAACCACCTGCTTCTGGAACGATCACCGTTTCAACATTATCGATACCCCTGGCCATGTCGATTTCACCATCGAAGTTTACCGTTCACTGAAAGTACTGGATGGCGGTGTGGGTGTGTTCTGTGGTTCTGGTGGCGTAGAGCCTCAATCTGAAACCAACTGGCGTTATGCCAATGAATCAGAAGTGGCGCGCATCATCTACGTCAACAAAATGGATCGCATGGGTGCAGACTTTTACCGTGTGACTGACCAGATCAAAAAAGTACTCGGCGCCCATCCGCTGATCATGACACTGCCGATCGGCATCGAAGAAGACTTCATTGGCATCATCGACCTGATGGAGATGAAGGCGTGGGTCTGGGATGAATCGGGTGATCCATTGAACTACGAAATCACCGACATTCCTGCTGAATACAAAGAAAAAGCGGAAGAGTATCGTGAAATGATGGTCGAAACCGCACTGGATCAGGACGATGATCTGATGGAAAAATATCTCGACGGCGAACTGCCATCGATTGATGACCTTAAGCGCTGCATCCGCAAGGGCACCATCAACCTTGATTTCTTCCCTACATTCTGTGGCTCTGCTTTCAAAAACAAAGGTGTTCAACCGATGCTGAATGGCGTGGTTGATTACCTCCCTAGCCCAACTGAAGTTAAGCCACAACCTGAAGTTGATATGGAAGGTACCGCCACCGGTGAATTCGCGATTGTTGATGTTGACAAGCCTTTCCGCGCACTGGCATTCAAAATCATGGATGACCGTTTCGGCGCACTGACCTTTATCCGAATTTACTCAGGCACATTGAACAAAGGCGACACCATTCTGAATACCTTTACCGGCAAAACCGAGCGTATCGGTCGCCTGGTAGAGATGCATGCGGATGACCGTATCGAGCTAAGCAGCGCGCAAGCCGGTGACATTATTGCCATCGTCGGCATGAAAAATGTTCAAACAGGCCACACCCTGTGTGACCCTAAAAACCCAGCCACTCTTGAGCCGATGGTATTTCCAGAACCAGTGATCTCAATCGCAGTTGCACCTAAAGACAAAGGCGGTTCTGAGAAGATGGGCATCGCGATCGGCAAAATGGTTCAGGAAGATCCATCATTCCGCGTTGAAACAGACGAAGATTCAGGCGAAACCATTCTTAAAGGGATGGGTGAGCTACATCTAGATATTAAAGTCGACATCCTTAAGCGTACCCACGGCATTGAGCTGGAAGTCGGTAAGCCACAGGTTGCCTATCGTGAAACCATCACGAAGATCACTGAAGATTCATACACGCATAAGAAACAGTCAGGTGGTTCTGGTCAGTTCGCTAAAATCGATTACATCATCGAACCAGGCGAACCAGGCAGTGACTACGAATTTGCTTCAAAAGTGACCGGCGGCAACGTACCTCGTGAATTCTGGCCCGCGGTTGAAAAGGGTTTCAAACTCAGCATGGAGAAGGGTGTACTGGCCGGTTACCCACTACTCGACATCAAGATCACACTGCTGGACGGTGGCTTCCACGCGGTCGATTCATCTGCCGTGGCGTTTGAGATTGCAGCAAAAGCGGCTTATCGTCAGACCATCCCTAAGGCTGGCCCTCAGATAATTGAGCCAATCATGAAAGTTGACGTATTCACCCCAGATGACCATGTGGGTGATGTGATCGGCGATCTTAACCGTCGTCGTGGCATGATCAAGTCTCAGGAAGCAGGTATCACTGGCGTGCGTATTAAAGCCGATTGCCCACTGAGTGAAATGTTTGGCTACATCGGTGATCTGCGTACCATGACCTCGGGTCGTGGCCAGTTCTCAATGGAGTTCTCGCACTACCTGCCTTGCCCTAAAAATGTTGCAGATGAGGTTATCAAAGAAGCTCAGGAACGCAACGCGAAGAAATAATTCACTAGCGATCATGCCTGTGACTTCATTTGAGGTCACCGGCATAAAAAAGGGAGAGACCATTAATGGTCTCGCCCTTTTTTGTTTCTAATAGCAAGGAGAAAATATCAGCCATTCGCCTGAGAAGAGGTGGCTGACACTAGTTTAACCTTACGCTCCCCCTCATCCGCGATGACAGCAAGCGCTGCCACCTCAGCCTTCCGCTTACTGACAGCTCTTAGAAATTCCATAAAAAAAGCAACCAGCACACCAAAAATAAGGCCAATAAAAGCGGCAAAAACTATCATCACAAGCGGGAGACCCTGTCCTGGATCACCTTTCATTGGCAACACAAAAAACCGAGTAGGGCTAATCGCATCGAGACCAAACACCAGTTGCTCAACCTGTAATAGCTTACGTTCAATTGCAGCCGAATTATTGAACTCAAATAATTCCACCTCTCGCCTCAACTGCTCGACGGGCATCTGAGTCGTCACCAATGAGCGATCATGCTCAATTTTGATCAGATCAAACTCTTTTTTCATTAAGTCGATTTTTTTCTTTGCCTGCAGACGCCCCTCTCGGCTTGCTAACAAATCGTTCTCCATCACAAGCTCTCGCTGTGGGAATGCAATCACCAGTCGCTGTTCAAGCTCTGCGAGACGTGAGCGATTGCCCTGAATCACATTATCAATCAAGAGCAACGCAACCCCATCGACACCGTCAGAGGCCTCGGCAACCACCGACACACTACGCTGTAACGCCTGCTTAATCTGCCCATCAAGATCAAGAATCTCTTTTTCCAATAACCGCCGTTCTGTCTCAAACTGAGAGCGTCGCTTTGTCAATAACACCTCGCCTCTGTGCAGCGTGGCAAGCGACTGTTCTGCCGCTTCAATCGCCTGTTTTGCACGCTCTTTTTTTACCTCAATGGTAAGTGGCATCTCCAGCCGTTCTAATGTCATTTCTGATTTTATAAGCCGGTCTAAGAGCACCTGTCTGTTGTGAACAAGGAGCATTGGCTCCTGCATTATCGCTAGTTCGCGCCGCTGAACTTTCAGCTGATTCTCTAGCCCCCTGCGCTGCGGCGCTATTAATCGATCATGGTCTTTTGATAACATCCCCAGAATCTCTTCATGCATGACACGCTGCACTGCTCCTGGAACAGAGCCAATACTCGTCAACACAACCAGCTGATTATTTCCTGTCTTCTGTTCACTCAATCGGGCAGCCTCAATCTTTATATCAAGACCCTTATTTTTATCACGGTGAACACTCAGCACCAAAGGAATATAAACCTGATTAAGTTTGCTCAAAGATACTACAGAGGATTCCAGCGGCACTAATACTCCGCCAAGAGTCTCAGCAGCACCTGGAATATTGGTCGATGCCAACTCAATAGTCGAAACATAACTATACTGCTCTTTTTCGAATAGCATTACGGCCACCACCAGCGCCATAGAGACAATCATCGCACTGACAATCAACCACTTGTATCTAGCCAGAATCAACCATAAATCGATAATGCTGATCTCGTCCTCGTATGCCTGAGAACGACTAAAACCACCAGGAGAACCATTGCTCATATATACCAGTCCATTCAAATATATTTACACAGATAACCTCTACAGCCTAGACAATACATAAAAACAGTACGGTTAAGCAATCACACTCTATCTCTCATTATTTCACCACCGTCAAATGCGAACGATCAGGCTTCTTCTCTGGCGGCGGCGTAGGAAGGTCGTCTTCTTCCTCTTCCAGCACCATGCCCTGCCCATTTTCACGCGCGTAGATCGCAAGTACAGCGCCGACTGGCACACTTACCGTCATTGACTGACCATCAAAGCGAGCATCAAACTGAATCCATTCGTTACCCAACTCAAGGCTGCGCACCGCACTGCCATTGATATTAAGTATAATCCGGCCATTCTCGATATATTTTTCAGGCACCACGATGTCAGGCACCATCGCGTTTACCAAAATATGCGGCGTTAAATCATTGTCGACAATCCATTCATGAATGGCGCGAATCAAATAAGGTTTGCTTGGGGTCATTTCCATGGATAAAAACTTCAGCGATATTTAATACAAAACAAAATTTGCAATACCCCAGCCCACCGCACGCCAACTTCAGCAGGGCGCGGCGAACAGGTCATCTAGATTATCTAAGCTCTTTCTCAGCCTCTGTCAGACTTGTCTGAAAGGCTTCGCGAGCAAACAGGCGGTCAGCATATTCCTGCACTGGTCTGGCCTGTGCTGGCAGCTTAATGCCATAGTGCGACAGGCGCCATAATAGCGGAGCCAGACTACAGTCAATCAGAGAAAAATCATCACTCATGAAGTAAGACTTTTTAACGAAGATAGGCGCAATCAAGGTCAGACCATCCTGAATCGTCTTACGTGCTGCCGCAGCCTTTGCATTGCTATTGCCAGTCAAATCATCCAGCAGGCTATACCAGTCCAGCTCAATGCGATGCAACATCATGCGGCTACGCGCACGCGATACTGGATCAACCGGCATCAACGGAGGATGCGGGTAACGCTCATCTAAATATTCAACAATAATCTGCGAGTTATAAAGTACCAGATCACGATCCACCAGCGTCGGTACCGAGCTGTATGGGTTAAGGTCGATTAGATCTTCGGGCAGGTTATTTTTATCAACACTGATGACATCAGCGGTAATACTCTTTTCTTCAAGAACAATGCGAACGCGGTGACTTAAAGGGCAATCGGCCTCTGAATACAAGGTCATTACAGGTCTTCTGGTGGCAACTGTGGCCATTTAGTGAACTCTCCTAAGTCAATAGCAAGCGGAAAAATCGAGCAAGACCGCAGATAATAGCATACTCAAAACATCCTCGTCACAAATGACTTTTTTTCTTCTTTACTAACAAAGTGTTACTGATCTCTTTCCTTTTTAATCACTTCGAATGCGGTGCGTATTTCATGCGTCTTATCTGCTGCAATCTTCATCATCTCTTCCGGCAATCCCTTTGCTACCAGCTTATCAGGGTGATGCTGACTGGTTAGCTTGCGATAGGCCTTTTTAACCTCTGCATCAGTCGCATTCTTCGACACATCCAGTATCTTATAGGCATCGTCAAGCAACATGCTGCCGCCGCGCCCACCGCTACCACCACTGCGCAACATCGCCTCCATCTGATCAAATTCGGCGCGTGAAAAACCAAGACGATCACAGATATGTAACAGGATTTTTTTCTCAGCCTGATCAAGACTGCCATCGGCGTAGCTTGCCTGCAACTGAATTTCGAGGAAGACCCGCATCAGGTCATGGCGACTGAGACACTCTCGTTTGAGCTGATCGAGCACTTCATCAAGCGGAAATTCATCCGCCTTGCCCTCATTAAAGAGTCTGATCGCCATCTTTTTCAACGTCGGATTAAGCTTCATCTGCTCCATCAACGTACGCGCCATCTGAATCTCATTTTCAGAAACGCGCCCGTCGGCCTTGGCCAGATGCCCCATTACCGAGAAGGTGGCGGTAAAGAACGCCGTCTGCACTCGCTGACGACCACGAAAACGGCTCACCTTGCTATCCAGGCCATGCCCTAACGCAACGCCCAGCAGCGCGCCCAGCGGGCCACCCAGCACAAAACCAAAACCACCACCAAATAGTTTTCCAAACCAGCTCATTGAATGTTCTCTTTATAAATCTGTTTTATTTTATACCACAGGAACAACTTCCATCGTCATCCCGGCCCAGGCCGGGATGACGGAAAATAAGTGGATCAGTTCTTCTCTGTTTATTTAACCACAAGACTGCCACGATACATCTGCATCTGGCAACTAAAGCGATACTCGCCCGGTGCGAGCGGCCCCACCACCAGAGCTATCTTTTTCCCCAGAGGCAGATCAAGCGCGACACCTAACTCGTCAAACAACACTTTCTCCGCACAGGGACTCGGATCACGCCGTTCAAAACTAAGCCTCACCGGCACCCCCTGTGGCACTTCAATCTGTGCAGGAGAATAGATGCCATTTTCGACGATCACCTCAATCACATCACTCACACTCGCCGGCAGTACATTCGAGCGAGAGAGCCAGAACCACCACACAATAAAGCCCATCAACGCCACTGCAACCAGATTAACGATAAAGGTGCTCATTGCGGCGCGCCCTCCGGTTTAAACAGACGCAAGCGATTGGCGTTGGTTACAACGGTCAGGGATGACATTGCCATCGCACCACCCGCCACTATCGGATTGAGCAGAATACCGAACAGCGGAAAAAGGAGACCCGCCGCAATCGGTATCCCGAGCGAGTTATAGATAAACGCACCAAACAGGTTCTGTTTGATATTGCGCACTGTCGCCTTTGAGATCGCAATCGCATCAATCACCCCATGCAACGAACCGCGCATTAACGTCACATCAGCACTTTCGATCGCGACATCGGTGCCGGTACCGATCGCGAAACCGACATCAGCGCGCGCCAGTGCAGGCGCATCGTTAATACCATCCCCCACCATCCCTACCACTTCACCCTCTGCCTGTAATGCCGCGACCTTAGCGGATTTATCCGCAGGCAACACTTCAGCAATCACTTCATCGATCCCAACCTGCTTCGCCACTGCCGCGGCAGTGGCAGCGTTATCACCCGTCAACATCACCACCTTAATGCCAATCCTATGCAATCGCTCAATCGCAGCCTTTGAGTCGGGTTTGATCGGATCCGCTACCGCCACGATGCCCGCAGCCGTGCCATCAACCGCAAGAAACATCGGCGTCTCACCCTTTGCCGCCAATCCCGCAGCCGCATCAGGCAGGTCGTTCAGTTCAATTGAATGATCATCCATCAACTTGCGATTACCAAACAGCACCAGCGCACCATCGACCTGCGCCCGCACCCCATGCCCAGCAATCGCCTCAAAGCCTTCTGTTGGCGATAAAGAGAAACCACGCTCATTGGCTGCTGCAACAATCGCCTCTGCCAGTGGGTGCTCTGATCCAGTCTCGATCGATGCGGCCACACTCAACAACGTCACCTCATCCCAACCGGCTGCTGGAATCACGCTCGTCACTGCTGGCCGCCCTTCGGTCACGGTACCGGTTTTATCCAGCACCACCGTGGTGAGCTGCCCGGCACGTTGCAGCGCTTCACCGTTACGAATCAATACTCCATATTCGGCTGCCTTACCGACACCGACCATAATCGAGATCGGTGTCGCCAGCCCCAATGCACAGGGGCAGGCGATGATCAGCACCGTCATCGTCGTCAGCAACACATAAGTCATCGTTGGTTCCGGACCAAAATTAAACCAGCCCATAAAAGTAATGACGACGATCAATAATACAATCGGCACAAAAATTCCAGCAACCTTATCCACCATCCGTCCAATCGCTGGTTTGGAGTTTTGCGCCTGACGCACCATTTCAATAATCCGTGCCAGCGCAGTATCTGCACCAATGCGGGTGGCACTGAATAGAAAGCTACCTGACTTGTTCAACGTACCGCCCACCACTTCATCACCAACATTTTTCTCAACCGGCAACGGTTCACCACTAATCATCGACTCATCAATATTAGAGCGCCCTTCAATGATAGTGCCATCAACCGCAATCTTTTCACCCGGACGCACCCGCAGGGTCTCATTCAACCCGACCTGCTCAATTGGCACGTCGATTTCTTTGCCTTCGCGCACCACCCGCGCTGTCTTTGCCTGTAGTCCAATCAGACGCTTGATCGCTGTGGAGGTATTGCCGCGCGCGCGCATCTCCAGCGCAGCGCCAAGGTTAATCAGCGCAATAATCATCACCGCCGCTTCAAAATAGAGGTGACGCGCCTCCGGCGGCACCAGCGTCGGCCAGATCACAATTAAAAATGAAAAGAGCCATGCTGTGCCAGTCCCGAGCGCAATCAGGGTATCCATATTGGCGTTATGCACCTTAAATGCCTTCCACGCACCAGTGAAAAAACGACCACCCGAATAGACCATCACAAACAGACTGACCATCGCGACTACCGCCCAGAAGATACGCCCACCACCTTCCAGCATCGGCATCGTACCGAACAGCATCATCGCCATCAACGGTGCTGCGACCACCCCAGCGACCAATGCCTTTTTTAATAATGAGCGATAGTAGGCAAACTCCGCCGCCTCCTTCTCTTCCGCCTCATCAGTGGAGCCTTTCAGCTCAGCCGCTTCATAACCACCCACGACCACCGCATCAATTAATGCCTGCGCGCTAACACTGCCCGACACCGCCGCGGTATGTTCCGCAAAATTAACCGCTGCACTATCGACACCCTGCACTGCCTGTAAAATACGCTCAACCGATGCCACGCAGCCTGCGCAGCTCATACCACCGATTGAAAGTTGGATCTGTTTTTCTATCATTTCACCCATTTCTGTTTAGTGCCCCATTCCCGCAGCCACTATTAACTGCTCATATGCCGCGCGAAGACAGTCAAAGGCATCCCGATAGCGTGGTGCCCGCTGGTCGGTACAGCAAGTCACATTCAATCTACCCAGTATCCCACCCCACTCAGAAAGTTGCTCGACATCAGCTTCGAGATTTCTTCCACCCACCGTCAGCGCCCGGTTATCGAGATAGACACGCATATCCATCGCCAACGCCTTAATAGTACTGCGCCGGCCATCAACACAACAACCTTTTGCAAGCACCTCTAACAGTTCAACGCAATCATGAACACGGGCATAGGCCTGTGTCATTTTCTGATCATTCATTGCCAACCACCATGGCTAACATAGCCTTCGCGGCTTAACTGATTATAGCTCGTGATTCCAGGAAGGTTGCTAACAAACCATAATTTACGCTGCCTGAGGAATACTTCGTAAACCTCTTCTTTTTCGGGCTTTGTACTATGTGCCATCACCATACAGACCATTGCCTTGCTCCTGTTACTTTATTCAAAGCTAAAGCATACACCGCAAGCAATCTGACACTGTTATATGATTCAGGGGAAAAGTTTAATCATTCACACTTTATCGAGCGACTGGCGAAGCGCCATATCCCGCATGCGCTTAAACTCACTCGGCGACATACCGGTGATCTTTTTAAACTGGGCACTCAGGTGCGCCACACTGCTATAGCCAAGTCGACCAGCAATCTCAGTAAGGCTTAATTCATCATAGATCAACAGCTCTTTTACCTTCTCAATTTTCTGCCGAATCAGGTATTGCTCAATAGTGACCCCCTCGACGGATGAAAAAAGATTGCTGAGATGGCCGTAGTCATAATGGAGTGCATCAGCAAGATAGTCTGAGAGCTTAACTTTATCCACCTGCTCCGGCCGATTGATCAGCGCGATAATTGCCTTTTTGATACGCTCAATCAGACGACTCTTTTTATCGTCGATCAACTCAAAACCAAGCGCCTCAATTGCACTGCGTACAGCCTCAACCTCATCTTTCGCCAGCTCCACCGTGCCGAAATCAACCTCCCCCAACTCAATAGTGACAGGCGACAATTGCAAGCGCCCCATCACATTGGAGACCACCAACCGACAACGGTCACACACCATGTTTTTAATATAGAGCTTCACTCTATCGAGATCCCATTAAATGTTCAGCGACTAAAACAGCAATCAGCTGAGACCGCGCTTGCAATCCTATCTTATATGTCATGCTCATGACGCATAATCGACCACCCACGACCCACCGATATTTAACTGCCACTCAAATAAGCAACTCCCTTCTTCCGAAAAGGAAGCGGGTTAAGCAGCAGAATTTATAAAATACAGACACAGGCTCAACGTCCAGAGAATATCAGATAGGGGAAATGAGCTAGCAACAATGGCGCATCAACGACAAGGTATCGTGGAGCACTTCACTGTCTAAACACGGCATTCATCAAACACCGAAACTAGCTACGGTACTCCGCATTAATACGCACATAGTCATATGAGAAGTCACAGCTCCAGAGCTGTGCACTATGTGGCGCATCCCCCAGCACAATCCGCACCGTAATCTCATCTTTTTTCATCACAGCATCGCCCGCAGCTTCCGTGTATTCAGCCGCGCGCGCGCCATCACGCACAATACAGACATCATCCAGATAGATCGCAACCTGCCCAACATCTAACAGATCAATCCCAGCGCGCCCAACAGCGGCCAGGATTCGCCCCCAGTTAGGGTCACTGGCAAAGAAAGCGGTCTTCACCAATGGTGAATGAGCCACAGTATAGGCGACCTGGCGACAGTCAGCCTCACTTTCGCCACCGTCAACATCGATCGTGATAAATTTTGTCGCCCCTTCACCATCGCGAATAATCGCCTGCGCCAACACCACACAAACCTCTGTAACGGCGTCCCGGAGCTGCTGGTAGGCGCTACTCTGCTCATCATTAATCGGGGCCACCATCGCCCGACCAGTCGCCATCAACACACACGCATCGTTAGTTGATGTATCCCCATCCACCGAGATGCAATTAAAGGAGCGCTCAG
Organism: Gammaproteobacteria bacterium; assembly: GCA_021648525.1. Taxonomy (GTDB): domain Bacteria; phylum Pseudomonadota; class Gammaproteobacteria; order SZUA-140; family SZUA-140; genus SZUA-76. Next base: position 23,726 of record JAKISP010000034.1, read on the forward strand.
CCGCATAACGCAAACACTGCTGTAGTAATGCTGGTGCTATATTCGCATCGGTTGCCACATAAGCCAGCATCGTCGCCATATCGGGGCAGATCATCCCTGAGCCTTTGGCGATGCCGGTAATGGTAATCCATTCATCGCCAATCATTACCTGCCGAGACACGCCTTTGGGCAGTGTATCGGTTGTCATGATGCCATGCGCAGCATCACGCCAGTGATTTTCATCAAACCGCGCCGGCAGCAATGGAATCGCTGCTGAAAATTTATCCATCGGCAATGACTCACCAATCACACCGGTCGAAAATGGCAACACCTCATTGGCCTCACAACCCGCCGCATTCGCCAGCAATACACAACTGGTTAGCGCATCCTGGTAACCTTGCTCACCCGTCCCAGCATTTGCACTACCAGAGTTAATCAATAATAGCCGAGGTGTCGTGATAGACAGATGTTCGCGCGCAACCGTGACGGGTGCAGCACAAAAGGTATTCTGGGTAAAAATGGCGGCGCATTGCGTACCCTCAGCCAACTCAAAGGCGACGAGATCGGTACGATCCGGGTATTTAATCCCGGCGGCAGCCGTCGCAATTCGCACGCCCACAACGGGAATCATTTCTGGTAATTCTAAAGGTAGGTTAACGGCCATCGCGGAAGTATAGTCGAGAGTCCCTCACCTTATCCAGTGAGGAGCCCTGTCTAAATTTAAGATAAAGAAAAGAAGAACGATCAGCTCACCTTACCGTGGCACTGTTTGTATTTTTTACCAGAGCCACATGGGCAAGGCTCATTGCGCCCCACTTTGCGGCCATCACGTACAAACGGCTCTTCAGACTCAGCGCCTTCAGCCTGAGCTAGACGCTGATCTTCTGCACCGCTTACCATCGCTTCTGCATCAGCATGCTGAAACTGCATCGCAGGCGCTTGATTACGACGCGCCGCTTCAATCGCTTCAACATCTTCTTCGGCACGAATCTGCACACGCGATAAAATCTTAATCACCTCAAGCTTAATCTTGTCCAGCAGCTGGGTAAACATCTCAAAGGATTCACGCTTAAATTCCTGTTTAGGATTTTTCTGCGCATAACCACGTAGACCAATACTCTGACGTAGATAGTCCATCGCCGCCAGATGCTCTTTCCATAAACCATCCAGCACCTGAAGCATCGCCGCCTTTTCAAAATGGCGAATCACTTCGGCACCCACCTGCAGCTCTTTATCCGCATAGGCCTGTATAATCTCATCCAGCACACGCTGACGTAACGTCTCTTCGTGCAACTCGTCATCTTGCTTCAACCATTCAGCAACTGGCATCGGCTGTGAAAATTCATTTTGCAACGCTTCTTCAAGCCCCGCAACATCCCACTGCTCTTCAAGACTTTGCGGCGGGATATAACTGTCAATCACCTCATTCACAACATCATTTCTGATCTCATTAATCGTTTCAGAAATATCATCCGCCTCCATCAGTTCATTACGCTGATCATAAATCACTTTACGCTGGTCATTGGCAACATCATCGAATTCCAGCACCTGCTTACGGATATCAAAGTTATGCCCTTCAACCTTGCGCTGTGCATTTTCAATCGCTTTACTCACCCACGGATGCTCAATCGCCTCACCATCTTCCATGCCCAGCTTTTGCATCATGCTAGAAACTCGGTCCGAAGCAAAGATCCGCATCAGGCTATCTTCAAGTGACAGATAAAAACGACTTGAACCGACATCACCCTGACGCCCCGAACGGCCTCGCAGCTGATTATCAATACGACGGGACTCATGGCGCTCAGCACTAATGATATACAGACCTCCACTCGCTAACACCTGATCATGCCGCTTCTGCCATTCACTTTTAACACGGTTAATCGCCACTTCGTCACTAGACTTCAATGTAGCCAGTTCCGCCTCAAAGCTGCCACCTAGCACAATATCCGTACCACGGCCCGCCATATTGGTCGCAATTGTCAACGCGCCCGGACTACCTGCATTCGCTACAATCTCAGCCTCACGTTCATGTTGCTTAGCATTTAGCACTTCGTGCGTAATACCCGCCTTAGTAAGCGCCTGAGAGAGCAGTTCAGAAGATTCAATCGAGGCCGTTCCCACCAACACGGGCTGATTACGCTGGTTACAATCCTTAAGATCTTCGATGATCGCGTTGTATTTTTCATTGATGGTCAAATAAACCAGATCACCATGATCAATACGCTGCATTGGGCGATGAGTTGGAATCACCAGTACCTCAAGCCCATAAATTTGTTGAAACTCAAACGCCTCGGTATCGGCTGTACCAGTCATACCAGCAAGTTTTTCATAAACACGGAAATAGTTCTGAAAGGTGATAGAAGCCAGTGTCTGACTTTCCGTCTGAACGGCCACCCCTTCTTTTGCTTCAACCGCCTGGTGCAGGCCATCAGACCAGCGACGTCCCGGCATGGTACGGCCGGTAAATTCATCAACAATCACAACTTCACTGTTTTTTACGATGTAATCAACATCTTTCTGAAACAACGCATGCGCCTTAAGCGCTGCATTCAGATGGTGCATTAAACTAATATTTGAAGAGTCATAGAGGCTTTCACCCTCGTGCAGCAGTCCCGCAACTTCAAGCATCTCTTCAATTTTTTGATGCCCATCTTCAGTGAAGAAAACCTGCTTCGCTTTTTCATCAACAGAGAAATCACCCGGACCTTCCGGCTCACCGTTCTCACCCGACTGCTCCTGCTTAGTCAGTTGAGGAATCAGCTTGTTAATCTCCTTGTAGCGCTCCGAGCTATCTTCAGCCGGACCAGATATGATCAGCGGAGTTCTCGCTTCATCGATAAGAATGGAATCTACCTCATCGACAATCGCATAATTCAGGCCACGCTGTACCTTATCGGCAGTGCTAAAGGCCATATTGTCACGCAGGTAGTCGAAACCATATTCATTATTGGTTCCGTAGGTGATGTCGGCACCATAAGCCGCCTGTTTCTCAGCATGATCCAACCCTGAGACTGTCACGCCGGTCGTCATGCCAAGGAAACCATAGAGTTTACCCATCCACTCTGAGTCACGTTTAGCAAGATAATCATTAACGGTAATGACGTGAACACCCTTACCACTCAGGGCGTTAAGATAAGCAGGCAGGGTAGCCACAAGCGTTTTACCTTCACCCGTGCGCATTTCAGCAATTTTCCCATGATGCAGCACCATTCCACCAATCAGCTGAACATCAAAGTGGCGCATGCCAAGGGCGCGCTTACCCGCCTCACGAACGACCGCAAAGGCCTCTGGTAACAGATCATCAAGCGTACTACCAGCCGTAAAGCGCTCACGGAATTCATCCGTTTTCTGCCGTAACGCTTCATCCGAAAGCGCCTCAAAAGCAGGCTCGAATCCATTTATTTTATCCACAAGACCATTCAGCTTTTTCAGCTGACGATCATTGCGGCTTCCAAACACTTTATTGAAAACCTTATTAAGCATGAATACCCAAGGGCGACTGATTACGTCGCGTCGACTAGTTTTATAATTTAATTTTCACAACAGCCAGATCCCATATTAAATCTAGCGGGCTGCATTTACATATTTAATCGGATCGACTAAACGTCCATTTTTTATTACTTCATAGTGTACGTGCGGCCCGGTTGAACGTCCACTGGATCCCATCAGCGCGATACGCTGTCCTTTTGCCACCTCAACCCCAGTCTGTACCAGAACCTTACTATTATGACCATAACGTGTCACATAACCATTCCCATGATTGATCTCGACCAGATTACCATAACCATAGCGTGATCCAGCCCAGGTGACCACCCCAGCCGCAGATGCAATCACACCCGAGCCATCTTTTCCTGCGAAATCGAGGCCTTTATGCTTTGCCTGTAAGCCGGTAAATGGGTCTACTCGCATTCCGTAGTAAGATGAAATCCACCCCTTTTCAATTGGGCGACCCGCTGGAAAAACTTCCCCTTCTAGCTCCCGCCCCATATAAAAAGCCTCCATCACACGCAGCTGCTGTTCACGGTCATCTAGTTGAGCAGCAAGTTCATCTAATGAGGTTAAAAAGTCTGGCACCTCGATCTCAGCAAGCGTCTGAAATTCACCTTCAGGCCCCCCCTGGGCTGGCGGGCTGGTAAAGTTGAATTCACCCTTTCCAAGATTTGCCTTCTCCGTCAAACGTCGTCCAAGAGCGTTCAATCTGATGGTATGCGCCTGCAAATTCCCCAAACGAACAGCCAGCGCATTCATGCTTTCACGTGCCGTACGAGTAGCCTCTGCCAGCTCATCACGATGACGCAACATCTCAATCTCCCATTCACCAGGAAGCGCCAGATTACTCGCCTCAGACCGGCCCATTTCGTAACCTGCGTACATCACCCCGCCAGGTAATAGCACCACAAAAAAGAGTAAAATAAGCAACAGCTTATTTTTTCCTAAATTAATACTTGAGGATCTTCTCGCTTTCTTTGAAAACAGAATGATGTTCATCTATCCTTACTCACTATCAATTCTTTCCAGGTTATTGAAACCACAAAATGCGTCATACTAATTCTGTCAAAAAACTACTAAACGGTGGGAAATCCACACAACTTCACCGCTTAAGGCAGTTCACAAGCCAACTCACAGAGCTTAGTGCACTCATTCAAAGCTGCCTGCCTACGCCCCTACAAGGGCACTGCCAGGCAATCAATATTCGAGGGAAAACTCTTATATTACAAACAGAAAGCCCTGCCTGGGCATCGCAACTTCGTTTTTACACGCCAACCATGCTATCGACTCTGACGCATCACCGCTGCCACTATATCAAAGAGATTCACATGCGGATAAAACCTGTATCGGCGCAATCCCCAGTCAACAAAAGACACAAAATGATTATTTCTTCTCGATCTGCGACCTTGATCGCCAGTCTCGCAGAGACCACCCCTTACAGCAAACTAAGAGAGTCCTTACTACAGCTGGCCAGCCGAGAGTCACAAAAAACCTGACTGTGATCGGCTACCTGGAGGGCTTAACTCGCCGGTATTGGCTGAGCAAATGAGATCGGAGCAGACTGCCCCTCCTTTTCAAAGGTCACGAGTTCCCACGCATCTTCATCAGCCATTAATGTCCGCAGTAGATGGTTATTAAGATCGTGGCCAGATTTATGTCCACTAAAGGCACCAATCAGGCTATGCCCTAATAAATAGAGATCACCAATCGCATCCAGCACCTTATGCTTCACAAATTCATCATCATAACGAAGGCCATCTTCATTCAAAATACGCTCTTCATCAACGACAATAGCATTTTTCATGCTACCCCCAAGCGCCAGGTTCTTTTCTCTGAGCCACTCAATATCACGCATAAAACCAAAAGTACGCGCACGACTCACCTCTTTTACAAACGAGGTCGTTGAAAAATCAACCGTCGCTTCGCGAGCCTTGCCGTCAAATGCAGGATGCTGGAAATCAATTGCAAAAGAGACTTTGAATCCTTCAAATGGATCAAAACGAGCCCATTTGTCGTTATCTTCTACAATAATCGGCTTTTTTATGCGAATAAATCGCTTGGGTGCAGATTGTTTTTCTATCCCAGCAGACTGAATCAAGAAAACAAAAGGCCCGGCACTACCATCCATAATCGGCACCTCTGAGGCACTCAATTCAACATAAGCATTATCGATACCAAGTCCAGCAAATGCCGACAGTAAATGTTCAACCGTCGAAATACGTACACCATCTTTAATCAGCGTCGTTGAAAGCCTCGTATCACCTACATTTTCTTCTTTTGCTGCAATTTCAACGGGGTTATCAAGGTCAACACGACGAAAAATGATCCCCATATCCACTGGTGCCGGGCGCAGGGTCAGATAAATTTTCTCCCCTGTATGCAGCCCAATACCGGTAGCTCGAATAACATTTTTCAGAGTACATTGCTTGATCATTTACTTATTTCCCACCCGCTCCACACACTGACAGATCACGAGCCAAATTAATTCCACACGGCCATCTACCGATCCCGGCGGATATTAGCATAGCCACACCACTCTGCATAGAAACAGGGTGTTCTCTGGCGACCTTATCAGTGTCGTTTTTGCAGGAAAAACGACCCTGTCACATCCTGCATAGCTGCTTTCGCTTAATCCGCCTGACGGCGCAAAAAAGCGGGCACATCCAGATAATCCAGATTGGTGTTATCCGCTGGAATACCACTCTGATCAGCTGCGGAGGCCTGATTACGAATCACCGTTGGACGATCCAGCTTATTGTAATCCACTTCACCCGCATTGGTCTTAGAAATCAATTTCACTGGCTTCGCCTCTAATTTAACGGTCTCCTGCCCCAATCCTGTCGCTACCACAGTCACACGTAGCTCATCTTCCATCGCAGCATCGATTACCGTACCCACCACAACCGTCGCATCGTCAGAAGCAAACTCTTTCACGGTGTTACCCACTTCTTCAAATTCACCAATCGTCATGCTCAAACCGGCCGTCACATTCACCAGAATACCGTGTGCGCCCGCAAGATTAACATCCTCCAGCAGTGGGCTCGCAATTGCCGCTTCAGCCGCTTCGCGTGCGCGATGCTCACCAGCAGAACTACCAGAACCCATCATCGCCATGCCCATTTCAGACATCACGGTACGCACATCCGCAAAATCGACATTGATCAAACCCGGTCGCGTAATCAATTCAGCAATCCCCTGCACCGCACCCAACAACACATCATTAGCCGATTTAAACGCATCCAGTAATGATGCATCTTTACCCAGTACCGATAGCAACTTTTCATTTGGAATGGTGATCAATGAATCAACATGTTCAGCCAGCGCTTCGATCCCTTCATCAGCGATACGTGCGCGCTTTTTACCTTCAAATGGAAACGGCTTGGTGACAACCGCTACCGTCAAAATTCCCAGTTGTTTTGCAGTCTCTGCCACAATCGGCGCCGCGCCTGTTCCGGTACCACCACCCATGCCAGCGGTAATGAAAACCATATCTGCACCTTCAATAATTTCAGCAATGCGCTCACGATCTTCCATCGCTGCCTGACGACCTATCTCAGGATTTGCTCCTGCACCCAGCCCTTTAGTCACAGTGTTACCCAGTTGCAGGGTTGTTCTTGCCGATGAGTTTTTCAGAGCCTGTGCATCGGTATTGGCGCAAATAAAATCGACACCGTCGATGTCTGCAGAGACCATATGCTCTACCGCATTACCACCACCACCGCCAACACCAATTACTTTGATTACTGCATTCTGGCTATATGCATCCATTAATTCAAACATATTATTTCTCCTTTGATTCTATTCATTACAAATATTTTTTGATCACTAAAAATTTAAAAATTACCCTGGAACCAGCTCTTCATCCTCGCCCAGATACCGCCCCCACTCGAATCCCCGAGATTCGGATTTCTCATATGTCGCTGTGTATGCCCATACAATAACAGCCCTACGCCCGTCGCATGGATAGGGTTACGCACCACATCAACCAACCCCTCCACATACTGCGGTACACCTAACCGAACAGGGGTATGAAAAATTTCCTCTGCCAGCTCGATCACCCCTTCCATCTTCGATGTTCCACCTGTTAACACCACACCCGCTGCGATCAGATCATCAAAACCACTTCTACGTAGTTCCGCCTGAATCAACGTAAACAACTCTTCATATCTGGGTTCAACCACCTCTGCCAATGTCTGCCGCGCCAGACGTCTTGCTGGACGATCACCGACACTCGGCACTTCAATGGTCTCCTCCGGGTTTGCCAACTGCGTTAATGCACAGCCATATTTGATTTTGATCTCTTCTGCGTATTGCGTCGGCGTGCGCAATGCAACCGCAATATCATTGGTTACCTGATCACCAGCAATCGGGATCACAGCAGTGTGTCGAATTGAGCCATCGGTAAAGACCGCAATATCAGTAGTGCCGCCACCGATATCGACCAGACAGACACCTAATTCTTTTTCATCGTCCATCAACACCGAGTAACTAGATGCAAGCTGCTCAAGAATTACATCATCCACTTCAAGACCGCATCGACGCACACACTTAATAATATTTTGCGCCGCACTCACAGCACCCGTCACCATATGTACTTTCGCTTCAAGACGGACACCCGACATACCAATCGGCTCTTTAATCCCCTCCTGGTTATCGATGATGAATTCCTGCGGCAAGATGTGCAGGATTTTTTGATCCGCCGGAATCGCCACCGCACGTGCCGCATCAATCACCCGATCTACATCACCTGCGGCAATCTCACTATCACGAATCGCCACGATCCCATGTGAATTAAGACTACGAATATGACTGCCTGCAATGCCTGCATAAACGGCATGAATCTCACAACCCGCCATCAACTCCGCCTCTTCGACTGCACGCTGAATAGACTGCACCGTCGATTCGATATTAACCACCACCCCTTTTTTCAGCCCCTTTGATGGATGCGAGCCGATGCCGATAATCTCAATTTTATCGCTCTCGTTGATCTCGCCAACAATCGCTACCACCTTTGAGGTTCCGATATCGAGGCCGACAATCAGATCTTTTTCATCTTTTTTAGACATGATTTTGCCTCTCTCCACGCTCAACTCTGCTATTAAGCCAATGATTAACTCTTAGCAATTTCATTCTCATTTCCAGTCACTGCATGCCAGCGAACCGCAAAGCCATTGGGGTAACGCAAGTCAACTTCATCAATTGCCTGTTCCCACGCCTTCAGCACCTTTGGATAGATATCAATAAAACGCGTCAAGCGCTTCTCACTCTCTTTCCGTCCTAACAATAACTTCACGCCATTATTCAATGTCACCACCCATGCACGTCGCTCATCCTGTTCAAGTCGCACAATAGACAGGTCATGCACTGTCAGCATCCCATCAAGCTGTCTATACTGCCCCAACACCAAAGCGCCGTCGCTTGAGGGTCCCATTAATTCCGGCAAATGAGTAAACATCACACTATCTTCAGGAAAAAATAGTTCACCACTCGGGTTCACCAACCCAAGGTCACCCCAGCGTGCAGTGACTACCTGTTCTTCTAATGAGATATACAGCGTATCTGGCCACACACGCCTCACCGAAGCGTGCTTTATCCACGGTAACGTCTCAACCGCTAACTTGACCTGCTCAACATTCACACCTAAAAAACCTTGCTCACTAAAACTTGCAGCAACCCGCTTCACATCCTGTGGATCGATTTGTTCAAACATCCCTTCTACCTGCACCGACTTAATCTGCATCATTTGCGGATCAACCAACTCCACAGCCATGCGTTCACCAATCAATACAATAACCAGTAACACCACCACACAGCCGCCCACTCGCGGAAGCCAGCGTTTAAAGGCACTCAGCAAAGGCCGCTGCTGTTTTTCACTCTCCTTATTCGCCATTGCTATCACCCTCCGTCACCACGCTGGTTTCGAGAATGCGCCATACAAGTTGATCAAACTCAATTCCTGCCGCCTTTGCTGCCATCGGCACCAGGCTATGATCAGTCATACCCGGTACAGTATTGACCTCAATCAACCAGGCTTTGCCCTGCTGATCACACATCAAATCAACACGCCCCCAACCATGACAACCCACCACATCAAATGCCTTAAGCGCAAGTTGTTGCAAGGCATTCTCTTGCTGTGCACTCAATCCACAAGGGCAGATATAGCCTGTATCATCAGATTGGTACTTGGCTTCAAAGTCATAAAAATCGCGCGCCGTTTCCACTCGAATCAATGGCAGCGCTTCACCCTGTAAAATTGCCACGGTATATTCCGCGCCATCGACCCAGTGCTCCGCTAATACATTTGCTCCACTTTTGGCAGCCTTTTGCCATGCTGGAAAAAGACCCTCAACCTTCGTCACTTTACTCATACCAATGCTTGAACCTTCTGTTGCAGGCTTAACAATCATTGGCAGGCCAATCTCATCTGCAACATTTGCAAAGTTACAATCGCCACTCAATACTTTATAAGCAGGGGTCGGTAAACTAGCCCCACACCATAGTTGTTTACTGCGCAGCTTATCCATCCCCAGCGCAGAACCCATCACACCTGTTCCGGTATAGGGCAGACCAATCACCTCTAGTGCCCCCTGAATCACGCCATCTTCACCGCCACGGCCGTGCAGGATAATAAAAGTACGATCAAACCCTGATTGACGTATCTGCAACAGATCTTCTTTCACTGGGTCTATCGCATACGCATCCACACCACTACGTAGTAATGATTGCAATACAGCATCACCGCTCTGCAGTGAAATTTCACGTTCAGAGGAGTGGCCGCCCATCAATACAGCAACCTTTCCAAAGTGCGAAGCTTGTTCAACACACTGCATCATTAGCCCTGAAGGTCTCCTGTCTGCGCATCACCAACGATATGAACTTCTGGCACCAGTTTAACCCCGTGCTCGGCCTCCACACGCACCATCACATATTGAATTAACGACTCAATATCTGCGGCGCTAGCATCGCCACTATTAATAATAAAATTAGCGTGTTTTTCTGATACCACCGCGCCACCAATCGCATATCCCTTTAAACCACAGACTTCGATCAAGCGCCCCGCATAGTCACCCTCAGGGTTACGAAACACAGAACCGCAGCTAGCCTGCCCTACTGGTTGCGTTGCGTTACGTTTTTCGAGCAATGCCCTGGTTCTTGCCAACCCATCTTCACGCGCAATCCTGAGACGAAAATGACCCGCAACAAACCACTCATTCATAGGCCCCTCAACGCTACGATAGGCGATTTTATATTCTTCAGGCGTACGCAGGTAACGTTGTCCATGCCGGTCCATCGTCTCTACTGCCTCAACAACGGGCCAGGTTTCACCACCAAAAGCGCCTGCATTCATCGCTAATGCACCACCCACTGTGCCCGGTATACCAATCAAAAATTGTGCGCCTGCCAGGCCAAAGCGCACACTAAAGCGGGCCAGTTTTGCACAGGGAACACCTGCCTCAGCACGAATCAAGTCACTTTCTAATAGCGCCAATTTTCCCAGCACACCACTAGTACAGATCACAACGCCATCAATACCACCATCTCTTACCAGCAGATTACTACCCAGCCCCACCCAGACAATCTCTTCATCAATGGGCGTTTGCGCTAGAAAGATTGCCAATTCCTCAATAGAATCAGGTTTGAAAAAACGCTTTGCCTCACCACCAGTACGCCAGGAAGTGTGACGTGACATCGGCTCACTGGTTCGTAATTCACCCATAAAGACCTCACCTCCAGCAGACATTGTTGTTTCCAGAATGACAGTCACAGCTAAGCTTTCCCCTTCTCATTTCGCAATGTTTTTTCTAACCGTGCGGCAATCGTCCCGACGTCGCCCGCACCTAATGTCAGCAACACATCACCTTGCTGCAATAGACCAGACAGCACTAGCTCCAGCTCATCGTTATCTTCGATAAAGACTGGGTCTACCTGATTACGTGTTCGAATGGCACGACATAAAGCACGCGAATCAGCCCCTGCGATAGGTGCCTCACCAGCTGCATACACGTCAAGCATCAACAATACATCTGCCTCTGATAGCTCTTTGGCAAAATCATCAAACAATTCCTGCATGCGGGTATAACGATGTGGCTGAAATACCACCACCAGACGACGCCCCTGCCAACCATCTCGAATCGCAGCAATCGCGGCCGCAATTTCACGTGGATGATGGGCGTAATCATCGACCATTAACACCTCACCTACTGCTGTTTCCAGCTCGCCGTAAACATGGAATCGACGTCCAATCCCCTGAAAATTCTCAAGGCCTTTTAAGATTGAGGCATCATCCACACCTAGTTCATGCGCCACGGCAATTGCAGCGGTGGCATTCAAGACATTATGTTTTCCCGCCATATTAAGCGTGACATCTAACCACTGCGGCTCACCTGCCCGCGAGACTTTAAAACGAGTAATTGCCTGCTGCTGCTGAATATCAGAGATCTGAATATCAGCCTTTTCAGACATACCGTAAGTTTTTAGTGGGCGTGATATTTCGGGCATCACCGCTTTAATCACCGGGTCATCAAGGCAGACCACTGCCAGACCATAAAATGGCAGGTGATGCAGAAATTCAACAAAGGTTTGCCTTAACACTGCGAAATCACCACCATAAGTGCCCATGTGATCCGCATCGATATTGGTCAGCACCGCCAATACTGGTTGCAGATGTAAAAATGAGGCGTCACTTTCATCCGCTTCAGCCACCAGATACTGCCCCGCACCCAGGCGCGCATTACCTCCCGTACTATTCAGTCGACCACCAATCACATAGGTCGGATCAAGCCCACCTTCAGCCAATACACTAGCAATCAAACTAGTGGTGGTGGTTTTACCGTGCGTACCCGCAACGGCAATGCCATATCGAAAACGCATCAACTCTGCCAACATCTCCGCACGTGGAATCACCGGAATATGTAACCGATGTGCAGCGATGATCTCAGGGTTATCATCCTTAACCGCAGTGGACTTAACCACCACATCACAACCATTGATCACCGATTCATCATGCCCAATCGAGAGCTGCATGCCACGCGCAACGAGGCGTGTCGTGGTCGCATTGACCTGCATATCAGAACCACTCACCTGATAACCTAGATTGAGCAACACTTCAGCAATACCACTCATACCAGCACCACCAGCACCAATAAAATGGATACGTTTAACACGCGCCATCCATTTATTGCTATCTGACTGAATGATCATGGAATCAGGCATGCGCTACCTCCATGCAGACATCGGCAACCTGCTTCGCTGCATCGCACTTCGCAAGTTCGCGCCCTTTTGTTGCCATACCCAGCAAGTGCATTCGCACACCCGCAGCATCACCATATTGCTGATAAAACCCCCGCCACAACAACGCTAATTTTTCTGCACCCAGTTCATCTTGGCGAACTAGCAACGCAGCGCCTGCATCTACCAAATATGCTGCATTGTGTGCTTGATGATCATCTACCGCATAAGGGTAAGGCACCAATAACGCCGCGACACCAGCCGCACTCAATTCAGAAATCGTTAATGCGCCCGCGCGACACAACACCAGATCCGCCCACCCATAGGCCGCCGCCATATCATCAATAAAGGGTTCAACACGTGCGTCTATAGCTGCGTTTTGATAACAGTCACGGGCCTCATCAATCAAACGCTCACCCGCCTGATGCCAGATCTCAGGAAGCTCAGCTTCAGGAATAATATTCATCGCAGCCGGGATAATCTGGTTCAAAGACTGCGCACCAAGGCTGCCACCTAACACCAATAGACGTAAAGCACCTGTGCGCTTTTCAAAACGCACTTCGGGGGGAGGTAACGCGGCAATCGCTTCACGTACGGGATTACCCACGAGCTGAGGATCTGTTTTTTGCTGCAATGCCTCTGGAAAGGCCTGCATTGTCTTTGTTGCAATGCGCGCTAATAATCGATTGGTCAAACCCGCAATCGCATTCTGCTCATGGATCACCAGTGGTTTGTGCAATATCCATGTCATCAAGCCACCAGGCCCTGCCACAAAGCCACCCATACCCAGTACCGCCATTGGACGGCAACGCATGATGATCACAAAGGATTGAAAAAGGGTCGATACCAGTTTGAAAGGTGCCAACAACCAGCTCATCACCCCTTTACCACGCAGACCACTAACACTAATCCACTCCATTGAAATACCGGCATCCGGCACCACTTTTGCTTCAATACCACGACGTGTTCCCATCCAGATCACTTCAACACCACGCGACTGCAGCTCCTGCGCAACAGCCAGTGCTGGAAAGACATGTCCGCCAGTACCGCCTGCCATGATCATGATCCGCGTCACCATGCCCCGGCTCCTTCTGGATCAACATCTTTTTTATTACCGACAGCCTTTTTATGATTGTCATATTCAACCAGGCGTCGTTCGTAATCCACTCGCAATAACAATGCAATCGCAATACACATCACCACCACACTACTACCGCCATAACTCATAAATGGCAGCGTCAATCCTTTTGTTGGCAATACCCCCATGTTGACGCCGATATTGATAAATGCCTGGATACCAATCCAGATTCCGATACCGTAGGCAAGGTAAGAAGCAAAATGCATCCCGACCTTTTCTGCCATGCGCCCCACCATAAATGCACGTATCACAACAAAACAGAACAGCACAATAATCGTTATCCCGCCGACAAAGCCCAGTTCTTCTGATAACACTGCAAATAGAAAATCGGTGTGCGCCTCAGGCAGATAAAACAGTTTCTGCACACTACTGCCCAGGCCAACACCAAACCATTCACCACGGCCAAAGGCGATCAATGCCTGTGTTAACTGAAAGCCACTATTAAAAGGGTCTGCCCATGGATCCATAAATCCGGTAATGCGCTCCATCCGATAAGGGGAAGAGACTGCGAGTGCCGCCATCGCCAGTCCCATCAACAGCATCAATACCAGAAACTGTAAAAAGCGCACACCACCCAGAAACATCATCGCCATCGCCGTAGCAAGAATCACCGCAGCCGCACCAAAATCCGGCTCTGCCAACAACAACACACAGACCAGTGCCAGCACCGCCATCGGGCGCACAAAACCACCTAATGTCGTCTGCATCGAATCACCATGTCGCACCAGGTAACCCGCCATATAAACAATCACAAACAGCTTGGCAAATTCTGATGGTTGAACATTGACAATACCCAGCGATAGCCAGCGCATACTGCCATTGACCTCACGGCCAACCCCAGGAACCAGCACAAGGATTAGCGATAGCACACCCGCCATCAAAAAATAACCACCCATTTTTTCCCAGAATTCAAGCGGTAGGCGCAGTATTGCAGCGGCGACTAGCACACCGATTGTGACGTAGATCATCTGGCGAATCAGATAGTAGAGGGGCTGATCCAGTTTTCGGTCCGCAATTTCAAACGACGATGAACCCACCATCACAATGCCAGTTCCCAGCAACATAAAGATCGTAAATAGCAACCAGTAATCACTCAGCAGCTTCACATCAGTAATACGAGGCCGCTTCGACTTGATCGTCACCACCTCATCGACACTCGGCTTGCGAAAGGCCATTGCACGACTCATGCAAGCACCTCCTTAACCGCTGCAATAAAGGCATTACCACGCGCCTCGAAGCCGCTAAACATATCAAAGCTGGCGCAGGCAGGAGAGAGCAGCACCACATCGCCGGCTTGCGCCAGTTGTGCTGCGCGAGCAACAGCCGCCGCCATCGAGGTTTCATGCACCACCAACACAACGCCATCGATAGCGGCCTCAATCAATTCGGCATCCTGCCCAATCAAAATAACAATTCGTGTCTTTTCTGCCAGCACTGGTTTGAGCGGTGAGAAATCAGCCTTTTTACCAATGCCACCTGCAATCAACACCACAGGGCTATCAATCCCTTGCAGAGCGGCAACAGTTGCGCCAACATTGGTACCCTTTGAATCATTAAACCAGCTAATACTATTCTTCTCTGCCACCCATTGCATCCGATGAGGTAGACCAGCAAAGCGCTTCAAACCAGCCACAATCGCATCATCATCGATACCAACACTATTAGCCAATGCCACTGCCGCCAGTGCATTGACAATGTTATGCGCACCTTTCAACGCTAGCGCATCAACAGGAACTAACAATTCCTCGCCCCTTGCCAGATATTTCATGCCATCCTGTACTTTCACACCGAAATTATTTGCACTCGGCTCATCCATGCCAAAAGAGCAATTCGCTCTACCATCCAGGATGGTTTTATTAAGCAATTCGTCATCACGATTCCAGATCACCACACCATCACCGTGAGAGACACGCTGTTTGGCTGCGAGGTAATGTGCTAAACCGTCATATCGATCTAAATGATCAGGGCTAAGATTCAACACCACCGAGGCTGTCGCATTCAATTCATGAGTGGTTTCCAACTGAAAGCTTGATAGCTCCAGCAGATAAAAATCAGCCTCTTCCATGGTATTTAATGCGGGTACCAACTCCAACACAGGGATACCAATATTACCGCCCATCGCTACTCGCTTACCGGCACAACGTAACACTTCATGCAACAACTCAGTCACTGTGCTTTTACCATTAGAACCGGTAATCGCCAGCACAGGCGCATTGATGTTGCGCGCGAAGAGATCGATATCCCCAATCACGGGCACACCCGCAGCAACAGCTGCAGCTATTTCAGGTGTATGAAGTGAAACACCCGGGCTCAATATAATCTCACCACAGTTTAAAAACAGGCGGCCATCAAACGGGCCAAGCTGCACTTCCACTTCAGGTAATTCCGCACGCAGCGCTGCCAGTTCAGGCGGTGCTTCACGACTATCAACCACCAACAACGGCACATTGCGTGCGCTCAAAAAGCGCGCACAGGAGAGGCCCGTCTTACCAAGACCGACAATCAAGCTCCGTTGCTGTTGTGCATCATTCATTGCGCTATTTTTTACCCAGTCCATTTCACCTGAATCAGCCAGTGATTCAGTTTTTGTTACTCGCGGCTGCTCGCCAGCATTTTTTTCAATCGGTTTAGTCACCGGTCTCATCTCACCTTCAGTGAAGCCAGACCAATCAACACCAGAATCACGGTGATAATCCAGAAACGAACGATCACACGTGGCTCCGGCCAACCCTTTAATTCAAAATGGTGGTGTAGTGGAGCCATGCGAAAGACTCGTTTACCGGTCAATTTATATGACGCGACCTGAATCATCACCGAAGCGGTTTCCGCAACAAAAATGCCACCCATAATCAGTAATACAATTTCCTGCCGAACCACTACTGCCGTTACGCCCAGTGCAGCACCCAATGCCAGCGCGCCAACATCACCCATAAAAACCTGAGCAGGATGTGTGTTAAACCATAAAAAACCGAGGCCAGCACCCGCCAGTGCACCACAAAAAATCGCCACTTCACCAACACCCGCAACATATGGAATACCAAGATATGCGGCAAACTTCACATGCCCAGTCACATAGGCAAAGATTCCCAATGCACTCGCGACCATCACCGTTGGCATAATCGCAAGCCCATCAAGCCCATCCGTCAGGTTCACTGCGTTACTGAAACCCACAATCATCAAGTAGGTCAGCAGGATGTACATAATGCCGAGATCGATCGCGACATCTTTTATAAAGGGGAGAATCAGCTGCGTTTCAATCGGCATCTTTGCCGTCGCATATAAAAATATAGCGGCTGAAAGACCTGCAACAGACTGCCACATAAATTTCTTTCGTGCGCTGAGGCCGTCTGAGTTCTCACCCACAATCTTGCGATAGTCATCGACCCAACCGATTGCACCAAACATCAATGTAACGATCAGCACCACCCACACATAACGATTACCAAGATCACCCCACAGCAATGTACTGATGGCGATGGCTACCAGTATCAACGCGCCACCCATGGTCGGTGTACCTGATTTAACCAGATGGCTTTGCGGGCCATCATCACGAATATTTTGACCAATCTGGTAGTGGTTCAGCTTGCGGATCATAACAGGGCCAACTACAAACGAAATGATCAGCGCAGTTAACACACCTAAAATTGCACGCAGTGTCAGATACTGAAAGACAGCAAAACCGCTGTAACTTTCGGCTAAATACTCTGTCAGTAGCAGTAGCATCTTAACTCCCTGCCCCAACAGCACGCGTATAAACAACATCTTTGTCTGCGCCGCCCAGCGAACCCTCATCAAGCAGTGCCGAGACAACATGCTCCATCTTCATGCTACGCGACCCTTTCACCATAACCGTAACGGGTTGTGTTGAAGAGGCTAATACCTTTCTTAACTCACTAATCAACGCATCCTGCGCTGTAAAGTGGCTTGCCGTCGCACCAAAAGCCTGTGCCGCATGTCGCGCCATATTTCCAATAGTAAAAAATTGCTTAACACCGGTACGATGCGCTTGCTCACCCATCTGCCGGTGCAAGCTAACCGCTAGATCTCCTAGCTCACCCATATCTGCCAACACCAGGATTTTTTCACCCTCATGTTCATTCAATACATCTAATCCCGCCTGCAATGAAGCCGGGTTTGCATTATAGGTATCATCAATCACGGTCACACCAGCTGGGCTCTGTCTAATTTGCAGGCGACCACCAACATCAACCAATGACTGCAGGCCATCACGCACTGAATTCAAAGTTGCACCTGCCGCCATTGCCGCAGTACTAGCCGCAAGAGCATTCATTACATTATGGCGACCAGGTAGTGGCAACGATATTTCAATACTCTGCTCACCCGCATGTAATTTAAAACAATAACCAGCACCTGCTACGCGCACTAAATCAGTTGCGGAAATATCTGTCTCTTTATCAATACCAAAATGTTTGCACTCAATTTCTGCGCAGATTAGCTCCCACACATCGCTATATTTATCATCTGCATTGATAACCGCAACACCCCCTTTTTGCAGCCCTTCAAAAATTTCACCTTTAGCCTTCGCAACACCCGCGATATCACCAAAGCCTTCAAGGTGAGAAGGGCCTGCATTATTGACCAGCGCAATCGTTGGCTTTGCTAGATTGGTGAGATAACGGATTTCACCGTGATGATTCGCTCCTATCTCAATCACTGCATAACGATGCCCACTATTGATTCGCATCAGTGTCAGTGGCACCCCAATGTCATTGTTCAAATTACCCTTAGTTGCCAACACATCACCTTGCTGACCAAGAATCGATGCCAACATCTCTTTCACGCTTGTTTTACCATTACTACCGGTCACCGCAATCACAGGAATCGAGTACTTCATTCGCCACGCCGATGCCAACTCACCCAAAGCGCGATGACTATCATTCACAATCACTTGTGGTAGCTCACTATCCACTGCATGCTCCACCAATAGCGCAACCGCACCCGCCTGCTGTGCTGCCGAAACAAAGGCATGGCCATCAAAGTTTGGGCCACGCAGTGCGACAAATAGATCGTCGTTATTAATAGTACGGCTATCAATACTCAACGCCGAAAATGAGGCCTCATCCCCACGCAGTTCACCGCCACAGAGCTGCGCCAACTGTAATAATGAAAAGGTATCACGAGAGGTTAATGACATTACGCCACCTCCCGTAAAATAGTCTGTACACATTCACGATCATTAAATGGTAGCTTCTGCTCACCAACCTGCTGGTATAACTCATGACCTTTTCCAGCCACCACCACAACATCACCAGCCGTGCTGTTTTTTAACGCGGCTCTAATGGCTACAGCGCGTTCATGAATCACGGTAACTTTTTTAGCTGTCTCAATACCCGCCATGATGTCACTCACAATCAGTACCGCATCTTCAGAGCGTGGGTTATCGTCGGTAATCACGATTTCATCCGCATACTTTGCCGCAATAGCCCCCATTAACGGGCGTTTACCACGGTCTCGATCACCACCACAACCAAAGAGACATACCAGGCGCCCTCGGCAGTGATCTCGCAATGCGAGCAAAACATTCTGCAGCGCATCCGGGGTATGGGCATAATCAATAACGATCAACGGTTGCTCACCCTCGCCACCCAGACGCTCCATACGGCCGCTCGCATTACGCACCTGTGCCAACAATGCCAACGCTTTTTCAAGCGACAGGTCCATCAGCAAGAGCACCGACAACGTGGCCAGTAAATTGCTCGCGTTAAAGGCGCCCAATAAGTGCTCACTACGCAACACGCCTTCACCCCAGGAGGTGGTCACACGCATTTCAATGCCAGTCTCATCAAGGCGGGTCACTTTGCCGTATACACCTCGCCCACCATCAGCCAATAGCGCTTCCGCATCCTGCGATGTTTGCAGTAAACCATACGCAATCGCGCACACATTTGCTGGCAAAGCCGCTAACAATTGAACACCAAAATCATCATCTCGATTAATTACCGCATGACTCAGACCGGGCATCTCAAACAACTTCTGCTTGGCTGCGCCATAGGCCTCAAAATCACCGTGATAATCAAGATGATCACGGGTTAAATTTGTAAAAATAGCCACATCAAATGCAACCGCAGCGACACGTGCCTGCTCAAGTGCATGCGATGACACCTCCATCACTACGCTACTCGCGCCATCATCAACCATCTTTTTTAAGTGCGACTGCAATACCACTGGGGGCGGCGTAGTGTGCGATGCCATCTGTAATGTATCGGGAAGACCATATCCTAGCGTCCCCATCACACCGCACTTGTCACCATTCAATTGCAATGCCTGTGATAAAAAATGACAACATGAGGTTTTACCATTAGTGCCAGTAACACCGACCACCCATAACTGCTGTGAAGGTTGCGCAAAAAAGCGCGAGGCGATCAGCCCGACTTTCCACTGCAATTCGCTTACGTGGATCATCGGTACCTGATTAGTCACAACTGCTTCAATATCACCATCAAACACAACGGCAACCGCACCCGACGCAATCGCATCTTGAATATATTGTGTGCCGTCAGTCCGTTCACCATGGTAAGCAATGAATAGATCGCCAGCTAAGATTTCACGACTATCAATGGCAAGACCACGCACATCACAATCATTTGCAGCCGTCACATTTGCTATTCCGTCCAGCAAATGGCGGAGTGACTGCCTGCTTCTCGTCACTGCGCCGCCACTCATAAGCGACTCCCGACTGCCACATGCATACTTGATTCATCCTGCGGAGGCCGCGCATGCTCCGCAATCTTTTGATGCAGGCGCTTCATATTGATTCGTGGCACATCATCAGGCACAACCCCTAACTGACGTAATGCGCCACCCATCACCCTGGAAAAAGCAGGTGCTGCCGCCTGACCGCCATGATAGGCCTCAGTGCGCGGTTCATTGATCATCACCACTGCCACCAGGCGCGGATCACTAACGGGCGCCATACCAGCAAAAATAGACAGGTAGCGCTCCTCCGAATAACCACCCACATCAGATTTATGTACGGTACCGGTCTTACCTGCTACGCGATAACCAACCACGCTCGCTTTCACACCTGTCCCTTTTTCAGAGACCACCGCCTCCATCATCTTTAATACCCGCTTCGCCACCGCAGACTCCATCACCTGCTCGGGCTGTAACACCTCGCCGTCCAGCGCAAGAAATGAGGCCGGGTTAATCCGGCCCTCATTTGCCAGCACCGTGTAGGCCTGCGCCAGCTGCAATGAAGTAACAGACATGCCATAGCCAAATGAAAATGTCGCTTGGTCAATATCACTCCATTTCCAGTGGTCTGTCATCAATCCTGATACTTCACCAGGAAAACCACTATGCGTTAATGAACCAAAGCCTGCGCGTGAATAAACATCCCATAATTTTTCCGGTTCTAACGCGAGAGCCAGCTTACTTGCACCAACATTACTCGACTTCACCAGGATATCCGTCAAATTAAGATTGCCGTAATCCTTTGTATCACGCACCGTGTCACGTCCAACGCGGAAATAACCCGGCGAAGTTTTGATCACATTGCCGGGCAAATATTTTTTAGACTCCAGCGCTGCCGCCACCGTGAAAGGCTTCATGGTTGAGCCCGGTTCAAACACATCGGTCACTGCACGATTACGTACGTGACTATTTTTCAGCGTACTGCGATTGTTGGGATTATAAGAAGGCTGGTTCACCATCGCCAGCACCTCACTGGTTTTAGCATCAAGGATCACAATCGAACCTGATTTTGCGCGATGATCTCGCATTGCCGTCTTCAACTCACGATAAG
>JAKISP010000035.1 GCA_021648525.1 Gammaproteobacteria bacterium
ATTCATTGGCAAGCAGGGGCTGATTGGGATAGTGCCCATTGTATTTTGCCACAATCTTGCAGATGGACGCTTGCTCGGTGGCGGACGTTTCATGGCAATGCCGGGCGACGAAATCCGGTAATTTTTCTAATTTATCAATGGCATACAGTGTCGGTATGACGCTTTTCCCTACGCTGAAATGAAACAGCCTTAAAACAAGGCTGTAAAATGACTGGGATCGTACCACGAAACCATTAACCTGGAAAACGCAGTGGCGTGCGAAAAAAGTGCAATCCGGGGGGCCGTTGGCTTCCCCGGATTCCACTGTGTTTCATCCAGGCTACGTTGACATTAGCGTGCCGTTTTATAAAGAAAAGGGGTTATGTAGCGATTTATGGTCAATTTAAGGAGGGGTTAGGGGTGTTCCGAGTTGTTTGAGCAGGTTTTTGATTTCGCTGAGATGGCGACGGCTGATCGCCAGCGGGTCATCACAGTCGCGCAGCAAAAGCTGTGGGTGACCCTGATCATCTTTGCCGATGCCGGCGAGCTGTTTTTTAAATATCAGGGTGTTGCGGTGAATACGCAGAGAGAGTGAGGCAAATTCCTGTTCGAGCGCTTTGAGTGGTTCTTCGATTAGCACTTCGCCGTGCAGGTGGCGCACGGTGACATATTTATGATCGGCGCGAAAATAGAGGATCTCTTCGACTGGAATGAGCTGAATCGTTTCGCGTACGCGCGCGCTGATGTGAGTGCGCATTGCGGGTGGTTCATCGGCCTGCTGTAACGATTGCAGTTGTGCGCGGTTAAGCTGTTGCGCTTTTTGTAATGCCTCTTGTAATCGGGCTTTCCGAATCGGTTTGAGCAGGTAGTCGACCGCATGTGCTTCAAAGGCGGCCAGCGCGTGGTCACCATAAGCGGTGGTGAAGATCACGGCGGGCGGTCGCTCAAGATTGGCGAGGTGCAGTGCGGCTTCAACCCCATCCATCTCCGGCATGCGTATATCGAGCAGCACGATGTCGGGTTGCAGGTGCTGGCACTGTTGCAGTGTCTCTTTGCCGTTAGAGGCTTCGCCAATGACGTTGCCTTCATCAAACTCATCGATCAGGCTGCGCAGCCGTTCACGGGCGAGGGGTTCGTCATCTGTGATCAAGATATTCACGTTTTTGCGCCGGCGAGGGGAATGCGGATGGCGACATAATATTGCTCGTCAATGGTCTCGCTGGTGAGGGATGCCTCATCGCCATAGGTCGCATGAAGGCGTTCACGAATATTCTCCAGCGCCATGTGGTTGCCATCGCGGCGGTTTGAACGTGATTTTGGTATCGGATTGTGGATGATGAATTCGATTACATCGCCATTTTGTTTGCCACTGATCTTGATGGTGCCGGGCTGTGTGCGCGGTTCAATGCCGTGATAGACCGCATTTTCGAGCAGCGGCTGCAGCGTGAGTGAGGGCAGGGTAGCAGCCTCAGGCAGCTCGTCGATATTCCAGAGGATATGAAGTCGCTCACCCAGGCGCAGTTTTTCGATATTGAGATAGCGACGACAGAGTGCCAGCTCATCTTTGAGTGGGATCTGGTGGCCGACATCGGCGAGGCTCATGCGAAAGAGGTCGGCAAGATCGACCGTTACCTCTTCGGCGAGGGCGGGTTGGCTGCGGGTGAGGCTGGCGATGGTGTTCATGCAGTTAAATAGAAAGTGGGGGCGGATGCGGGCCTGAAGTGCCTCGAAGCGGGCCTGCGATTCAGCTTTTATGCGGCGTGTCAGCTGATGTTGCATATAAAAATAGCGCAGTGCGATGATGCTGACGATCGCGCTGATCGCGATATTATGAAATAAAAAGTCGGCATGAGAGGCCGTGGGTAAGGCTGACGCCAGGCCGACAAAGAGCGCCAGTCTCATGGTGACTTCTGTGAGCAGAGCTGTTACTAAAAGGATGATAATGAAGCTGGTCGTAGCGACCACGGTGTGGGTCTGCTTTTTGAAACGTGGCCGCAGTCCGCATAGCAGTGCTGCATTGACCAGGGTTACCCATTGCACAAACATCGAGATAATGCCGAGACGTTCCCACAGGTTGTTGTTGCTGACCTGGGGTGCCAGCGCCAGCACAAAGGCGAGTAGTTCAGCGATCAGTACCACCAGAAATATTACGCGGATGTTGCAGAAATCGGGCAAAAACAGCTCATCATTGAGTGACGGTTGTTGGCTGGACGATGGCTGCTCAGGTTTCATGGTGGCGTCGGCTATATTAATAATTTGATTGATCGCTATGGTTATCGGGATTCAGGCAGGATTTCTACAGCAAAGCCAGCGAGATAACCTTAATGGCCGATTATTCACCGCCTGAAACTTGTTATACTGCCGCCGCATAAGCGCACGAATCGACGGAAAAAATATGAGTATAGAAAATAACAGTAGCGATAAACCCTGGGCTGGCCGTTTTACCGAGCCAACAGATGCCTTTGTAGAGGCCTTCACTTCATCTGTCGGCTTCGATAAACGTCTCTACAAGCATGATATTGATGGCTCGCTCGCCCATGCGCGCATGCTGACCCACGTGGGTGTATTGACAGCGGATGAGTGTGAGGCGATTGTGACCGGTCTTGAAGAGGTACGCGCAGATATCGAAGGTGGTGCTTTTG
Organism: Gammaproteobacteria bacterium; assembly: GCA_021648525.1. GTDB lineage: Bacteria > Pseudomonadota > Gammaproteobacteria > SZUA-140 > SZUA-140 > SZUA-76. Next base: position 2,622 of record JAKISP010000035.1, read on the forward strand.
ACTGGTCAGTCGCGCTTGAAGATGTGCATATGAATATTGAGGCGAAACTAACCGACAAGATTGGTATTGCGGGTAAAAAATTGCACACGGGTCGTTCGCGTAATGACCAGGTGGCGACCGATATTCGCCTCTACCTGCGTGACGAAATTGATCTGATCGCGACTGAGATCAAGCGCCTGCAAACGGGTCTGCTCGATCTGGCTGAGCGTGAAGCGGATGCGATCCTGCCTGGTTTTACCCATCTGCAGGTGGCGCAGCCAGTTGTCTTTGGGCACCATATGATGGCGTGGTTTGAGATGCTAAAGCGCGATCACAGCCGTTTGATGGATTGCCGTAAGCGCGTCAATGTGATGCCGTTGGGTGCCGCAGCACTGGCGGGTACCAGTTACCCGATTGATCGTGAATTCAGCGCAAAACTACTTGGTTTTGATGGCGTCTGTGAGAATTCGCTGGATGCAGTGAGCGATCGTGACTTTGCGATTGAATTCTGTGCCTTTGCCGCAACACTGTTGATGCACCTGTCGCGCTTTTCGGAAGAGCTGGTGATCTGGGCTTCAGCGCAGTTTGACTTTGTCGAGTTGCCAGATCGTTTCTGTACCGGTTCGTCGATCATGCCGCAGAAGAAAAACCCGGATGTGCCGGAGCTGGTGCGTGGTAAAACCGGGCGGGTCTTCGGCAGCTTGATGAGTCTACTGACCCTGATGAAAGGGCAGCCGCTCGCCTACAACAAAGACAACCAGGAAGATAAAGAGCCGTTGTTTGATTCTATTGATACGGTGCGTGGTTCGCTACGTGTCTTTGCCGACATGGTGCCAGCGATTGAGGTCAAGCGTGACAATATGGAGCGAGCCGCACTGAGTGGTTTTTCGACTGCGACTGATCTGGCTGATTATCTGGTACGCAACGGCGTCGCTTTTCGTGATGCACATGAAGTGGTGGGTAAAGCTGTGCGCTTTGGTGTCGAAACGAACAAAGACCTTGCCGAAATGTCCTTTGAAGAGTTGTCGCAATTTTCACCTGAGATCAAACAGGATGTCTTTGAGGTGCTGACGCTGCAGGGTTCAGTCGCGGCACGTGATCATATTGGAGGCACTGCACCTTCGCAGGTGCGTGCGGCAGTGAAGCGAGCGAGAGACAATGTTTGATTGTGACGTTCACTTAAACCTGAAAAGCGCAGTTGAACTCATCGATACCACCGAACACTTGCTAGTCTAAATCAGCGAATTTTTTGGCGATAGCGACGAATTCCTGTTCCAGCGCAAGAAATGCGTCTACCACATCTGGATCGAAGTGTGCTCCCTTGCCCTCAATGATAATTTTCACGGCTTTTTCATGAGAGAAGGCTGGTTTGTATACGCGTTTGCTGATCAGCGCATCATAAACATCTGAAATTGCCATTAACCTGCCAGAAATCGGAATTTCATCGCCTTTTAGTCCATCGGGATAGCCTGAACCATCCCATTTCTCATGGTGGGTCAATGCAATTTCACCTGCATATGCAAGAAACGAAGTGCTTCCCAGCTCTTGCTCTGCGCGATTGATCGCATCTTTGCCGTAAGCCGCGTGTCGCTTCATCTCTTGCCACTCGTCGCTATCCAGTTTGCCGGGTTTGAGTAAAATACGGTCGGGTATCCCCACTTTTCCGATATCGTGTAACGGTGCAGATTTATAGATCAGATTAATGACTTCGTCACTAAGTGTCTGTTGGAATCTCGGATGGTCTTTGAGATGTTCAGCCAGTGCTTTAACGTAATGTTGAGTGCGGCGAATATGGTTGCCAGTTTCACTATCTCTGGTCTCTGCCAGCGATGCCAGGCAATAGATTGCGACATCCTGTGTATGTGCGATCTCCAGTGTCCGCTCCTGAACCCGCTCTTCCAGGTGTTCTTTCTGTTGTTCCAGTTCCGTTAGCGCCCGCTTCAGAGCCAGATGGGTTTTGACTCTTGCTCTGACAATGGGTGGACTGATCGGTTTGGTAATGTAATCCACTGCGCCGAGATTAAACCCGTGGGTTTCATCCACGACATCGCGCTTAACGGTTAGAAAAATAACTGGAATAGCGCAGGTTTTTGCATTGGCTTTGAGTTTTTGACAGACTTCATAGCCATCCATACCTGGCATGAGAATATCCAGCAGTATCAGATCAGGCGGCGGATCGGAGGCCGCAATTTCCAGCGCTCGCTCACCGTTTTTGGCAACTAAAATTTTGTGTTCGCCACTGAGCAGATCGACGATCACGTTCAAGTGAAAGCGCTCATCGTCAACCACCAGGATACCAGGGATCTTATTCATCGCTATGTTCCTTATATTCTCTCAGAATACACCAGGCGTTCCTGCCATCAATGGTTTCAGTGGTAAAGGTTAAAAAGCATTCATTCCAGGTGTATGTTCTACGCGATATTTTAACAGGACGTCCTCTACATATTGTACCGGGTGTTACCAAGGATTTCCTGCAAAGTGTTCAGAGCATCGTCAAAGTCATAGTTATCGATCTGATTCTCAAGCAAGCTCACTTTGGCTTCCAGCGCATGTTGCCTGAGATAGGGTCGACACCGATCCAGACTCTCTTTTACATCAATACTGCCTTCAGTTAACTGGCGTTCCAGTTTTCGCGCGTACTCCGACCATTGTGCCATCTCTTCCGGTTTTTGTTCTCCGTCAGGGACTATTTTAGTCGCAGGCAAACCGGGTGAGTCAACCAGGCCATTTAACACAACACGGAATTCGTCGATAAAAGATGTTAATAATTCAGTATAAGGGTGCGTCTTGATGAGGGCCAACTCCAACGCTTCGCATTTTTCCTCCAGCGGTTCTGCACCGATACTGCCTGCCACACTGCGCAAGGTATGCACGATACGACGTGCCCTCACCTTATCTTCCGCCTCCAGGGCATTGATGAGCGTGGTGTCATCGTCGCAATGATCTTCAACAAACTCCAGTAACAGGGTGCAAAACAGTTGACGGTTACCGCTGATTCGCAGCAGGCCCTTGTTGATATCGATACCGGGCAGGCTGGTGGGCAGCAGAAGATCACTCTCATATGATCGTATATGCTGATTAGTCACCTGCTCTGTCTGGTGCGCTGTCTGTTCTGGCAGGATAATCCATTTGCTCAAAGTAGCATACAGCAGGTTGGGGTCGATGGGTTTTGGCAGATGGTCATTCATACCTGCTTTGAGGCATTTTTCACGGTCACCGGCCATGGCATGTGCGGTCATGGCGACTATCGGTAGTTGTTTGAACTGTGGATTCTTGCGGATTATGCGTGTTGCCTGGTAACCGTCCATATCAGGCATCTGCAGATCCATTAACACCAGATCAAATGCATTTGTATGGACCGCCTGTACCGCCATCGCACCGTTATTGGTGATGGTTACCCTGATCCCGCAGGCTTCCAGTAACTCTTGTGCTACCTGTTGGTTGATGCGGTTATCCTCCACCACGAGTACGCTGGCACCGTGCAAATCAGGTGCAATGTTGTGTTGCTGTGGTGAGGCAGGTGTACCATTAGTGGAGGGAGTCAGGGTGTCGATAATGGTATCAAAAAGTGTCGAGGGGCTCACTGGTTTGATTAGAAAGCGCTCGATACCTACCTGTGCCGCTGCATGGATCACCTCTTCCCGACCATAAGCGGTCACCATCATGATGGTCGGTAGTTGTGGCAGCCAGTTATTCTGGCGAATTAAATTGCTGCTCTCCACGCCGTCCATGCCGGGCATGTCCCAGTCCATTAATACCAGTTCATAAAATGGTTTTGATGTTTCATTGCTGGCGTGTTCCAGTTCTGCTAAAGCGGCTGCACCAGAGGCTACCGTAGTTACCTGGAAGGTGAATGACTCCAGCATCGCCTGCAAGGTTTGCCGCGTGGTTGCATTATCGTCCACCACCAGAACCCGCATGCCACGTAGATCTGGTGTGGGTATAAACGCGGTTTCTGCCTCATTACGGGAGCGTCTAAATTCGGCATTGAAATAGAATGTGCTACCGCTGCCCGGTTCACTTTTAACGCCTATTTCGCCTCCCATCATCGTCACCAGTTGTTTGCTGATCGCCAGCCCCAGGCCGGTACCACCATATTTACGCGTAGTGGAGCCATCTGCCTGGGTAAAGGGATCAAACAGGTGAGGCACCTGGTTGTGTTCAATGCCAATACCGGTATCCTGCACTGAAAAGCGCAGCACGACTCGCTCAGCATGCTGCTTTTGCAGTGACACCGCGACAACGATCTGACCCTGCTCGGTGAACTTCACCGCATTGCTGGTGAGATTGATCAGGACCTGCCCGAGACGTAGCGGGTCACCTACCAGACTGCGGGGAACTTCTCTGTCGATAGTGTAGATAATCTCGACCCCTTTCTCCGCTGCACGCATCGACTCCAGGTTTGAAAGGCTCTCGAATACGCCCTCCAGGAGAAAGTCAGTCTCCTCCATGTTCAGATGCCCCGCCTCTATTTTGGAAAAATCGAGAATGTCGTTGATGACACTTAGCAGTGTGCGGGAGGAAGAGAGAATGTTATTGAGATAGTCATGTTGGCGTGGCGTGAGTTCAGTTTGATGGGCGAGGTAGGCCATACCCATGATGGCGTTGAGTGGCGTGCGGATTTCATGGCTCATATTGGCCAGAAATTCGCTTTTGAAACGGTTGGCCAGTTCCGCTTGCTCTTTGGCATCGTGCAGGGCCTGAGCGATATTTTTTTGCTGGGTAATATCCGTCTGAGTGCCAACTGAGCGCAATGCGTTTCCCTGTGAATTGAGGGAGACGACTCCGCCCTTGGAGTGAATATTGCGATACTCTCCATTTTTTGCGCGCAGGCGGAACTCATGTTCATAACGGGGTGTGGCTTGATCAATGGCCTCCCTCACCACTGCAATCGCAGCCTCTTTGTCATCAGGATGTAACAACGTTTTCCACGTCGTCTCATGCGCTGCAAGTTCACCAGGCGCATAGCCCAGCATGGTCATGTACCCGGGGCTGTAATAGACCTCACCTTTAGTTACATTCCAGTCCCACAAACCATCGGATGTTGCCGCCATTGCTAATTGAAAGCGCTCTTCGCTAATCCGTAGACGTTCCTTCTGCCGCTGCATGGTATAACCCCAGAGCAGTATGAGAAACAGGATAGCCATTGCGCCGATCACCACCTGCCAGAGCAGGCGATAGTCGATATGATTGATATATTTCTCCTGCATCCACTGGTCGACGATCTCATGCTTTTCAGCGGGTGTAATGAGATCAATGGCCTGGTTAAGAATGGCCAGCAATTCAGGCCAGTCCTTGCGTACCGCTAGCCCCACATTCATTACAATTGGCAGGCTACCGACGATGCGCAAATTGGTCAGTCCCATTTGATTGATCTGGTAACTGCCCGCAGTAAAGGTGACGATCAGGGCATCTACGTGTCCACTGGACAGGTCAGTTAAGGCCGTCTGAATATTCTCTATTTCAATGAAATCAATTTCTGGATAGTGCTGGGCCAATTCCCAGGTGTAGCCATAACCCTTGATGACGGCAATGCGCCTGTCGGCAATATCATAAAGATCAGGGATAATAGCCGTCTGCTCAGTGCGCATAACGATCGCCAGCGGGCGACTGAGGTAAGGCCTGGTAAAGGTGTGGGTCCGGCGTATCTCCTCGTCTGCCAGGTCGCCAGAGATCACATCAATCTCACCACGCCTGGCCATACTCAGTGCGTTCAGCCAGGTATCACTGGGTTTTCGTTCAAACTGAATCCCGATCTGTTGTTCCATGATCTCGAGTATTTCGGCAATAATGCCGACGTATTCATTCTGTTCGGTAAAGGCCTCAAAGGGGAGCCAGTTGGGATCGCCAGTGAAGCGTATCGCTGGATGCTCCTGCAGCCAGGCGCGCGCTTGTGGGGTGAGATCGATGGCCTTGCGCTTGGGTGCTTGAGAGAAGGAGGAGGTGTCTATCGTGATCCAACGACGGCGGATCTCGATATGCTCCCTGGTGGTAATATCATTGAGCGCTTTATCCAGAATTGTTGCCAACAGCGGCCAGTCACTGCGTACAGCAATGGATAGGCCGCTATTATCAAAAGGGGGTTTGCCTGCTACCCTGAGATTGGTAATAGCGTGTTTTTCCAACAGGTAAGTGACGACTGCCAGCGTACCGATGTAAGCATCGGCTCGTCCTTGTGACACCGACTCTAACGCTTCCAGTGTAGTGTTCACCTCCAGTAGAGGAACCCCGGGGTAATCCTTGCGCAAGGTGTCATGGTTTACGAAGTCCTGTTCAATAGCGATTGTTGCCTTGAACAGGTCGGTGTTGCTGCTGATGTCTGGGTATTCATCACGGGTAAAAATCGCCATGGATAGTTCGTTATAGGGTTGAGTAAACAGCGCGAATTGCTCGCGTTCAGGATTGCGGGAAATAGCGCTGATGGCATCCAGTTGTCTGTTTTTTAGCATCTCCAGTGTCAGTGCCCACGGATTATCCGCTATCACTTCGAATTTGATGCCCAGGCGCTGACCCAGCAACACCAGATAATCGGCGGTCAAACCCTGGTGTGTACCCTTCTCATCGACAAAATCAAAAGGTGGCCAGTCGGATTCACCTCCTATGCGAATGAGCGGATGGTCGGCCAACCATGCCTGTTCTTCATTGCTCAGGCCAATGTGAGTCGTTGCTGCTTCAGCAACCTCATTTAAATCGAAGCGATATTGTTGCAGTGCTGGATTGTGTGCCTTGCTGAGCGTCCTGTAGTCAATGCTTTTTGGATCAGCCAGAATTCGCTGGAAACGATGTATGTTTTGATTGTCAATTGCAATCATATTGCTATTGAACTGCAGTTTCTCCTCCGCAAAATCGTGACCTTTCAGATAATCAAATATCATGATGACGGATTGAGCGCCATCGAATACATGGCCGCCGATGCTAACGTCCAATAGTCCATCAGCCAGGCCATCCATTGTGGTGGGCGTCCAGTCTATACCACCAAAAACAATCGGTTCGGTTCTATCCAGTTGCTGGTAGTGCTGTGCCACTGCCAACGCCAGTTTGTCGTTATGACTCCAGACTATGTTGATTCCGGGGTGTTCGGTTAGCGCTTTTTCGAAACGCTGGATTGCGGTAGGGGTGACATTCGAATTCGGGAGTATATCTACCAGTGTCATGTCTGACCGAGCATTGACAATACGTTCGAGACCTTCAAGACGTCGGGCGTGGGAACGTGATTCCGCTCGCCCTGAATAGGCCAGCACCTGGAAGCCCTCGGCTCCTTTGTTTGCCACTCTGTGTGCCAGGTAGGTGATGAGCCTCATCCCAGCCTCTTTATCATTGGGTACCACGCTGCCTACCCAGTACTGGTAGTGAATTCTTGGTAGCAGTGACTCGTTATCTAAACCCGTGTTGAGTAGCAGAGCAGGGATTTTGTGATGTTCCGCAATTTGCAGAATAGATTCGCCAATCCCCTGGAATTCCATAAATAGAATAGCATCGACGCCACTTGTGGCGGCTGTCTGTACCTGTTTGAGCATGCGACCAGTCGACATTCTGGCATGATGTACCTCAAGTTGAAGTCCAATATCATCAGCTGCGGCTTGGGCAAAAGATTCAAACCTGTCCCAGAAATCCGATGAATGAGGTAAAAAGATGGCTGCCCGAAAATCGGCTCTGGAATCAGCTCTGGCGTTGGATGTTGGGAGATCGGTCTCTACCGCCTGGGCAGCACAAAGCAGCGCTGGCATAAGCCAGAACAGTATAAAGGCCTTCCATTTCCGATAAAGTTCCCTGCCCAAATCCCTAGCCCTTCCAACGTTAAAAACCTGCGGTAGTGATGCTCAGATCTGTAGCGAGGAACAATGCGCAGGTAAGGGTACCCGTTAGCCGTCGGGTGAATCTCCTGCTGGCGTTTCGCTATACGCCCTGTTTCAGCCCCTTTTCAGCGCGACTCATCAATTTATCGAGATCGTCCCCTTTTTCCCAGCTACTGGTCGCGCTCTTAATGCTGAGGTTTTTGGGTTTTTTCTCCAGCGATTCGATCTGTTTGGTGAGTTTTTTAGCCAGTGCGATGGTGTCCTTCTCCGTTGTCTCAGGCAAAATTAGCAGGAACTTGTTTGTGTCGAGTCGCCCCGCCAGGTCTGCCCAGCGTAGTTGGTCATTGAGTAGCAGGCTGATGGCAACCAGCGTCTGGTCAAGCTTCTTTTTGTCTTTCACCCCGCCAGTCTGAAGAATAATGAGTGACAATGGATTGTTGTAGCGGCGGCTACGCGATACCTGAGATTCCAGTGTCTGCATCAGGCCGTGCTGGTTGAGCATACCGGTGGTTTTGTCATGAATATTGAGGTTTTCAATTTCAACCTTCAGATGTTCATTTTCGCTGTGCAGCTGGTGCAGCTCGGTGACATCGAAAAAGTAGTGTGCAGTGATGCCTTCGTTTTCATCCGCTAGTGGCGCACGCCAGCATTTGGTCCAGCGTCGCTCATGAATAGCGGTGGCAGGTAGCTCGGCGATATTTTTTGCTTTTAACAGCGCTTTTAGCGAGTCGTTTTTCAGCGATGATGCGGTGGCCCCTTTAATCTCGCTGAAGTCGATATCGAGGTAGTTTTGTAAGGCGTTATTAAGCCACACGATCTTTTTTTTCTTGTCAGTCAGCAGCAGTCCTACCGGTGCATCTTGCAGCACGGCGGGGATGGCATCTGAAAAGCCCTCGGGAAGTGTCATAACGTACTCCGAAATTGATGTTATTTAGACTGATTATGTCTGACCTTAATGCAGATTTCTATCATTGTCCGGCATGGATGTCTATTGTTTGCTGTGAATTGGCCCGATTTATTAAATGGCATTCATTTTGTTCTTTTTATTTTTATCACGCTATTTGCAATGAATACAGGCTGATTCTGGCGGTTGTATTGATTGCTGGTTTATGTGATCTATCTCTAGGTTTTTACTGAAGGGCCGATACGTTTTATACCGGTTTTGAGTGATTTACAAGGGTTCTGGGAGGCACCGCGCTGGATATCAAGACGATAAAAAAACGTTTTTTAGGCCTGAATCGTGAGCGCATAAGACGTACGCGTGATGTCCTGCGGACTCGTCAGCGAGATGTGATGGACGTTTTAACGTTGTTTTTTCACGCCAACCACCCCTCTTTTCCTGGTTATGTGTCGAAGAATACGCCGGTGGGTGTGGCAGATTATCAGCCGGGCAAAGCCACCCTTGATGCCGCTAAAAAACTGGTGCGTAGCTTTGATTATAAAAAGAAAGCGTTGCCTCGCTACGATATTCACTCGATGTTTTTGATGGGGAGTAGTGGCACAATTGCTTACTCGGAAAGCAGTGACTTTGACATTTGGCTCTGTCACCGCCCTGACCTTGCAGGGCCGCAGCTAGATGAGCTGCAGCAAAAAGCGGAGGCGATCGAAAAATGGGCGGATGAATTTGGACTGGAAGTGCATTTTTTTCTAATGAATGCGGAGAAGTTTAAAGAAGGCAGCGTGGCTGAACTGTCGGTTGAAAGTAGCGGTAGTGCGCAGCACCATTTATTGCTTGAAGAGTTTTACCGTACCGGCCTTTTGCTGGCAGGCAGATACCCTGTCTGGTGGTTGGTGCCGCCGAATGAAGAGAAAAACTATGATGTCTATGTGGGTCGTTTAAAACTACGGCGTGATATTCGTGATAGTGAAACCATCGACTTTGGTGGTTTGCCAGATGCGCCGGCTGAAGAGTTTCTGGGCGCGGCGTTGTGGCAGCTATACAAGGGAGTAGATTCCCCTTATAAGGCGGTGCTCAAGCTGATGTTGATGGAGACTTATGCCAGTGAATATCCCAGTGTTCGTCTGTTATGTACGCAGTTCAAACAGGAAATTCATGATGGCGAGATCGATATGGTCAGCCTTGATCCCTATATCATGCTGTATAAAAAACTGGCAAATTATCTTGATGGCCCTGAACAGCTAGAGAAGCTTGAATTGGTTCGACGTTGTTTTTATTTTAAGGTGAATGAGCAACTAGGCAAACCCGTCGATGAAAAATACATGACCTGGCAACGTGAGGTGATGGAAGAGTTGACCTCATCGTGGGGTTGGACGCAGGCCTATATGGCGATGTTGGATACGCGTGCGGAATGGAAAATTAATCGGGTGATTGATGAGCGACACAGCCTGGTTGGCGCACTAATGGAAGGGTATCAATTTCTGTCGAAATTTGCACGTGAACATGTGCAGATGTCGATGATTAGTCAGCGTGATCTGCATATTCTTGGGCGCAAACTTTATGCTGCTTTTGAGCGCAAAGCTGGCAAGGTTGATATCATTAATCGCGGTGTATCGGATGATGTAGTTGAGAGTCATTTGACCTTTTATCGTGCTAGCGGTGATGGTGGCTGGATGCTCTTTCGAGGGAATGTTGGCAGTGACGAGATGAGAGACCATAAACCACTTAAGCGAGCACATAGTGTGGTTGAGCTGACGGCATGGTGTTTTTTTAATAGATTAGCCGATGACCGCACCGTCGTCGTGCTGCAGGGTAAAGAGATGCATATTAATATGAACGAGGTTCGTTCAATTAATCGTGTCTTTGATAATTTGTTTCCTGGTGGAAAGCTGGTTTCGAGCAGCATGGAAGACCTGACCGATACGCCGAGAATGATACGTGCCGCACTGCTGGTGAATGTAGCGGATGAGATAATGGATGTGCATGTGCGTGATGGCAAGCATATGACGAGTAATCGAACCGATGCGCTGAGTTACGGTGGTGTCTGTAACAACCTGATTAATTCGTTTGATTTTGTCTTCCAGACCAGCTGGCAGGAGGTGTTAACCTTTCGCTATACAGGGCCAAAAGGGGTGCTGGATTGTCTACGTGCTTATTTTCAGTGGGCGCCACGTTCCAGGGGGATTCAGCCACCGGAAGTTAAAATTCAGTGTGATGTATCTGGTCGAGCAATGGTGATTCAGAAACGGGTGGAAGAGCTTTTTGACGATGTGACGAGTTGTTTTTACAGTGGTTCAAACCCAGAGGCCGTGCGCTATCTTTTTTGCATTGGTCGTATTTATTACCTATTACAGATTGAAAATGATGCGCTGGCCTATACGCAGCACGAAACCTTTAATGACATACTGAATAAGCTTTCTGAGCCGAGCGAAAACTTCACAACAGTGGCAATTGATCGTTATGCATTGAAAAACACATTAATGCCGATGGTCTTTCGCCTTAACAAAGAAGGCGTAATACAAGTCTTTTACCAGGTTGATGGTAACGCTGTTGATGTCTATGTGGTGGATGAAAATGGGTCGCTTTACTATCAACGGGTGGACGATCAGGATCCGGAAATTTTGCTTAATCAATATCGTCGTTTTTTTGATTCAGTGACTTATCGGCAAATGATTCAGCGTGGTGATGCACCAGTAAGCGACGATGAAGGCACTTCACCCAAAATACAGTTTTTTCAGGCAGGTCGAGGTCGTGATCGGCGTTTGATGCTGCAGCGTAAGACCATCGAAAGTAATGTGGCGGTGGGCGGTTACTTTAACCTGCAGGTGATTAGTGAAAATATGGGTGATGGCAAGTCAATGTTCACCATCTACTGCAATGATGTTGAGCTGACGTCACTTGAATTTGGCGATGGCCTGTTTAGCGAAGTGGCCCGGCATGTACTGGAACAGCGTAAAAGTGGGCTGCTTTACCCTATTTATATTACGGATATCGATATTCCTGCGACCTTGTTGGGCAGGGGCTCATCGATGAGTACGCAGACAATCAATTACCTGAATTACAAGCGATTTGTCGAAGCGAAGTTAAATGCTGAACTTAAGGCAGTGACTAGCCGAGAGAGCTGTCTTAACAGGCTCTAATGGTCTTCACCCCTGGCGCAATGGTTGATAACTCATTAGATCCTGCTGTGTGTTGATGTTTTCCTGGCAAAATGATGCACATCGATAATCTCATGTGACCTCGGGTTAGTGAGCTATGCAGCAGCCTTTACGAACAAGGGTTCCTGGTGGTTGGTTCCTTAAGTAGTAAGCATGACGCTAAATTTTATTGCTGTATTTTATACATTTCTTTTTGTGGGTTGCAATAACTTACATTTTATGGGATAATTTAGGATGCCGAAAGGCTTTAATTTCCTAATATTACACGCAAATATGTGGCAAATGGAATCAGCCATCTAGCATTCCCTGATCATTTATATTGACCTGGACGTCGCGAATTCGGAGTCGAAAATAGTGATGTCCAAGGTGCAGTTCCAGAGTCGGTGCAAAATATGCTGGTGATACTCAGCAAAGCATCCGCTATGGTGACTATCATCGGCTTACTCTGCTTGGCCAGCGTGCCTTCTGTGCACGCCGCTGATTTTTCGCTGACTTTTTCGCAACCACTCATTGGCGGAACCTTTCCCGGTTCGTGTAATACGGGAACTGGTGCTGGTGGCATGTGCGAAACCGCAGGCGCGGCGCAGGAGCTAGACCCCGATATGACCCCCTTTACTCAACGCAGTGTCGCAATCGATGGCATTACTTACTGGCATCAGATTATCGGCGATCCTGACGAGGGTTTTGCGATGGAAGTTTATATCCAGCAGTCAGGGTTCCTGATATCGGATAGTGGTGGACGCCCTTCAAATTTCCCACTTCCGGGGGTTCTGTACCGGAAAGACCTGGATGTGCAGAGTGGCAATGGTTGGGATCCGCTTGGGCTTGATCCCTCCCGGGGTTCTAATTTTACCGGCAATGGCACTGCCGACCCCACCAGAGTTGTTATGCGGCAGGTACTGGGCGGCAGCTGGAATGAGACGACCAGTACCTGGAGCTGTGGTGCGGCAGAGTTCTGTATGGACTTTACCAAAGCAGCCCTGGAGACAAAACCCAGAATCATGCAGTTAGTTAATGATGCTTCCGAGGGGTTTACGGCCTTTTTTGATCTGGACATGAGCAACATTAGCTACGATGACAACACCACTGCAGGTACCTTGATTAACACCGTTACGCTTCCAGAGCTAGTGGATGTGCCGGTTATTTCCACCACTCCGATAACGAGCAATGGCAATGGCGGTAACGTTAATAATGGGGGGCGCTTTAGTATGGAATCCGATACTCAGCGTAGTACCGTTACCGGTGGTCGTTATACATACACAGATGGTTCTGGCTGGGTTAACAATGGCACCGCTGATGGTTATCAGACCTGGGAATTTAATGAAGGTCGCTATGATTATTTTGATGGCGGGTTTGACCAACTTGGGCAGACCTGGGGCAGTTATTTTGATGCCACACAGAACGCTTTTCCGGGTAACGAGAGCAAATGCGATAGTGGTGTGCTTACCGGTTCCTGTCCGTAGTTTGTGGAGTATGGTGTTATGAAGTTTGTCCCAATAAAAATTGAACCGCGCTCAGGTTGGCTCTGTTTACTGGCAGGGGTGATAGCGCTGGCAGCGTTGCCCGCCACCGCCCAGCACAGAGCAGTTCAGTTGACCCCGGGGTTAGCCACTTCTTTTACCGATTTTGGCAAGGCGGTGAGCACCGCCGGTGATGTCAATAACGATGGTTATGATGACATGATTGTCGGTCAGCCAAACTCAGGAAGGGTATATGTTTACTATGGCTCCGCCACGGGCCAATTTGCCTCGCAAAGCGGCTCTGTTGGGACCCCTGACTGGCAGGACACGGTCAATGCGGGCAACTTTGGTAGCGCCCTAGCCGCTGGTGATTTCAATTGCGATGGCATTGATGACATTGCGGTGGGGGCTTACGATGGGAATGCTGGCCAGTTCAGAGAAGGGCAGGTCTATGTCTATTACGGCAGCGTTACCGGCCTTGCTGCCGCCCCTGACTGGCGTGCAGAGAGCGACGCTACAAATGCCTGGTTTGGCTGGTCGGTCAGTAACGCGGGTGATGTCAACAAAGATGGCTGCAGTGATCTGCTGATCGGCGGACGCCGTTCCGGCAACGGTACGGCCACACTTATTTTTGGCGGCGACGGTGCAGGTGGCCCCGCACCACTGCCGGACGCCGATGCCGATGGCGTTGCCCGCCCCAGCGATTTTAGCTGGTCAGTGAGCGGCACGGGTGGTCTGGGTCAATCAGTCGCTGGCATTGGCGATGTCAACAACGATACGGTCGATGACATTCTTATTGGTTCTCGCAATGGTAATATCTACATTTACTACGGTGTTTCCGCAGGCGTCCCAAACACAATCGCCGACTGGTCGGATAGCGGTTTCGGCACCTTTGGTCGCTCGGTCGCCAAAGCGGGCAAAATCAACGGCGACACCGTTGCTGATTTTATCGTCGGTGCGCCTACGAGCAATGGCGGGGTGGTTCATCTCTACTATGGCGCAACGGGGGGGGCCAGAACAGACGGCAATTCCGACTGGAACTACACCGTGCCCAGCGAAGGGCATTCACACGGCTCCGACACCGGTTTTGCTGCCACCATCAGCGCTGCTGGTAATGTTAATGGGGATGGCTACGATGATTTTATCGTCGGCTGGCCCGTCTATCATGGTGGTTTGACAGGCCATCTCGGGCGGGTCTATCTTTTCCATGGTGGTGCGAGTGGCCCGGCGGCTACCCCTGATGAGACCATCGACGGTGCTCAGGAAGGAGCGCAGTTTGGTATATCGGTCTCCGCCGGGAATTTCGATGGCGACACCCTGGGCGATTTTATTGTCGGTGCGTCTAGCTACTCGGTCAATCTTGGTGCCACCATAACAGGGACCGGAACCACGTTTGCCTACCTCAGTACGCCTGCGCCTGCACACATCACCATTGATCCACCACAAAGCTACACCAACTTCCACCTCACCTCGGAGGATGGGATTACCAGGACTTCCTCTTTCAGTCTCGTGCTGGATCGTCTGCCAGGCGCCGATGTCACCATCAACATCAGCAGTAACAACCCGGCTGAAGGTGTGGTATTGCCAGCTACGTTAACCTTTACCGTTGCTGATTGGAATGTGCCTCAGGTGGTCAATATCACCGGTGTCGATGATATGCTGGCCGATGGCACAGTGCCATACACACTCAGCTTTGCGGTCAACAGTAGTGATGCGGATTATAATGGGTTGATAGTTGATGAGGTGACCGCCCGCAACGAGGACGACGATGTCGTCGCCATCATTGTCGATCCGACAATGGAACTGGTGACCACAGAAGATCTTGGCACTGCCGCCTTCACAGTCGTACTGGACGCGCAGCCCACGGCCAATGTCACCATTGACCTCACCAGTACTAATTTGCTGGAGGGCACTATCTTCCCCGCCTCTGTCACTTTCGATACCGTTAATTTCAGAGATCCTCAAGGGGTCACCATCACGGGGGTCGATGATGCGATCCTGGATGGCAATATTGCTTACACCATTATTACCGCCCCGGCGGTCAGTAGTGACCCGAGCTACAACAACTTTAATCCTGCTGATGTTGAAGTGACGAATCATGATAATGACCTGAATACGAGCACCATCATCCTTGAAGGTAATCAGATCGGCTCACTGTTTGGTCGGACAGTTAGCGCTGCCGGGGATATCAACGGAGACGGTTTTGCCGACTTTATAGTGGGAGCCCCCAAACATGATAACGGTCAGAGCAACGAAGGGCGCGTTTATGTCTACTTCGGTGCACCGGAAGGCTTCTCTTCCACTCCCTGGAGCGCGGAGGTCGACCAGGCGCGTGCCGAGTTCGGTGGATCGGTTGCGAGTGCGGGGGATGTTAATGGCGATGGTTTTGCCGATATCATTGTCGGCGCGCGCAAATATGATGGTGGTGAAGACGACGAAGGACGGGTGTTTGTCTACTACGGTTCAGCAGAGGGGTTGCCCGCCACTCCCGACTGGATGGCGGAAATTGACCAGGCTGGCGCGAATTTTGGCGCGGCGGTCAGCAGTGCCGGTGATGTCAATGGTGACGGTTTTGATGACATTCTGGTGGGTGCAGACAACTATTATGCCGCCGATTTTGTTAGCCCAGGTGCCGATTTCCCGCTGTTCGTTAAAGAAGGCGCCGCATTTCTCTTCTATGGTTCGGCCAGCGGCCTACCTGATGCGGTGCTGGATGGGATTGCCCGTCTCAGTGACGGTGACGTTGCGTGGCAGGGGGAGACTGGTGGCGTGGGTGCCGTAGATACCGCTAACTATGGCCGCGCGGTGGGCAGTGCCGGTGATGTGAACTGTGACGGCTTTGCCGACATCATTGTCGGTGCTCCCAAATACAATTTGGTCTCTTTTTCCGGTTTATGGGGTCGGGTTTGGGTCTACCATGGTGGGCCGTCAGGGTTGCGCAGTGATGGCAACGCCGACTGGACGATGCTCGGTCCGCAGGAGAGTACTAGTTTCGGCAGTGCAGTAGACGGTGCGGGTAACGTCAATGGCGACACCCAAGATGGTAATAGCTGTGACGATGTCATTATTGGTGCTGATGGTTTCGAGAGTACCAACACTGGCCCAACAGGGCAGGCAACAGAAAATAACGAAGGGCGGGTTTATCTCTATTATGGCTCACCGACCGGCTTGACGACGACCCCCTGGACTTATGAAAACAACCAGGCGAACGGCAAATTAGGGATTGCGTCCGCTACCGTTGGTGACCTCAATAACGATGGTTTTGCCGACATCATTGCCGGTGCGAACCGTTACGACGGCGGTGAGACCGATGAAGGACGAATCTACATCTATTTTGGTTCTGCCTCTGGTCCCGGTAATCCGGTGACTCGGGAGATCAATCAGGCGTCCGCTCTGTTTGGCACCGCGGTGGCCGGCACGGGTGATGTGGATGGCGATGGTAACGATGATTTCATTGTGGGTGCAACCCTTTATGATGGCGACCTTCTCAACGAGGGTGCCGCCTTCCTCTACCTCAGTGACCAGCCCGCGATCAAAGTTTATCCCGCTGCAGGACTGATCACCACTGAAACAGGTGGCAGCGATAGTTTCAGCGTGGTGCTCACCGATGCCCCGACTACCAGCGTTACCATTGGCCTCTCCAGCGATCTGACAGAGGGAACGCTTAGCAGCAGTTCCTTGCTGTTTACACCGGCAGACTGGTTTACGCCACAAACCGTCACGGTCACTGGCGTCGACGATGGCAGCATCGACGGGGGTTTTCCTTATACAGTCGTTACCGCTGCGGCGGTGAGCATGGACAGCCGTTACAGCGGCATGAATGGCGAAGACGTGGCAGTACTGAATCTGGATGATGAGCGATCGACGGTGAGTATCATTGCGAGCGATGGCGCGGCTAGCGAGAGCGGCCCCGACAGCGGAACCTTTACCGTGTCGCGGACGGGAGGAACCCCGTCACCGCTGCTGCTCTTCTATACCGTCGGCGGAACCGCCACCAACGGTCTCGACTATCAGAGTCTGAACGGTAGTGTCACTATCGCCGCAGGCAGCAGCAGTGCTGTGATTACGTTGACGCCGCTGCTGGACGGATTTTTTGAAGCAAGTGAAACGGTCATCGTGACCCTGAGTGTTGCGGCTAGTTACACCGTGGGCGTGCCTGCCAGTGCCAGTGTGACGATCAGTGATGGTACTGCCAATGGTATCACGATCAGCCCCACCAGCGGTCTGGTCACCACCGAACAGGGCGGCAACGATACCTTTACTATCGTACTGAACAGCCTGCCAACGGCGGATGTCACGATTAATTTCACCAGCGATACCCCAGGGGAAGGCAGCCCCCTCGTGAGCGGTGTCACTTTTACCACGGCTAACTGGGATAC
The DNA here is from genome assembly GCA_021648525.1 of Gammaproteobacteria bacterium. Lineage (GTDB taxonomy): Bacteria > Pseudomonadota > Gammaproteobacteria > SZUA-140 > SZUA-140 > SZUA-76. The sequence goes on from JAKISP010000035.1 coordinate 20,292, forward strand.
ACCACAAATCGTGACAGTTGTCGGTCAGGACGACGCGGTGGTGGATGGCGATGCGGCTTACACCATTGTTACCAGCGTTACCAGTAGTGATAGCAACTATGCAGCACTCAATCCCGCCGATGTCGCGGTGATCAATCGGGATAATGATGCTTTGCCGGTGGTGACGATAGTGACCCGAAGTGATAGTGTTTCAGAAGGCGGCTTAGCCACTTTTAGAGTTGCGCGCGCGGGTAGTACCGCCTCGAATCTGGTGGTGAACTACAACACCAGCGGTACCGCCACCAGCGGCATCGACTACACCACACCCAGCGGCACGGTGACCATTCTTGGCGGGCAGAGTTTCCGTGATGTGAACCTGACGACGACTAGGGATCCCGATCCAGAGGGCCCGGAGACGATAACGCTCTCACTAATCGATAGCGCCATTTACATCGTCGGTTCACCGCGTGCCGATAGCGCCACTATCCGAAATACCTCAATCATCCCGGTTAGCTTTGGTTCCGACCAGATAGTGGCAGAGGGCACCACGGTCCGTGTGCCGGTGGTCAAACGTGAAGCAGAGAGGGCCGTCACGATAACCTATACCGTGGCAGGGTCGGCAGAGAACCCGGCTGACCATGATGCGATGGATGGTAGTATTCTGGTTGCTGGGACAGATACGACGGGTTACATCACCTTTAATACGGCGATTGATGAGCTGTCGGAGGAGGATGAAACGGTTGTTTTCACTATTCAAAGCTTATCGCCGTCGGGCGGGTTTGGCAATAAAACCATCCACACGGTCACCATTACTGATGCGAATCTGCGTCCCGCCACCACCTTCCGGGCGGTTCAAGGTGGGCTCCAGACCCATCTGGTTGTTGCCAGCAGCGGCTTTGTTACGATGACGGCCAGCGTGGCCGACCCCAACCCGGATGACAGCCATAGCTACGACTGGAGTCTGACCAATAACAATCTGATTGATGATGATCTGGATGGTGATCCCGCGACCTTTGTTTTTGACCCCAGCGGGTTGATGCCTGGTTTTTATAAAGCGCGCATAACGGTCACCGATGATGGTAGCCCGGTGCTGGCGGTGACCAATGAACTGCTGTTGGAGGTGGTGGCGACGGCACCCACACTCGGCGCGTTTACTGACACTGATGGGGATGGCGTCAGGGATGCCACAGAGTCTTATGATGACAGCGATGGTGATGGCATCCCCGATTACCTCGACCCCAACGCCATTGCACCGATACCCGACAGAAACCTGCCGCTCGATGCGCTACAGCAACTGCCGGTGCAGTACAAAAGTTACGTGATGCGAACAGACCCGGGGCTGGCGTTGCGCCTGGGGGACATCGCCTTTCTTGCTGGCAACGGCTCAGCACGGGTGAGCGTCGCCGACATTGCCAACTTCGGTGATGGCGAAGGGGGGCCGGGAGCCGCTAGCGCACAGGATATCATCCCGAATAGTGGCGGTTATTTTGATTTTGAGATCACCAGCCTGCCGATTGCTGGTCGTTCGGCTAGTGTGGTCATTCCACAGTTTGAGCCGCTGCCAAGTGGTGCACAGTATCGTAAATATCATCCCGTCAACGGTTGGAATAATTTTGTCGAAGATGCCAATAATTCGCTCAGCTCTGCACCGGGCATACCGGGCCTCTGCCCGATGCCGAGGGATGCAGCCTATACGCCAGGTCTTACCGTGGGTGATTTCTGTGTACAGCTGATCATCGAGGATGGTGGCCCGAATGATACCGATGGCATCGCTAACCATGTCATTGAAGACCCTGGTCAAATTGGAGTGGTCGAATCACCACCAGGCGGTGGAGGTGAGCCGCCGCCAGTGGTTACCGAGCAGCCGGGGGGCAATAGCCAATCGAGTCAATCGGGCGGCGGTGGCATTATCAACCTGACCGTTATGCTGGGACTCTTCCTGTTTATCTGGTTCAGCCTGAGAACATCTGGACGGCGTACCGGCTGGCATCGCCCCGGCGCTGGGTAGTGACTAGTTTGATGGGAATCTCTGATACCGTTATTTCCATGTATTGATCTGGGGTGGGACATCGCCCAGGTTGGCTAGCCAGTTGTGGGATGGTTTCATTCCCCGCGAGCGTTTATACTTGCTCTTTTTTCCAGGAAGCACCATGTTTCAATTCTCCATCACTCATGACCTATTGAGACTAGTGAGCTGCTCTGCGGTGGTTCTATGGTTAACCGGCTGTGGGCAAAAGGGTGATCTCTATCTACCTGATGAAGCCGTTCAGTTGCTGAATATAATCGTATTTTAAGATGGATCATTTTAGTTATCACAATGGACGGCTCTGTGCCGAAAAGGTTGATCTTGCCCAGATCGCAGCCGAACACAGCACCCCCTGTTATGTCTATTCGCGCGCCACACTGGAACGCCACTGGCACGCCTTTGATGATGTTTTTGCCGAGCACGACCATCTGATCTGTTACGCGGTCAAGGCCAACTCAAACATCGCCGTGCTGAATCTGTTTGCGCGCCTTGGTTCCGGTTTTGATATCGTCTCGGTTGGTGAGCTGGAGCGTGTTATCAAAGCGGGTGGAGACCCTGGCAAGGTGGTCTTTTCCGGTGTCGCCAAAATGGCCTCTGAGATGCGACGTGCGCTGGAGGCTGGTATTCTCTGTTTTAATGTTGAATCTGAGGCAGAACTGGAACGGTTAAATACGGTTGCTGCAGAGATGGGGGTGCAGGCACCGGCATCATTGCGGGTGAATCCGGATGTCGATGCCCAGACCCATCCTTATATTTCGACTGGATTGAAAGAGAATAAATTTGGTATTGATATTGCCACTGCGCCCGCAGTGGCCGCAACTGCTAACGCAATGTCAAACATCAACCTTATCGGTATCGATTGTCATATCGGTTCTCAGCTAACCGATGTTGCGCCATTTACAGCGGCCGCCGACCGACTGCTGTTATTGCTCAACCAGCTCAAAGCTAAAGGTATAGCGATACATCATCTTGATCTGGGTGGTGGGCTGGGTATCACCTATGATGATGAGACCCCACCTCTGCCCGCTAATTATGCAAAGGCACTGCTTGATAAACTTGGTGGACTTGGTTACAAAATTATTTTAGAACCGGGACGTGCGATTGCCGGTAATGCGGGTGTGATGTTGACGCAGGTTGAGTATCTTAAAAGTAATGAACACAAAAATTTTGCGATTGTTGATGCTGGCATGAATGATCTACTGCGCCCATCGCTATATAGTGCGTGGCAAGCGATTATTCCGTTACAACAACAGTCTGCGGCTAAAAAGAAAGTTTATGATATTGTTGGCCCGGTCTGTGAAACAGGCGACTTCATTGGCAAAAAACGTGAACTTTCGGTTGAGCCTGGTGACCTGCTCGCGGTGCGCTCTTCCGGTGCTTACGGTTTTTCGATGAGTTCGACGTATAATTCGCGCCCGCGTTGTGCCGAGGTGATGGTTGATGGTGATCAGTATTTTTTGATTCGTCGTCGCGAGACGGTTGAAGAACTCTATCGTGGCGAGTCGATCCTGCCGGATTAATATCCCATGCAGCGTATTCCCGAACCTGACTTGATGGACGACGATGTGCAGGCGCGTGCCTATGCCGAGGCTGACTTCAGCGAGCCACATGAAAACTTCATCGCACTGTTTAAACAGCAGTGGCCGGGGCGGGATATCACTGGATGTGTGCTCGATCTTGGTTGTGGCTCTGCTGATATCTCAATCCGTTTCGCGCATGTTTTTTCCGATTGCATCATTGAAGGTATCGATGGAGCCGATGCAATGTTGGCCTATGGGGTTCGTGCTGTGTCGGAGGCTGGGTTATCGAAACGTATCGATTTAACTCACTGCTATCTGCCAGATAAAGTGCTGATGCAGCAAACATATGATGTCGTGATCAGTAATAGTCTGTTGCACCACCTAAAAGATCCAATGACGTTGTGGCAGACGATTCGTTCCTGTGCTAAACAAAACAGCAATGCTGATAATAAGGCTGGTACGCCAGTCTTTGTGATGGATCTAATGCGACCTGAAAATGAAGCGGAGGTGTTGCGACTGGTTAAGCAGTACGTCGCCAATGAACCTGAAGTGCTGCGCCATGATTTTCACCATTCGTTGTTTGCTGCTTATCGTATTGATGAAGTGCGGGCGCAGCTCGATACCGCTGGATTGAATGGTTTGAAGGTTGAAGCGATCAGTGACCGCCACCTGATTATTGCCGGTGTGTTGTAACACTTCCGTTAATAGTTTCTCGATATGGCTACGGATGGCATTGCGTGCGGCACTAAATACAGTGAGGATCTCCCTCGCTGCCGGTCGGCTGAGCGGAGTCGGAGAGTGGCCAGTGAATGCGTGCTAGATCGCTTCGCGATGTTTGTCGAATTACGTGAAAATTGCTAATCGAGCCTGCATCCAACGTTATTATTGTGGCTCACTTAATGTTATCTGCACCTCATTCGAACACCTTCACCTGTTACATTAGCCGGAGATGTGAGCATTATCGAGTTAAGTTCTACCGGACAGTGAAAATCTTTGTTATTTCATGTCAACCGATTCGTCAATGCTGCGTTTGTATGTATGACAGTTGTGGAATTTTCCGCCATGCAGTACTGGACAAAGTGTCCCATAACTGGCCAGAATCAAAACCACAGGATGCAAACCATGCAGGAGAGAGGCGCTGGACAACTCGGTAGCACTGGATCAATTCCTCGCAAGCGTGGAGCGGCGGGCATATCGCATGGCGATAATCGCCACCAGCAATCACGAAGATGCGCTGGACATCGTACAGGATTCCATGTTGCGTCTGGTCAGACGCTATGCCGATCGCGATGCCGATCAGTGGGGGCCGTTATTTCACCGCATTGTGCAGAGCGTGATTCGTGACTGGTATCGGCGTACCGCTGTGCGCAATCGATTCCGGTTTTTTTTAGGCCAAAAGAGCCTGCGGGATCAGAGCGATGAAACCGCGGCGGAAGAAGATCCCATCGAAGCCCATTTTGCGACAGCCGAACCGGGGCCGGATGTACAGTTGCAGCAACAGCAGGCCATTAGGCAACTGGATGCCGCGCTGCACCGTTTGCCGCTACGCCAGCAACAGGTGTTTTTGTTGCGACAATGGGAAGGCCTTAGTGTGCGTGATACGGCGCAGGCGATGGGTTGCGGTGAAGGCAGCGTGAAAACCCATTTTTCGCGTGCACTGAAAACGTTACGTGAACAATTACAGGACCATTGGCAGGAGAATGAAGCGTGAATGAATCCGAAGAGACAGGCCGCTTGCTGAAAATGTCGAAAGTGACACTGGATCAGGCGGCAGATGAGCTGGATGATGCCACGCTGCGAGATCTGCGCTGCGTGCGTCGTGAAGCCCTTTTAGTGAGTCAAGCGGTTGCCAGTGGAAAACCTCCAGCCTGGTTGTTACCGATAGGCGGATTGGCTACAACGGCTACCGTGGCAGTGTTGACAGTATCGCTGTGGTGGACGCCACTGGAGAATGACCCGATTGTGCAATTTCCGCCGTTAGAAGATCTGGCACTGCTGGGGGATGCTGAATCGCTGGAGTTTTATGAGAATTTAGATTTTTATTTATGGTTAGATGATGAAAAAGAAGCTGGGTAAACACCGCGTGAATCGCATGCTTGTTTTATACATGCTGTTAACACCATGGTGTGTGGTTGCCGAGGAAACCCCCAGCCTTGAATTACTGGAATTTCTCGGTGACTGGGAAATCAGCGAAAGCGAATGGCAAGACCCGCTGGATTTTATACAGGACCTGGATGCACTGGATGCGGAAGCCCAGGCTGAAGTTGAGGAGGCACAAGATGCACAGTAAAAAATTAAAATACAGTGGCTGGTTGATTGCGTCTTTACTGTTAGTGTGCAGCCCAGTGCTGTCACAGGTCAGTGATACTGCGCAATCAATAAACCAGGGTCAGGGCGCTGTTGCTAAAGGGAATGGCAAGAGCATTGCCTGGCGTTCACTGAGTGTTGATGAACAAACGTTGCTGACACCGTTTGCAAAGAACTGGGAAGGTTTTCCGCCGGCTCGCCAGCAACGCTTGCGTAAGGGTATTAAACGTTGGGCACAGCTGACACCTGAGCAACGGACACGGGCTCAAAAACGCTTTGTCCGCTGGCAGCAATTGCCACCGGAAAAACGCCAGCAGGTGCGAAATCGTTTTGAACATTTCATGTCACTGCCGTCAGCCGAGCGTAAACGGTTGCGTAAACAGTCCCGTGATTTTCGTAATTTACCCCCGGCACGGCGTGCGGTGCTGCGTGAACGTTGGCAGAAAATGCCGCCAGCGCAACGGCGTGCTGTGATGGAACGGCGACAGATGCAGCGGCAAATCAACCGGCAGCAGCGGCAGGAAATGCGTCGGCAAATGCACCATCAGCGGCGGCATTGAGAGCACCGTTCGCAGGCCCGGGATTAGTCGTTAGTGTGCGTATAATTCAATGTTTTTTTACCTGATGACTGGCGGGTACTTAAAGAGAAAATTAAGAGCAAATTATATTTTGCAGCAGTGGCATTTTGTTTTACCGCACCTTTTGGGGGTGGTTCTGGTAGGAATATCCGTTGCGGTACAAGCCGATGGTCTGCCATCGACACTCTCTTTTGAGGCGGGAGGTGACGCGTTGGGGGGGCGCGACTATTATTTTGATCTGGATTATGCATTTGTCAATGACTCACGCCTGCTGGCATCAATAGCACGGAATCATTCCACCCGTCAGAATAACCCCATTACCATTCGCAGTGTTTTGCTGGGATTTCGTACGGATCCGCTGGAACGTCTCAGTGCTGGAATTGAGCTGGAAACCTGGGGTAAAAAAGATGCGCTGGAAACAGATACGTTGCGAGCCGTGATGGATGTCAATCTGCAACACTGGCAGTTTTCTCTGCGGCCGCAATGGCGCACGCTCACCTTTAGCACGGATTGCGTGAGAACCAGGCGACGGCGTTGTCAATCTGATGCAGAAGTGAACAGTACCGGCACAGCATTTGATGTGAGTTATTACACGGATGGGCCATGGTCGTTCTCGCTGGGTTTTGCACGCCATCAATATGATAAAAACATCACGACACTGGCATCGGAACCGCGCTGGCAGTTTTTATTTTCGGCAGCCACGCTGGACCTTTCTACCGGGCTGGAAGATCGTCGTCGCAGTGCGGCTGCTTCCTGGTTCGGCGGTAATGCTCTGTGGCGTTTTTCATGGCTTAAAAGCGTTTCCAGAGTCACGAGTGAGGCCGGGTTTGTACAGACATTGCGATTTTCCACCAGTCTTGGTGAACAGTGGCATTTGCGGTTGCGAGTGGGCAGTCAAACGCTGGAAAAGGGTAGAGACTCTGTGTGGTTTGCAGGGACAGGGCTAGCCTATAGCTGGTAAAACAGAGCTGTTTCCTGCTTCTGAATAAGGTCTGAAAATATTTGTTGTGTCAACCAACTGATCGCTCCTGCGTTGTACGGGATGAACATTTGATTTTATCCGAATGTAAACGTACACATTGATCAGGAGATCATCATGGAAATATTTTATCTGCAACGTCGGGCTACGATAGCCGCGATGCCTGGCTTGATGCGGAGCCATTTTTTATTCAGTCTGTTTTTATTGTTTGCTAGCATATTGCTGGTGGGTTGTGGCGCATCTGGTGGCAGCGCCGCAGAGGCAGAAGGTGATGGCGAAATTATTATTGGGCTTACTGATGCAGAAGGTGATTTTGCCAGTTATACCGTGGACGTATTGTCGCTGACACTCACCAAAGCCAATGGCGCCGTAGTTGAAACACTGCCTTTATCGACCCGCGTAGACTTTGCGCAATACACCGAGATGACAGAATTCCTCACGGCGGCCACGGTGCCCAATGGTGTCTACGTCAAGGCCAGCATGGTACTGGATTACAGTGATGCCGATATCTGGGTGGAAAATGCAGCGGGTGATGCGGTGAAGGTTAACAACATCGTCGATACAAATGGTATGGCGCTGAGACAGCTGGATGTGGCTGTAAATCTTGAAGAGCATACCAGGCTAGTGATTGCACCGGGTATCCCGAGCCATCTTACGCTGGACTTTGATCTTAAGGCCTCCAACAAGGTGCGCTTTGATGAGGCGGGTGTGCCGACACAAGTGGTCAAACCTTTTTTGTTGGCCGATGTGACGCTTGAAAACCCCAAAATACATCGCTTGCGCGGGTTGTTGGCCAGTGTCGATGTGGCGGAGAGTCGTTTTGAAATTATTTTGCGCCCGTTTCACCATCGCCTGGCGACAGATCGTCACCGTCGTCATTTTGGTCAACTGGAAGTAATCACCAACAGTGCCACACTGTTTGAAATCAACAATGATGATTATCAGGGACGGGCAGGTCTGGTCGCGCTGGAGGAGCAACCAGAATTTACCGCAACCATTGTTATCGGCAATTTAAAACTCAACCCGCGCCGTTTTGAGGCACGAGAAGTCTATGCCGGTTCTAGCGTGCCGGGTGGTGAGCTGGATGTAGTGACAGGTAATGTGATTGCGCGCAATGGTGATTCACTCATCGTGAAAGGTGCCACTCTGATACGTGCCGGTGGTAGTGTGATTTTTAACGATGAAGTCATCGTGAATATGGGTGATTTAACTCAGGTGAAACGTCAACTTTCCATGAGCACGGATTACGATATTGATGATGTTTCTGTGGGACAGCGAGTACGTGCGTTTGGTGTGTTGACCAATGACATAGCCAGTCAGCTGGAAATGGATGCCGGAGTGAATAACCGGGGCAGAGTGAAAATGCGTTTGACCACATTGCGCGGCACGGTGCTGGACGTGGTGAGTATTCCCGAACAGCCACTACCGTTTGTGCTCGATTTGCAGGCCATTGATGGTCGTTACACAGGTTTGTTTGATTTCAGTGGTACAGGTGATGAATCCGTGAATGATGCTGACCCTGCCTTTTATGAAATTGATGTAGCAACACTGGATGTGAGTGAACTGGCCAGCGGTACTCCGGTGAAAGTGCGCGGGTTTGTGCGACCTTTCGGAGAGGTGACTGCCGCAGCGCCCAGTGATTTTGCAGCACACACGATTGTGGACGTAACGGCGCTGAAAGCGGTGATGACGATTGGCTGGACTCCTGCATCACTGACCGCTATTGCAAGTAGCTCTGCTGACAGTTTGACATTCAACCTGGCGGGTGTGGGCAGATTTCATCATATCTCCCGTGCCAGAGTCGCGATTGATCTCACTACAGCGAATGCAGCACCACGCATCATACCGCGTGAAAATGGTACTGGAATGTATCGGCTGGTACAGTCGGGTACCGTTCAGGTGTATACCCGTTTCGAGAATTTTACGGCTGATCTTGAAGCTCGCCTGCGGGATGGTGCGCTGGTGAAACATGTTGCGGCAAGTGGCCCGTATAATGATGCCCGTGTCACGATCACTGCGGGATTTGTAACGATGTTGCTCGAATAGCCAGACAGACACGCTACGCTGGCGTTGCGGTTATGTTTTGAAGCAGGCTCCCTTGATAACAGGGGAGCCTGTTTTTTATGTGTTTTAGAATTTAAGCGTGCGCACGTGAATGATCTCGCTGGCATATTAAACTGCTAACCTGCGGCTCCACCAAACCCCTGTTGTCGCCACGCCTCATAAAGAAAAATTGCCACTGCATTAGAGAGGTTCAGGCTGCGGCTATCGGCCAGCATCGGGATGCGTAGCACCTGTTCCGTTGGCAGCGATGTTAATAGTTCTGCGGGCAGGCCGCGCGACTCGGGGCCAAAAATCAGTGCGTCGTCTGTTTGATACTCAATTTCGGTGTGATTTCGTGACCCTTTGGTGGAGCAAGCGATCAGTCGTACCGGTTTCACCTCGGTGATGAAGCCTTCGATGTCGTCATATTCTTTTATCGATGCGAATTCATGATAGTCGAGCCCGGCGCGGCGTAGCCGCTTATCGTCAAATTCAAATCCACACGGATGAATCACATGCAGCTGCGCCCCACTGTTGGCGCAAAGGCGTATAATGTTGCCAGTGTTGGGTGGAATCTCCGGCTGATAGAGTACGATATGAAACATGACGGGAATATACCACAGCGTGTGGCGATATAGCGTGTGACCATATAATGGTGAGGCGACAATTGGGCAATAATAAGGATGGCGAGTTGAGTAATCAAAATGAGATGTTGGCGGTTGAGTTTTGTGGGATGAAATTTGCGACCCCACAGGTATTGCTGTCGGGTTGTGTTGGTTTTGGTGAGGAGTACACTCGCATTGAAGGGTTTTCCAATCGTGACGTGGGTGCGGTCTGTCTTAAGGGCACTACCGGCACGGCGCGTCTGGGCAATGCACCACACCGTGTGATTGAGACGCCATCAGGGATGATTAATGCCATCGGCCTGCAAAACCCCGGTGCGCCGTATGTGGTGAATGAGATCCTGCCGACGCTCGATTTTGACGAGACCCGTTTTATCGCCAATGTGTCAGGTTCGACCATTGAAGAATATATTGAAGTGACGCGGTTGTTTGACGATTCGCCGATCGATGCGATTGAGATCAACATCTCCTGTCCCAATGTGAAAGAGGGTGGCGTTGCGTTTGGTAATGACCCTGAAATGTCGGCGCGGGTGGTTGAGGCGTGTCGTGCGGTGACCAAAAAGCCATTGATCACCAAGCTCTCGCCCAATCAGACCGATATTGCCGGTAATGCCACGCGCTGCATTGAGGCCGGTACCGATGCCTTTGCGGTGATTAATACATTAATGGGGATGGCGATCGATATCGAGCAGCGCACACCGATCATCGGCAATAACCAGGGTGGGCTCTCTGGCCCGGCGATTAAGCCGGTTGCGTTGCTGAAGACGCACCAGGTCTACCAGGTCTGCAAAGGGCACAATATTCCCATTATTGGGCAGGGTGGCATCATGACGGCGGAAGACGCAATTGAGTTTATGATCGCCGGTGCCTCGGCAGTGGGTATTGGCACAGCGCTGTTTTATGATCCGCTGGTTTGCCCGAAGATTAATGCCGGGCTGGTTGAGTATATGGAGCGCCACTGCATGAGTAACATCTCACAACTGGTGGGGACGCTGCAGCTCAATTAAGCTAAGTTTGTTGAGGAATAAAGTTGTAGGGAGGCGAAAATGGATGAATTAGCAGGGCGGTCGTGTGAGGCGTGTCGTGCTGGCGCACCGCAGGTAACATCGCTGCAGTGTGAAGCGTTACTGGAGCAACTGCCGCAATGGCAATTGATCAAAGTTGATGGGGTAAAACAACTAACGCGAATCTATCTTTTTAACGGCTTTTTAGATGCGATGGCGCAGGCAGAAAAGGTTGCGGAGATTGCGGCGCAGGAAAATCATCATCCAGTCTTGCTGGTGGAGTGGGGTAAACTCACGGTAACGTGGTGGACCCATAAAATCAAAGGGTTACATGAGAATGACTTTGTCATGGCGGCTCGTACAGAGCGTTTGTTTACGTTTTGAAAGTGTGATGCTGGTCTCATCTTTAGGCCCTATATAGCGGTAATTTCACCATAAACTTTAATTCTTACCTCATATCGGTATATAGTGGAGATAATTATGAAGTTCGCGCTGACAAACCGCGTGATAAAACAAGGTTTAAGTGGGTGGTGTGGGGATGAAAAAAGGGTTCAAAAAAGAGTTCGGGCTAGCGTTAGCGCTAGGTCTCTCGCCGTTAGCGCATGCTGATATTACATTCGATGTGTCAACATTTGTCGATGGGGTTGATAGTAATCCTGGCGATAATATCTGCCAGACAGCCAGCAATGCCTGTAGTCTGCGTGCCGCAGTGCAGGAGGCTAATCTTCATGATGGCGTCACTACCATCAACCTGCTGGAGGGGCTTTATACCTTAGGTGAAGGTGTTGCTGATACTGAAGGCAATAATCAGAACCCGATTGATGATAGCGCTGGGGATCTTGATATTTTCAATGGAAAAACAGTCATTATAAACGGCGTAGGTTCAAGGGTTACGGCGATTGATGGCATGAGGGAAGACCGTGTCTTTGATGTGCGTAATGGTGCCCATTTGATATTGAACGATCTCACTGTGCGTAATGGCTTCGTCTTTATTCCTGTCATTAATCCTAATGTCTTTACGATTAGAGAGGATTATAGTTCTGATGAAGCGGGTGGTGGGATTAAGGTTGATGGCACTCTCGTACGTTCAGCGCTAACCCTGAACCGAGTGGCTGTTGTCGGCAACGCGGCCTCTGTGGGCGGTGGTGGCATTGATATTTTATCGTCGAATGTAGAGATCAACGCCAGTACAATTAATGGTAACGATGTGGTCGGTTTTGGTGGTGGGCTTAGTATCATGAATAGCCGCGTTGATATTAATGATAGTGCGATTACCAATAACATCAATGATGCCCAGACGATTATCTTTGGCGGCGGCATCTTTAATTCATCGTCGGACGGGGACGATTACTTAAATATTACCCGTTCAACCATTTCGAGCAATAGCGCCTACCGTGATGGTGGCGGGATTTACCATCAGTTTGGTGAATTGAAGATTGTTAATTCGACCATTAGTGGTAATACCGCCGGGAAATGGGGTGGTGGTCTGTTTAATGCGGACACGCTCTTCTGGACTGATGTGGATCTGATTCAAACCACGATTACCGATAATGCAGCGATTGGTAATATTAACGACGATACACAGACTCAGCAGTTTCCTGATGAGCCTAAAGGGGGCGGGATTTATAATCGTGCTCAGACAGGGACGATGGGTGCCGCACACATGAATCTGTTTAATAGTATTGTTTCAGGAAATGGCCTGGGTAATGATTGCTATAACGATCTGATGACTTCCAATACAAACAAAGCGTTTATCAACAAAGTGGGCACATTGATTTCCAATGAGTCCTGTTTGAACCTGAATGAGCCTGTACCTGCTTATGGTTTGCCGCATTTTCAGTCGTTGACTTTTAATGGTGGTGGCGCAGAGACACACGCGCTGCTGAACGCAAGTGACGCGATTCGTTTAGGGGTCATCGAATACTGCCCCGATCATGATCAGCGAAGATTTGAGCGCCGAGGTTTAAGTTGTGATAGTGGTGCCTATGAGTTTGCAGCGAATGAATTTAGTATGCCATTGGTCGAGGTTGCCATCGCGTTTGGTGGAGAGCCTTTAAATTATCGGCCTGAGGTATCTAATCTGCTGATTGATGTTGCTCCTGGGATGACAGTATCCGGTCAGCTAGTCGTTTTCGACAGGGATGAGGAGGATCTAGCAGGTGGCTCCTATAAGCAAATTACCCCTCCCTTTACGACGAAGGGCTTTGTGACTAGCCTGGGCGAAGAGACCGGCGCATTTACCTACTCGGCAGTGGCTGGTAGCAGTGGGATTGACCAGTTTGGTTTTGAGTACTGTGATGCAGGAGGCCTTTGTGACCAGGGCGTTGTCTCCGTGCTGATTAATAATGTCGCGGTGGAGTCTGGCGTGACGGCGACGATTTCTCCTGGTGATGGAACGGTGAGCCTGGTAACAGTGATTGCGGATGCCGACCTGGTTGGCACGCTCTCTGATGCTGATTTTGCGTTTCCGTTGGGCGCAATGTTTTTTGATGTGACCGGTATTCCTACTGATCAGAGTTCTGTGACGGTTACTCTGGTACTTCCCGCTGGTCTGGATGTAGCACAGGATGCGGTGGTGAGAAAGATGAATCGCTTTGATACCTGGATGACGCTTAGTAATATTGTGAATCCTGATTTATCATCTGCTGTTTTTACCCCAGCGGCAGGCGCTACCCCCGCGATGGTGACGCTAACACTGGTGGATAACGATATCTTTGATCTTGATAGAAGGATGGGGTCGATTAGTGACCCAGTTGCAGTGGGTGTCTCAGCAGGGCCCACAATCACAACCCCCAATCCAACCCCAACCCCAACCCCCACAAATCCAGCGCCAGCTGTCGGGACGGATGTTGCTGTTGAGGGTGGCGGTGGTGGTGGCGGTGCAGCTGGCTTAGGTTATCTCTCGGCGCTGTTATTATTAGGGTTGTGGCGACGACGTTTTAACGCGATTCAGCACTAAATAAAAAAGCCTGCATTAGCAGGCTTTTTTATTGCTGAGTCTATGGCGCTTTAAATCCAGCGCCGAACGCGTTTTTTATAGGCGCGGTATTCATCGCCAAATTTCTGTTCCAGATAGCGTTCCTCTGGCTTGATCAGTGTGAGTTGTATCGCGATCAAAGTAATGGGTAGCAGTGCTAGCAACCAGGCATTATCGATCGCAAACGAGAGCCCGCCGTAGCAGAGGGTTAGCCCTGTGTAGAGCGGGTTTCGTGAATAACTGAACATACCGCTGTCGATGATCGTTGTCGTCGCCACACCCGGTTCTGAGGGTTGATTCTGTTTGCTGAGTGCCTGCTTTGAGTAGAGGATAACCAGGCTGCCGATTACCAACAGCGGTGCGCCGACCATGTGAAGGGTGGTTGAGCCACTTAATGGGCCAAAATTAAGGGTATGGTAGTAATTTAAGGCAAGCCCTGATATAAGGCTGCTGCCAAAATAGATGTCGGCAGTGCGCCATAGACTGCTGTGCGCAGCGTCAGTTGTCACGAAAAGATTCCCCCAGGATGTGAAACTTAAAGACCGACTATTTTACTCGGAAATAGTCCGGCAAGTCAGCCTAAAACAGGTTTTTATTTTTAAATCAAGGTTTTAATCTGTGGTACTCGCGGTACGTGAGGGTTGCACCGCAAGCAAAGAGGTTAATCTGAGGGCGGGGTATCGACTTCATCCATCTTGAGTTCTTTAATTTTACGGGTCAGGGTATTACGTCCCCAGCCGAGTAATTTAGCGGCTTCCTGACGGCGACCCCCGGTGTGTTTAAGTGCAGATTCAATCATGATGCGTTCAAAGGTGGGGACGGCTGAGTCGAGAATCTCTTTGCTGCCCTGATGTAGTTGCGCATCGGCCCAATATTTAAGTGCGGACTCCCAGTCGCTAGCGGAAGATTCACGGCTATTATCATTTTTCAGTTCAGGTGGCAGATCTTCCAGGTGGATGGTCTGGCCGGGTGACATCACGGTTAACCAGCGGCAGGTATTTTCAAGCTGACGCACATTACCTGGCCACGGATATTGCGAGAGAAACTGGCTGGTCTCATCATCGAGCACCTTGAGGTCAACCGCCAGCTCTATTGCCGCGCGGTGGAGGAAATGATCGGCCATCATTTTGATGTCTTCACGGCGCTCAGAAAGCGATGGGATGTGGATGCGAATCACATTGAGCCGGTGGTAGAGATCTTCACGAAAGAGGCCGTCACTGACGCGCTGCTCGAGGTCCTGGTGGGTGGCAGCGATAATTCGGACGTCACTTTTAACCGAGGTATGTCCGCCGACACGGTAGTATTCACCATCGGAAAGCACACGTAGCAGGCGTGTTTGAAGTTCGATCGGCATATCGCCAATCTCGTCCAGAAACAGCGTGCCACCACTGGCTTGTTCAAAACGTCCAGCGCGCGAGTTTTGTGCGCCGGTAAACGCGCCGCGTTCGTGTCCGAATAGTTCAGATTCGAGCAGATCTTTAGGAATGGCGGCGGTATTAATCGCAATAAAGGGTGATTTTGTACGTGGGCTGTGGCGATGCAGTGCCTGCGCAACGAGTTCTTTACCGGTGCCCGACTGCCCTGTAATCAGTACGGTCATATTGGAGCGTGAGAGACGACCAATGGCACGAAACACTTCCTGCATGGCGGGCGCTTCCCCAACAATGTCAGTGACGGCTGCTTGCTCGGAACGGCTCACTTGTGTGTTGCTGGTGCGGCGACGTTGTTTGATTGCGCGCTTAACTAATTCGGTTGCTTCGTCAATATCAAACGGTTTAGGGAGATATTCAAACGCGCCACCTTCATAGGCTGCAACGGCACTATCAAGATCTGAATGACCGGTCATGATGATGGTTGGCAGGTCTGGGTAGGTAGTTTTAATCGCTTCCAGCAGTGCCAGCCCATCCATCCCCGGCATGCGAATGTCGGTGATGATAGCATCTGGCTGCTCAGTGGCAAGTTTATCAAGTACGCCAGCGGCACTTTTAAAGCAGGTGGTTTCCATCTCTGCTTTTGCTAGTGCTTTTTCGAGCACCCAGCGAATGGAGCGGTCATCATCGATGACCCAGATATGTTCCTTACTCATGTGTTCTCTCCAGTGGCAGTAACAGGGTGAATACCGTTTCACCTGCCTGGCTTGTACATTCGATAAGGCCACCATGTTGGTTGACCAGCGATTGTGCGATCGATAACCCAAGGCCCGTGCCGTCGGCGCGACCGGTCACCATGGGGTAAAAAAGTTTGTCCTGTAGCTCGGGTGGAATGCCGGGCCCATTATCGATAATGTCGATGCGTGCGACTAATTTATGACGACGGTTACCGATAGTGAATTGTCGCTGCGTGCGCGAACGTAGCGTGATGGTGCCATGGCCATCGAGTGCCTGCATCGCATTCCGTACCATGTTGAGCACGGCCTGAATCAGTTGCTCAGGGTCTGCATAGAGCTCCGGGATACTTGGGTCATAGTTGCGCACGATCGCAATGCCATCGGGTGATTCAACTTCGGCGAGGGTATAGACGCGCTCCAGTACTTCATGAATATTGATCTCTTTTTTATGTGGCAACGCATTGGGACCCAGCATGCGGCGTAGCAGATTTTGCAGGCGATCCGCCTCACCGATGATCACATTGGTGTATTCGCGTAGGCCCTCGTCATCTAGCTCCTGCTCTAGTAGCTGTGCCGCGCCTCTCAGTCCGCCGAGTGGGTTGTTGATCTCATGTGCAATACCGCGCAACAACTCTCGGCTGGTATTGTACTGTGCCAGTAGCTGCTCTTCTCGTGCGATGCGCAGGTGGCGGTCACGTTGAAATAATTCAACTAACAGCTCTGTCGTCTGGTTTTCATCACGAAGGGGGGTGATGGTGCAGTCCACCACGATAGTGTGCATATGAACCAGATGAAGCTGTACTTCACGCTCAGTACGTGGCTGCTCGGCGTCGAGTGCATTTTTCAGCGTTGTAATGAAGGCTGCATCGGCAGGGATTAGTTCGCGTACATTGCTTCCCTCCGCTTGCTTGGCGCTAACGGCGAGCATGACTTCGCTGGCTGAGTTTAGTTGCTTAAGGCGAAGGTTTTCATCAAACAGCAGAATTGCTGTGCTGAGATTCTCCAGGATGTATTGCCCACTTGCCATAAGTACTAATTTAATATGAGTTGATAACGACTCATTGCAAGAACTACTCCAGTTTTATGTGTCAGATCGATTTTTATTGAGACAAGATATTTTCGGCCATAACTTGAATTAGAACAGGTGGTTACATTTGTTTTTCGTTCGTGTTCCAGGTGAGGTTCAAGCCTGGGCAAGCTGGTCGTGTTAATGGTGCCCTCAATTGAGATAATAGCCGCACTAACCTGGTGCGACGGCGTTTTAATGGAGTATAGAGACTCGATGCAGGTAGAATATGCTGTCGTTGCTGGTGATCAGTGCTGTGCCCTCTTTATCGATAATAGTCGCGCGCAGAGTGTGGCTGCCACGGTCAATGTTGGGTAGCATGGTTTGAGCGGAAGTAGAGGTGCTGATGGTAACACCATCGAGTAAAAGGGTGATTTGATGGCCCTTTTTGATAAATAGTGGTGGTTCGCTTGAGACTGAAACAGTGATGTTGCCGCTGTTGTCGCGAATCGTTGCTTCATTAGCAGGCTGAGCAATTTGCAGGCTGCTATAGGTGGCGATGTCCCTGGTTTCGGCGTCAGGTTTTATCTCAACAGCCTGTTTGGGTATTGGTGGTGCGCTGAATGTTTGTGTTGGGAGTAGTGTAATTTTTTCTGCATCAGGATGTGGTGGCTGATCAGAGAAGATGACCGAGCCATCAGGCATTGTCCATTTGTATGCCGCAATGGCAGGCATTGCAAAGAGAAATGCTAGTATTAGTAATAGTCTCAAATGCATTGTTTGCTCCCGGTCAGTTTTTACTCTCTGAGATTATGGCATGTCCACTAGAATGATGGGCAAAAAAAAGCCCTCACGCGGAGGGCTTTTAATGCTTCTTCAGGTGTAAACCTTAGAGGCTGTAGTACATGTCGTACTCAGCTGGATGTGTGGTCATACGCAGGGTAGTCACCTCTTCCATCTTAAGTTCCATGTAGCCATCAATCATGCTGTCGGTGAATACATCACCCGCGGTGAGGAATGCACGATCGTTGTCGAGTGCTTCCAGTGACATTTCTAGAGAAGAGCTCACGGTCGCGATCTTCTTCTCTTCTTCTGCTGGTAGGTCATACAGGTCTTTATCCATCGGTTCGCCTGGGTCGATCTTGTTTTTGATGCCATCAAGACCTGCCATCATCAATGCTGCGAAGGTCAGGTAAGGGTTACCGCTTGAATCTGGAAAACGTACTTCAATACGGCGGCCTTTAGGATTTGTGACGTATGGAATACGCACAGATGCTGAACGATTACGTGCAGAATACGCTAGCATCACAGGGGCTTCAAAGCCAGGTACCAGACGCTTGTAGCTGTTGGTGCCGGCGTTTGTGAAGGCATTAAGTGCGCGCGCATGTTTGAAGATACCGCCGATGTAGTAAAGTGCATCCTGAGACAGACCGCCGTATTTATTGCCTGAGAAGATGTTTTTGCCTTTCTTCGCCAGTGACATATGAACGTGCATACCACTGCCGTTATCGCCAACCAGAGGTTTCGGCATAAAGGTGGCTGTTTTACCGTAGGCGTGAGCGATGTTCTGTACCACGTACTTAATGATTTGAACTTCATCAGCTTTGCGCAGCAGGGTGTTGAAACGGGTGCCAATTTCGCACTGTCCAGCGGTTGCCACTTCGTGGTGATGTACTTCAACCGGGACGCCCATCTCTTCCATCGCGAGGCACATTGCTGCGCGCATGTCGTGTAGCGAATCAACGGGTGGTACGGGGAAGTAACCGCCTTTAACACCAGGGCGATGACCAATGTTGCCACCTTCGAATACGCGCTCTGAACTCCATGATGCTTCTTCAGAATCTACTTTGTAGAAAGCACCGCTCATATCGATGCCCCAACGCACGTCGTCAAGGATAAAAAATTCTGGCTCAGGACCAAAGTAGGCGGTATCGGCGATTTTGGTTGATTTCAGATAGGCTTCCGCACGCTTTGCAAGAGAACGTGGGTCACGCTCGTAGCCTTTCATGGTATTGGGTTCGATGATGTTACAGCGTACGTTAAGAGTCGCTTCTTCGGTGAACAGATCCAGTACCGCAGTATCTGCTTCAGGCATCATGATCATGTCTGATTCGTCGATCCCTTTCCAGCCAGCGATTGAAGAGCCATCAAACATCTGCCCTTCTTTAAAGAAACCTGCGTTGGCTTCACTTGCTGGGATGGTCACGTGCTGCTCTTTGCCCTTGGTGTCGGTAAAACGCAGATCAACAAACTTAACGTCGTTGCTCTTGATCATTTTTAATACTTTTGCAGACATTTGGTTCCTCCGATGGTGCCTAATTTAAATTATGGTCTTACGGTAAAGCTGAAATCTGTTTCCATCAATAGCATTAAATATGCCATTTGGGGAAATCTAATTATTATTAATAAGATAGAGTGAGTCAGGGTGAAACGCGATGATTATTATTGGTTTATTTTGGTGCGTCAGGCTCTTTTTTAGTGCGTTAAGGCTATTTTGTTATGCCTCGCCAACCGCGATCTTTATAATGATGTCATCATCCTTTGTCTCAATCTCAATTACCTCGTGCCCATTGATGCGGCACCAGGTGGGCAGATCATTTTTCGCGCCAGGATCGGTGCAGGTGACTTCCAGAATATCCCCTTTTGCGAGTGTTTTAATGCGGTTCTGCGCACGAATCACCGGCATTGGGCACAATAGTCGCCGTGCATCTAATGTATGAGTCGCCATTAGAGATACCACTCTTTAGGGATATCATCGTTGCGTAACGGGACAACGTCAAGGGTAAAAGGTGTTTCATTGTCTTTTTCGTTCACTTCGATCTGTACGCTGTCGGTATCGCGGCCCTGAGTGAAGCGTGCCACAATCTGTGCGGCGAGCTCAAGGTCTTCGCTGCTAACGTTGCCGTCGATCAATGCCAGTGGCCCATTGTGGCTGGTGGCATGCATGTGGGTGAACTGTTTGCGATAGCCGTTCATGAAGTTGTTTTCACCCTCTTCGCGCCCGATGATCACTTTGAAATGGTCGCGTGGACGAATGTGACGGCCCACTTTGAGTAGCATAATATCGTCAAGATCGTAGTTCTTACTGCCGCGCTGTCTCCACAGATCGCCCAGTTTAACGGAATAGGCTTCGTCGGTGAGAAAGCAGCAGCCGCCCGCCGGTTGAGCGTATTCATCGAAACCAAACTGTGCGGCGAGTGCGATTTGTGGCTTACGTGAGCGGCCGTTGAAGGCGAGTAATTTTTCACGATCAACCCACCCTTCGCGTTCTGGGAGTGTTTCGGGGAGTAGTTTGGCACACAGTGGTCGCAGCAGGCGCTCATCACTGCCGCACTGCTTTGCCACGATCGGCATGGTCTCTTTGCGTTGTGACATCGGGCGCTGGCCAATCACTTCGCCGGTAAAGATGAAATCAAACCCGTTTTCATCCATCCACTCACGTGCCTTTTTGACCATAAATGATTTGCAGTCGAGGCACGGGTTGAGGTTTGCGCCGTAACCGTGTTTTGGATTGGTCAATACCTCTTTGTACTCTTCGATCACATCGATAATATGGAGTTTGATGCCGAGCTGCTCTGCCACCCATAGTGCGTTGTTACGTTTTTCTTTTTTCTGGCTGGATTTACGAATGGCGTGGGTGTGGCCCTCAACGCAGAAGCCGGTGTAGAAATTAATCCCTTCGACGTGTACGCCCTGTGCCTGTAATACCTTAACAGCGAGCATGGAGTCGAGCCCACCTGAGATAAGGGCGACGGCCTTTGGTTGTTTATTCATGAGTTACTCTGGCGTGTAGATGGTTGGTTTGCTGATAATGCCGCGTATGATAGCAAAATCTGGCGAGGCAAGAAATCGGCGCATAGCCCTGTTTTACCAGGGGTGCTCTCAATGGCTGAACGCAATGTATAAGACTGCCAGATTAATAATATTGTGACATTACCTGTGTAGAGTTCCCTAAAAAATCATAACCAACTGATATATATGAGTTAATGTCAGTTTTTTGGTATAATTAAGCACGAAAACAAGCCCTTTACTCACAAAAGCCGTGCACTATGATCCGCTCCCATAGCCAAAAACAACTCTCTCTCGCTGAATTCGACTGGCCTTTTCAAACGAAAATGGATGAAAACAACCGCTGGGTGGTATTGAGTCGATGTATCCCCTGGGATCAACTAGGGGAGGGTTATCATCGTAGTCTTTCGGCTAATAAGGGGCGCCCCGCTAAAGACGCTCGCTTAGTGATTGGCGCGGTGATTATCAAGCATAATCTTTGCCTCTCGGATGAAGAGACAGTGGCTCAGATTCAAGAGAACCCGTACCTTCAATATTTTGTTGGATTGGCGGGCTATCAATCCAACGTTCCTTTCTGAATCTTTTGAATGAAGCCCGTGAAGTTAGCGAATTTATTATTGATAAGCTCTATCCAGAAACATCGCTAAAATCAAACCCCCGCACCTATCGACAGCAAGCTCGAAAAGCGTATTTGGGTTTAGTAAAGCAGAGACGCCCGCGTGCAAATGTACGGCGCCAGGGCATCAAGAAACAACTTCAGTATTTGAAGCGCAATCTCCAGTACATTCAATCATTGTTATCACACTGGCCGATGGGAGAGCGGTTGCCGTTATCCAATGGATTGCTTTATCGTTACTGGGTGATACAGCACCTTTATGTGCAACAACGCGAGATGCATCAAAATAAGAGCCCACGTTGTGATGATCGTATTGTTAGTATTAGCCAACCGTATGTGCGCCCGATCATTCGGGGTAAACTCAATAAGTCAGTTGAATTTGGCGCTAAAATTAGTGTCAGCCTCACCGGCGATGGCATCGCTTGTGTGGATTACCTTCGCTGGTGTGCGTTTAATGAAGGGCAAGACCTACCATCACAAGTGGAAGCTTATTATCAACGACATGGGGTCTACCCAGAAGCGGTATTAGCGGATCCAGTGTATGGCACACGAGCCAATCGAGCTTATCTCAAAGGGTTCGGCATTCGTTATTCAGGAAAGCCATTGGGTCGCCCTAAAAAAGTGACTGAAGAAAATAAAGCGGCACTAAAAAAACAAAAAGCCCAGCGACGAGAGGATTATCGCCAGCGCATTCCCGTTGAAGGTAAGTTTGGCCAGGGAAAGCGGGGCTATGACCTTGGTTATATTAAAACGAAGCGAGCAGATACCTCCGAGGCCTACATCAACAGTATTTTCCTGGTGATGAACCTACTGGTCTTGCTGAGGATCTTTTTTGCCCATCATAAAGTACTGTTTAGGGTGCTGATCAAGAAACTTGACCAACATCTACCGTTGCTGCATTTGAAATCAAAATCCGCGAGGCCTTCGAGACCACGATTTGAAACGATGGGCTCAAAATCAATGCTGAGTTTTTGAGGAAACTCTAAATAACCCATAGTCGATTTTTCGAATTTGGGACACTAAGAGATTTCTGGGTGTTTTGTTCTGGTGGTTATCTGGGAGGTGAAAATGGCGACATTTACCAAACATGGCGACGGTCAGTGGCAGACAAAGCTCCGCAAGAAGGGGTACCCTGTCCAATCCAAAACATTCAAAACCAAAGTCAGAGCTGTGCAATAGGCTCGTAATGTCGAATCAGAAATGGAGCGGGGCGTGTTCTTGTCTACCTCGATTGCGGAAAACACCCTCCTCTCCGAACTCGTCGACCGTTATCTCACTGAAGTAGCCCCCAGTAAAAAATCCGAAGCGGATATCAAAGTGCGTGGCAAGTTGCTCAAAGGTAAACTGGGTGATCATGTATTGGCAGCGATTACACCGCTTACCGTAAAAGAGTTCCGCGATATGCGGCTGGAAACGGTCAAAGGCGACACGGTGCGCAAAGAGATCTCGCTGTTGAGTCGCATATTGAAGCTGGCCCAGCAAGAGTGGGATATCTATCTGCCTCGCGGCAACCCCGTTGATTCAGTGGGTTTGCCACCCAAGGGCAAAGGGCGTGACCGTCGTTTACAGCTGGGTGAAGAAGAGCGTCTACTAAAAGAGGCCAAAGAATATGGTGGTTATATTGAAGATATTATCCATCTAGCGCTAGAGACCGGAGCGCGTCGCGGTGAGCTAGTCAATCTGCAATGGGCGAACATCAAGATGCTCAAGCGCACTGCGATTTTGAGTGGCACTAAAAATGGCGATGATCGAGAAATACCGCTTTTTTCCAAAGCAGTAGCGGTGATCGAGCGGCAGCCCCACCCTATCACTGGTTTTCTCTTCCCTATTCGGGGTGATTCCGTCACCCAGGCCTTCACTCGTGTCTGTAAAAACGCCAAGATCAAAGGTCTGCGCTTTCATGACCTGCGCCACGAAGCCATCAGTCGCTTTTTTGAATTGGGATTGGAGACCATGGAGGTCTCCGCGATCACTGGTCACAAAGACCTGGCTATGCTCAAGCGTTATACTCATTTAAAGGCTGAAGACTTGGCGAAAAAGCTAGGATAAAGCAAAGTAAGATTACGCGGATGGTCGGGTAGCCAAAACAATTAAAATAATGAAGTGGGGATGGTTTAAGTGACAGACTAGTTTTTTGAAAAACCAATCTTGAACTCTCCATATGAGTATCCAAATACTCACTGGGAGCTTGATGAATCGGGACAGCCGACACAGAAAGTAGTAAATGCTCGTCGTAGGGCAGAATTTATTACGCCTATCCCTAAGCCTCGAAAACGTAAGGGGCCGATTGAACAGGCTCAAATGGACTTGGGCTCGGCAATTGGTTCAGGCGATGATGTACAACAATACGATCCTACTCCAATTATCAACCAGCTCCGTAGTCATGTGGATGAGTGGCGAAAGCTGAAAGATCCAAATAGTTGGGGAGTTACACCGGAAACGGCGAGGTTGCTGCAACATTGGCGGCATCACAGCTTTAATGAAATACGTCCGTTTTTCTGCCAAATAGAAGCCGTGGAAGTGGCGATCTGGCTGACAGAAGTGGCCCCAAAGATGGGCAATAAAGGCAAGATTTTTCTAAATCATCTGGATAGCGCCAACAATGATGCAAACCCAGAATTGATGAGGCTGGCATTAAAGCTTGCCACCGGTGCAGGTAAAACCACAGTCATGGCGATGATTATTGCTTGGCAGACAATAAATGCGGTACGTCGATCTAATAGTAAAAAATACTCCCGAGGTTTGTAAGCGCAAAACAAACCACAGGGTTACACTTTAATACTTCATCAGATCTTGGCTAATGACACCTGGTAAGAGTGCTTCGATGGCTGCGACTGTTTCAGCCTTTGGCAGTTCGGTGAACAGATACCT
>JAKISP010000036.1 GCA_021648525.1 Gammaproteobacteria bacterium
TAACGTTGCCGTTTTGTGAGTTGAATGTCGGGTGAATGATCCATGCGTGCTCTCTGCTGTATTTAAAAAGCAGAGCCTGCATTAGCGGTTATCCGCTGGCTAGAGTGTCGTTTGTTTTGCGCTTACCCTACAACAGCTAAAACGACGCCGGTTTCTATTTAATCCAGCGCTATTTTTCTCGTTTCTCGTTCCCACGCTCCCGCGTGGGAACGCATACGACAGAAGGTATCGTTGATGCGGTATGGATTATCACGCAGGAGCGTGGGAACCAGTAGTCGTGCCTACGACAGCGGAGCGAGTAGAATACGGAACAGGTTCCTACGAAAGGCCGAGGGAATACCGGGAAATTCATAAAATATAAAAATTATTTAATTACCATTCCTAAAACGACGCCGGCTTCTATTACCAGCGTATATGATTAAGTGTAATGGTCTGGGGTAACGCCAGAGAGCCGCTGAACCGCATCGATTGCCGCATGTGCTGCCGTATCAATATCGGCCTCTGAGCCTGCAAGCGTTAGACGCCCGAAAGCACCAACAGCACGTGCATCAACCAGGGTGATGTTCGCGGCTTTTTCCGCCTCGTTCGCGGCATAAACAATGTAACCAGCAGGCTCAGTTTCAAGGATAAACATGCTTTGGCCTGGCAGAATCATCGAACCTCGTCGATCCTGTCGATTGATCAGTACAGAGTGATCTGGCGTGATCGAACGCACAATCTCACTCCATGCCACGCGACACTTCTGACGATCATCTTCACGTGTTTTCAATGAATGCAATACGGCACGACCCGCTTCACTCACATCGCTCTGATCTCGATGATGAAAAACCATCGAACCAAACGCGCGCTCAACCACTTGCTGACCAAGATGTACCCGCGTTGCCTTCAACGCCACATCGGTCAAACGGTGTATCGCCATGCCCGGCGCAACTTCCATCCACAGGCACGCATCACCCGGCACAGGTAGAAACCCCTGGGATACCGTCGCCATGTAGGCCGCTAGTTGCGGCTGCAGCGAATCAATAAATACATAGGTACGTAACTTAATCATTATTATTTTTCGCCAGGCTTTTTAATCAACACAGGATCAAACATGTTTATTAGCCAGTTCTCGCATATTTCGATGCAGCTCGGCAAAATCCTCTCGTAGTTGGTTCATTCTATCACTAATGACAGGCCCGCTCTCCTTTGCAAACTCTAAAAACTCTTTTGCAATCAGTGATAACTCTTTATCTTTTGTGTGTGCCAGATACCACTTGCGCTCAATCGGAAATCCTTCCACATCAAGCATTCCCACTGGCCCATTCGCACCTTCGAGACTCAGGGTATGCAGTGACAGCACCGCCACACCAAGCCCCGCAACCACCGTATGTTTAATCGCTTCATTACTACCAAGCTCCATTCGAACATTCGGAACCAACCCATGCTCACTGAACAGACGCATAGTCGTATCCCTGATACCAGACCCTACTTCACGCGATATCAACGGCTCCTTTGCTAATCGTTCAAGGCTTATATTTGACTCGGTGTAGAGTGGATGAGTCCGTGCCGCCAGCACTACTAGTGGGTTCGGTGCAAAAGGGTACGTCTGCAGATTCAATTCTTTTTTAGGCGGCCGGCCTAATATAAAAATATCATCTTCATTGCTTGCGATTCGTTCAAAAATTCGCTCCCTGTTACAGACCTTTAGCGAAATATCGATCCCCGGATACTGACGTGAAAAGTCACCCAGAATTTCTGGTGCAAAATATTCTGCCGTTGTGATGACTGCGAGACGCAGTCGCCCTTGATGCATCCCTTTCAGCCCGGCAATACGTGAATCCAGGTTTGAAAGCGAATCAAAGATCTGGCGAATCGCACGATATAACTCTTCACCGGCCTCAGTAGGCTTAAGCTGTCGACCCGACTGATCCAACAGAGGAATGTCCATCACATCAGTCAATTTTTTAAGCTGAGTCGAGACCGTCGGCTGAGTCAAAAAAAGCTCTTCAGCCGCGCGAGTAAAACTACGCAGCCGCACAATCGATTCAAAAATCTGCATCTGTCTGAACGTCGTATGACGGATCAGATATTCAGGCATGCCCGCCTTAAATCTCGCATCGTCCTCAGGCATGCCAATCAGCCTCGCCTGGCAGAATGAGAATCTCAGCAAGCATTAATCGGTTGTCTTATCAAATTTATCAGGCGTGATCACTTGAACATCCGTAATGTAGACTGTCAAATGATGACCTTTTTTAATTTTTCGCTCGATGCTTTCCAGGATCACCTGCATTCTGGACTCAGGCAAAATCGCTTTAACCACAATGTTGGTATCAAAACCAGACATATCAGAAAGATGACCAGAGGCGCCTTCTCCGCGAGCAGTGATGATGGTGTAGCCACTGACGCCATATTTTTTAAACATGCAGACGAGCCTGGCTTCCAGTGTCTCATTGCAGATGATGTTCAACATTTTTTCAGCGTAAAGCGAAATCATTGATTACCTTCCCATTATTAATTCAGAGCAGCACAAGATCAACCAGCCATCACTTTCGCGAGACTGTGATAGAGCGGAATACCCACAATAACATTAAAGGGAAAGGTTATTCCAAGCGAAAGCGTCAAATAAAATGATGGATTAGCCTCGGGTATCGCGAGCCGCATTGCGGGTGGTACTGCAATATAAGAGGCGCTCGCCCCTAGCACGCCAACCAGCATCGAACCACCCACTGAAAAGTCCAGCATGCTAGCACCGACATAAACGCCAACCACGCCGCCCACTAGCGGCATCACCACACCAAAGGCAGCGAGTACAATACCCACCTGTTTAAAATCACCAATACGTCTAGCAGCCACCATTCCCATGTCAAACAGGAATAGACATAACACACCCATAAAAATATCATCGATAAAGGGCTTAAGCTTATCCATGCCAGACGGTTCAGCAATCGCGCCAATAATCATCGAGCCAATCAGCACTACCACACTGCCATTGGTAAAGGCATCGCGCAGCATCTCTTTAAAATTACTCTTTTCAGTACTCGCCTCATTAGGAGTGCTTTTAACAGCGCCTTCACGAGCGGCTAGCGTATGACGAGCCTTGGCGGCCAGTATCAAGCCAACCACAATCGCAGGTGACTCCATTACCGCCAGCATTATCAGCGGATATGTCTCATATTCAACACTTAAGTTATCCAGGTAGGCAATTGCGGTCAGGAATGTGCCCGCACTCACCGAACCATAATGGGCGGAGATAGCAGCAGCATCCAGTGGATTCACCTTACGCGTCGCAACCAACGCGAGATAACCAATGACAGGCAATGTAAAACCGAGTATCAGCGCCCAGATAATCGACTGAAAAGCGATCGCCATGTCAGCCTTAGCCAACTCGTAACCACCATGCAGACCAATCGCCATCAATAAGTAGATAGATAGAACTTTTGCTAAATCAGGTGGAAACTTCAGGTCGGATTTAATCAACCTGGCAATAACACCCAACGCAAAAAACAGCACTGCGGGTAGTAATAAACTACTCAAACTCATGCCTTAAATCTCCGTTTACTCATAACAATGAACTGTGATCTTTAACCACATTGACTAATAGTTGAGGCACACAAACGCTGGCTTTAATGTGACTCGATATTGATAACGTGATGGCTGACTAATTAGTCAGGCCACACCCGGCGTGATGCAAAGCCAGTTGCGGCTGATTTTTCTGCTGTTTTTTTAGCGCGGGCCGCTGGTTTTTTAGCGGCTTTAGGCGCTGCGGCTGGCTTAGTGTCTGCAACAGCTGGCGCTGCTGATTTTTCAACTACATTCGGTGGCTTTTTCGTTGTACTCATCTCTTATACTCCTAAATTAAAACACGCCCAGCGTCTAGCTAGCGTCGATTGTTCGCGGTGTCGACGGTGCTAACTCATCCAGCATCGCTGCATAACGCTTAATGTTTTCGTTAACTTCACTCTCTTCTTCTTCAGATTTAAGTGTTATCGATACATGGGTACGTCCAAAGCTCATATCAGGGTAGTAATCTTCTTTCTCGGCTAGCTCAGCCGCGAGATCAAGAAAATCACGCGTATCGTCATAACTCTCAAACTCAAAGCGTCGCTCAAGGCGCGCCGGGCGTTTGCGTACTTTCCAGTTATCACTCATTGGGGGGTGCTCCCGTCTTATTTCTTAACAGGCAGTTGGTCGCCTGATATTTCCTGCCACCATTGATCTAAGCCGGTAGCATGCTGCTGCTCTTCTTTTAGCAGCGCTTCAAAAAAAATTCGGTTTTCATGGTCCTGCGCGCGTTGACAATACTGCACGGCCTGGGCATAAAAATTGACAATTTCTGTCTCTAAATTAAAGGTGTGCTGGATCAACTCGGATAGCGATCCATCGAGGCGGGCTGGCCTCAAACTACTTGCAGACGGTGCCACACCAACAGCCAGCATTCGACCGATAATCCGCTCTGCATGTTCCATCTCTTCCTGCGCCTCAAGACGGAATTTATCTCCGACCTGCGGCATGCCACGAAGCGACAACATCCTGGCCAAAGAGAGATACTGCTGAACGGCGGAAAATTCAAAACTTAACGCTCGCCCCAGGTATCCCAGTATCACTGGATCTTGTGTCATCAACTACGCTGCCTGCTACTTAACGAATCGAGCCGGGTGTAACGATAAACAATCGCTCACGCTACACCCAGACTCTTATCGAATTACGCGGTACCTAATACAGGCTCAACTTCTTTGTGAGGACGCGCAATGATGTGTGCCGCAACAAGGCCGTCACCCACACGCTCACATGCATCAGCGCCAGCGCGAACAGCTGCGTTTACTGCACCTGTTTCGCCACGAACCAGGATGGTGACGTAACCGCCGCCAACAAATTCACGACCGATCAGGCGTACTTCTGCAGCTTTGGTCATAGCGTCTGCTGCTTCGATTGCTGGAACCAGACCGCGAGTTTCAATCATTCCCAGTGCGATACCGTATGTGTCATTTGCCATGATAATTCTCCTCTATGGATTAAGTTTAAAATTACAGAGTGCGGTTTGAATCGCTGCTCATTGTCAATACAGGCTCAACTTCTTTGTGTGGGCGAGCAATGATGTGTGCAGCAACAAGACCGTCACCCACACGCTCACATGCATCAGCACCCGCGCGAACTGCCGCGTTAACTGCACCTGTTTCGCCGCGTACCAGGATGGTGACGTAACCGCCACCAACAAATTCACGGCCAACCAAACGGACTTCAGCCGATTTAGTCATGGCATCCGCAGCTTCAATAGCTGGAACCAAGCCGCGTGTTTCAATCATACCTAACGCAATACCGTATTCATTTGCCATTTTATATCTCC
Source organism: Gammaproteobacteria bacterium (assembly GCA_021648525.1). Taxonomy (GTDB): domain Bacteria; phylum Pseudomonadota; class Gammaproteobacteria; order SZUA-140; family SZUA-140; genus SZUA-76. The sequence continues at coordinate 5,327 of JAKISP010000036.1, forward strand.
AGTTAGTTTCTCTTAAAATTCGTACTCTTTGAGAGTCGTTGCTCTATTTCATGCAGAAGCTGATGATTCAGCTTCGTCCCAAAAATCTATAATGCCGCATATTGTCAAATCAGTGATGATATGAACCCTTTTCTGCCCCAACGCTTGCCGCGCTGCTGAACCACTGACCGCATATACCCAATTACCATCGCATGTACCGATCGTGTCTACCGCGACCTGTATCTTACCTTTCTGATCTCGCAAGATCCGCAATGGCAGTTGCTCCATTCCAGGATGGCGATCGGTACAGACCAATGTGCCATCCACCTGAAATATATTCACTTAACTATCCGGATCCCAGTCGTCAATAATACCGACGATGGTGAGATCTGACGGATACTCTTTGGATCCTGCAGCCTCACGCGCCGCAGAACTCCCGACACAAAGCACCCAGTCACCTGGTGACGCACCCACAGAATCAACAGCAACAAGCTTTGAACTACCATCCAGAACAACTTGCATATGTTTATGCTTCATCGTTTCGATCCGATTCGTTGATACTAATGGTTTTAAAACCTGACAAATCTTCATTAGTGTCCACCCCCTACTGCGCCAGACTGTGTTGAGCCACCGACTACTTCAATGCTGTTATCAGCCGTGCAATCACGCACAACCAACATGGTATGTATCAGGCCCCGCTGGGTTTGCTCAGGAAAACGCGCTGCCATCGCCTGTTGCAAACACTCAACTTTTGCAACGGCACGCTCACGAGCACCAGGTACATTGCCATGATAATCGTAACGAATCACTACCGGTGCGGGCAAACCACGTTTTATATTCAAACCCGTAAAAATTTTTATCCCGACATCGACATCTATTGCATTTTGCTCAACGGTTTTTAGATAAGCAAAATAGGTCAAATTGCGTAGTTGAACCTCTTCAAAACCAACCCCCATGCCGATAAATCGTTCCTGGTGGCCAATATCGCTGTAACAACCGTTAAAGTGGTTACGCACATAATCAATTTGTGAAATATTATTGAACAGTAATCGCGCCATGAACTTCACCAGGCCTTTGTTATACGCACTACTAGCGGCAGGATTCTTTTGTTCAATCAATTCACTAATAACACGTTCGCTGTCAGCTGGATTAGCATCAAGTGTGGCATCATAAACTTCCTGTGCATCGACATAGTTTTCGCCATCCGGATTACCGTTCGCATCTGGACAGTGAATACGTATCGCGTCATTGTCGGTATCAATACCGATCAACATCAAATCTATCGAGGCACCACAACAAAAACTATTCTGTACGCCCTGCTGGAATGCCAGCAAACGTGACATCGCGCCTTCGGCTGCTTTAACCGCATCACTGCCGTGGGCTGCACAGCCTTCCTGGTCAGGCAAACTACTACTATAGTGATAAACCGCCGCTTTAAGATAACGGGTAGGTTCAGAAGCACTATTGGGTAGCGATTCACTCAGGCGTTTGTGTTCCACTTCTACCCATTTTTGCAGGCTGTCTTCCACATCAAACATCGCGCCAGCATAAGACTTACGTCGCACACCTTTATAGGGTAAACGCAACACGTAACTAATCGTGTGCGCCAGGCGACCATCGGCACAGGGAGAAAAATCCAGTGTGTGAAATCCACAGCTTTCAATAAAACGCTGAAAATCTGCATCACTCTCCTGTGCTAATGGTTTTTCGCCATAAAACTCATCGGCAAAACGCTGGAAAGTTTCAAATACACACCAAGCGTATAACTTGCCCATGTCTAATGGCGCTATCCAGGTGTTTTCCAACAAATGTCCGGGAAACTCCAGGCTTAATAACAGTCGACCAAGCTCCTGCGCCTTGATAACAAAATTAGTGTCGTGCTGATATTGGGCGATTTCACGCAACACCGGCTCGATTTTATCGAAGGCCGCTTTACTGCGACTTTCATAAGCATGTAGACAGTCATTTTCAGCAATATGCGTCAATGGATGCGAGCCTGATGAATGCAACCGTACAACATTTCCAGCTCTGGAACGTTGACGATGTGCAACATCTGCAGCAGTACGAACACGATTTGATCGTGCCTGCCCCAGTTGCCCTGCTCTTTTTTGTCTACCTACCAACATATGCCTAAATCTATAAAGTTCCAGTTCAGTTAAAACGTTCTGGATTCAGGGAGACAGTAACTATCTCCCTGGAACCCATTACTTCTTTACAACAACGCAGGGCTTAGCCGCGTGCACCACCAGAAAGCGTGATGGCTGATGTACCTTGATAACCGCCACTACCACCTGTTACGCTAGCTGATTCGCGTACTACCTGTGGCTCACGCTTAGCCGTTACATCCGGCATGGCGCTCATCTGGCCACGACGACTTGGATTGCGGCGTGCGGCAGAACGGCCTTCTGTACCGGTCACATGCTCTCCACGACCCCAGTCATTACCCGTAATGTTTAAACCCGTTTCCATACCTTCGCCAGTGACCCGTGACGCTGTCTCAGCCTTTTCTACTTTAGGTTCAGCCTTAACAACAGGGTTAGAACGAGCGCCGAAACGAGCCTGTTCTGTACCCGTTATTTTGCCTTTGCCCATAGAGAAAGCACCGGTGATAGCACTGTCACCGTCGAAAGAAGAACCCGTTACCGAGCTTACGCTAGTTGTAGAATCAGCAGAAACAACCGTAGTCGGAGCAACCGCATCAGGAACAACCGCATCAGGAACAACCGAAGGCACGACACTAAAAGCACCGTCTGCAATTGCCCGAGGATAGTCAGACTCACCTTTAGAAGCTGGCGATGTTGCGCAAATAGTACTCATCTCAGATGAAGCAACATAAGGCGTACCGCTAACAGCCTGACAAGCACCCGTAGCAGTTCCAGTTAGATGGTTACCGCTTAAACCTGGTTGCAGACCGCTAATATCTTTGCCTGCTCCCGGTGCACGCTGCGGCATCACAGTACGCGCACGGTTTTTACGTTGGTCTTCTGGCGCACAGAAAGATTCAAACTCTTCCTGACCAGTGTAAGACGTCCCTGTTACTGCCTGACAGGTACCCTGGTGATTTCCTGTGACGCTATCAGAGCGACTGGCTTTTGGTCCTGAAATCGTAAGGCCACGTTGTGTCAGAGATGTGCTCACCTTGGCGGCAGCTGCAACGGGTGTTACACCACATTGAGCAAAATCTTCAAGCCCAAGATACTCACTACCGGTTACGCCACTACAATTACCTGCTTCAGCACCTGTCATCACTGTTGAACCACCGACCTTGCCACCACTGGTAACATGGCTACCACTTAAGGTGCTTGTCGCTTCAACTTTTAGTGGTGCTTTAGGTGCCTCACCCTGACAGAAACTATCAAAGACTTCAGCAGACATATAGCTAGTACCGGTAACACCCGTGTGACAAAGACCTGCTTCATCACCTGTCAGCTTCTCAGTGTGCCCAACCTTAGTACCACTAATCGCTTTCGCTTCAGCAGCATTACGTGGACGACGAGTACGAACGGGTGCAACCGCAGCATTACCACGAGAACCACCCTTACTGCGTGATTCACGCACGACGCGAGCCAGATCACGCCCTGATATTTCAGGGTTAGCCTGACGTGCCAGCGAGGCAGAAGAATTACCTTTGCTATGCGCTTCCAGCCCAGCTTTACCACGACCAGATGTCGCAGCACGACGTGCACGAGACATCATACGACCCGAATCACTAGCACTGACAACACGCCTTCTCTTGACAACCTTGACGTGCTTAGCAGCAGGTACACCCAGGTTTGATACTGGAGCAGCTGTCGCAGCGACTTTCGCCTCCGCTTCCTGACAGCATGGACCACCACAATCGCAGTCACCTTTGGCCGCTTTAGCTTCCGCTGCCGAACGACGCTTCATCGCCATCTCATTATCACGAAGACGATCACTACTTCTATCTGCCTGCTTACCACGAGACGCCAGAGATTCACGACGCAGACGCGACGCACTCTTTTGAACCCGCTTTGGCTTAGGCAACGCGGGAGCAACAAAGCCTGACGCAGCTGAAGCAGCCGCTTGTGGCGCGGCTGCAGGCGCTAAATTTACAGCCGGAGCCGATTGACGCTTAGGCTGACGGGCAGGCGCAGAACCAGCAGCTGAACGAGATTTACCGTTCACCTGCATTTGTCGGCGTGCCATAGAGGCAGCACGACCCGATTGCTGTTGACTTGCCATATTATTTCCCATCCGTTCTTAAAACTAGAATCAGATTCGGTGCAGGATCACTCCCGCACCGAAATTACCCATTTACCAGGCGCGAGTAGAACCTTGCGCTTTGAATACGACGAAGTTTACGCCCTGAGACTGGGTGTAGTTATCGTAGCCAGTCACACGGATGTTGTGATCAGGATACTCACGACGGCAAGACTCCAGCTCTGCAACAACATTATTCAGATCAGTTTCACCGAAGAATGGTAGTTTCCACATGGTCCAGTAGTGATCCATGGCATTTTCTGGAAGTTCGTGCTCAATACCCGGCGTCAAACCTTGCGCCAACATGTAGTTGATTTGCGCGTAAACCTCTTCCTGGGTAAACGCTGGCAGGAAACTGAAAGTCTCCAACGTATTTTTAGTATGGTAATCACCTGTTACAGACATGATTTTTCCTCTTTAAAATTTGTATTGAATCGTTTGTTAAAACCAGGCAAGTCGCTTATTGAACGTCCAGCTTGTCAACTGTATCAAATTCAAACACGATTTCTTTCCAGGTTTCCATCGCAAGCGCCAGTTCTGGGCTATGTTTAGCCGCGCCAGCAAGGATATCCTTACTTTCACGTTCCAGATCACGACCTTCGTTACGCGCTTTAACACAAGCTTCAAGCGCAACACGGTTTGCACATGCACCCGCTGCGTTACCCCATGGGTGACCCTGAGTACCACCACCAAACTGCAGAATAGAATCATCACCAAAGATGTTCAGCAGTGCTGGCATGTGCCATACATGGATACCACCAGAAGCGACTGCGAATACACCCGGCATTGAGCCCCAGTCCTGATCGAAGAAAATACCGCGGCTACGATCTTCAGGTACGAAAGACTCACGCAGCTGATCAACAAAGCCTAGAGTAGAATTACGATCACCTTCCAGCTTACCAACAACCGTACCCGTGTGCAGCTGATCACCACCCGACAGACGCAGACACTTGGCCAATACGCGGAAGTGGATGCCGTGATGAGGGTTACGATCGATTACTGCGTGCATTGCACGATGAATGTGCAGCAGCATGCCATTTTCACGACACCAGTTAGCCAGACCTGTATTGGCAGTAAAACCACCCGTCAGGAAATCATGCATGATGATTGGCATATCCAGTTCTTTTGCGTATTCAGCACGCTTGTACATCTCTTCTGGTGTCGCCGCAGTCACATTCAGGTAGTGGCCCTTACGCTCACCCGTTTCACGCTCTGCTTTATGGATAGCATCAGCAACGAAGTCCCAACGATCACGCCAGCGCATAAACGGCTGAGAGTTGATGTTTTCGTCATCTTTAGTCAGATCAAGACCACCACGCAGACACTCATATACTGCACGACCGTAATTCTTGGCAGACAGGCCCAGCTTAGGTTTGATGGTAGCACCCAGCAGTGGACGACCGTACTTGTTCAGACGATCACGCTCAAGCTGGATACCAGCTGGGGGGCCACCACAGGTTTTGATGTATGCGATCGGGAAGCGAATATCTTCCAGACGTAGCGAACGCAGGGCTTTAAAACCGAATACGTTACCAACCAGAGAAGTCAGTACGTTAACAACCGAACCTTCTTCGAACAAATCCAGAGGATAAGCGATAAAAGCATAGAAAGCGTCTTTGTCGCCAGGAACGTCTTCAATGCGATACGTACGACCTTTATAGAACTCAAGATCGGTCAGCAGCTCTGACCATACGGTAGACCAGGTACCTGTTGAAGATTCAGCAGCTACTGCAGCAGCCACTTCCTCACGCGGTACGCCAGCCTGCCCAACTACCTTGAAGCACGCCAACAGGTCAGTGTCCAGAGGTGTATAATCAGGAGTCCAATAAAGATCGCGATATTCTTTTACGCCGGAATCAAACTTGGCCATTTTATTCTCCTACATTCTGTTAATCGAAACGGTTAAAAATCTGTGGATGAAGAGTATTGCGATTGGGTCATTAAAACAAATCGATAGTTTGAATGCCCTTCATTTGCAATTATCAATGCTGCAAAATCTCAAACGGTCATAGCTGGCTAAAACCCTCAATAAACCAACATAACCCATTGTTAAATAAATAAAAAATGACATCTCTGTCTTTTCACAACCTGGGCCACTATTTTTTCTAATCAATGCTAGCAAGGCATCTTCTTGCCCCTTAATCCGCCACTGAGAAGGTAAATTTAGTCACACTCGACGAATGCCACGTCACATCACCCTACGTCTGCTCAGCAGTTAGAAGCCATCGTGAGCAGGCAATATAACAGAACCCACAGCAAAATGTGAACATCATAAGCTGATCAATTGACGCTAACCTGGTAATTTACACCGTCGAGAGGCTGGCCCACAGGCAATGAACCCATCCCATACAACTCACTGCGCTCTATCTTGAAAAAAACCACATCGACACGCACGTTGAGGCCTTGCACGAGTATGGATTTTATTCTCTGAAAGCATCAGCGCATGGATAGTGAAAAATGAAATAGTCACTGTTCAGCTCACGTATTCAACATAAAGTAATATCCTGAATCGCCGTTACCTTGAGCAACTCCCTATACAATGTTGATCACCCAGCAATGGCCATGGAAAACACCAGAGATAACACAGTAGACCATGAAATTGCGTTCTTTCGCGAACTATGCGACGAACTCAGCAAGGGTGACGTGAACCTGCCAACGCTGCCAGATATCGCACTGCGCATTAAAAAGGTACTCAGCAACCCCGACTGTTCAACAGATAAGGCCTGCCGCGTGATCAGCGCAGAACCTGTCGTCACCGCAAGTCTGATCAAGTTAGCTAATTCGGCAGCCTTTGCCCCCAGCGGCCAACCCGTCACTGCGCTCAAACCGGCCATTACCCGCGTAGGATATGATGTTGCACGCAACACGGCCATCTCTATCGCTATCAAGAACACCTTCGACCCTAGTAAAGCCAAAAACCTGAAGCTCCATTTAAAGCAGCTCTGGAAGCACAGCCTGACAGTGGCAGCGATCGCCTACGTACTACCCAATAAACCAGCTCATATCAGCCCAGATGAGGCGATGCTCGCCGGACTAGTACATGATATTGGTAAGTTCTATATTTTAATGCGTGCGGATAGTAATCCGACACTCTTCGAAAACAAGGCAATGCTGGATGAGCTCACCACGCTGTGGCACGCCGGTATCGGCAAGGTCATCCTTGAAACATGGGGATTTACCGAAGAGATTATTCACGCCACCGACGAACATGAGATCATCGATGACAAATCGCATAGAGCAGCCAATTTAACCGATGTGGTGATCGTTTCTAACCTGCTATCTCACATTGGAAAAATATCGCCTTATAGCGAGATCGACTATTCGACCCTGCCGTCATTTCAGCGCCTGAAACTTGATGCGGAGCACATCGCAAAAATCATGACACAATCAAAGGTGCAGATTAACTCAATGATTCAGGCCCTCAGTTAAAGGCACCTCTATTATTAAATGCTCGCGCGACGTCTTTTTCGCAATAAAAGCAGAAGCAACAGACTACTCAACCAGCCGATCGAGTTCGCACCACCGCCATCCACCCATGGTACTGCAGGGTCAGTCACGGTCACAAAGATGTCCTGGCTATCAGTTGGTCTACCGCCGCCACTATCTTCCACCCTCACACGTACATAATAGATATTATCGCCATTGCTATCCGTCGGCACAGTAAAATCTGGGGCCTCAATGAATGTCAGAACCCCCGACGCACTATCCAGCGCAAATTTTCCCTCATCATCACCACCAACAATACCATATACCAACACCGCGCCATCTTCATCCGTCGCCACTACCGTCGTCACTGCCGTTTCGCCCCCAGCTACACTCACATTCCGTGTCGCCCCTCCTGTTATCACGGGTGGGATATTAATCTCAACCTTCATCTCACTCAAAACAGGCGACCTTATTGGTGACAATGAGTGTAATTCCGCCTTCCAGCGCAGATCGCTTCCAGCCTCAGGAATGGCGAAAAGTTTATCTGAAGATACCTGGTACCACTTCGCACCACCATTATTAGACAGATAGTAATTTATCCATGTATTTCCCAGAGTGACAGCATTAATCGTTGTCGTCGCAGATAAAAAGAACCCACGGAAATTCGTTTCTGTGGTATTGATTTTCCCCGAAACCACTCGCCCAAGATGGGTTTGGTAAAGCCTGTTTTTATAGACCTTATTCGTCACCCCATACTCTGCGGCCACGAGGTCAACATCCGTATTATTATCATCAGTAAGGCCATCTAAATCGCCCACCACAAGGGCACGTGTCGCGGTAATACTGCCAGGATTTAATGGCGAACCAACGGTACTGAATACCCCAGTACCATCATTCAAATAACGCACATTGGGAGAACCATCATTACCTGCCAGCAGATCAAGATCGCCATCACCATCAACATCAGTCAACAACAGACTCATCGTCACGTCGGTTTCTGAGCCAACAGCAACGCCATCGCCATCAACAGCAAAGGTACGGACATTTAAATAAAGCTTATTAACTTGTTCTGCATTACCGACGATTAGATCAAGATCACTCCCCGCATCGACAGCGCCAAGCACAAGACTGAGCGTATCATCAGTATCAGCACCAATATTGGTAGCCGACGAAAACCCTTCCGCACCATTATGAAGGTATAACTTATTTTCCTGATCCCTATTGCCAACCACTAAGTCAAACAAGTTAACCCCATCCACATCACCGAGTGCAATGCTGCTCGTATTATCCGTTTCACTTCCGATATCAGTACCAGTAGTGGAGAAAACACCAGCAACAGCAGGATTTACATCAGCATCGTTCAAATAAACCTTATTAGTCGTACCCCAGTTACCAACGATCACATCAAAATAGACGTCATTATTAACCAGTGCCACAGCAATACTGGTCGTGGTATCCATTTCAGTATCCAGCCCAATATCCGCAGCAGGCAGGAAATCGTCCGTAGTAACATCACTAAAGTCATTTAAATAGATTTTATTGGTCGTTCCCCAGTTACCAGCAATCAGATCCAGGTCACCATCGTTATCCATATCATGCAGCACCAGACTATAAGTAATATCCGTTGTCGTCCCTATATCAACACCCACCTCAGAAAAACCACCAGTACCATCATTCAAATACAGTTTATTGGTTTGCCCGGCATTGCCTGCAATCAAATCAAGAAAGCCATCATCATTAACATCCCCCAGCACAACCGCCCAGGTGTTATCGATTTCAGATCCGACTGAGTGACCAGTAACCGCGTAACCACCACCTCCAGCTGAGTTCAAATACAATTTAGTGGTTTCAGCACTTCCTCCTGTAATAATATCGAGATCACCATCACCATCGACATCACCCAATGCTGTGCTATAAGTCATAAATACCGAACCAGAGATAACCTCGCCGCTATCAGGAAAACCACCCCCACCATTGTTAATATAGCGTTTAGTATGCCCATTCAGATTGCCAACAATAAGATCGATATAACCATCATTATCACTATCCGCCAGCGAAACACTAGTCGTCACATCAGCAGCGTCATCCACACCGATGACGATCTCAGAATCATTAAAGGTGCTGGCGGAATTTAAATGCAAATAATTTGCGTCACCCTCATTACCCGAGATAAAATCAATAGTGCCATCACCATCAACGTCACCCGCAACCAGGCTGTTCGTTAACCTTTTTCCCACGCCAATTATTCTGATATTCGTAGAAAAATTACCCGACCCATTATTTTCATAGAGTTTATTAGCGACCCCGGTACTGTAGTTTGCAATGGCTAAATCCTGGTCGCCATCACCATCCACATCAAGCAGAATCGTGGTGGTCGTCACATTATCAATAGCCCCAAGCGGCGTGCCACTGCTAGCAAACACACCATCACTATTATTGAGATAGCGTTTATTTGTCTGAGTCGCGTTATCTGACCCTGTCACTAAATCAAGGTCACCATCACCATCCACGTCACCAAGACTAACGCTGGTAGTATCATCAATCTCAGAACCAATAGCAGTACCATTGAGAGGAAAAACACCACTGCCATTATTCAGATAAAGCCGATTAACCTCACCATGATTGCCCATCACGATATCCAGTGCACCATCGCCATTCACATCACCCAGCACAACGCTGCGTGTCGCATTAATATCTAATAATGTTTGATGGAGAACAAAATCACCTGTGCCATCATTTAAATAAATCACACTCGAAACACCGTTATTCCCAGCAATCACATCAAGGTCACCATCGTCATCAAGATCACCCAGCGCAACACTGCGCGTGTCATCGGTTAAACCATCAATAGCTGACTCATTACCGGTGCCCTCTGACGCAGATGAGCGCCACGCCAGAAAGAGTGCCTGCTCTTCTGTAGACCAGTTGGCATTGGTCAATGCGCTGTCCCGCAAATCAGTATCAACAAAATCCTCAGTGAACGGCAGACCCGCCTTAACGGCATACAACCCGGCAGAGGAGAGCATCAGCACCAATGAAGCGCTAATTCGAAGGAGATGTGTGTTATGACGCATACAGCAGACCTTTAAAAAACATTAAGAAAACCCAACGTAGGTATATTACCGATTAAAACACAGTAACTACCCATTATAGCTGCTGTTTCACCTGAAAACTAAAGTTACTTGTCACTACTTTCAGAGTATTTACAAGCACATAGCCTGAAACAAACGAATTCAAACCGAAACGACACCCAACCATCAGAAGAAAAAAAGGGGGGCTAAGAGAGGTGAGCTAGCTACACAGGCATAATCAATAATCAGTCGGATTCGCTCATTTTCATATTTTATCTTTCACCAGATCAACCAGAGCATTTTGCATCTCCTCTGCTGTTGGTACAATCCAGTTAACCCCACTATAAGTCAACTCACTACGCGGTTTCTCCTGATAGCGCGCATCCGCAGTAGCACCCAGGTGCACATCAAGCGGCAGCCGTTCATCAGCAAGATTCAAACGTTCGGATTCCCACACATCGATCGAGCCAATCAACACATCGATTTTGGCATAAAGATAACCGTCCAGTGAAATAAGAATGATTGGCTGAACATCAATCGCCAGATCAGCATCCACCGCAAAACCATCCTGTACATTCCAGTTTGGCTGTACGGTTAAATCCATATTGCCATCCATCTCCGCTCCCACGGTCAATGCAATCCGGCCACCACCACGTAAGATAAGCACCCGCGCAGAGAGTCCTAGTTCCAACGTCCCTTCAAGCCCCGCCTGAGCATCCATGTGCAAACGCGCGTTACCCGTTACCTGTGTTGCATTCGGGTCATCAAAATCATAAAAAACAGCCAGCCTCACATCGGTTAATATCAACGGACTGGTATGCAGATAGGCGTTGAGACTTCCATTAAGGTCCAGCGCAACATCGGCAACCCCAATCGATGCCAGCGGAATATTGAGATCAAAACTGGGTCGCCTGGCACGCGGTATATCAAAATCGGGGGTCTGTTCATCACTCAGGATTTCAATATCCTCCGTGACCTCAATTCCACCCTGAATACTGACACTACCCTCTTGATCAAAAGCGATACCTGTACTGGCCGCTAACCATGGTGTTAATTGCAGTTCAACATTGCCACTGCCATAAAATACAAAGTCATCCGTCATTCCACCATCTCGCGGCTGACCATTTTCATCTAACGCCCGATTGGTCACCCCAACCGTGACCCGGCCGGAAGCGATATCGTGCACAAAATTAACCGCCACATGCGCATCAAAAATACCGCCCTGAATCTCGCCTGCCAACACAACCGCCGTCAATCCGGGAATGTTGTCCGTATCCAGATCGCCGCTAATCGAACCACCAAGGTTCCACTCACCCTCGCTATCTTTCTCAATACGTGCGGTAACCGTACCGCTGCGCAACCCCGGCACGGCATCGCTCAAATTAACCGTCGCCCCAAGTGAAAAGCCATCAACAACGGAGTGGCTAAATTCAAGTGAACCACTCTCCAGCCAGGGGTAATTAAAACTCACATCCCCAGCACCACTCAGCACATCATTCGCCCAGTTAACATTCAGCGAACCGCTATCAATGCCGGGTATCAGACCATTTTCGAAACCAACGCGGCCACCAATGCTCCAGTCACCATTCTGATAACCCATTTGCAAGGTGGCCGGATTAAACAGCGTCGAATCAAAATTAAACTCACCACTTGCACTAAGGCCATCATCTTGTCCAATAGCAGCTGACACCTGCCCTTCACCTACACCATTAATCAGAAAGACAACCTGCCCCGCCGCACTCCAGCCCTGCTCTAAACCGTACCCTAAACGCAGCGTACACTCGTTAATATCGAACGGGGCCGGTATCGCAATTTCATCAGCCGTAAACTCCTTAAAGATTTCAATATCACCTTCGGCGAGCCGTATCCCAATGCTGGTGTTATCCTTAAAGAACGGTAATGTGACGTTAATATTGCCCGTCGCCACAATTCCCTGGTCACCAGAAATATCAAGCGCATCAAAAGCAATCGGGCTAAAGAATTTAGCGTTCAGATTCCCAATCGTCGTGCGCATTGAATCAGGCAAAATGCCGCCATAACGTGCACCCGTAAAACGATTCAACGGCAAATCAAACGGCTCGGTTGAACCAAAGACCTTACTTCGCTGCGATACATGCATGCGTAGATATCCCATATCGGGGCTTTGCACTTCTTCATCAGAATCTGTTTTGAAAAATTTATGCGTAATCACAAAAGGCTTAAGCCAGTAACGCTCACTACTCTGGCTTGATGGAACCGGCTGCTCTGCTGTTGTATTGCCACTCCAGTTGAAAGCACGACTGACGCCACCATTAGGCCGTGAAAAGAGACGCACCAGACCCGGGCCACCGATTTTTGTCGGATCGGCAGCCACCACTGCATTTAAATGTGTTGCCGCTTCAATTTCTTCTCGCTCCCAGTAGTCTACACGCCGCACAGTAGAGCCACCCGAACCCTCTGCACGCTCAAATACAAGGGTATAACGCGTTTTAATTTCAGCGGGGGTTGAACCATACGCTTCATCAGTCGCGGCGATAAAAGCGTTGATTTTAGCCATAATGGCATCCCGAATATCACGACCAGATTGCTGATTCCTGCGTCCTTCCAGTAACTCCATATTCGCAAGGTCATTACCTCTTAAGGAGTGCGGCCAATTAGAAAGCTGCAGTTCAACGATGTGATCGACATGAAAAAAGTTGGCAATTCCTCGGCGACCACTCCCACCCCAGGTTGGCGTCATAAACTCCGTGGTGATATCATCCAGTGAGCCGTTGTAATAGCGATTTCTCCCACCAGCAGCCCTCACCTCAAAGACATATTCACTGCCTTCAGGCATTTCACCTGCATTGGCCGTTCGTAGACGATCTTCCAGCCCACTTCTCACATTATCCCGGCTAACCTCCCGCAACCATTTTTGCCGTTGCACCGGATTATTATCACCCGTACGGTCAACCGTTCGGCCCTTACCTCGTTTAAGTGGGGATTCGGCGGTGTAGCGCCTACCCCGGTGATCCTGCTTTTTGAAACGAGGAATCTGAATCTGAGCCCAGGTGATGGTTTCAGCCTGTCGATCCACTAATCCAGTCTGTTTGTCACCCGCCACATTGGGTATCACGAGTGGCTCTTGCGCTGCGACATCATCATCCCGTGTTGTCTGCACAGAAGGCACCTGCTGCGATGCTCCCTGTTGCACCACATGTGTTAATTCATGAGCCAGCAATTTTTTTCCTGCGCGACTATGCGGCGTATATTCGCCCTGTGCAAACACGATATGATTACCATGCGTAAAGGCACGTGCACCCAGGCGCGTCGCGAGCTGCCCCGCTGCCTGATCCGTATGAACACGCGTCTGGCTAAAATCATACCCGAGGCGAGACTCAAAAAAATCGCGCTCGGCAAGCGGCTGACCACCGCCACGAATCGCCGCAATCTGCACCGCCAACTGCTCTCCAACAGAAATACCCGCAGGCTCCAGCAACTCATCATTAACAACATCATCGGCTTTACGCTGCAACTCATCTTCACATTCGGCACAAAGCCGCTGAACATCCGCCGCCGCAATATTAGCTGTCGCGTTAACGCCAGAAGAGCGCACCGATGCCTGAGCCGCATTACCAGCAGGTGATGACTCAGCATGCGGCACACTGGAAACACTGACCGACTGAGCCTTTACCGCCGAGGTAACCACATCACGACTGGCCAGCTCCGTGTGTTGCCCGCTCACTACCTGCTCAGCGACCCGATCCGCCTCTTTTTCAAAACGATCATCCGCCTGCCCCAATTGCATCTTTGCCTGTACCTGAGGCCGCTGCGCACTGTCATGATTTGCGGTACGTAGAATTGAACGCACCTCACGGTGCTGTACATCATGGTCTGAACGCGGTCGATGAAGCACTCGCCGCTTTGGCACATCAACTGGCTTCTGCTTAAGCGGTTTCGCCGCTACCCCAGCCATCTGTTTTTTATCTCAATAATCACCAGTTAACCCGCACAAAACTCTGCCCACCCACGCGCCGATTACTATTACAGACATCCAGCACGCGCAACATAAACTGCCACTGCCCTGCCAGCGATATAAGCCCATCGGGGGCATCACTCCCTCGGTAGCGGTGCCCATAGGCCTGATTACGGCGACCATTGCTATCAAGGCATTGATCAACACTCTGTGGATCAGAATATCTACCAGAACGATGACCATAACGTTGATTCTGATCATCCCGGTCTTCGGTCCAGGCATTAACAGGATGTGTCGGCCTGAAGCCAGCATGCGGTACGGTAGTACCCGCACCAAAAGAGGCCGCCGCGGCAGCATTCCAACGAATATATTGGCGCACCTCACAGCACGAAGGCAATACTCCGTTCGCTGGTGCACTTCTAAAATCAGCTGAAAACCTGAAAGAAGCGGACTCCCTGCCAGCCTCTGCTGGTGCCGCATTCAACACACCAGAAGGACGATACCGTGGCCCAGCGTCCAGTTCACAGCGCCCCTCACCTTCTGCACCAATCTCTCGAAACAGTGGCCGTGCGGTACGCGGCCCCAGCTTACCGTCCTCAGTTAACCCGTAAGAGGCCTGCCAGCTCACAATTGCATTCACAAAAGCCGCATCAATCACCGCAGGCGTCGGCGCAACCCCCAGCACATCCCGAATTAACTCAATCATTTGCGCACTATCAGGCACCGATGTCATGAATCTCGTGTTATAGGCAATGGCATCTGCTACCTGTGCTGCACTCAACAGCGCTCCGTCCCGGTCACCACGGGGTGGCTCAATCGCAAAATCACGCTGCACCAACGGGACACCTCCACTCTGCTGAATCACATGTGTCAACTCATGCGACAGCAAGCGTCGCCCCTCACGACTAGCGGGGTTAAATTCACCGCGACCAAACACAATTTGATCACCAACAGTATAGGCCCGGCTACCAATCGCCTGCGCAGAATTTGCCGCCTCGCGGTCCGTATGAACACGTACATGTTCAAAAGAAGTACCAAAACTTTGCTCCGCAAAATGACGGCTCGACTCATCCAGTGGCCGCCCGGAGCGCTTAAGCGTTCGCTGGATCTGCACTTGTGCCGACTCGCCCGTAACACCCCGTCCACCGTTATCACTTTTAGATTGCAGCAATGCCTCTTCATCTTCGTCGGTTTGGCGCTGAACAGACACCTCTGCACGCTTAGGCTGTAGCAACGTCTCCTCTTCTTCATCCAGGTTGCGTTGAACAAGCCCATCACGGCTGCTCTCATCCAGCTCTTCCTGACATTCGGTGCACATGCGCTGCACACCTTCTCCCGCCTGCAGTAAGACATTATGTTGCGATTGGTTAACAACGGCATCCGCAACGCGATCCGCCTCTTGCTCGAACCGGTCATTCGGCGCACCTATTTTAAGCTTTGGCTGAAGTGCAGACTGAGCAGTTGAACGCCCCAGCACCCTTCGCACCACATCGCCCTGCGGCGAAACAACCGTCTCGAGGCTAAAACGCCGCGGTTTAGCTGCCGGGTAACAAACAGGTGGATAAGTGTATGCCCTCATATTGCACCTCCAGTGCTATATCAGACGTTTTTTAGCGGCATTAATTAACGTCGTCGCGGTTCCCCGAGGAATCGCAGCCGCCTGACTTAACTTCGCAGGTGTCGCTGTCGCCAGCTCATCAATCGTACGTACACCAGCCTCGCGGAGGTTGCCATCAATTGTTTCATTAACCCCCGCAATTTCTTTAACAGGGCGACTTCTGGCCACCTCAAGTTTAATCTCCTCCTGCATCGCTTTTACTGCCAGCAGGCTATTATTCATATCTACCAGATCCCCTGCAATACTAGAACGAAGTGAATTCATCTCAACTAACTTTTGCTCTTCAGCAAGGCGTGCGCTACTCACCTGGTCCAGCTGAGTTTTAAGCGCCACCAACTCCGTCTCCACCGTTGATTTTTCATCCTGCAGTACCTTAAGATCACCGCTAACAGATGCTAATTCAACCACGCGCTCACGTCGCGCTTCGGTATCTAACAGTGCTGCATCCACATCACGAAAATCGGCAAGGTTTGCTTTACGTTTTTCCAGCTGCACCATCTCGGCTTTGGTCTCATCAGAAATCTCAACACTGGTTGCAACCGCCGGCTTTTCAACGCTATAAAACACAACCTTGCCACCATCCTGAATCAACGTCACTTTGCTGCCCGCCACTAAACGCGGCGGGGTACTGTTATAGTCAGCCAGATAAGTGGCTTCCTGCGTGGCGTCATACGCTTTGATCCCCACCACTTCCACCTGATTATCCTGCAACTCTTTGACTGCATCATTGACCGAGCTCTTCATCAGCGCCTGCTTTTTAACACCACGGTCAGAGCGCACCTCAGGTGCAACCACTTGCGTCACGCGGTCACCCGCCAGCCTGCCAAAGAATCTAAAACCGGTCGTCTGGTCTCGCCATAACGCACGAAAATCAGTGCGACCATAAGTCTGCACCGTGTTACGACCACGAGCAGCCGTCACGTTATTCTGAGATGCCTGTTTATAAGCGCCGCCTGCTGTCGGCTGCTGAATTAAACTATCACGCCTGCTACCAAAAAAGTCCGGCATCACCCAGCAACAGAATTTACTGACAGCCGTCTTAATCAGCGGCATCACTGGCACCAATGACATCCAGTAATCCATCACCGGAAAAGACTTCACATATTTACGTTTATCGAAATTACAGACTTTATAAACCCTGTTTTCTCGAATATCCACGTTGGCCAGGTAAAGTATCTCATCGCCATCACACTCTGGACATTTAACTAACAGGTGGTCACAGAAACAGTCTTTAATATACTGGAGTAAATTCCCAAATAGCTCGTAAAAAACCAGCAACACATCGGTACGATAAGCGGCCAATGTTAAAAGGAATTCGGAATCGACCATCAACTCAGTCGCAGGAATGACACTGATCGTGTTGCTAATAAAGTTTAATGTGTAGACCTGTCCGTTGGTGGTATCAACAATCACATCTGTCGGTTGAATCTGCACCGGGGTACGGTAATAGCTACTGGCATCACCATCTGCCGTCATTAATTGAAGACGATAGCCATCTTCCATCGCCAATATTAAATGATCACTTTCGTGATGAAATGCTAGTGATATCTGGGTATTCTCAACAGGTGTGATAGTGCCAGGTATCACGTTCGCACTCTCTCTCTCTCCACCATAGCTCAATACTGGTATCCCGCTCGCATTCTCTCTCCCGCCACCATAGGTCAATAACAGTTTATGCTCTTGTTGCTCCGGGTCATCAGCAATTACATACAGGCGACCATTCACCATATCGCCAGGCCCATCAGCCGCGCGGATAGCCAAACCATCCGTTCCACTCAGCGGCTCACCTGTTATTCCCCGCAGAGGGATACTATTAGACAGAGAATCACCACTAGTAGGCAATGCCAACACACAGGCTATGATTTCATCATAACGCGCTGATTTTGTCAGATCATCGCTTTGGCTGGTACAATAAGCGACGCCATTTTTCTCATCAATCACCATATGACCAACCGCATTAAAGCTATGCACTGGCAGTGGGCGCGGCTTATTCTCATCCATCATTATGGATGGGCGTAGATAGAACAGCCCCATGCCATGTCCAATCGCATAGATTAAGCCGTCATCACTGGCCGCTACCTGCATCTCTGTAATGTTGATATTACAGAGAATTGCCATCTGCTCCCAGGCGTAGTCATCAGCGATACGGGCCACGCCAAAAACAGAATCTGTTCCGCGCACATTAGCCGTTGCAAAAAGCAACGCGCCATCAGACGAAAAAGTAATGGCAGAGACTTCAGCGCCAGCAGCAGAAGGCATTTCAAGTACGTTAATCAGCTGCCCGTTAGCAAGTTCAAAGACATTAATGGTGTTATCCGTACCGCCATAGGTATAGAGGTGTTTTCCATTGGGGTGCTGCTTGATGCGGGTATGATTATTCTTACCAAAAATAGTGGTCATACCACGATCAGGAAATGGATACTCGGGGAACTCTTCATCCTGAAACATACCGCAAAAAGTAGCACTCTGAAGTACACAGCGTAATTGATGATAGAGATCGCGTAAAATCAGGTGCTCTCTCTGAGAGAGAAAAACATAACTGCCATTTTCTGAATTAACCAACTGCACCAGTAAATTAATCGCACTGGTGAATTTTCGCCGCTCAATTGAAACCAGCCCGGTTGAACCTCCTTCAATTTTTTCGACTTCATCTGTATCCAGGAAACTAAATTCAGCGACGATCGATTCAATCAGCCCCAAAATACAGTTTTCGAAAAAGTCCATTAACAAGGTGCCATCCAGCATCGATTTTTTATGCTTAAGCGGATCATAAGCCTCAACACTGACCACTGGCTGACCATTAGCGCCCAGGTCAATCCGCAGACAAACACTGGCTTCCCCATTAACCAGAACAGGTTGTCCAGATTCCTTTTCTAAATTCTCAATATAGCTAATAAGATCCAGTTCAATCGCCTCATCAAGCACCACATCTTCACCCAGACAGGTCAAGGCATAGCCTTTTGTAATGAGAATTTGACGGCGTGCCGCCTCTCCTGTATCACCTTCATTTTCCTCACCCTGACAACCGGGAGGATAGGTATCCGAACCACACTTCGCAATCAGGCCACAGACAATTCCCCAGCCATGCAGGTGTTTATTATGCCAACGCAGATCACGCGCCTTACATAAATAATCAATCGCCTCCTGCACACTATCAACAGCCGGCATATCACAGGCGTCATTATCGTAACAAACATCCTTTGCCTGAATATCCGTTAGTGGTGGGAAGTCAAATCGCTTGCACTGCTCACTTTCATAGGCGCTGAATTCACCCGCCACCACAGAGCCCAGCGTCATGTAGTGATGACGAATCCCCTCTGGTAGCACATTCGTCAGTAACTCATCACCCGCAATATCTCGATCCTGACGCACTTCCGTAGCCCAGTAATCACCACTTAACGCCTGCTGATCACCCAGGTTCAACGTAACAGTCATCGCATCCAGATAGAGGGCAACGCTCACCCCTTCAACCACATAACCATGTGCATCCGCAGCAACCGCAGTTGATAACGCCGTGCCCACATCTGAACCACTATCCAGCGTCCAGTTAACACCTGCTTTAACCAGTTCGCAATAACCATCCCAACGTCGCACCAACGAATAACCGCCAGGCGGGCTATCCGGATAACCCGCCTCCAGCGCACCCGTCGTTGCAATAAAACCAGTCGCCAGATGTCGCCCAAGCTGCTTTTCGCTAGTCGATGTTTCAGCAACAGATGGCCCGCTATAAAATTCATAAGTGAAATTGTCCGACTCAAACCCGGGCGGCGCACTATCAATCTCATACTGCTCTGCACCATTTTCACTCGACCACTTCAACACCACTCGCTCAGGCAGTCCGTTAATATCATATTCAACCTGATGAACTTCTACCCGAAACAGATAATTCCCGACCTTATCCTGCAGAGCGATTTCATCTGCACAGGGGTCACATGGATCAGGGTCAGTGCTACCCGCGCGTAACACCAGTGTTAATTCAGCGTCACCGATAGCCGGATTAACAGCGTTATCTTCCGGGTCTAACGTGGTAGGGCACCACTTCACCTGCGCCATTGTCTGAGTACGCGTGCAGGTATCGGCGCCATGTAAACCAGGGTCCCGCAGCTCACCATCTTCAAGCGTGATCACCGCACGCTCCCACACATCAAGATAGTAGGTATAGTCTTCAGTAACAGGGAGCGGCGGGGCAGCGGGGAAATCAGCCTGATGCTGGTACTCAAAAAGCTCACCGGCCGGGTCGATTAATGTCGCACCAACAGCGGGGCGAACCTGCGCCGCAATACCATTCACATAGGCGTATCCCCACTTCAGCAGATGGCTTTGCGTACCATCACCGTTATCGACTATCGCCATCAGGCCACGCTCGCGCGGCGTGCCACTGCCGATCACATCCGCAAGCGCATCGCTCAGCCGGTTTTTGGCCATATCCGACAGCTCATTCCAGTCGGAATCGGTAAACATACGGCCCATCTGCTGATAAACACCCGAGTAACGTTTCAACTCATTTAAACTATTTCTGGAACGTTGTGTTTTCATAACTTTTTTATCCCGATTATCCTGATCGCTATCAAGCAGCCAGTCGGCTGCTATCGCTTTCCATCCCCTTAACCCGGCATCGCCAACATCCGTTCATCCGGTATCATCACCGCCTGCACCCCCAGTGGTAGATAGTCCTGTAATTTATCCACCACCGCCTCAGCCAGCAGGCTGAGGTAAAAATCATGATAGGCTCCCATCTCACCGCCATCTTCTGCACCGTGGCGTACCGCCTGGGGTGTGGCAGGGTGCAGCACACCACAGCCACGCTCAGCAAACAGCAGCGAAAACATCTCAACACGACTACGCGTCACATGGCTCAAGCGCATACCGCCTTGCGCCTGACTTTTAATCACACGTGAATAACGCACGCAACCACTGTCCGGCGGCGCAGAAGGGAGATGATGCTTACGTATTCTCCCCAGGAAAATGCAGTCACTGGCACGGACCACCTCACTTAGCGTGGTATCCAGCACGGTGCAATATTCAAGCTGCGTGACACCTCTTGCCGCCTGAATATTTTTAATCAAACAGCTATGCGCAGTAATCACCGGCTGCTCATAATCAATGCTATGCACTTCCACTTTACGTGCGGCACAATCGATCAGCTCCACTCGACCGGAATCCGCCTCCAGCGTATGCAGTAAATTCACCCCTTCAAAACGCCAGGTGTGGAAGTCAGCATCGCCCACCCCATCCGCCACCTGCCCCAGTTTAATCACACGACTAATATTCACGGGTACAAAATTATCCGTACCACAGGTTTTATTGCGATAGATGGTGAGATTACCCTCTTCAATCACATCGATCAGTTCAAGAAAAGCGATACCAGGATCCGCTGCCCAGCTAACCCGCCGCGCATCAGGGTGAAACCATCCCGCAGAAGGCACTGCATATAACAGCACCGTATCCGGATGGTAATGCCCCACGCGCCAGTCAGCGCAGCGCAGATCCACCGTGCGCAGTGAACGATCCTCATAGTGAGCCGGATAACAGGGCGCACCATGAAAACTGCTTTGCCGCCAGTCATGCGTATCACCATCGACGCGACTCTGCTGCGCACCAGGGTGATAACTATCCGCCTCAACGGCCCCCGATGGGCAACGAAAATCAACCGTGACCGCAGGCAACCCCGGATGACGTGCCGCGATAGAGGGCGGTGTCTGTGGCGCATTCTCACGATAGCCATAGGATTTTGTTGGGGTCAGCGGTAAATTCAGACGGGGGGTTATCGCCACCCGCGTCCACCCTTCCTGTATCACCACCTCAAACTGACCCACTGATTCGGCAATTTCTTCAGTGACCCGCAAGGTTCCTTTTCCCTGCCGCCAACGCACTGCCTTTGCCACTTCATCACGACGCCCTGCCGCCAACGGTGATACCAGACGGACATCAAGCAGCTCTGCAAAATAAGGAATCAGCCACTCCTGACAGGCCGGTGAGCCATCAATCGGATTATCAGGAAATGCATCAGCAAGACGCTGTTCCAATGTGGCGTGCAGCTGATCGAGCAGATGACCGCTACCCTTAAAATATTTTTCCAGATCGCCTGTATCTTTATAGCGATAGAGTGATGGGACAATTTGATACAGCGTATCGGCAGCGCGGTGAGGTGCCGTTTTATCTTTTGATTGAGAAGACATTCCAGTACCCCCTACAGGCTATAACGTTGATCGATAATTTCAACAACAGAAGCATCTTCATCCAGGTAAATAATCTGCCGTTCATCTAGCGATACCCGCTTAATCACACCGCCACTACCGCTTACCACACGACGCGGTATTACCGCCACACCATCGGCATCACGAAAACCATCCGCATTGATAAGGCATTCACAATTTTCAACCCCCTCCACCCCTTCCACCACATCAATGAGCTGGCTGTAATAAAGTGATGCCCCCAGTTTCACCTGCGCCAGAGAGAAGCCACTCAACAGTGCAAGCCGCACATCTTCAGCAACAAAAGCCGCATCGTATTCATCCGTATTGACACGAATAGTGACCTTCAAATCGAATATTACCGGCTGATAGGCGCTCACAGAAACACTCACGCCCGGTAGGGCATGTTGCTGCAGACTTTCAGCGAGGCTCTCTTTCAATGACGCTAACTCACCACCGCCAGCGGGCACCACCACCACTTCAATGTTATCTGAACGTCCCAGCCCACTCGGCATCAGGCGAATAGCGCGTGCCTGCCAGACACTACTACTGGCCGCTGCAAGATGAGTAAAATCAGATAACGATACCGCGCGCGACAGGGTTAACAGTGATGAAGGTGCATTTTCACGCAGAGATGAAACCGCCTCCATCTCATTCCCTCCACGACATGAAAGCGGCTGTTTAATCCCCTCAATCAATGCATGAGGTTTAACCATTTTTTTTAATTGGTAAGGGGTCAGGTTTGCGTTGACTCCGACCCCCGTCCTGTATTGAATCTGGACATTGTTATTACCCGAGCTGAGACGCCGTCCGCGCCGTCCATCACCAAAGATAATCCTTAACGTGCCGTCCTCATTCATACGCACAACATAGTGGGGATCTTCAGGTTCAGAATCATTCAGGGTTTCCACCTGCATCCAGCGACGCTGATCAACACTCACCACCACTGCCGCACGCACACCCGCAGAAAAAAGGCTATCGCTAACAAAGCTCACCGCTTCTACCTCAAAGTCAAAGGACTGGCCCGACAAAGAGGCATCACCTGAACCAATAATTTTTTTATTCTGAGTCTCACCATGACCCGACTGAACCACATTGCCATAGATCACTGCATCATGGCGGGTATAGACGGTTGTCGTACCTGATTCGCTTAGTTCACTGCCAGGGATTGCAGGAGAAACTTTAATAGAACCGGCGGCGTTATCCACCGCTTTAATGGTAACTTCCATCGCACCGTCTTTACCCGCTATCACTAATACACGCCCGATGACTAATGACTCAGGAATCGTTTCCAGCGAGATCCAGCTAAAGCTATCTGAACGCCGAGTAATATCGACATCAAAAATCGGCGTACCATTGACATGATAAAGATCAGGATAAACCGTCAGTTCAAACGCCCCGTAAAGGGTCTCAATCTCATCCAGCATTGGCGATAAAACCAGCGAGAAGCTTTTTTCACCTTCATCTAGACTGATTAATTGCCCTGCTTTCTCGCCACTTGAATTTTGCATGATCAGCCAGTCACCATCAGATAAATCACCCGCATCACCATCAAGCACCAACGCAACAGGGTCTGAAACTTCTACCGTCGCAATCGAGGGAGCGGTTAGCACATAATAAACAGTCGGATAACGACTATCCGAAACAAAATCATAAAGCGGCACAGCGTCTGTTGAATCTTTCTGAGGGCTTCCAGCCGCCACGCTAATACTCGCCAATTCACTATTCCACAAAGCGCCAGTTTCACGTACCCCACGCGGCAAAATAACACGTGTATCAGCGCAACCCGCGGTGATCACTTGCCGCGCGTGCGCACCACTGGCGAGGTAAAGCGATGTTCCTGCAGCGGGTATCGCAGCAGACAGCTTAACCGTGTTGCCATCCACCGCTTCCACACGCGCGGCCTGCCAGGTAGTACCCGCTTCCCATGCCACAATACTGGTCACACCCAGGCCATGCCCTGCGCTTAACGTCACAACATGACCACCTCTGAGTTGAGGTGCCTGTATATAGCCGGGTTTGAGTAACAATTTAACTTGATGGCGAAGGATAGAACTGGGCAGCAGACCCGGTCTGTCGTTTCCCACTAGCGTTAACGCCTGATCGCTAACCGCCGCAACCTTAATGTAAATACCGACCGAGCGATCAGCGAGTTCAACTAACAACACGCCAGGGGTGCCAACCGACACATCCGCTAACGGCTGACTCAGTGGAAATGTTGCACGATAGCGATCACCATCGGCAACATAATCAAATTCAAGTTGAGATTTATCCCACTCCGCCGCGCGCAGTTCATTCAACGCCGCATCCACCTCAAGGTCTGCCAGTGTTTCAAATACAGCGGCCGGGCTACCGTCCGTTGGTTTATTTTTGAACGACAATCCAGTAGCCACATCGCCGCGTTCATCTTCTTTGACTAACAAGGCAACCATGGTTTCCGCAGATGCAGGTGGCGCAGGGTGGTAGTCAAGCATTTCGACCAGCTTACGCACGTTATCCCACTGCGTCGCGGTCCCGATATACCCTTCATTCGCATAGGCATCTAAATGCTCGGTTAAAACATGCGTGGCGCGTGCATAGGTTCGCAATATTTCCCAGGCATAATCACGACGCTCATCGCGGTACTGCTTTAACCAGCGGGCCTGACGTTCACTGGAACGTTCACCCAGTGGAACAGGAATTGCCGTCTCCAGTGCCAGCCACTGATTATCACCATCATCGTTTATAAATGCCTCGCTCATCGCCAGACGTAAACTTTCAAGGTGAGTGATCGCATTACCATCCACATAACGAAAACGATTCAAGCCAGAACGGTTCCAGCGTGTCAGGTTTGTCTTTTTATTTAGCGGCTTCATGCGCGACGCCCTCCATGCAGCACAACACGCAACATCCCACGTGCCGGCTTAGCCGGGTTACTATCACAGACAGCAACTTCAAGCCCATCCAGCTGGATTTGACCCGCATCAGCCTTATTGGCATAACGCTTACCCACCCGTTTAAAGCGATTAAGGCAGACCACTTTCACCCCATCGAGCGCCATCACGATCTCAATGATATCGCTGCCGTGAAGGTCTTCACCGAAACGTAAATTACCCGCTTCAAAAAAACCACCCAGTCCATTACCCAGTACCGCCATCACCGCGCGCTTCACTTCGGACTGAAAATAGTTATCCGCGATACGAATGGAGAGTGACAGATTGATCCCAACAGGGTTTGCATCAACCAGAAAAACTTCCTGTGCCGCCATCCGATAAGCATCCAGATAAGGACGCAGCACCATACGTGGCGTGACTGCCTCAGCCCAGTTGGGCACGGCAACATCTCGCTGTTGATTAAATTCATCCACCTCGTTTTGCAGCTGCTGCAATAGAGCCGCACCGCCCACCGCGCCCTCATTTAACGGCGTATCAAGTTTGATACTGTTTATCATGATCAATGCGCTATAGAGCGTGGCCCATGAGCCACTCCAGCGCTCAAAGGCGTGGCCCTGCAATACTAGCGGATGCGTTTCCAGTCGCTGCGCATAGTCATTCACAGTGACCATCCGCTTCTGCGTATGAATCGCACGTGGGCCAGCACCACGCGCCTCATTCATCGCATGAGGGTAAGCGCCCCAATAGCGAATAAGCGCGAGCTGGCGTGCACGCGTTACA
Organism: Gammaproteobacteria bacterium; assembly: GCA_021648525.1. Classification (GTDB taxonomy): domain Bacteria; phylum Pseudomonadota; class Gammaproteobacteria; order SZUA-140; family SZUA-140; genus SZUA-76. Next base: position 31,423 of record JAKISP010000036.1, read on the forward strand.
AACTCGGGCGCGTTATCAATAAATAGTTGAACCGCATTCAGTACCGCAACATCATCAAGCCGACTATCATCGACAAAAGCCTGTAGGTTTGACTGCTGAGTGGCATTCAGCGCTTCATATGACTGCGGGTAATCAGCCATAAACTGCTGCAGTGCAGAGTGAAAATCAACCAGACGAAGGTGCTTCTGCTGCTGGGATTCCGCCGCGAAACCAATCGCCTCGGGAATCTTCGCCGCCGTATCCGCCATCGCAACCGCATCGTATCCGACCATGGAAAGCAGTCTGCGCACCGAGTCGGGACGACGCGCCGTCTCCAGAAATGCTTCCGCCTGCGTACGATCAAGCATGTCTGAGAGTTGATCAAGCACCACCGCGAGCGCTTCTACCAGTACCACCTCCATATCTGCCGGTGTCCAGCGCAGACGTTCCGGAAAACGGGCAGCAAGCTCCTCCAGCATAAACAGACGAAAACCATCGTAGTCACGTAGCAACCAGTCGAAATCATCGCCCACCCGCGGCAGCGGCTCAGGCAAGCTCACTTCACGTTGCGCGCAATCACCACAGCCATCACTGAAGATCAACGTTGCATCAGGCAGCGTTGATTGCGATACATTAGCGTCAGCGTTCACGGCCATCGTTTTACCCCTCCACCGCAAATTCAAGTCGTTCAGAGTAGTTGATTGTCGCCAGGGTGTAAGTGATTTCAATAATCAACTGCGCACCCTCACCCGTTACCGAGACCCCTAGCGAACTCGCTGACACTTCGCCAGCAAGCGCGTCACTTAAAGAAGCCAGCAGACGTTTTTTAGTCACCTCCCACAGCACACTACTATTCGGTTCAAAGACCAGTGCGCGAATACCCGCGCCAAACTCAGGACGAAACCAGCGCTCACCCGGATTAGTAAACAGCACCTGTTCAATCTGTTCTCGTATATGTTGACGACGTGCACTCGTCTGCGCACCCGCCTCATCAATCGTCAGTGGGAATTTCATGAAATCAGCATTATGTAATTGCGTCGCCATTCACCTCTCCCTTTACTGCGCCTTACTCTTAATGGTCATTGCGGCCGGTGTTAACGGTGGCAATGGCGGGGCCGAAGGTGACCCCGGTGCCGTGCAGAGGTGGGTATGGCTGTTATACATCGCCATAAAGGTTTGAGCTTTGATTAATGGCTCCCCCCCCTGCCCACCCAGGTGTACCTGCTCACCTTTAATCTCAATCTGTATCGCCTTAACAACAATGCCACTCGGTGCCATTTCAATCTTGTTGCCACTACTGTCTTCCACAAGGGTGCCACTCGAATCCATCGTGACCTTGTTGCCGTTACTGTCTTCAATGATGATTTTATTGGATTCTGCATCCATGGTGATCTTTGCCCCTGCCGCATCTTCCAGCTCCACCGTGCCCTTTGGGTCGATCCTCATTTCAGTGCCCGCCGGGTGTGCCAGGCGAAATTTTTCCTCACCCGCGAGGTCATCAAACTGCAATACATGACCCGAGGGTGTACGCAACATTCGGGTGGTCGGTTCATCCAGCATCGCCTCTTCGGGTGTATCACTGCTCTGCTGCCAGAACACACCTACCCAGACAGGGTGGTCCAGGTTCCCCTCCTCAAATTCGACCCATACCTGTGCATCAATTTCTGGCACCATAAACAGCCCCTGGTTCGCCAGCCCGCCAAACGGCAGACAGGGCAATGCCCAGCCGGTATCCTGCTCACCCAGTACCGTGGGTACTTTCACCTTCAGCCGACCACGCTTTTCCGGGTCTCGGTTATCGGTCACAAAGCCTCTATATTTACCGTAATAACGCTGTTGCGCCTGCTGGGCTAGCTGTTGAACAAGCTGTTCCATTTACACTTCTCTCCTAACGTACATTGGCAAGTCGATGCGCCGAACTTTCCAGGTTGTCACCATATGCGTTACGCAATAGTTTGAACGACGCTTTGTAACCATCCACATCAAAACGGTGGCTCACTGCGTCCACGTAATAGATACCGCTAAAACGCTCGCCCAGGCCATCAACACCCACTGGCTCACCCACACGCAAGACATGCCCATACAGTGAGCCATCGAGTTCACCATCGACCTTAATCTTCATCGAGGCCTCATTCGCAGCCTGCTGTGCAATCGCCGCCATCTGCGCATCATCATTAACCCCCTGGCGCTGAGGTCGCCACACAAAATTGTCCAGCCCAGCGCCTTGACTACCCACCCGTTCATTACCTAGTGAGGCCAGATTTGGCTGCACTTCCTCGGCCGGATTGTCGGTACCGGTTTCCGCCGCCACCTGATAAGCAACACTGTCCGGCTGATGGCCATCATCCTTAATATTAAAACTAATACAGTTGGTACTCGTACCGGCATAGACCATAATGGTCGGTTGCGCCGCTAAATCCAGGCGCATATCGCCGACATACAATTTCCCTTCTCGAAAGATAATTTCATAGCCATTTGCATCCGCACGCCTTTTTAAAAAACGCACGTCGGTCATGTTTTGATTCAGATCCTGTACCGTCTGCCCTACTCCCGGGCTATCGAGTAACAGAAGATTGTGAGCGCGCGCGATCTCTTCAGTGATCTTTCCATCGGTAATCGGCGCATCCTCGCCCCAGCGCTTGTCCACATGCTTTCGATCCAGTTTGAGCGAATCGTCCTGACAGGTCACCGTCACCTTCGCGGCACCTTTTTCAGCCGGGTACTCTACCTTAACTTCACGCACATAACCGCGTATCATCTCTTCTGTTTCGCTGCCAAAAACAGCCTGGATTTTCACCGCCACCCAGGGTTTAAAGCGCTCATCATCCTGCACGCTCCAACTGCCATCTTCCAGCCGACGCGTCTCAAACACCAATGTTGCCGTGGCCCATTGCCTGCGATCTGTTTCAACCACCACTTCAACTAATGCCGGATACAGATCACTGATCTCACCATGATCAAACGCCACCAGACACTCCGCTGGCTGGCGATTAGTTTCACTAAAAAGATTCAGTAAGCTCACGACACTAACGACTCCTTAGCCTTTGGAATCAAAATTACACGCCCCGCCATCGCATCACCTAACATTTCAGGGCCAAAATAGAACTGCGGATTTGCATCGACAATTCGCCACCATAAACGATCATCATTGTAGTAATGACGCGCCAGTTGATCGAGGCGATCACTCGCCACCACTTCATGCTCAATCACACCAGCCGCATCCCCAATCTGACGCGAACGTAACCCGGAAAACAGTACCTCGCCATCCATTCCAGGCGAGAACTGCGGCGTATCTTTATAACGTGATTTTTTTAAAAGCATCCTCGCCCCCTAAAATGAAACCGATGCGGATGAAGAGACCCCACTCGCTAAATTCATTGCCGCCCCCACCATCTGCCGCACCTTCTCTACCCGGTAAAAAGGGTTGTTTCCTTCTATCACCTGGAAACTTAATGTGACACTGGCGCGATAAGGTTTTAGTGTCGGCATGTGCGCCGTCTCTTCAACCTGCACACTGGTCATGAAAACCGGCAGGATGTGACTCCCCCATACCAGCAATAAAACGGAAGGGTGCTCATCTCGCTGAAAGGCCTTATTACCACCCAGGCCAAGGCTTGCCAACATCTGCACCCCACCCGGCCCCTGCGATTTAGGCTCCACCATGCTGCGCAATGTATCTAGCTCCGGCTCAATACCAAACTCAACGGCTATCGCATGCCCCGGTAGCGTGGTATCGCTCATGCGGTCGGTCGCGTCGATCATGATATCGAGATTAAACTGCTCAGGTTCAATGCTGACCCCTTGCGCCACGCGCGGTGTTTCGCTCGGTAGTGCAAAATCATATCCACCCCGTGTACCCGGCGCACTGCCGGTATTCACCGTGATCGAGCGCGTACGCGATAATGTCTGTGGGTTAAAATCAAACGTTAACATCAGTGGCGGCAACGTCAGGCCGTATTCAAGCAACACCCCGCGGGTTAAATTAATCAGCATGATTCACCGGCCTGCCAACCGTTGCGGCGCGTGCCACGCCAGCAGTGGGAAGATTAACCTGGCGCTGAATCGCCAGTGCAATACGCCGTGCAATCACCCCGTTTGCTTCACCGCCACTTATTTTTATTGAAGGCAGATTCAGGCTCGCCAGTTGTGCACTCTGTGACACCGACAGTCCACCGAGATAATGTACCGTTTCACGCGCAATCGCATTCGCCCGCCCTTCAAATCCACTCGGGAGATTAAGATTTAGCGTATCAATCAATAATGGTGTGTGATGACTCATTCACTGTCGCCTCTGTTCACTGCTGCTATCACTCAACACGAACCGATCGACGTTGGCAAAAATTCGTTCAACGCCCCCAGGTCACGTTTATTGAGCTGTGGTCGCTCTTTCGCTAGCTCACGCCAGACGGCTGTCGCGATGTGCCCCATGTTGATGACGCCATCATCATCCGCCGCAAGATACGCCGCATGTAACGCGGCATTCCGAATATTGCCACCGGTCATATTGACTGACGCGGCGATAAAGGCCAGATTCACCTCTTCACATAACGGTGCACGCACTGGCAACATACGTCGCCACAGTTCAGCACGTGCCACTTCATCGGGCCGTGGAAATTCCATCACCATTTGAAAGCGACGGCTAAATGCCTTATCAATCTGGCTACGAAGATTAGTGGTTAAAATACAGGGGCCATGGTGCTCTTCAATTCGGGCAAGCAGGTAGCTCACTTCCATATTGGCATAACGATCTCGTGCGTCCTTGACCTCTCCACGCTTGCTCATCAACGCATCCACTTCATCAAACTGCAGGACGAGATTGCGCCCATGGGCGGCATCAAAAAGGCGTCCAAGATTTTTTTCTGTTTCACCGATATATTTACTCACCAGTCGTCCCAGATCAACACGATAAAGCGGCCACCCCAGTTCTGATGCAATCACACTAGCGGCAAAGGTTTTTCCAGTGCCGGAGGGGCCACTAAACAACGCTATTGGGCCACCCACCCGTTTGCCGCCCCACTCATCCACCACGCGCTTCTGGTGTTTAATCCAGAGCAGAAACTCGCTCAACATTCGTTCACTATCAGCCGGTAAAATCAATTCATCCCAGTGCGCCTGCTGTTTAACACGGCTGGCACCTGGTAATTTCAATTCAGCTTTAGGCCATCCCATTAATGTTGCCAACGCACCTTTTTCCGGCCGCAGTGGACTAAAAGGTGTCTCCCCCTCTGCCACAATAAGATTACGTCGCATCAGTTCACCTTCAGCACCGATATAACGTTGCAGCGCATGCAGCTCGCCTTCATCCAGTGCAAACAGTAGATGTAACAACGCAGGCGTAATGTAAGGCTGAGCAATCCCAGTCTGCAGATCCTGATAGAGCCATCCGATGCGCGGCTGCGCCTCACTCGCATAGACCGCCGCTAAAATATCAAGCGCCAAAGGCGACAAATCAGCAACAGGTAATCGATGCCAGGGGTTGTTAGCACTATCACCACCGCCCCGTAACCGTTCAATCTTTCCCTGCAACTGTCGCAATGCATCCAGCTGCGCTTGCTCCGGTGCTTTATTGAGACGAGAGCACAACAGACACTGAGCAAGCACCTCTATCCGCTGCCACTCTGCCTGAATACCCGTTGGTAACAAAATGGGAGCGACGGCACTCATCACGATGACCTGTACAGGCTTAATAACAGGGGATTACTGCGCACAGTTTCGGTTGGCCGACCAGAGATCACAACATCACGCATCGCATACAACAGACCTTGCGCTGCATTTTCCTCAGCGGAAATCGAAACAGGGTTCACGACATTCAGTGGGAAATCGGCTGAGGGTAACGGCATATTGTCTGGGTCGATAGCTGTATTAAAAGGCGTTGCGGCGACTGCTGCCCCCACGCCCTGCCATCCGCTACTGGCCCACGCCTCCCAGACAAGCTCAACACTGGCACTGCTATCGCCCACCAACCAGACCTGGGCAGCAAACGCAGCAAATTCATCACTGTCAATATCAAAACTCAGGCTATAAGCACACACCCCCTGATAAACCCAGCAGAGCACAGGCACCCAGTGTGGATTACTCACATCAATGCTACTAGCAACCACCGGCGGCCCTTGCACCGAGCCACTAAAAGCAGCAAAGCGTGCCTCATTGTCAGCACGTGCCTGCGCACCAATCGCCCCGACTCGCTTAGGTGGCGCACGCTGAATAGATGGAATAATGGGGGTTAGTCCCATCTCATAAATCACCGACGGACGATAGGTGGCATCCCCCTGCGTAGACCAGATTTGATTAATCTGCTCATCACTCACCGGGCTAAACACCGCCTGCAAATACACCTCTTCGCCAGCGGTCAACAGCGCATCCTGTACACCGCCTAACACCGGTTGCTGCTGAAACAGACGCATCACCTCTCCCAGCAGGCGCAGGTCATTCTCGCCTGCCATCACCGCACCTTCATTGATACCAAAAACCGATATCAGGCAAAACATTCTTATTCGCCACGGATCGTTTGGATGACTAACCGAGTCAAAACCACCAGGTTCAAAACGATAAAAAAACAGATTGATACGGTGTTCATCATTTTCACTGGCAACGGTGGCAGGTGGTCCAATCGAAACCGTAATCGAATTTTCCGTGGCATTCACACCACTCGTCACGAAGTCACTCACCGCATTGCAGACAAAGGAGATTGAAGACTCAGGCAATGGCATCTCACAACCCCTTTAAGAAGTTTCGGCTAACAAAGCTGCTATCATCTCGCACACCACCTGAGCGAACTTTAGGCTGAGCCGTCCGTTCAACGGTGACATTAACCTGACCGATTCGCACCTGCGGCAAACGGGTACTGGCCGCATGATGCCCGAGTATATTGTGTGTCGATTTTAATTCAGGCCGCGACGATGGCGATTCAATAGTTGCCATTTCCTCTACCTGTTGCGCATCAACAGCCGCGTGAGAGGGGTGCACCAGGGACTCTTCCCCCTCAAGGTTTCCCGCTGCTTTGTTTACCGTTTCCGCTACCAAATTATTTTTAACAACGGGCCTCACCGCACCATCTATCATTTCGGGTTGTTGCTGAGCCGCATTCACAACAGAAGAAGGAGGCCTCTCTGCTAACGGTTCGGCCGTGAATTCGGGAGAAAATCGAGTCCCATTCCGATCTATCCGCTCTGTGCCAGAGAGCGATGCCGACACGTTGTTATCTGCCACTGGTGAATGCTGCGCCGGAACAGTTGAACGATGCCTCTGCGCAGACTTAAGTTGAACAGATGGCCTATCTGCTAATACCCTGGTAGAGGCTGGGCGACTCGCCCTTTCCACCGCCCTGCTTTCCGCTGGTAGCGCCTGGCTGAGTACAGATGATTTTACTGCTAACGATGCCGCCTCGCGCTGGCGACTCACCGAATCAACAGGGCCATCTAAACTATCCACCACATGCGACGCAGCCTCATTCACTGACGCCGGCTGTTGTCGGCGATTCACCACCGACCGCTCAACGGGTCGCGCAGTTGTAGCAACCGCATCCTGCTGGGCTGATCCTGGCCACGACAGATCAGGAGGCGTGGCATTGACCTCGTTCATTTTTGGCATGTGCCGACTATCGGCGATAATATCGGTAAAAAAACCCATATCTAAGGCCATCCCGTGTCAACATGATTACCCCGACTCTGCATACCTTGCTGGCGGCCGAGCAGCGACAAATAAGTGTGGCGACGGCCACGTGGCAACGCCAGAATTTCCTGTTCGCTCCAGTGATAATTAGCCGCGAGTGCATGAATCTCAGAAAACAGTTCACCGACTGAACGCGTCATACAGCCATAAGGACTAATAGGGATTCGGTTTTCCATCTCACAGTGCGGACAGTGCGTGGCCATTTCAGAAGCCACTTCAGGCGCCATCGCCTCAACAGCCGTTTCGATAGTGGTCAGCTGTGCTTCATCTAAACTTGCTAGATCAAACACCTCATCTTCTGCCGTTGTTATCTCAAACGAGATCAAGCGTGTTAGCAGCATCTGCATCGCACGGCTGTCATCACGAACCGAAGCAATGGACTCCTGATCATCACCAGTCGGCACACGTACCTTTAATCGGCCCGACGGCATCTCGACCACCGTTGCAGGAAACGCATCGCCTGCAAGCTTAACCGGTAGTTCCGATAGGCGTAGTGAAATATCAAATGCCTCGCCACATTCACCACACCTGGCCGTCAACCACAGCAATGCATCATCAATATGAATCGCCAGACGGTGCATCAAAAACTGCCGGTCACCAACACTCAAGGCGCGCACCTGCTTTTCACTGACCACATCGCCTGCCAACATTTCCAGTGCCTCGCTCAGGATCTTCGTCACTCTCGCTGGCAAACTATTTGCCAGCAGAGCACTCTCACTCAACGCCATCTCTAGCTGTCCAGTCACCGGCTTGAATAAAAAGCGCTTATCCAATACCCCGTCAATATACAGGCCGCCAGGTAACTGCATCATCCCGTCAACTCAATCAAGCCTCCGAGGGTTCGGTTACACTGGTATCTCTCTCCCAGCCTTCATGGTGCAATATCAGTGTTTGAATCCCGACGGTATTCATGGTGCCTGCATCAAACTCCGGCAGCGCCTGAAATTCTGAAACCCAGGCACGACTCAATCGATATGAGATCGCAACCGCGCCCTGAAGATTCAATACATTCAGCACCACATCTTTACGGTAGTTCACCAGTGACATCGCGGCATTACCCTGAATGTTGTTCACCAGGTTTGCCCAGTTCTCGAACACCGGGTCGTGTGTTAACCCCTGCTCTAGTGTCACCGGCTCGTAACTGGTACCACCCGGCATCACACGTTCATGCGCAGGGTCGCCAGCCGAGCGCCACTTAACGGCCTCGGTGGTTTTTTTTAACGCGCTCATCTTTTTCACCCCAGCGACAGGCTGCCCATCGATCACCACCTGAAACATGAAGGTGCGATAAGGATCATATCGATGCGCATTAACAGGGAACATTGGAGCTGCCATAGGTATTCCTCCTGAAATAAGTGTTTACGTCGTTGTGATAACGCGACTACTGGCCAACTTTCTGTTGAATTCGCACAATCACAAATTCAGCAGGCTTAACCGGTGCAAAACCAACAATCACAATCACCTGGCCACGATCGATATCCCCTTGCGTCATGGTGTCACCCAACCCACAGCGGACAAAATAGGCATCATTAGCGGTCTTACCCTGGAAGGCACCCGAACGAAATAGCCCGTTCATAAACGAACCGATATTGCCACGCAAAGAACCCCATAGCGGGTGATCATTAGGCTCAAACACAGCCCATTGAATGCCATTAAAAATACTCTGTTCAATAAAGATAGCGGTACGCCTGACGGGCACATAGCGCCATTCAGGGCTTGCTCTGGTCGCCAGTGTTCGGCTGCCCCAAATGACAGAACCATAACCAGGCACGTTTCGATAGCAGTTAATCCCCAGCGGGTTCAGCTGCCCCTGCTCAAGATCCTCAACATTAAATTCAAGCGCCGCAGCACCATTTAATTGTGTTTCAACACCAGCCGGGGCCTTCCACACACCGCGCCGACCATCCGTTTTGGCCCACATACCGGCAGCAAATGCAGAGGGTGCGATTGTCAGTGTGGTGCTGGCATTGGGGTTGGAGTCTTCATGGTAAAAAGGATTCGCCACATCGACCCATGGGTAGTAAAGCGTACTATAAGTTGACGTCGGCAGACCTAAACCGGTTACATCAGCCGCCTGCTCCAGCTCCATATTTTGCGGTGGGTCTACAATCAATATGCGATTACCCATCGACTCACAATGCGCCAATGTTGCATCGATAACGGCATGTGGGCCACTCGAAGGCCACGCCTCACCTGGCAGCAATACAATACTGACATCGCGTATTTTTCGCAGCAACGTGTTATAAAAAGCGCTGTAATCAGCGGCTGTCGGCGCGTTCGCGTTACCGCCGACTAGCTGAACACCTAATGACGCTAATGCACCAAGGCTTTGCAATGGGATCACCGCTGAAGTGCCCTGCTCTCGCTGCCGTCCCAACACCAATGAAGGGTTATCTGCGTCATTCAGCCCCAGAAAATCGGCCAGTTCACCATCAGTCACCGCAAGATTAGAAACACGTACATCGTTACTGCCAGAGGTCAGTACAAAATTACGTGTATCGCTATAATCACAGCTAAAATCTTTATAGGAAGGGATCGCAGCATTCACTGCACGAACACCGTTTTGAATCGCCAGCGCGACCGTATTACCATCTGTTTCGTTAACACCACTCAAACTCATCTCAGCAATATTCAACGTAATATCAATATCACCCAGATTATCAATATTCAGGGTTAAACCAGCATCTGCAATACTCGGTAAACCGCCTGGCACATTACTAAACAGGTCCTCATCTGCATCTACTTGCGCACTGGTTAAGACCGCAGTATCAGCAGAAGATAACCTCAGTAAACTGGCCAGCTCACCATCATAAATGACGATAGCAGCGCTGGACTCATCCTCTATTGATGTCAATACAAAGCGTGAACCATCAAACGTGCAGGTAAATGAGGTATAAACAAGATCATCATCAATCGTGTTCACTTGCGCCTGTATTGCTGCAGCGACTGCCTCACCATCACTACCAACATCATCCTCAGTCAAATCAATATCAACTGGGTTTAATATAATTTGCTCAGCCCCTTTGTCGTTGATATTAAGGGTTAACACCATCACACTATCAAGCCCATTGAGGTAACTACCACCGGATATCGTGCCACTGGTAACCACCGCCGCTTGATACATCTCACTAGCATTTGCCGGATCAGCCGCAATACCCAGCGAAAGTACAACCAACAATGAATTGCCATTCACCTGTCTCAATGCATAGTTATCATCCCCAGCAACCATGGTTAGATCAGTAAAGGCTTCATCTTCCACAAACTCACCATCGTTACGATGGCCAATCAACAGGTCGAACGTGAGTGAGTCCTGCGCGGGTTTAATAATTTTCACATAAAGATCATTACCCCAGTCGCCTTCACTGGTTGCGGTAATGGTCAGCACCGGGTCCGTCGTATCACCGACACCGGCCCCGCCTTCGCCATCAAACGATACAACAGCGGATGTAGAGCCTTCACCGGCTATTCGACAGATATAAGCAGCGCCACCACCGTTAAGATAAAAGGCCTGTACGGCAAGGCCCATGGCATCATCTTCGCTCACAATACCGCCGTGGTCTTTTACATAACCATCAAACCGCCCAATCAAATTTGCCTCGCCAACCGGGCCTCGCCCCGCTTCACCAACAAAGGCCGCAACAGAGGTCGAGACACCTTCAATTGGCTTTGCGCCAGCTGGGATCTCTTCAATATAAACACCGGGATACAGATAATTGGCCATTTAATCTTCCTCCAATAAAGTTCCGTTTGAATCTTTTAAATTCAATACCGCACGTTATCCATCAACAATGGATAATCGAGATAAAGCCTTTAATTGAAGGGCCAAGTGAGAACCAACTTAGATGACAGAACTGCCAAATAAAAAAACACACTTACACCGTAAGTACGAACCTGGAAAGACTATCCCTGTCACTATAAAATTAAAAAAATTTTATAGTTAATTTAAAGCACGCGAACTCCATTCGTTTCAAACAACACCATCATTCCAGAATATTGTTTCATTCAGCACGCCAATCTACGCAGCCTTCTAACAGTCAATCGCAGACCATAACTTCCAAATACATTTTCAATATATTCAAAGTATCAACATCCGTCAATACCTTATTTTATAGCGAAATTTAATACAACTTATAAAGCGAGACCTTTGCACGACGACACTATTCAGCAGTCAATTTTTGGTTTTGCATTTTTTGAAGGTTATCCTTCAAAAATAACGACTTCATAACGGTATTTAGGCAAGAAAACGTGTTTTCTTCTTCATTTC